>JAKAKJ010000091.1 GCA_021824575.1 Chloroflexota bacterium
TGAATTCGTCGTAGGCGCGGCGTTCGCTGTACAGTTTCTTGGCTGGGACATGATCACCCAGCGGATGATCCGGCTTCTCGACCGGACTCCAGCCATCGTCCATGGTGCGGTAAAACTGCTTCGTCGGAGTATAGGGGTCGTGCGGAGGGTGAAAATGATAGTAAGCAAAGTAAGATGGAGTTAGTTGTTCTATGCTGTTCTTCACTCCATCAAAAACATCTCGCAATTGAAAGAAAATTGGATAATCCGATAAGCGCGGCCAGCCGTTCGGGTATCCGCGCAAGGGCGTATGAGCCAATTGCCTTTGTACCTGCACGCGTTCAATGAGGCCAAACACCAGCGACGCCGGTGGATTCCCGCCTTGGAACAGGAAATCATCGAACGCCCGCAGGTTGGTTTGCAGGGATTTATCGAATTTTTCCCCAAGCATATAGTCAACCTGACTAAAAGACCCTACAGGCAAAATCTTATCTATATCCTGCCGGAACTGGCCGAAGAAATAGTTGGGCCAAACATTCTGCGCGTATGCCAACCGGTAACGCTCTTCGCCGGTCAGCTTGAAGATATTTCGTTCGGTAAGGTCGCGGGCAATTAACCCCGCCTCGTTGATGGCGCGGTGCGTCCACGGATATAACCCGGTGAACAGCGAAGCCGTCCCGGGAGTTGTAAAGCTTCCAGCGGAATAGTGAGCGTTGAATACAGTCGCGCGCTCGGCAAATCGTTCGAGATTCGGGGATGTCTTTCGAGGATATCCATAAACCGATAAATTTTTCGCCGACATTGCATCGAAAAGGAAGATCAAAATATTCGGAAGGGAAGTACTTTGATTGATCTTCGTCCAGGATGTTTGCGGAATGAATTTGGAAAGCGCCAATGTCCCTGATGTGGCAGCCATTAATTTCATGAAATCGCGTCGAGTAAAGGTTGGCATGATTCAATTCTGGTTGTGAAACCGCCGGCGGCTAGCTCGGATAACCAGCGTTGACTTTCTCCAACTTGGTCAGAAGTTCTTCGCGCAATTGCACCGCAATCGCCGGATTGCCCGGATATAAATCATTCAGCTCTTCCGGGTCCTGCTCCAGATCATACAACTCAAAATGATCCTCCGCATAATACCCACGATAGAAGATCATTTTGTAATTGTCCTTCCTCATCGCTACACTGAACCGGAAGAGTGCTTTGAAAGCGGGATTCTTCAAGGCATACAGCGTGTACATGCTCCGGCCCGGTATCTCCTGCCCACCCAACACCGGCAGCAATTCTCCTTCCCGCCAGTCCGGGAGCGGATGACCAGACAGATGCACCAGAGTGGGCAGAAGGTCCACGCTGTTGGTCGGTGTGTGGACATCCTGTCGGGAGGTCTGGCCGGGTGCAGAAATCAACAGCGGGATGCGGATGCCTGCTTCGTAAAGCAGGGGCGAGATATGGCCTCTCTCGCCTCGCTCGAACAGTTCGCCGTGATCGGCGGTGACGATCACATAGCTGTTGTCAAGTATCTTTCTGCTTTCCAGAAAGTCCAGCAATCTGCCGAACTCGTCATCCGTGCTGGCAATGAATTCGTCGTAGGCGCGGCGTTCGCTGTACAGTTTCTTGGCTGGGACATGATCACCCAGCGGATGATCCGGCTTCTCGACCGGACTCCAGCCATCGTCCATGGTGCGGTAAAACTGCTTCGTCGGGTTGTAAGGATCATGCGGGGGCCAGAAGTGGAAGTAAGCCATATATGACGGATTCAAATTTTCTATGCTTTTTATTACTCCGTCAAAAACATCCTGCAGCCGAAAATACAAGGGATAATCCGATAATCGCGGCAGGCCATTCGGATAACCTCCCTGATTCGTAAGAGTGACCGTCCTGCGGAAAAGGATTCGCTCGATGAGGCCAAACACCAGCGATGCCGGAGGATTCTCGCTTTGGAACAGGAAATCATCGAACGCCCGCAGGTTGGTTTGCAGGGATTTATCGAATTTTTCCCCAATCAAATAATCCACCTGGCCAAATGATCCCGGTGAAATTATTTTATCTATATCCTGCTGGAATTGGCCGAAGAAATAGTTGGGCCAGATATTTTGCGAATACGCCACGCGATACCGATCTTCGCCGGTCAGTTTGAAGATATTTCGTTCGGTAAGGTCGCGGGCAATCAGCCCTGCTTCGTTGATGGCGCGATGCGTCCACGGATACAATCCTGTCAGCAGGGACGCTGTTCCGGGGGTCGTAAAGCTCCCGGCGGAATAATGAGCGTTGAATACAGTCGCGCGCTCGGCAAATCGTTCGAGATTCGGGGATGTCTTTCGAGGATATCCATAAACCGATAAATTTTTCGCCGACATTGCGTCAAAGACAAAAATTAGAACATTTGGCAGGGAGGCGCTCTGATTGATCTTCGTCCAGGATGTTTGCGGAATGAATTTGGAAAGCGCCAATGTCCCCGATGCCGCAACCGTAAACTTCATAAAATCGCGTCGGCTGAATTTTGACATGATTGGATTCTCGGAAATACCTTGTGACTCCGCAGATAGAGCAATAATTGTCTTGCTGGCAGGTTCGCTGTTTCGATGACTTCAGATTCGAAGATGGCCCCGGCCAAAAAAGATTTGCAGCATTTTCTGTGCTGCAAACCCTGGCAATGTCTTTGGCTTACTCCTGGTCTTCCGTTTTGTCTTTGCGCGCCTTGCGGCGAAGCTGTGAAATGTAACTGCGAATTCTCCCGGAAAACACTAAAAGCAAACCTGAGACCGCCACGAAAGCCGCAGCCAGTGCCTGGAACAGGATTCCACCGGTGTTAGGGTCTATGTACATGAGTTGTTCCTCCGATCATTGAATGCGAAGGATTCTACCACTCGCCCCTCGAATCCAATTGGCCTTTATGCGTAACTAATCGAATTCTAACAATTTCAATATATCTTCCAGTGCCGCGTCGAAAAGTTCGCGCATGATATCGTCGCCGACACGGTACGGACCGCCGAACGACCCGTCGCCGTAAACCTCGCGGGCGGTTTTTGCATCCACGATCGCGCTCGGGACTTTGGGCGGAGTCTTGTTTCCTTCGGGCATGTCCCCAACGACAGTGAACTGAAAAGCCTCCAGCCAGTTGGCGTGAGCCGGTTTGATATTATGTTTGACAGCGACCGCCTCAGCCGAATGAGATGACCACCAGTCGTACCAATTCAGTTTCAAATCGGGTAACGAATTGTTGACTTCATGAAGATGATTCCGCGCGGGTGAGTTCCCACCGTGACCATTGATGATAAGGATGCGCCGAAAGCCGTGTCCGTATGCTGACCGGACAATATCCTCCGCCGCCGCAATCAGCGTGCTGACGCGCAAGCTGATCGTTCCCGGATACGCAAGGAAATACGGTGACACGCCAAAATTCAGCGGTGGTGCGACCAACACGCCCGTTGCCTGTGAAGCAGAGTCTGCTAACGCAAGCGGGATCTTTATATCGGTCAATAAACTGAGATAACCATGTTGCTCTGTCGAGCCAAAGATCAACATCAACCGGTCTTCATGTTGAAGGTATTTTTCGACGTCCATCCAATTCAAATCTTCGAGGCGCATGGCTGAACCTATGGAGTTTGTATAACGACGATGGGCGTATCGGTTGGAAATGGCGTGTCGGTTGGCGTATTGACCGGCGTGTCAGTCGGGATGATCGGCGCGGGGGTATTTGTCGGCGTGGGGACAGGCGTCAAAGTCGGCGGCGGAGTCGGCGTCGGGGCTTGAAGCGTAAAGTGGACAAATCGTTCGGCGTAACCGTTCGCACCAATCATGCGAAGATGCAGTGTGACAGGTCCGTTTGGTATGTTGGATAAATCCCAGTTGAACATTAACCCGTCGTCAATGGGCTGGTTGCTCTGCGCGAGCATTGTCCAGCCGCCGGGATCATTACCCAGCCCGAATTCGAGCTTCCACGATTTGAAACCGCCAGTAGCATCCGCAGTGCCCGTGATGGCAAGCGTGGATTGTGCGACAACATCGCCTTCGTTGACATTGAGTGTCAGCGTCGGACGCGGATCATTTTTATTGCATTCCCGTGACGGAGCTATGACCGGGGGAACCGGAAAGTCGTGGCTGCTGAGCCAGTTGCGCCCATCCTTTGTGCCGAACCATTTGATCGCCCACGGATCACTGACGTTGATCACGGTTTGCTGGTCGGTGAAATCGCTCCCGCAATCGTTCGAAGATTCCAGCCCGGTCCATGTGTCCAGCGTGACCTGTCGGCGCAGATCCTGGCCTGGCGGCAAAGGCAATTGATCGGATGCGAAGACTTCAGTGCGCGTTCCTTTGCACCACTGCGAGGGCTGTGTGCCAGACAGCGCGCAAATGGTTTCCTCCACGATTCCCGCGGGACGAACGAACGGACTCGGGTGCCCATTCGTCACATACGGGACAGCGAACGTCATAAACTGTGACCAGATCGGCGCCGCGCCTGTGAGACCGGTCGTGTTGACCATCGGCGTGTAATCTGCATTGCCAACCCAGACGCCGGTCACGAGGTCCGGTGTGTAACCGAGCGTCCAGTTATCGCGGAAATCGTTGCTCGTCCCGGTTTTGGCTGCCGCCGGGAAGGCAAGATTCAGCGCCGAATTTGTCCCAAACTCCATGGCGCGCGCCTGGTTGTCAGAAAGAATGGATGTGATCAGATAAGCATGTTGAGGGCTGATGACTTGATCGCCTTTTGGAGGATTGTATTGATAAACAACATTGCCCAGATGATCCACGATTTTGAGAATCGAAACGGGCGGCACTTTCACCCCGCCGTTTGCAAAGACCGAATACATGCCGGTCATTTCGAGCACACTCACGTCGCCGCCGCCCAGTGTCAGCGACAGGCCGTAATCACTGCGAGTGAGCGACGTAATTCCCAAACGATTCGCCATGGCGATAAAACCGTGGTCGCCGTAAATGCCGACAAATTGAAGCGTCTTCACGGCGGGAATGTTGATCGAATTTGCCAGCGCCATGCGGACCGTAAGCGGGCCGTGAAATTTTCCATCGTAGTTGACGGGGATGTACGGCGGGCGCGGGTCGTTGGGATCGCCCGATGGCGGGAACTGAGAAGGCACATCCCAGATCAATGTGGCGGGCGTCCAGCCCTTTTCAAACGCGGCCACATAATTGACCGGCTTGATGGATGAACCGGGCTGGCGCGTCTCGCTGACTGCCATGTTGACTTGTCCAGAAATAGCCGCGTTGTAATAATCTGCCGAGCCGACCATCGCAAGGATTTCGCCTGTGGATGGCTGGATGGCAACCAACGCTCCATCCGTGGCATTGTTGGCAGTTAGTTTTGCGATCTGGCTGGTGACAACCTGCTGAGCGTAATCCTCCAATGTCGGGTCGAGCGTCGTGTAAATCGTAAAGCCCGAATGGTAAATAGTCTGCGCGTCATAATTTGATTCGAGCTGCGAGCGCACATAATTGACCCAGTGCGGATAACGCATGTTGATGACCGGCGGCTGGAAGCTGTAATTGCGAATTTCAGTTGCGGCCTCCGCCGCGTTTGCCGGGCTAACACAAACGGGCTGCGGACTGTTGCTGACTCTTATACAGTTCTGCTCGTAACTGGCCTGCGTCATCAAAGCCAGCACCTGTTGATCGCGCACCAGGGTCGCATCGCGGTTGGTGTAAATGTCATAAACAGACGGCGACTGCGGGAGTCCCGCGAGAAACGCCGCCTGTGCGACAGTCAATTTATCGGCGGTTGTCCCAAAGTATGTCTCTGCCGCGGCTTCGATCCCGTAAGCGAGATTGCCGTAATAAATTTGGTTTAGATAAAGCTCGAGGATTTGGTCTTTGGTGTATCGGCGTGTAATCTCTGCCGCCAGGATGATTTCGCGCGCCTTGCGCAGATACGTTCGCTGGCTGCGTTCTTCCGGTGACAGAAGAATGTCGCGCGCCAGTTGCTGCGTAATCGTCGAAGCGCCGGAGACCGTGCCGCCGGTGGTGTAGTTTTGCCAGATGGCGCGGATGATCGCAAAAATATCGTAGCCAGGATGAGTGTAAAAATCCTTGTCTTCGGTTGCAATGGTTGCGGCCACTAATGCAGGCGAAATCTTGTCGAGGGTCACATAGGTGCGGCGCCCCGCGTTCGGATCAATGATTTCATAAAGCAAATCGCCATTGCGGTCGAGAATGCGCGTGGTTTCGAATTGTGCGGCTCGCTGCTGCAAATCGCTGACCGACGGAAGCGAACTGGCAATGGAATAATATTCATAAACCGCAAACGAGCCAAGGCATAAGCCGATAATGACAAGAATGAATACAAGGACAATCAACCCGCGAATCAGGCATCCAAAACTGCGCGGATCCAAATTCAAGCGCGGTGCAACGTTTCGCGGCGGGACCGGAGGAACCGGGAGCTGAGTCCCGTATCGGCGGCCTGTCTTCGTCTCGAACGCGGCGGGCGTGACGCGCGTACCTTCCACGTCAATTTCATCCACGCGGCGCGGAAGCGGCATGTTATCTTTCACAGGCCGCGAGGGCGTCGGCGTTGTGCCCGCGCGTGCCGGTTGGGATGGCGGCTCGGCGCGCGTCTCGGCTTCGGAATTAATCAATCGTCGGAATTTGTCGCGTGGATCGTCTTCAGGCATAAATATCGGCGTTTCTTGCGTTTTTTACTTTTTACGTTTTGATTACATCACTTCGGCTTAGACGCCACCAGAACGTTCCAAGTTCCGCGCTGGCAAACATCGTTGCTTTGATTTTTGACTTCGAGGGCAATTGTCACGGAGCCGCCGCCGATGCGCGGCAAAGCTTTTGTCTCGGTGATGCTCAATTCAGCATGGATCGTGTCGCCGATGAAGATCGGTTTGACGAATTTCCATTCGTTGATCTCGCGAAAAGCCATGACCGTGCCTTCCATGATCCCCGTCCGCATGGCGAGGCCCGAGGCGATGGACAAACCCAAAAGTCCATGTGAGACGCGCTGGCCGAATGGCGTGGTCTTGCTGAATTCCGCGTCCGTGTGAATCGAATTGTAATCGCCGGATAAACCGGCGAAGGTCACGATGTCGCTTTCCGCAACGGTCCTTCCCGCCGTGATGACTTTTTGTCCCACGCTGAATTCCTCGAAATAAAGTCCGGGCATAAATCTTCTCCTCGTCTTCGACTACTGAACGATCCAACTAACTCACTGCCGAACTAAATTATACCCTTTGACCTCAAGCTCATCTGCCCGTACAATAGTGCTATGCGCGATTGGTCACTCAAGGCCGGCGATCCGCTTTCGCTGACAATTGCGGCGGACGCCCGCCTTTGCAAAACAGATTACGTCAACGATCACATCTGGGAATTTGAATTTGGCGCGGGAGAACCGGCCGCGCTCGCCATCCGAACCACGTATGGATTGCGCGCCCGCAATATGCGTCTCTTTTATCGGTTTGGCGAGATGGGAAAAACAGTCACGAATCCAACTGAATTTCATTCGCCATTATTGCTTCGCCACTTTTATCCAAACTTTTTATCGCTGACTTTTTCTCCCTTTGAAGATTTGGATGTCGCTGCTGAATATTGGATTCCTGAATCGCACGCGTTGGCGGGACGATTGGTTGTTGCCAATCGCACAGATTTTGCGCGCAGGCTCAACGTCGAGTTGTGCGGCGCGTTGACACCGCTGGATGGTCAATCCTTCGCACCCGCCCAGCAGCAAATGGTCAATGTTCTCGCGGGACAAACCGGCGGACTCGCTCCGGTTCTATTTATGACCGGAGGGCCGAATCCCGGTTCCGGCCCGCATCCTTCGCTGGCTGTTGATCTTGCGCTCAATCCTCGATTAACAAGCACACTGACGTGGACTCTGGCTTCCGAAGCAACAATCGAATCTTCATTCGAGTCAGCCCGGCACATCGCGGCGCGTCCGTGGGATGCAGAGCGCACGCGCATCGAATTATTGGACGCGGGTGATACGCTCGATATTCAGACCGGCGACGCAGATTGGGATGCCGCGCTGACGTTCAGCCAAAAAGCCGCGCTGGGGCTGTTTTATTCCGGCAACGAACATTTGCCAAATCCATCGTTTGTCCAATCGCGTCAACCGGATGGCGGCAATTCGCGTCGAGGCGACGGCCATGATTATCCGCCCGCGTGGAGCGGACAAACGCCGCTTGACTCGTATTACCTTGCCAGCCTGCTCCCTGCCGCGCCTGATTTTCTGCGCGGACTCGTCGAAAATTTTTTGAGTGTGCAAACTAAATCCGGTTCCATTGACGGGCGTCCTGGCCTCGGCGGGCAGCGCGCAAAATTTTTAGCTGAGCCATTGATCGCCAGCCTCGCGTGGAATTACTATCAGAACACACAAGACGAAGAATTTATAAAAGAAGCATTCCCAAAGCTGCTGGCTTTTTTTTGGAACTGGTTTTCGCCCGATCACGATTCCGACCGCGATGGAATTCCGTCATGGGATCATGTTTTGCAAACCGGCTTCGAGGATCATCCGCTTTTTGATACATGGCATCCATGGTCGCAGGGCGTGAATATTTCCGCGCTGCATAATCCGCAGCTGGAGGCCATGCTTTATCGCGAAGCCAACGCGCTGATCTCGATGGCGGGCATTCTTAATCGCAACGATGATGCGAATCTTTTACAGGCGCAAGCCGCCGCGTTGCGCGCCTCCGTTGAAACAAGCTGGGATGCGCGCTTTGCTTTGTACGCGTATCGTGATCGCGTTACGAAACAAACGTCAAGCGGCAAAGTCATCGCCAGACACAAAGGCTCCGGCAACATGCGTCCGCACTTTGAGTCCGGGACGCCGGTGCGCTTGTTGGTCGAGATCCAATCCAAAAGTCCCGCGGCGGCACGGCCTGTGGTTGAGATCGGCGAAATGGTCAGCCCAAATGCAAAAGGCGAGTCTGAAGTCATCGAAAAATTCCAGTGGCGCAGCGGCGGCCTCGTTGCGACCAGCGAAAAAGTTTTCTCGAAGATCGGACGCGTCAGCGTCAAGGGCCTGGAAGAGAAAGATAAATTTATCCTTCGTGTTGTGGACGCGACCATCGAAGATATTACGCTCTTCGCGCCGCTGTGGGCGCACATTCCGGATGAGCAGCGCGCCCAGGTTTTGATTGGACGTTCGCTTCTTGATGCGGATCGCTTCGACCGGCCATTCGGCGTGCCTGCCATTCCGTTCGTCCCGGACCGTGAAGCGGATACCGTGGCAAACAGCGTTTACCTCCACTGGAATCATTTGATCGGCGAGGGCCTGCTGGCTTACGGATTCCAAAACGAGGCTGCGCGTTTGGTCGCCCATTTGATGAATGCCGTCATTGACAACTTGAAACAGCATAAAACATTTTATGCGCGTTATCACGCCGACAGTGGAAGCGGCATCGGCGAACGCGGCGCGTTGACCGGTCTCGCACCGGTCGGGTTATTTTTACAAACTCTTGGCGTGACGATTTTTTCGCCGATGCGTATCCGACTCGAGGGCAGGAATCCGTTTGCATGGCCTGTGACGATTCAACATAAAGGATTGAAGATCGTGCGCGGTCATGATCAGACTGATGTGTCATTTCCAAATGGAAAAACAGTCACAGTCACTGACCGCGCGCCGTTGATAGTATCCGCCGATTAATCGTGGTATCCTAAAAGAAAGATGTTGTGATGGAGGCGCTGTCAATGAAACCAATCCATCTTTTGATGCTGGCCGTGGTACACGATCAGGATGTGGACGCGGCGACCCGCGCCCTCGAACCTTTAGGTGCGCCCGTCGTCTACCTGGCAAGCACTGGCGGCTTTCTCGGTCGCGGCAACGCCACGCTGTTGATCGGCCTGCCTGATGAACGCGAAGGAGATGCGCTGGCTGCGCTGCGTACGTCCTGCCGCCAGCGCGTGGAATATTTGACGATGCCGTTGGAAGGTTCGCCGCTGCCCATGCCCACGCCCGTCCCGGTGACGGTTGGCGGCGCGACCGTGTTTTGCCTGCCGGTGGAGCAATTCGAGGAGATGTAGCATGAAGATGATCATCGTCATTATCAAAGACAACGAAGCCGATGCTTTGATCCGCGCGTTGACCAGCGCAGAATACCGCGTCACGCGCATCGCCTCGACGGGCGGATTGCTTCACAGCGGTGTGGCAACCCTGATGATGGGCGTTGACGATTCGAGGATTGATTCGGCGGTGGCGCTGGTTCGTGAAACGGTGGCCGCTTCCAGCCGCCGCCCCGAACGATCCGGCGAATCCAGCGAGAAGCGCGCAACGTTGTTCGTTGTCCCGGTCTCGCGCTTCGAACAGGTTTAGCATGTTCTGTTCGCCGCAAAGTCCAAAGGTCGCCAGGAATCTTTTGTAATCGCAAAGAAGAACTTCGTGATCTCTATGTCGCTGCGGCGAATTGGTCAGGAGAATCCAATGAGGCGGATGCGAGTTACCAGTGCTTTGTTTTTGATGGCGACGGTTATTCTGGCTTGCGCGCTGCCAAGTCTGGCTACGCCAGAATCTGTCCCTGTTGCGACTATCGCGGCTCAAACCATGCAGGCGTTATCAACGATTGTGACGCCGGCCGCTTCTCCCGCGGCAACATCCATCCCGACGCAATTGGCTTCCCCGACATCTGCGCCGGCAGCAGCATCCAGCTTGTTGCCGCGCTCTTTATATTTTCTCAACAACGACAAAAACGGAATCGTGCAAATCTTCCGCATCGAACGCGATGGGAAAACGATCCATCAAATCACGTTCGAACCGGCCAATGTGGCTTCTTACGATATCTCGCCAAAAGATGGCAGTGTTGTTTATATCTCGAACAATCAAATGTTTCTTGTGGATGTTAATGGCGCTGGCCGACGCATGTTGGTTGACGGCGGGCCGGTGAATGACAATGATCGTTTCACAAACAGCGTTGGCTCACCGGCCTGGTCGCCGGACGGACAAACGATTGCATTCAGCCACGGCGGCTTGAATTTTTATTCGGTTGGTTCAGGTGCGATCAATAACGTTCTTACAAATCAAATAGATAATTCGGCTGGTTTCCCTGTCGTGCGCGAAGTGTATTCGCCCGCGGCATATTCTCCAGATGGCAGCAAGCTGTTGATCAACATTGGATTTTACGAAGGCGGGACATTGGGGATTTATTATCTGGCCAACAATACATTCGTGCGTTTCAACCGCGCGGACGGAGGAAATGTCTGCTGTAGCGCAACCTGGGTTCCCGATGGGAGCGGACTCTATTCTGCCAGTTCAGTGATTGGAATGATCGATTCAGGTTTGTGGTATATCAACGCGGCGAATGGCGATGCAACTACTCTGCTGCCCGGTTCCGCACCAGATGGCACCTATAATTTTGCCGAAGCCCCGCAAATTGGCCCTGATGGAAAATTGTATTTCTTCTTCAATAACCTGCCGCAGATTCCAACCTCGGGCCACACGCCGATGTATTTAGTCCGCTCCGGTACGAACGGCGTGACGGGCCGCGCACAGCTCAAGCCTGATCTTTTTCAAAACATCAACGAAGTTTTGTGGGCACCAGATGCCAGCCTGGCAGTTGTGGCGTTTGCGCCAGTCCAAGATGTTTACCAAGGCGGCGAAGCGGAAATTGTTTATCCAGATACACGTCCGAATGTGGTGTTGACCTCTTTTGCTGAAAACATGCGCTGGGGACCGTAAGTTCTTTGATCGTATCGCGGACAATTGCATAAATGCGCCCCGCGCCGGGATGGTTTTGGAACCACACAAGGCGCGGGGCTATTCTATATTTGCCTGAACATTCGTCATGTTCAGCCGGGACTTGACCGGGCTATCTCTCCTGTTTTGCCTCGGCTTGCGTCCATGAACGCAGAGCATTTCCGGCGCTGGCAAATCCTGAATGTTTCGAAACATTCAGGATTTATCCACAAATTGGAGAGGCATGGGACGCCACCACACGAAAACCGGTGTTGTTGTTGAGGTTGTTGATGTCGTTGTCGTTGCGGTAAGCGCAGCGCGCGTTCCTGTGATTATTGTTGAAGGAACCGCCGCGCAGCACACGGGCGTTGATCGGCCAGCCCCGCCGCCCATAAGCGGCATGAACATTATACATGAACCAGGGCTTCTAAAAAATTTTAAAAATTCCCGCCGAAGGCGGGAGGGGAAGAAAACAGAATTCAGAGATTCAGAAAACAGAGATTCAAAAGATCATCAGGAGAGATTTGGGGACGCCCCCACACGAAAACCGGGGTCGCTGTCGAGGAGGTCGATGTCGACGACGCCGCGGAAAGCGCAGCGCGCGAGCCTGCGACTAATGTTGAAGGAACCGCCGCGCAGCACACGGGCGCCAGAAGCTTTTTCATCTTCGCGCCCGTCATCGGCTTTATACGGATATGGCTTGAACAAACTGTGCGTCCACTCCCACACGTTGCCAGCCATATCGGCGCAAAGGTACGGCGAGTCGCCCTGCGGCGAATATAAGCCAACTGGCGTAGTTATTCCCTTCCCGCCTTCGCTTGAATTGCACTTGTTTTTATCGAATTGATTTCCCCACGGCCATTCGTTGACCTCACCCCGTCCCTCTCCTAAAAGGAGAGGGGAGCCTCGAGCGGCTTTTTCCCATTCGGCTTCGGTCGGTAAACGCAATATCAAACCGGAAGTCAATTTGCCTTTGAGCAAACCATTCAGCCATTGGCAATATGCCATGGCATCTTTCCAGGTTACTTTGGCAACAGGATGATCTTTCTTCTTCGCCCAGTCACCGACAGGATGCTTCAATCCTTTGGCTTTTACGAAGGCGCTGTATTGTTCATTCGTAGTTGGGAAGCGCGCCATCCAGTAATCGTAGGGAATATCCACGGTATGCTGCGGTCGTTCATCATCATAAGCCAATTTGTTTTCTTTTGTACTTCCCATCAAAAATTTTCCGGCGGGCACGCGCATAAATTCCATGCCGCCGAGTTCGATCCTGTCAGTCCTCCATTCTTCGATCGGTTTTGCATACTTGGCATAATAATCATTCAGCCAATCTAATGCCTGGTTTGGTTCAGGCTGAGGTTTCTCGACGATAATCGTATTGTGGTCGCCAACAATAATATTTGAATCAACAACACTGCCGCTAATGCCAGTTTCCGCCCCATCCTTTGCTGATCCCTTTTCTTCAATGGATTTTCCGGAACGTTTGGATTCTTTTTCAGGCGCAGGCGTTTCGGTTTTCAAGCCAAGTGAATCGGCGCGTCTTTTCAGGCTGGTTAGCAGACGCTGAAAAGTGCGGTCGCGTTGTTCTTTAGGAAAGTAATCCACATATTGATAGATCATCAATCGGCGCGGCACTTGGCACTCTTCGAGCCTGACCGGAATGACGAAAATGGTCTCTTCCGGTTTCGTGCGCGCGATATCCAGCACATAACGCAGCTCTGCTTGAACATAACCCTCTTTGCTGACCGAGTTCTTTGACAAGAATACAATCACCGCATCGGTTTGTTCAACAGCTTTTTCGATTTCAATATCCCAATCCTGTCCTGGATAAAGTTCCTCTTCATCTAGCCATGGTTGAATCCATGTTTCAGTGTGCAGTTTTTGATATAACTCGCGTACCAGCGGCTTATCGTTGGATGAATGGCACAGAAAAACGCGCAAAGGTCGGTTCAATGAGTTAGGCATGGGATGCCCCGTGATAGAAGTTGAAACGATTATAAAACAAATGTAGGGGCGGAGCGGCGCTCCGCCCCTACAAATTTACCCAAGCACGAAATTATCGATCAATCTCGTCTTGCCGATGAACACTGCCATCGAAAGCAATATTTTGCCGGTCACTTTATCCAATTCTTGCAACGTATCGTAATCGGCGCAGGAAACGTATTGCATTTGCGCCAGTGGCTCGCGCTCGATCACTTCTTTCATCATCCGTCTTAACTTTTCCGCATCACGCTCGCCTTTCTCATACGCATCTTTTGCCGCGCTCAAAGCCCGATACAGCACTGTCGCTGCTTTGCGCTGTTCGGTATCCAAATACACGTTCCGACTCGACATGGCGAGTCCATCCGGCTCACGCACGATCGGGCAGACAACGATCTCAATCGGGAAATTTAAATCTCTGACCATCTGGCGGATGACAGCCGCCTGCTGCGCGTCTTTTTGTCCGAAATAGGCTTTCGTCGGCTGAACAGCGTTGAACAGTTTTGCCACGACGGTTGTGACGCCGAGAAAGTGACCGGGGCGCTGCGCACCTTCGAGCGGCTGGGTCATTTCCTGGACCTCGACCCACGTTTGGAACCCGGGCGGGTACATCACTTCGGGAGTTGGCGTCCAGACCAGGTCCGCGCCGGCTTCTTCCAGCAGGCGCAAATCCCGGTCGAGATCGCGCGGATATTTGGATAAGTCTTCGTTCGGTCCGAACTGCGTCGGGTTGACGAAGATGCTGACCACGACGCTTTTACATTCATCCCGCGCCCGGCGGACGAGGGAAATGTGCCCGGCGTGGAGAAAGCCCATCGTAGGCACGAATCCGACCGGCCCGTCCAGAAGGAGGCGGGCTGAGCGCAGTTCTTCGAGAGTGGTCGCGATTATCATTTGTCTAGTCATTACGAAAAAATCCTTGTTGACAGGCCTAGAAAATATGTGCTACACTTTTGGTGTCCAAATTCAGAAAGGAGAGTAAATGGCTTATTCGTTCACCAATTCTAAAGGTGTGACTTACTACCTGCATACCAAGAGACAACAGGCAGCAAGTGGAAAAGAGCGCGTCCTGTTCTTCTTCGCGAAAGAGATCAAGGAAGGCGTGCTGGAATCCGTGCCGACTGGCTATACCGTTGTCGAAATGAAAACGGGCCTTCCGGTTCTCAAGAAAGTATAACCCCAACAGGCTACAAATTATTCCAGCAGGAACCCAGCGCGAGGCGCTGGGTTTTTGTTTTCTCGGAGGTGACATTTTTGAAAGTTGCGAAAATTTTACATTGACACCTAGAAAATTTGTGCTAAAATGGCTTTACAACCAAATATTCTTTTAGAGAAAAAGGAGATTCGTATGGAACACAGACACATGGCCTCTAAAAGTCCGAACCCGTTTGAAGGCAACGAATGGAGGAAATCATGCCCGCTCTAAATCGAGTCCAACTGATCGGCTATCTGGGAAAAGAACCAGAGTCGCGCTTCACGCCCAACGGCAAGAAAGTGGCGCATTTCAGCGTGGCGATCACCCAACGCTGGAAGAGCAACAACGAGACCAAGGAATATACCGAATGGGTTAATGTTGAAGCGTGGGGACGGCTCGGTGAAATCAGCCAGCAATATTTGAAGAAAGGCAGCCTTGTCTTTGTCGAAGGCCGGCTCAAAACAGACAAGTATGAGGACAAAGGTGAAACCAAATATTACACCAAAGTCGTTGCGCTTGCCCTTCAATTCCTCGACCGTAAGCCCGCTGATGAACCTGTTATGATGGTGGATGAAGAAGCAGCGGAATACGAAGCGTAGATTCTTCAGGGCTAAAAAAATACTGGACGGAATTCCTCCGTCCAGTATTTTTTAACCTGTGTGCTATATATTCGTCGTTCCCTAAAATTGATCCAAATACTTCAAACCCGACCCGGTGTTAAATAGCACAATACGTTCATCAGGCTGTACCCACTTTCTTTTAAGAAGCGCTTCGAGAGCAGCCAGTGTAGCAGCACCCTCGGGCGCAGCAAAGATCCCTTCCATCCTGCCAAGTTTGCGCTGGGCATCCAGGATGGATTCGTCGTTTACTGCTACAGCAGTCCCCTGACTCTCGCGTATATCGTGCAAGATGAGTGCATCTGCAAAGCTCTTTGGCACCCGCAGCCCGGATGCCAGTGTATGCGCATTTGTCCAAAAATCGCAAAAGGATGCGCCGTTTTCAAAAGCCTTGACTACGGGCGCACAACCTTCCGCCTGCACGGACACCATACGAGGTCTTCTCGTATTACTCAACCAGCCTAACGCCTCAAGTTCTGCAAAGGCTTTCCACATACCCACCAGGCCGGTACCGCCACCTGTAGGATAGATAATTACATCAGGCAGAGACCAATTAAAAGCCTCAGCCAGTTCGTAGCCCATAATCTTTTTCCCCTCCACGCGGTATGGTTCCTTGAATGTGGAAAGATCAAACCAACCCTCCGCGCGCGCCTTTTCTCCGGCCATACCAGCGGCATCGCTTATCAGGCCATCCACCAAAACAACCTCTGCGCCTGCTATGCGGCTTTCCTCGATATTGGCTCGTGGCGTATCCTTCGGCATGTAGATGAGAGCCTTGATTTTTGCACGAGCTGCATAGGCAGCCATGGCCCCGCCCGCGTTTCCAGCCGTGGGGATGATGACTTTTTCGATCCCAAGCTCTTTGGCTTTGGAAACGGCAGCAGCGAGTCCCCGCGCCTTGAAGGAGCCGGTCGGGTTAGTGCTCTCATCTTTAACATAAAGGTTGCTGAGTCCAAGCTCCTTTCCGATGTGCGGCAGGTGCAATAAAGCAGTGTCCCCCTCTCCGAGAAAAACGAAATTCTGCGGATCCCTTACCGGGAGCAATTCATGCCATCGCCATAATCCGTTCTGCCGATGACGGATGGCATCACGATCCGCATGCTTTCCCACCGATGTCAGATCATAACGAGCCAGCAAAGGAGATTGACAGTCGGGGCAAAAAGTATGGACCTTATCCGGCGTGAATTTCCTTCCACAGCCCGAACATTCTAATTCGGATAAGTATGAGGTCGTCTTGGAGACGATAGAATCATGCATGATTGGCTGAGATCGCATTCTAAATCCTTTAAATTGTCCACATAATATCACCGGTAAACTATTGCGTCGACTCTACATAAGCCTCGACCCTTGCCCAGAGTTCGCGAATGTTGATCGGCTTGGACATGTACACATCGCATCCAGCTTCAAGCGCCTTTTCAGCATCGCCTTTTAAGGCGTTGGCCGTAACGGCAATGATTGGAATATACACCAATTTATGGTTCTCACTGGCTCGCAGACGCCGGGCTACTTCATAGCCATCGATATCTGGCAAATTGATATCCAGCAAAATGAGATCCACCTCTTGATCGTTTGCGATACGGAGTCCATCCATTCCGTTTTTGGCCTCAAGCACATTATAGCCCCGCGATTGCAGCAC
Source organism: Chloroflexota bacterium (assembly GCA_021824575.1). Classification (GTDB taxonomy): domain Bacteria; phylum Chloroflexota; class Anaerolineae; order Anaerolineales; family Villigracilaceae; genus Fen-1038. Next base: position 17,025 of record JAKAKJ010000091.1, read on the forward strand.
CCGTTTGACGAGCATCATATTATCTGGATTGTCTTCGATATACAAGATGTTTTTTTCCATATGATTACTTCCCTTGTTCTCCAACTTTGTCTTCGATCACTTGGATTACCTGATCAACAAATTTTTTGGGCTGTAGTGAACCCTTTTGGTACACTGCTTCGATATGACCATTCAGCCGCTTTCGCTCCTCGCCGGTGATATCCTTGGCGCTGATGACCACAATAGGGATATCCCGTGTGCGGGGATCGAGTCGCAGTTCCTCTACAAGGCCAAAACCATCTATGCCTGGCAGCATCAAATCGGTGACAATCATTTCAGGCAATTTTTGTCTGGCCAATGCCATCCCTTCCCACCCATCTTTTGCAACGAACAGCCGATATGCTTTCCGGCTTTCCAGAAGACGGCGAATAAGCAGGGCGTCGTCTTCATTATCATCAATTACCAATATCGTAGTTGTTTTTTCATCCAGGTTTTCGAGAGCAGCTTGCAAACCTTCGCGAGGAGCAGGAGCCTGGCTTTCGCTCAAATGAACATCCACCGCATACTGTTCACCGATAATATGTTTCTCGACCGGGAACGTATGTCCTGTACAATTCACGATAACAGTTTCATCTTTTGTAATATGGCCATTGCGCAGAAGTTTTTCAAGGCCTGCAAACGCTACCGCAGCAGCGGGTTCCACAGCCATTCCCTCTGTTTTTGCCAAAGTCCGCATGGCAGAAAAAGCTTCCGAGTCTGACACGGCTTCCATGATGCCGCCGTGGAGTTTTATAAGATTCCATAGGTATGTGTAACTCTTACCCGGGTCACCAGTAGAAAGGATGGTAATGCGAGTATCGGGTATGACAGACTCGGCAACTTCCTGGCCAGCCTTGAAGGCTCTGACCATCGGCGCACATCCCTCAGCCTGAATCACTCCCAATTTGGGGATTCGATCAATCAACCCCATGTTATATATTTCCTTAAAGCCTTGATACACGCCCAAGGGACCCATGCCGCCGCTTACAGACTGAATATACCAATCGGGTGTTCTCCAGCCAAGTTGTTCCACAATCTCGTAGGCAATGGTCTTCATTGACTCGCGCGCAGGTATGGAGCTTGCCCCGCGGTCAAGCAAAAGACGGCGTCGCTGAGCAAACTGGGCTGCGATCTGTTTGGTTTGATCGTAATTGCCACTCACGCGGATCACCTCGGCCCCGAAGAGAGCAGCCTCCCGTAACTTTTCCTGAGGTACCAGGCTGGTCATGAAAACCCATAGCTTGATCCCCGCTCGTGCACAGGCCGCTGCATAAGCAACAGCCGCGTTACCAGTAGATGCAATAACCGCCTCACGCACACTCCCTTCAACCATGGCAGCTACCGCAACCGCGGCCTGCCGATCCTTGAAGGAACTGGTTGGGCCATAGCGTTCATCTTTAAAATAAACATTGGAATTGCCAAGTGCCGGGGCGTAACGTTGCGAAAGCCATAGCGGTGTCCCGCCGGCAGGATAAAGATCAAGGGCGGAAGGATGGTCCAGCGGAAGAATATCTTGATATCGCCACATATTTAATGGACGTCCCGGCAAGCCGCGAAGAATTTCGCGCTTGAAGGCCTCGTAGTCATAATAGGTTTCCATCCATTGGGAACCGCATCGTTCACATACAGCCGGTGTGAACGGCTCATAGGGCTGCCGATTTCCACATAGACTGCATTCCACGTACTTCGGTCTTGACATAACTATTTCTCCAACTTCTCGACTGGCTCCGCAATAACGGCTTCAATTGGCAATTCCACAAAGAACGTGGAACCTTTACCCACCTCGCCGGTGCTCTCGGCCCACAGGCGGCCTCCGTGCATTTCAACCAGGCGGCGACTGATTGGCAAACCCAGACCGGTGCCGCCTGTTTTGCGCGTGGATGATGTGTCCACCTGCGTAAATTCCTGGAATATGGCTTCCAATTTTTCAGGAGGAATGCCGATGCCCGTATCTCGTACAGTAATCAAAACCTTTTGGTCTTGTGTTGTGACGTGCAAGGAAATCTTCCCCTTTTCTGTAAACTTGATGGCATTATTGACGATGTTAATCATCACTTGACGTATGCGGGTTCTGTCAGCTGTGATTTCGACTTCGGCATCAGAGTCTTTCTCGATGAAAAGCGCCAGGTTCTTTTCGCTTGCCAGCGTAGATGTGATGCTATTTACTTCTTCAAGAATTTCATGAATTCGGAATTTTTCCGGATTCAAATTCATGCGTCCGGCTTCAATTTTAGCCATATCGAGCACATCGTTGATTAGATGCAGCAGGTGTTGACCGTTCTTCTGAATCAGGCCCAAATCGTTGTGCATATTTTCAGTCAACGGACCATCGAGTTCCTCGAGCATAACATCTGAGAAACCGAGAATGGAATTCAATGGTGTACGCAATTCATGCGACATATTGGCAAGGAAGGATGATTTGAGGCGATCCAATTCACGGAGTTGAGCAACCGTTGCGGTTTGTTCCATATATAGACGAGCATTCTGAAGCGCAACGCCCACTTGCGCTGTCAGCGTCGTATAAATGTTGGCATCATCTTCAGTAAAGTAGTTGGCAATTTCCGATTGCACATCATACACCCCAAGAACCTTGTCGCCAACGATCATGGGGACGGCCATTTCGGAACGCGTATTTGGAAGCAATGGATTGGCAAGAAAATCAGGATTAACAGATACATCATTCACAATAACAGGCTTGCGCTCCATAGCTGCGCGAGCGACAATCGATTTTTTTGCGTCCAGTGGAATTACGTGCTGTTCGGCAACCATTTGTTTGCCGATTTCCCCCGCACCTGCCGCGAGGATCAATGTATTCCAGGTTTCATCGGCCAGATAAATATGGGCATGATAGAGACGGAAACGCTCCTTGGTAAGGTCTACCACTGATTGCAATAATTCATCCGGGTTGAGCACGGTGGATGCAGTGGTACTTAATTTCGCAACAGCTTGCAGTTCTGATGCGCGCTTCTGGAGTTCTTCTGCAAGTCTGACAGTTTCAAGATGAACGCTCACTCGTTCGGCGATGGCGGCAACGAGTTCAGCAGTTTCTGGCGGCATCGTGTTCCAGCCTGCAATAGCCAATCGTCCGATGGTTTCTCCGCGTACTGTAAGAGGTTGTGTAAAATTCACTTGCTGTGTGACAGGCAGTTCCTCAGTGGATGTGACTTGATTGGAATCATAAACGAAGCCAAGCGACGAGAGATCTTTGTTAGTGGCATATGTTTCCCAGCTCTCACGAGTAAGACGGCGGGTGGCTTCTTCTGCTTCGGCACGGGCGCGGGATGCGGCAGCCAACAGACGGATGTTCTCCACCTGTTGTGCAACCTCTTTTGCGATGACAGAAACCATTGCCTTATCCTGTTCGTTCAATGGGTGAGCGGGGTCAGGTTTTACATACAAAGTGCCAACATGTTCATCTGCCACGTTGACCGATTCCTGAATGCCATCATCATTGATATCCGTCTTCAAAAAAGGGACGACAGCAGCCTGGTCATAGGCATAGCCGACTCGTTCGCTATGGTGAATGGCATCAAGAAAGGAATCCCAGTTTTCATGCATGAAACGGCGAGTAGCAGCTTCGGCGTCAGCACGGGCGCGGTCTGTCGCCTCAAGCAAACGCAGGTTTTGTATTTGAAGGGACGCCTGTTGGGCTATAGCATTGACCAGACTGGTCTCTTCCTGACTCAAGGATTGTTCAGGCGACAAGTTGACCAGCATTTCGCCGATGGTTTTTCCACTGGCTTTCAATGGGGCAGTGACAGAGGGTATGTTCCCTGGCTCGACTAGATGTGGCTCCGGGATTGACTCAACTCTGTCGCCATTGTAGGCGAATCCGATCCGATCATTTTCGTATAGGATCGGTGTGGATGGATGATGGCCATTATTATTCTCATTCTTTGCTTCTGCCATCATCGGTGATGGTATGTCTGCATTTTTTTCGCTCTCGGCGAATTGCATCTCCAACTCAGATAGACGCGCTCGAAGCTTATCCAGTTCGTGGAAGACTTCCTTCGTTGCGCTTGCAGGGTCTGCGGCAAGGCGCTCGACATCCGCAAACAGGGCCTCGAGACGATCACGATATCGGCCATTTGACATGAGTCACCGCCTCCTCAACGATCCAGCAGGGAAAACTGATGCATGATACATCCATTAATTTCCGTGGTCTTTCATGCCCAATTGAGCGATGGTCAGCGGAGCGCCAAGAGCATGACCAAGTTCCCGCGCTGCGATTTGAAGCACGGCCTCCACTGTCGTCGCGCTCTGGATCTTCTGGCTGATGGTGTTCAACATGGCTTCGCGTTCAGCCTGGCGTTGTGCGTGTTCGAACTGGCGGCGGTTTTCCAATACAGTGGCAATCTGCGGAGCTAACGCCGAGAACAAGCGGGTTTCCGCAGGACTGAAGTTGTGTGGTTCCTCAGCTTCCAAGATCAATGCCCCAATTTGGCGTGTGCCAATGTAAAGAGGTAGAACTGCGACCGCGCGAAGGTTCAAGCGCTTGACGAGGTCCATTGTTGTAACATCGACGCGTTTATCGGTAAATGTATCGTCAAAGAAGACAGGAGTGGGGCTTACGAACATGGGCATCACGCGAATCACATCAAGTGAATAATGCGTTCCAACAGCTGTTATTTGATGACCGGTGCCATTCCACCAATTTGCAACAACATCCAACCCATCAATAGTATTCTTTGAATCGTAGTTAAAAATCACCAGGAGGGCGCGATTGATTTTGGGGATATCCAGCGTGGTTACGGTCGCCGCGGTCAACTCCTGTAAATCGGCGGCTTGTGTCAAGCTGCGGCTGGCTTCAAACAATTTGTTTGACTGCGCAAGGGCAAGTTGCGTCTCGTTTTGCTGACGCAAGCTTTCGATGTGAATGCTAAGCCGCTCCGCAACTGAAGTGGCAAGCTCGTTTGCCTCCACATCCGTTTCATCAACGCCAAGGATGGCCAACTTCCCTATGGCTTCATCGCGCACTTTTAACGGTAAGATCACATTCGGTTGTTCCGATAAAACTTCAGCCTGCTGTGTACAAGGCTTGACTTCCCTAAGGTCGTACAGGAAGCCCAATTCTTCATTCGATTTAGACTCGGCATAATTTTGCCAGCCCTCGCTAGTCAGATGGCGGGCAGCTTCTTCAGCTTCGCGGCGATAACGTTCAGCATCTTCGAGCAGTCTCAGGCTTTCGATCTGTTGTGCCACTTGACGTGCAACAATATTTACAAGCTCCTGATTCTGAACACCCAGGTTTTCGGAATCCATTTCAACAACCATGGTGCCAACCTGCTCTCCGGTAATTGAGATGGGCACTGTTATAGCATTGCCGCTCGAAGGTTGTCCGGTATTCTCCAAATCCGCAAGCGGGATAATTTTGTTCGCTTCAAAGGCGAAACCGGTTCGCTCAGGCAGATGAATGGCATCGAGGTGTTCATTCCAATTGGAACGGACCAAGCGGCGGGCCTGAGCTTCCACTTCTTTGCGGGCTTGTTCAGTTTCAGCAAGCAGTGCTGCATTCTGGATGGCAATAGCCAACTGTCCAGCCAGTGCTTCGAATCCAGATAGCGAATCCTGGTTCAATGCACCGGCTTGTTTACTTTGCATATCCAGCACGCCCACGACCTTTTCGCCAACAATTAACGGCACGGCCATTTCGGACCGGGTATCGGGCAGGAGGGGGTTGGGAAGGAAGGAAGCACTGGCTGCTGTATCAGAGATCACCACGGAGTGTTTTTCCACCGCAGCACGCCCATTGATTGAACTAGTGTTAAGCGGCAGACGGTGGCCGCGGTTAACCAATTCCTCGCCAACGCTTCCGGTACCAGCCTGAAGCATCAATGCATTTTGAGCAGCGTTTGTCAGATAGATTTGTACGTAATACAGATCAAATTTCGAACGGATGAGTTCTGCAGCATCTTTCAACATCACATCGAGGGCACGCACTTGCGATACAGAACGACCTACGTCTGCCGCAAGTTCAAGGCTGTGGGTACGTTCTGCCACACGTTGTTCCAAACTTCCGATCAGTTCATGCAGCTGGGCAGTCATACTGTTGAACGCCTTAGCCAGAGTGCCGATTTCATCCGTGGTTTCTACAATCGCTCTGCGTTCAAGATTGCCGTCTGCAATGGCAATGGCTGTCTCTGTTAATCTGGTGATCGGCCGCACTGTGGAGTTGATAAGTTGAACGATGACAAAGCCGCCAAGGACTATGGCAACAAGACTTGCCAGGATGGTAATGAAGAGATTCCAATTCTCGGCGGCAACCGCATCAGTGCGGTCTGAGATTATTTCCAAAACACCGATTACCTTACCGGAGAAATCCTTCAAAGGGAAACTGAGAACCCCATAATTTCTACGATTGATACTTAAGTTGGATATAACCGATTCGCCTGCTAATACACGCGGATACACTGCAGGATTCACATATATAGGATTGGCACTCGTGCCGGCTTGATACAATAACTCATCTGTCGGACCGGCAACCTGGTTGACAGCACCCTGGAAGGTGGCAGTCTGTGCAGCCTTCTTATCCAGCATGATTTGAACATCCACGTTATATTGTTTTTTGATGGTGTTCAAAAAGTCTGGGCCAATATCAATACCAACATCGATAACGCCAATGTGCTTTCCAAGATAGGTTACCGGCGCTTCGCCTCGAACTCCCAAGCCACCACGGCCAATTTCTGTACCGCTGACCGCCACCTGTTCAGTATTGGCCTTTACAACCGTAGCCCGAAAAGAGGAGAGGTCATCACCATACTGATCCAATTGATGAAGACGAAGGAAGGATGTCGCAGGCGGCAGGACAAATTGATATTGTTTGACGGCAAAATCCTTTTGTACCGCATCAAAGGTCGGTAATGTAATGTCGGTGAGATATTGACGGTTGCCAGAGGCAAAAGCAGCCTGAGCCCCCGGATTGTTTGCCATTTCGGTAGCAAGGCCCAAAGCCAGATTGCTCAAGCCGTCGATCTGGTTCAGGACAGCGCTTTGGATGTTCTCCAGACCCTGCGCTTCATTCGCCTGATTCTTCTGTGCATTGCCATAGAAGTTGTAACTGACCAATCCGATTGCAAACAATATAGTCACCGCGAGAATGGGGATAAGCAATTTTCGTGAAAGACTCAGGCCTCTCCAGAAAGAAGAAACAGTGGAGCTGATATTTACGGGATTAATAGAGGATGTCTTGTTCATCTTTTCTCTCCAAAAACATGGCTGAAAATTCTCTTACCACGTTCAGTTCTGGCGAATGTCGTTGTCTCCACTTGGGTGCCTTGTAATACTGGCGCTGACTCGTGGTGCACCAAGCGCTAGACCAACTTCGCGAATAGCAGTTTGCAGAGCATCTCCCACTGATGCCGTGCGCTGGATCTTCTGACCGATGGTATTGACCATTTCCTCTAGATCCGCTTTTGTTTTTGTCTCAATATAAGCCTGGGCACTTTGCAAAGCAGTAGCGATTTGGGAAGCAAGGGTCATTTGGATATTGGCATCTTGATCGCTGAATGCATCCACATGATCAGCCTGTACATCCAATACGCCGAGCAATTCATCACCCACGATCATTGGCACTGCAAGTTCCGCACGCGTTTCAGGAAGAAGCGGATTAGGCAGCCAGTCTGGGTCATTAAGAACATCATTAATGATCACCGGCTTACGAGTCCGTGCCGCGCGTGCAACCAGCGATTGTTCCTGAGCAATCGGGATGGAGGTGGTGCCGTGCGTACCTTCATGAACATCTCCTTCCTTCCAACCGCAAGCCACAATTTGCAAATCCTTGCCTTCCCTTTGAAAAGTGAAGACATGAGCGTGATACAAACCAAAACCGCGTTGGGTCAGGTGTACTGCCGTTGCCAACATTTGGAGCGGATCACGGATAGTGGCTATAGTTGTACTGATGGATGCGACTGTTGCGAGGTCCTTCGTACGGGCAGCCACACGCTCTTCAAGTGAAACGATCAAGTCACGCAGACGGGATGTCATGTTGTTGAAGGTTTGCGACAATACACCGATCTCATCGGTTGATTCCACTTTGGCCTGCGCTTCAAGATCACCAGCGGCAACCTGCTCGGCTACTGTGGCAAGACGCACCAATGGCCGTGAGAGAATCTGTGCCAATCCAATTGCTGCTAATGATGCCAAAACGGTGATGACAACGGCTAAGATCAGGTTGTTTTGTGTTTGTGCAGTGATAGGTTGAAAAGCTTCCTCTTGGTCTTCCTGGGTTACTACATACCAGCCCAGGTTTTTAATGAATTTCGATTCCTCGCTGGAACCTGGGGTGGAGACACTCGCCATACTAACCACGCTGGGAACATTATCGAGGGGAGCCACTTGGTATTTCTCACTCGTACCGAGCAAGGCTGTTATATCGGTACCGGCTTTTTCAACGGTGAGTTCATATTTACCGCTATCGGTAGGAACGAGTTTAATCTGCTGACCATCGGGCAAGAAAATGCTGGTCTGGCCTGTTTTGCCAAACAGCCCTGCACTTAGTACGTTGCCCAGCGCGTTGATATTGACAGTCGTTCGCAAGACACCGACAACCTGGTTGCTGTATGGCGACTTCACTGCCACCGCCATATTCATGGACAGCACTTTGGAACTGGCATCGAACTCTGGCTGGCCTATATATTCTCCATTCTTATAAGCTGCCTGCCACCAATCTTCATCAGACTGGAGGTAATCGGATGTACGATCGGTTGTAGCTATGCTGACACCTGGCAAGTCAGTAAGAAATACTTCAACGTTCTCAGGGTATTTGGCTTGAAACTTGAGCAATTCTGCGGATAGGGGGTCACTTAGAACCCGCGCCACCAAGGGGTCGGAATTGTTATTGGCCGCATCCGCATTTTTCCATTCCTGGTCAAGGGTATTGATCTCGGTTTGGCTGAGATTGTCCCCTATTGTGCCAGCAAATGCCCGTTGCTGAACCGCCTGTGACAGTGCAAGCGTGTTAAGCAGACCCAACTCATTGACTAGAGTTTGCCCGACCGCATTAGCCTGTCCGGCAGAAATAATAGACAAGTTGTTCCCAACCGCATTCGTCAAGGCGGTTCTGGAGGAACGATCAACAAAAAAGACAATGCTTCCCGCCGTAACAATTGTGACTAGCACGAAGGAAACAATTAACTTGGTTTGCAGTGAGAAATTCCGGAACTGGCGAATCGTCTGATACGCATAGAGCAAGATAACGCCGCCCAAGATGAAGGGCAGAAAAACGCGAATAGGCTCTGGTTGCGGAAAACGATATGCTGGTCCAAACAAATCCAAAAGAAATGCAGCTACGCCGCTCGCCATACCTAGAACGCTTGCTCGAGTGGCTGCTCTGCTGGATAATGTCTGACCGGCAATGATAGATACCAGGATAGCAATGCTTACGCCAACAAGCAAGCCGATTCCTTCGATCAAAGCCACTGCACCTATAAAGGTCACTTGAATTGCGGCCAGAAGTATCCAAACTCCCCATGACATACGGTCACGGCGAATGAAAACCATGGCAACTACAATCGCAACGGCCAGCAACCAGATATCCGCACTCCAAACATAAAGCTGCCAGGCGCCAATTGTCAGGGCCAGATAAAGGTAAAAAGACGCAGCTATGATGGAAGCGGGTAAACCGATCAACGCTATGCGCCAGGCATTGCGCGTCTGGGATGATGTGTTTTCAGGAAGACGGAATAGATTATTCATGTATATTCTTCCTCTCAATTCTTATTTTCAGCTTCAGCGGACTGTGCAGGCCGGTCAATAGCCACCAAAGTCGGCTTCATCCCGAGAGCATGTCCCAGTTCGCGAGCAGTGACCTGCAATGCGGCTTCTACGGTAATGGTATTTTGGATTTTTTGGGTGATTAGGTTAAGTGCTTCTTGTTGCCTGGCGCGCTGAGCCGTGAGTTCTTCCAGGCGCTTGCGCTCGGTAATATCCTGATTGGCGCCATAGTAGCGGATGATACGACCGTTGCTATCTCGTTCGATATGCACATTTACTGAGATATATCCTATTCCACCATCCGCATATAGAACGCGGTGTTCCAGGTGGGTGCTATAGTGTCGGTCTGTGGAGGCCAAGGCTTTCTCAATTTCTTGGCCAACCAACGGAACATCATCAGGATGAACCAGGCGCTCTGCATATTGAGCAGACGATAACTCATATCCGCCTTCACGTTCCGCCGTCGTGTGAAAGATCGCGTAGAAGTGATCATTGAATATAAATCGATCTCGCGTCACGTCATATTCCCAATTGGCGAGTTTGGCAATGTCCAGCGCCTCAGATAGTTGCGCTGCCGTTCGCTGAGTCTCTGCATATTGGCGGATATTTTGCAGGGCCAATGCCACCTGGTTTGCAATGGAGCCGATCATTTCGGCATCCTGGTCAGTCAGGCTATTGACCTCGGCGTTTTGCACATCCAAAACTCCAAGAACTTGATTGCCCAGCAAAATAGGTACGGCAATTTCCGATTTGGTGTTTGGCAATAGAGGATTGGGCAACCAGTTGGGATCAGCACCGGTATCTGGAACGATCATGGCAGATTTCGATTCAGCTGCACGGCCCACGAGACCTTTTCCAATCGAAATTTTATGACCGCGCTCCAAAAGACGTTTTCCCGCTTCTCCAGTACCGCCGGTCATGATCAGATTTTTGCCTGTATCATCTGCCAGATAAATATGAGCATGATAATAATTGAAAGCAGATTGAAGTTGATTAACCACTTCCACGGCAAGCTGTCCACTATCCGTAATGGAAGAAATACGACGGCTCACTTCTCCCGCTGTGGCAAGCGCTTTGGTGCGATCTGCCACACGCTGTTCCAGTTCCACAAGGGTCTGCGCCAATTCGTTTGTAATCTGGTTGAAGGTCTGGGCAAGCAGGCTCAGTTCATCTGTTCCCTCCGATGGGATTGATGTTCCCTTTCGTTCTAAGCGGAAACTTTCTGCGCCCTTGTGCAGTTCTGAAATTGGTGCGGTAATACTTCGTTGAACAGCTGATGCAATTGCAATTGCCAACAAAATAAGAGCCAAATAACCAACGACCAAAATAATCAAACGCTGCTGGGCCAGCACCAAAGCCGTATTGTTCGCCTCGTCGGTCTGGGTCTGGTTGGTAGTCAAAACTGAACGTATTTGCTGTTCCAGATCAAATTCTAGACGATAGGAGTTGGATAACAGTGTATTGACATCGGCCGATCTGCCTTCAGTATAAGCCGTCTGTGCATCCGTAATGAGCGTGCTGTAACTCACCAATCCGGCCAATATGTTCGCGGTGGCTGTTTTCTGAGCAGGATCTGTGATCAAGAGGCGCACAGCCTCGATGGAGTGCAAGGCATCGCTGGCATTGGCCAGTGATTCGTTCGTGCTGGGCGCGAGGTTATCCGCAAAACGCATCGCATTGACGCGCGAGGAAAGGATGTCCGACAAAGCCAGGTTAAGTAGCTGGTTGGATTTTGTATCCACGTTGGCGAGGTGCTGAATACGGTCTGTTAGCGACAGGTAATTGAGAACAGAGAGTAGGACGGCCACCATCAAAAAAGCCAAAAGAATAATGAAACTTCCCACTACCCTAGTGCGTACCGATAGCCGGCGCAGAAAATGAATGAGCATAGTGCCTCCAGAAATTTCTACCTGAGAGTACAGACAAAACGTTATCCGGGCGACAGGGAAACTTTGTCAAGCCTCCTACTTTGAGGCACTGTCCCAGAATTTGTTGGTCATCACATCAGCGGGTTGTACGGCGCCTTTGAGGATGCCAAACTGCAACAAGGTGTCGATAGTTCGCTGAAGGGCCGCATCATCGGAACGGCCCAGTTGAGGTCCCTGAACCAGTTTGGCGATTTCCGTCATCATGGATAACTGGTGCTGTCTGGTCTGCTCACCGGTCTTGTCATATCTCAGAACGATGTCAACCGCTTCACTGGGATGGGCTATCGCGTACTGCCATCCCTTCAGACTTGCGCGGACCATGCGTGTACACAGATCTGGATTCTGGTCAACAGTTGTCTTGGATGTAAAAAGGACGTCTCCGGGGAAATCCAATCCGTAATTGGCATAATCTATGATGTTGATATCTTCCGGGGCAATGCCACTTTCCAGGACGGAGTAATATTCGTTGTAGCTCATAGCCGATGCCACATCTAAATCTCCCTTAATGAACGGGGTCATGCTGTAACCCTGCTGAACCAGGGTGAAATCATTCTTTGAGATTCCCTCTTTGGCGGTCAAAGCATCGAATTGTGCCTCCCAGCTTCCAAGCCAGACACCGACTTTCTTTCCCTTTAAATCTGCCGGACTCAGGATACCTGATGATTTTTTGGCAATAAGAAGAAGGCCATTTTTCTGTTGGATCTGGGCAATACCTATAACTGGCTTGTTACCTTGCACAGCCACGGCCAAATCCGCGAGCAGGGAGGTGCCGAAGTCACGCGTACCGGAAGCGACCAGATCAAGCGGACTCACATCGGGGCCTCCCGGGATGATGGTAAGGTCTATCCCCTCGTCCTTGTACCAGCCTTTATCTAGAGCGACATAATAACCGGCAAACTGAGCTTGGGTGACCCACTGCAATTGCAGTGTAACCGGCGTCAACTTAGGCTGGGCTGGTACACTTTGCCCGCTGCAAGCTGTAAGAGTTACTATGAGAGCTATTGCAATTTGAAGAATTAACCATTGGGTTTTCATATTATTCTCCTTAATTGTGATCATCAAAAAATTACATCGGTTGGATTTTTCTCAGTCGTACTCGCTTCGCGCACTTCAAGTCCAATGCTTAATGTGTTGGCAACCTTCTTGAGCGGATCAGTAACCACGCCAACGCCTACTGGATCAGGGGCCGGCCCAAAGGCCGCCGAGAAGCCCGCTTCCTCCAAATCTTTTTTGGCCTGAACAGCTGATGCCATCCTAATAGCAATAACCAAAGCCACTTTCTGCATTTTCGGGCCCTGCAGAATCGGGTTGTGGGCCGCAACATTTGCGGCAAGCCCGCTATAGATGTAGATCACATTCTCGCTCTCAACGTAGCTAGACTCAGCCATGCCCATGTTGAAGCCAGCCATTGTCGAACTAAAAGCACTCAGACCAGATAGAATACCCACATAATATGCTTTGGATTGTAGAGCGCCACCGCGCCTGCTCAATAGCAGGGCACTAAAACAAACCGTATGATAGGTATCCATAGTATTCGCGTCTTTCCATTTATCTTCACTTACTGAATATTGCTTCATCTTCTTTTTAGATCTATTTTCCTAGCATTGAATTAGATTCGAAACTCGAAACTTCAATGAATTTTGGCTGCTTGATCGGTAGCGTAAACGTAAAGCAGGAGCCTTTTCCTATTTTGCTTTCCACACTAATTTGCCCGCCATGACGCTCGATAATGGATTTGACTATTGCCAGCCCAAGGCCGTTGCCCTCGATACCTCGCGTATCACTGTTCCTGACACGATAAAAGCGATCAAAGATAAATGACAAATCCTCTGATGGAATGCCATAGCCAGTGTCACTCACCTTGATCATGGCTGCATGATCCAACTCATCCAGTGAAAGCTGGATAGCGCCGCCATTAGGCGTATATTTCATGGCGTTATTGATCAGGTCACGCAGTACTTGCCGCACTTGTAGCGGATCAGCTTGAACTACAAGGTGCTCTTTTGATATCTGAAGTTGAAGCCGCTGTTCTTTGGCCAGGGCCTGCCATTGGAACTCATCCATGACTTCAGATATAACGGCGCTTAGATCCATGTTTTCTAGTTTCAGTTCCGTATCCTTGCTCATGTCCGCTCTTACCAGATCAAGCATGTTTTGTACTTGCACATTCATATTTTGCGAGGCAATGTTGATCTGGCTTACATATTCCAACTGTTTTTGGTTGAGCGGCCCGGCTTGTGAAAGCAGTTGGGTAAAACCGGCAATCACAGTGATCGGATGTTTCAAATTATGTGAGGCCATGGAAATAAATTCATCCGTGATGTTTTTCAAATCCTTGAAACGCGTCACGTCATGCAGAATGACAACGCACCCTTCCCCTTCGATAGGCGTGAATTGCGCCGAAAAAGATCGACGGTCCGGCCATGTGATTTCCACTGTTTCCGGCTTTCCAGATTTTATGGCCTTCTCCAAGCTTCCAATCAACCCATCGTATCCGTTCCCCTGATCAAGCAATTGCCCGATCTTTGTCTGATAATCAGTGAATAATTTTTCCCCGGCTGGATTAATTAAAGCAAGCCGCCCTTCCGAGTCGAACAGCAGGATGGCCTCCGCTGCATTTTGCAGGATGGCTGAAGAGCGCTGCTGCTCCATCACCATTCTCGCATGCAGACAGATATTTTCGACTGCGATGGCTGCCTGGCTGGCAATTGCTTGGGATAGAAGCAAATGATCTGATTTGAAATAGCCTGTCTGTTCGTGGGCCAAAATGAGCAAACCGACCAGGCCGAATCGCCCAATCAAGGGAGTAATGAGGGCCGAACGCGCTGGATCGCTTTCTGCAGCCTGCCAGTGCGGCTCATTTCGAACATCTGGGATAATCAGGCCTTGACGGGTTTCGTCAATCTGATGAATGAACTCATCCATGTCGGGTGGCTGCAGTCCGATGGCAGGGGACGAAACCAAGCCATATGTTTTTTGAATCCTGTCTTTTTGATTCAAAATCAGGATGCGACCATATACAGCTCCCAGCGTTTCCACTGAGCGGCGGAGGACAACCTCGGTCAGTTCGTTGATGTCGAGACGGGCGCCCAACTCGCGGCCGATCTCGGGAAGAACACTTAACTCTTTATATCGGCGCCGTATGATTTCTTCTGATTCCTTGGCGCGTAATTTTGTGCGAATGCGTGCCAATAGCTCACGCGGGTCAAATGGTTTGGTCACATAATCGTCCGCGCCCAGGTTCAAACCATACTGCATATTGGCAGAATCGAGCCGGGCCGCGGTGAGAATGATGACGGGAATATGTTCGATAAGCGGATCGGAGCGGATTTCCTTAAGAACTTCAAATCCGTCTTTCTCCGGCATGTTGACATCCAGCAGAATCAAATCCGGCATTTGTGAGCGCACTTTTTCCAATGTCTCCACGCCATTGGAAGCAGTCACAAATGCGTAACCTTCTCTTTGCAAGTAACGCGAAAGGAGAGATACATTATCCGGTACATCATCGGCAATCAGGATTTTGAAGATCCCCTGAGTCTCCATTGACTTTGTTGGAGATTGCGCTTTTCCCATTTCCTCGAGCATCTTGCCAACAGATTGGCAGATGTGTTCCGGCCGAATTGGTTTGATGATGGTTTCATTCACTTTCAAACGTCGTGCAGTTTCCTTCAAACCGGGGACATCATAGGCCGTAATCAAGATGGTATATGCAGGGCGGCCAGCCGGATGTGATTGAAGTTTTTCGATCAATTCCAAACCGTTCATTTCTGGCATCATCATGTCCGTGATGACCAAATCCACCGGGCCATCTTTGATCTGCTCCAGTGCGATTTTTCCACTGGTGGCTGAAATGACTTCAGTCTTTGGCCAGGATTGGGAGATGGCACGTGCCAACGTGGAGGCGGTGGTTGGATGATCGTCCACAACCAGGATGCGCGCATGTTGATTGGTGGAAGTTGTGTGGTTTTCCATATTTTCTGGTCTCATTTTCCATCAAATCCCCATTTTGACGGTTGGTCATCAGTGGAAAATAGTTGGGAAAAGTTGGGAAAACAAAAAGCCGCTTCCAGTCTGGACCGAAAGCGGCTTTGCATCCGTTGAGGATGACCAGCACCCCGGAGAAATTAATCAACTACCAAACGGTAACCAGTGCCTCTCACGTTGATTAAATAAACCGGCTCTTGCGCGTCAGGTTCAATAGCCTGCCGGATATGATGCACGTGCCACTTGGCAAGTTCCTGAGCCTCGCGCGTCTCGGCCTGATAACCCTGTGCCTCAACCACGAGAGTACGATAATCCACTACATTGGGCGAGTGGCGTGCCAGAGCCAGCAGATAATCAAAATCAACAGGCGGAAGGGTAATAATTTTTTCACCGACAGATACCCTTCGAGCATGCAGGTCGAAGGTGAATTTGCCGCGCTTCAAATAGCGCTCGCCGGCAGAGAATGTGTCAGGTATCGGGTGAGAGTTCTGTACAGACGGGCTTTTACTTTCCAACTCTTGAAGTTCAGCCTGTAGGTTGGTAATTTGTGATTGAACTTCTTTCTTTCGCCGCTCCCGTTCCACTTTGGCAAGAGCAGTCCGCGTGCGTTCAAGGATCGTTTCCGGTTTCAATGGTTTGAGTAAGTAGTCAGTGGCTCCATTTCGCAGGGCTTCCAGGGCAGAATTCAAATCGGGTTGTGCCGTGAACAGGATGACAGGCAATTCAGGAAGCACAGCGCGTATTGCCTTCAACGCCTCCAGCCCGTTCATATCAGGCATGCGAATATCCATGTAAACCAAATCCAATGTTTGCCGGGAAAGCAGAGCCAGACCTTCAGCTGCATTTCCAGCAGTTATGACTTCAAATCCTTCTCGTTGAAGAATGCGCGCCAGAGTCTGTCGCAGTGTGAGTTCATCGTCAATGATTAGAACATGGCCCAAATTACTCATTGTGATACCCCTGCGGCAAGCGGAAGCCAGACTTTGAACACAGCGCCGCCCTCCGGATTATTTTCCGCCTCGATATTACCGCCATGCTGGCGAATGATATCGTAGGTGATCGTCAAGCCCAAACCGGTACCGGTTTCTTTATCGGTTGTAAATGGCTCAAAAATATGAGGAAGGATCGCGCTGTCAATGCCGGGACCAGTATCGGTGACCAAAAGCAGAATCTTGTCTTGCCCGATAAGCTGCAATGTTCGAACTATCAGGCGTCCGCCATCCTTTCTCATGGCTTCCACTGCATTCATGAATAAATTCAGAATAACTTGCCGGATCTGATCGGGGATGCCCGGCACAACAGGCAATTGAGGGTCTGGATAGAATTCAAGGCTGACGTTTTGGTGGCGCATGAGCGTAGCGGTCAAAGCCCTGACGTTTTCCACAATTTCATTTACCTGGATATTTTGGAAATCTTCCACTCGGGTGGGGCGATAAGCAGAACGTAGTCTTTCGATCATGGCTGTCATACGTTCTGTCTCTTCAAGTACGATTTGCAGATCCTGCCGCCCCTGGTCGGATATGCCCTTTTCCTCCTTCAGCAGGAAAAGGGCATTTTGGAGAGCTTGAAGAGGGTTACCTAATTCATGCGACACAGATGCCAGTAAACGTCCAACCGTTGCCAGTCGTTCGCTTTGAATCAACTGGGAACGCGTTTCTTTCTCTTGATGCAGGGAAGTCTGCAAATCAGCATAAAGATTGGCCTTCTGAAGGGTAACAGCCAATTGATCGGATACCGCTATCATTAAGTGTAAGTCGCGTGATGTTAAACGCCGGGTATGCGTTTGCTGAATGTCTAATATTCCAAGCACTTGATCCCCGATTTTGATGGGCACTGCCAGTTCCGATTGTGTATCCGGCAATAGCGGCTCAAGTTTATAAAAACTTACATTGGCTACGTCATTGGTTATAAATGGTAATCCGGTTTCGGCAACATGGCCGACTATCCCCGCGCCAACCGGGACGCGCAGCCCTCGTTCCTTGAGTTGATCGCCTATCCCCCCCTGTCCATAGCGAGCCATGAAATCGCCAGTCTGTGGATCTAAAATAAAGATTTGTGTATGATAATATCCGAAGTACTTTTGCAAGAGTTCAACCACATCCCTCATTAACTGGTCCGGATCGAGCGACGCGGCCAAACCCTGGCTGATCTGATAAAGAGCGTTGATCTCCTTCAAATCCTGCTGGGTTGTTTCCAGCAGCCCGGCATTCTCAATTGCAACTGCAGCCTGCGTGCCCAGTAAGCCGAGAAGCCGGCTTTCCTCCGCAGTGAACACATTTGGCTGTGTGCTTTGAATACTGATCGTCCCTACACAGCGCTCATTACTTTTGATCGGTGCTACGATGAGCGAACGAAATTTCAAAGGCGCTGCTTGGCTTAAAAATCGTTGGTCATTCCGGGTATCGGAAACACAAATGACTTCACCTGTTGAAATGACCTGACCGGCAATTCCCTCCCCAATGCGCATGTTCAACCTTGCACCAGAC
The DNA here is from genome assembly GCA_021824575.1 of Chloroflexota bacterium. GTDB lineage: Bacteria > Chloroflexota > Anaerolineae > Anaerolineales > Villigracilaceae > Fen-1038. The sequence continues at coordinate 35,152 of JAKAKJ010000091.1, forward strand.
TTATTCTCAATTCCTGAGACTGCGCGCGGAATCAAAATCTGCTGCTCATCATCCAGCATGTGCAGAACAGCCTGCTCGGTTCCAAGAATTAATTGATGGGCAGAGTCAACAATAAGCTGCAGAACTGTTTCAATTCCCACTTGTTCGGTCTCGCTCAAGGCACGCTCAATATTCGCAAGTGCTTCTGCCTCTTTAAGTTGTTTTTCAATCTTGAATTCTTGTTGGGCATTCCACAATGCAAGTCCAAGTTGATTTCCGGCAAGCCGGGCATATTGGATTTCATCCGAATTGATGCGACGCGGCAAATCATATACGATAATGACAGCGCCAAACTTAAATTCTCCAGCGATCAAAGGAATGCACAATAAGGTGCCGGTTGGCTCTGAGCAGTTTCCGAGGAAGGCCGGATTAATGGCATAGTTTGGCTTCGACAAATCCTCTATCACCAGGGGATCGCCCGTGCGCAAGGCAGACGCAATTATCTTTGATTCATCGGAGTCCAACACGAGACTGGAAAATGGCTGATTTATTGGCTTGGTAGTCGCAACATAAGCGGCCTGCCCTTGTGTTGCATCCCAGCGGGTGAGGTAGGCATAGTTAGCTATGAACAAGTTGGCAAGGTGCGAAAGCAGGAAATGATATTTATCATCCAACGTCTCGGAAGACAAAATGTCATTGATCGCCATATTAACAAGGGCCAAATATCTCTCGCGAGAGCGCAATTGGGTTTCAGTATATAGCCGTCTTTCATATGCCTGTTTGAAGCGGCTCGCAATATACCCGACCAAGATCACCATTGCATTGCCTGGCCAGGCAGACTCCACCCATAATTTCCAACCCTCATCCAGTGAAACTGTAAAAAGCACAGCATTCAAGATGACCGCTACGATGCTTGTGATCACTCCCCAGTATCCCCCATAGAACCATCCTGCTAAAATGACCGGTATTGCGATAAGTGGAGAAAAAAATAAACCTTCATTGCCCCCTCTGATGATGAATATCACCACATAGAAAGTTGTGATGATGATAATACCAACCAACGGCAATATGCGACGCGCATTGGCTTTTACTTTATCTTTGAGATTAGTTAATGGGGCAATATCGGACGAATTCACGTTAAGGATTTCCCTGCCCGTTATTTCCAGCCATAAATAAATCGGCAAATGAGCTTCGTTGGTAAGCCTCGACCATCTCCTGTTTGACGGTGAATTCAGTTGGCTTTCGATCACCAGCAATTTAGAAAAAAATCCGTTTACTCAGACGCAACCGGGTACTTCTTTTTGGCTTATTTTACCTTAGATTTTATTTGGTTTTCTCTGACCTGCTTCGTCTCGAATGAAACTGTAATCATAGTCTATTGCGGCCTTCACCCAGCCCGTATTTATTGGCAAGATGGCTGAGTTCTTTGTCAAAATCGTTGGACTATTATGCAAATCAATTCGGTATAATCAGAGCGCCATGACCAAACTCGTTGCGCTCGTCCCGATGCGGCATCACAGCCAGCGCGTGCCTGGAAAGAACTATCGTCCACTGGCAGGCAAGCCGCTTTTTCATTACATCGTCGAAACGTTGCTGGCCGTCCCTGAGATTGACCAGGTAGTTGTGGATACCGATTCCGATCCAGTGAGGAGCGGACTGCGCCAGCATTTTCCGCAGGTCAAAGTAATCAATCGCCCTGAAAGCCTGCGCTCCGACACAGTCTCGATGAACGAAATCCTGATGTACGACACGGCTCAAGTCGAAGCCGATTTTTATTTGCAGACGCACAGCACCAATCCGCTGCTCAAGCCTGCAACAGTGTCACGCGCGATCCAGACTTTTCTTTCACATTATCCCGAATACGACTCGCTCTTTTCGGTGACTCGCTTGCAGACGCGGCTTTACGACCAACTTGGACGTGCGCTCAACCATAACCCGGCGGTTCTCATCCAGACCCAGGATTTACCGCCCGTTTTCGAAGAGAATTCCTGCTTATATATTTTTACGCGTCAAAATTTAGCCGCGAACCGACATCGCCTCGGTGACCGTCCATCCATGTTTGAAATGGATGCAGACGAAGCATGGGATATTGATGAAGAACTGGATTTCGAAATCTGCGATTTTCTGATAGGCCGAAAGAAATAATGCCAACTGTTTTGCTCACTGCTCCGTACATGATTCCTTTTCTCGAACGCTTCAAGCCGGTGTTCGAGAAATATCACATTGATTTGATCGTCCCCGAAGTCCGCGAGCGGATGGAAGAAGCCGACTTGCTGAAATATGCCGGTCAATTCGACGGCGCGATCTGCGGTGATGACCGTTATACAGCGTGTGTTTTGGACGCGTGCGCGCCGCGTCTCAAAGTGATTTCAAAATGGGGAACAGGGGTCGATTCAATCGACGCCGAGGCCTGCTCCCGTTTAGATATCAAACTCTGCCGGACAATGAACGCGTTCACCACGCCCGTTGCGGACACCGTTCTCGGTTACATGCTGGCTTTTGCGCGCCGCCAGCCGTGGATGGACCGCGAAATGAAATCGGGCAAATGGGAAAAGATTCCCGGGCGTGCCTTGAGCGAATGCACGCTTGGCGTGATCGGTGTTGGCAGTATCGGCAAAGCTGTGACGCGCCGTGCGCGCGCCTTCGGCATGAAAGTTTATGGAACGGATATTATTGAGATTGATCATGTCTTTGTTTCTGAAACTGGAATCGAAATGACGAATCTCGAACATTTATTATCGAATTCTGATTTCGTCTCGGTCAATTGCGATTTGAATTCAACCAGCCATCATTTGATCAACGCAAAAACATTGGCAAAGATGAAACCCGAAGCCATTCTCATCAACACGGCGCGCGGCCCCATCGTCGAGGAGAAAGCACTGATCGAAGCGTTGCAGGCCAAACGTCTCGGAGGAGCCGCATTGGACGTATTCGAGTTTGAACCGCTTCCATTGGATAGTCCGCTTTTGAAAATGGATAACGTCATGCTCGCGCCTCATAACTCAAATTCGAGTCCGGTTGCATGGGAGCGTATTCACTGGAACACGATTCGAAATTTGTTGGATGGGTTGGGAATTTCATCAGATGGATTGATGAATGAAAGATAAGACTGTTTTGATCACCGGCGCGGCGGGCGGAATTGGCCGCGCGACCGTCAATTTGTTTTCCGAAAAAGGCTGGCGCGTCATTGGCGTGGACCGCGCAGAATTTGGGAAAGATTTTCCTCGCGATGGACTCTTCATTCAATCCGATATTGCGCTTCCTGAAGATATGCATGCCATTTTCGAGAGGGCTCATGCGTTCACGGATTCACTGGATGCGCTGGTCAACAACGCGGCGATTCAAGTTGCCAAACCGTTGATCGAAACCACTGTTGATGAATGGGACGCGGTGATGGCATCCAATTTACGTTCGGTGTTTTTGGGAGTCAAACTGGCGCACCCATTGTTGAAAGCCAGAGGCGGTGGGGCGGTTGTCAATGTGTCTTCTGTGCATGCAATTCAAACATCCGTGAATATCGCCGCGTACGCCGCGTCCAAAGGTGGAATGCTTGCGCTGACGCGTGCCATGGCAATCGAGTTTGCTCCTGATAACATTCGCGTCAATGCGATTCTGCCGGGCGCTGTGGACACGCCTATGCTGCGCGCCGGCTTAGGGCGCGGCCACGTCGGTCACGGCGACATGCAGGAGCGGCTCGATAATTTGGCGCGCAAAACTGTCAGCGGAAAAGTGGGCACGCCGGAAGAAATCGCACATGCGATTTATTTCCTTGCCGATAACGAGCAATCGTCATTTATGACTGGCCAGGCGCTTGTCGTAGATGGCGGTGCGACCGCGCGACTAAGCACAGAGTAAATCCCGGAGGAAGGAAGAAAGACAAAAGAACACTTTCTTCTTTCCATTTTTTTAAATCATTATGAAACAAACCCTCAGCGCCATTCTTCCATCTCCCATTCTCCAAACCGCAAAAAATACCTACGACGCGATTCGCCGCCTGCCCCAAGTCCCCGACGCGTATCTGCATCCATGGCGGCGCGAGAGCATTCGACGACTCCAAGCATTCAAAGACGTTCATAAAGGCGAACGTGCATTCATTATCGGTAATGGTCCAAGCCTAAAGCAAACGGACTTGTCCAAACTCAGGAATGAATTCACTTTTGGAATGAATCGAATTTATTTATTATTTCCCGAACTCGGATTCACTACAACCTATTTTGTTTCCATCAATGATCTTGTGATCGAACAATGCGCCCACGAGATTCTCAAACTTCCCATGCCCAAATTTCTGGCCTGGCATTCTCATCGTTATTTCCCTTCAACTTTACAACCTGCCAACCTGCCAACCTTTCTTTACACAACGTACACTGGCCCAAAATTTGCGTATGATCTGACGCGCCGTATTTGGGAAGGCGCGACGGTCACCAACGTTGCGCTCCAGCTTGCTTTTTACATGGGCTTTGAAAAAGTCATTTTGATCGGCGTGGACCATAACTTTACTGACAAAGGTCAAGCGAATAAAACCGTGGTTTCGACAGGCGACGATCCCAATCATTTTTCAGGAAGCTATTTTGGCAAAGGCTTTCGCTGGCAACTCCCCGACCTTGACACATCTGAGATTGGATACAAAAAGGCGCGCAACGCTTATCAAAAAGCAGGACGCGAAGTGTTGGATGCAACCGTTGGCGGCAAGCTGACCATCTTCCCAAAAGTGGAATACAATTCGCTCTTCAAATGAAAACGACGCTTCTTTCCCGGACTCCGCGCTGGCTCCCGCTTCTGATCCTTTTACTCGCCCTCGGCGCCGCGCTTCGACTCGTCAATCTCAACGCGCCTCCGCTGGATTTTCATTCCACGCGTCAACTGCGAAATTTTCTCGTTGCGCGTTCCATTTACTACAACCTGCTCCCGAATGCAAATCCTCAACAACACGCGCTGGCCCAATCGTTTTATCGCGCGGTTGGACAATATGAACCGCCCATCACCGAAACAATCGTCGCTACAACATATTTGTTCACTGGCGGAGAATCGTTTGCCATCCCGCGCATCTACGGGACGATTTTCTGGTTGTTGGCAGGTATCGCACTTTTTGATTTGTGTCGCCGCATGGCATCACCAATTGCAGGTTTGGTTTCGCTGGCATATTTCCTCGTTTTGCCTTTTGCAGTACAAGCCAGCCGCTCTTTCCAACCCGACCCCCTGATGACATCCTCATTTGTCATTGGAATTTATTTTCTATATCGCTGGATGGCATCCCTCACCCCTTCCCCTCTCCAAAAATTGGAGGAGAGGACAGATGTGAGGAACAGTTGGAAATGGGCGATCCTCGCCGCTCTCTTTCTGGGTTTTGCGACGCTGGTGAAAGTTGTCATTGCTTTCTTTGTTGGTGCTGCGGCAATCGCCGCGGTATTCGCCACATTTGGAATGCGATTCTGGAAATCAAAGCAGGTGTGGGCAATGGCAGCATTGATGATTGCCCCCGCGTTTGGATATTATGTGCTGGGTCATCCGGGCCGCTCGACCGAATATTTCTTTTTGTGGACGATTGATTTGCTCAAGCTGATCACCAGCATTCACTTCTATGCTGAATGGCTTGGATTTATCGGCGGCTTGTTTGGGCTGACAATTCTATTTCTCAGCCTGGTTGGAACATTGCTCGCTCCGCCGCGCTTCCGCTGGGTAATGATCAGTCTATGGATTGGTTATTTGCTTTATGGCTTGACCCTGCCATTCCAAATGTATACGCATACTTATTATCACATCCAATTGACGCCAGTGGTCGCCCTGGGATTGGCGCCCGTTGCCGAAGCGGTAGCCGCCAAAGCGTCCGGATTGACGCGTTTTTGGAAAGCCGCGCTGATTGGTGTTGTCATCGTCATCATCGGTTATCAATCATGGGCGGCGCGATCCAATCTCATCGCAAACGATTACAGCGGACAACCCGTTTTCTGGAAGAAGCTTGGCGATGTCATCCCGGCCAATGCCAACGTCATCGGCCTTACGCAGGATTATGGATATGACTTGATGTATTGGGGCTGGCGCAAAGTGAATCTGTGGCCGTATAGCACCGATCTCGCCTCGGTCAAAAAACCGGACCGAAACCTCGCCGCGGAGTTCTCGAGCATCACAGCCGGGAACGATTATTTTTTGGTGACCACTCCCAGCCAGTTGGAAAAACAGCCGGATCTCAAAATAATTCTAAATGGCTACGCAATTGCTTCGCAGGGCGACGGCTATACTCTGTATGATTTGCATCGTCCGAAATGACTCTTGTTTCCATTGTTACGCCGTCTTTCAATCAATCCGCTTATCTGGAACAAACCATCCGTTCTGTTCTCGAGCAGGATTATCGCGAACTTGAATATCTTGTCGTGGACGGCGGCTCGACCGACTCCAGTTTGGATATCATCAAAAAATATTCTAATCGTCTCGCGTGGTGGACGAGTGAAAAGGATCGCGGCCAGGCAGATGCGGTCAATAAAGGCCTGGCTCGGGCGCACGGCGAGATTGTCGCCTGGCTTAACTCGGATGACTATTATTTGCCCGGGGCGGTCAGCGCGGCGGTGAAGGCGTTCGAAATTCATCCGGATGCCGTGATGGTTTACGGGAACATGCTTGCCGTTGACGGAAGCGGGCGGACGATCAATGTTTTGAAATATGGTCCGCTCTCGCTCGAAGACCTGTTGTGTTTTCAAATCATTGGCCAACCCGCCGTTTTTATGCGCCGCGCGGCATTCGAGAAAGCAGGCGGACTCGATACTGCCTTCCACTTCATGCTCGATCATCAGCTTTGGATCAAACTCGCGCAGCAGGGCAGGATCGTCCATGCGGATCAGACATGGGCCGCAGCGCGTTTTCATCCGCAAGCCAAGAACCGCGCTCAGGCTCCGGGATTCGGGCGCGAAGCTTTCCGCATTTTGGATTGGGCGCTGCGGGAACCGAATCTTGCACCGATCATGAACAAGATTGCACGCCAGGTGCGCGCCTCGGCTTATCGCGTGAATGCGCGGTATTTTCTCGACGATGGACAGCCGTGGCCCGCGCTCAAAGCCTGGATGCACACTTTCGCGTTTCACCCGCCGACCGCACTGGCACGGATGAACTTGTTCGGCTCAGCTCTGCTCGATCTGGTTGGGCTTGGACGAGTACGTGAAGCTGTTTTGAAGCACAGAAGCCGGCAACTGGACAAAAAAACAGACGGTATTTAGCAAAATTTCTGCATGGGATTGGAATGGCTTATTGATCCCTAAGCAAGTGGTGTTAGAATTTGCCGCCGATGAATTCCCCAAGCAACTCCCAATCTTTTTTTTCGCCGCGCTGGTTCCTCATCGTCACGTTGGTTGTCTTATTTGGACTCGGGCTTGCGATCCGCCTTTATGATCTGACCAACCTGCCGCTTGATTTTCATCCCACGCGGCAATTGCTCAGCGCGCTTAAGGCGCGCGGCATGTACTATCAAACCGCGCCTGGTATTTCTGACTGGCAGCGGCAGATGGCTTTGCAGCAATGGCGGACACGCGCCGAGGTCGAGCCGGAAGTGGTGGAGCATCTTGTCGCATTCACGTATCAATTTACCGGCGAGCATTTATGGGTGGCGCGGATTTATTCGTCGCTGTTCTGGATCATCGGCGGGATCTTTCTTTTCTTCCTGATTCAAGATTTGATCTCGACGAATGGCGCAGTCATTGCAACCGCGTATTATCTCTTCTTTCCGTATGCGATCATCGCCAGCCGCGCCTTCCAGCCTGATCCGTTCATGGTGATGTTGATCATCGCCTTTTGGTGGGCGTTTCATTTTTGGATTGTTCCTCACCGAGAGGGGAGTCGAGGCTGGCTCTTTGCGATTCTCGCGGGACTTTTGGGCGGGTTCGCCATCTTCGTAAAGTTTTATGCCGTCTTTTTTGTGGCCGGCGCGGCGCTCGGCGAACTATTGGGACGTTACAAACTGCGCGACCTGATCCGCAACATACAACTCTGGCTGATTGTCGTGCTGGGAATCTTGCCAGGCGCGGCGTATCTCTTTTATGGAATCGTTTTGAATGGTTTTCTGGGCAAACAGTTTAGCGGACGATTCATTCCGAGCCTGTTGTTGAGTCCGCTGAACTACGTTAATTGGACGGTCAAGGCGGACCTGGCCGCGGGCGGAGTGGCGATCATGCTTGGGTTGCTGGGCCTGTTTATCGTCCGCGAAAGAAGCGCGCGGAGTCTTTTGATCGGATTGTGGGCCGCATATATTTTATATGGACTGTATTTCGATTATCACATCGCCACGCATGATTATTACCAGGAGCCATTCATTCCATTGGTTGCTATTTCCCTCGCGCCCGCCGCAGACTGGTTGATGTCGCGTCTCGCTGAAATGACGACTGCCCGCTGGACGCGCGTCGCCGCTTCGGTTGTTTTGTTATATGGCGTGCTGACGACAGCATGGGATGTTCACAGCCAATTGAAAGCCGTGGATTACCGTCCGCAGGCCGCCATGTGGGCCGAGATTGGAACGATCTTCAACCATGGTTCCGGCGTCGTCGCATTGACGCAGGATTACGGCGGCAGGCTTGCTTATTGGGGCTGGCAGAACGCAACCATCTGGCCGAATTCCGGCGATATTGATTATCATGATGTGCGCGGTGCGACATTTAAATTCAGTCAAACATTCAACAATTTGACTCAGGGCAGGCATTACTTTCTTGTGACCGATTTTGCCGAGCTCGACCGCCAGCCTCAACTTAAACAGCAACTCGCCGGATACTCAGTTTATCAACAGGGAGACGGCTTTGTGATTTACGATTTGACCAGGCCGGTTGCCCGCTAAATGGAAAAATCCAGATGAATAATCCGAAAACTGGCAGGATGAAATCCGTTGTCTTGAATGCTGTGATGGCAGCCGGGATCACCGCGCTCCTCGCGGCACTGGGTAGTTTTGCCTATCTCGGAACATTTACGCGCTATCTGGCTGATGATTACTGCGAAACAGTGATGGCTAACAGCGGTTCGCTCATCAATGCATTGATCGTCCGTTATCAAAATGTTTCCGACCGTTATTCCAACCTGCTCTTCGACGCGTTGAGCGAATTCCTCTTTCCGCGTCAAATCCAGATTATGCCGGTGGTCATGATTGTATTGTGGACCGCGGCGCTGATCTGGCTGGTGCGCGAGATCAAACTTTTCAGCGGCCTGCAGTGGCCTTTTGCGGTGGACGTTTTCCTTGGTGCGTCGCTGTCATTCTTCTCCATTCTCGAAGCACCAAACCGTTTTCAAACAATTTATTGGCGTTCAGCCATGGCGACGCATTTTGCGCCGCTTGTTTACCTGACAGCTCTCAGCGCGTTGGCTTTGCTTCAAATCCGCAAGACAGAGGAACGGCGTCTGCCAATCTGGATGGGATTATTGTTCATGGTTCTGGCTTTCGTGGGCGGCGGGTTCTCTGAACCTCCGGATGCCATACTGATCGTATCTTCTGCGCTGATCCTGGCCGCCATCGTGATTTTCTACAAAGGCCCGCGGCGGCAATCTGCCATTTTCATCACTGCTTGGACTCTGGCTGGCGGTCTGCTGGCGTTGCTGGTGATGGCGCTTGCGCCGGGGAATGCTCTCCGGCTTGGCACCCCAACACCCGGATTTGTGACGCTCGTATCGCGCACATTGCTTTATGTGATTCAATTCATCTGGGATGTTTTCATTGTCCTGCCTGCCCCTTCGCTGCTTTCTGTTGCGCTTCCCTTTCTCTTGTTTTATTATTTATTTCAAGATCAGCCTGTCAGGCAGAAGCCGCTGGTTGTTATGCTGGTAACGCCGGTTCTTATGTACATCTTGATCGCGGCGAGCTTTGCGCCCAGTGTCTACGGCCAGTCATTTCCCGAGGAACGCGCCCGCTTCGCTGGCCAGTTGATATTGATCGCTTCGCTGATGGTGGAAGGAGCTTGTTTGGGCGCAGCCTTGTCGCAAATCAAAGTCCGCTGGCAATCCGCGCCGGGTTATCTCGCCTTGGGACTGTTGGCTGTCGCTTCCGCTTTTTATCCGCTGCGCGCGGCAGGCAACGCGGTAAGGGACTCTCTGCCGCATTACAGCAAGTGGGCTTCCAAATGGGACGCCCGACAGTCGCAGATTTTCGCTGAAAAAGCGCAGGGCAAGCAGGATATCGTCATTCCTCAACTCTATGGCATCGAACACATTAAAGAACTCGATACGAGTGGAGATTATTGGATAAACCGCTGCGCCGCCGAATTTTACGGCGTCCGTTCCATCAGCGCACCGGCAACAGGAAACCCGTAAAATGGATAATCTCAACTCGCGCCCCATCCTCGTAACCGGGGCGCACCGCACCGGCACAACCTGGGTTGGAAAAATGCTCGCGGCGAATCCGCAGACAGCTTATATCAGCGAGCCATTGAACGTTTTGCACCGTCCCGGTGTGTTACGCGCCAAGGTCCAACATTGGTACACGTATGTCCGCAACGAAAACGAAGATTGCTATCTGGGTGCCTTTCGGGAACTACTGGCTTTCCGCTATCACCTTTGGGATGAGATCAAGTCGCTTCGCTCGCGCAAGGATTTCCTTCGCATGGGACGAGACTTCAGCATCTTCCTGGGCGGGCGTGTTCTTCGCCAACGTGCTTTGCTCAAAGATCCTTTCGCGGTTTTTTCCTTGCCGTGGTTCATCGAGCAATTCAATTGCGAAATCGTCGTGACGGTGCGGCATCCCGCGGCATTTGCCAGCAGTCTCAAGCGACTTAATTGGCCGTTCGATTTTGCCGATCTTCTGGATCAGCCTCTGCTGATGCGCGATCATCTTGAATTCTATCGAAAGGATATGCAGGCCATCGCAAAGGACGACATCGTGGGGCAGGCTGCCTTGTTATGGACGATGGTTTATCGCGTCGTTCATGCGGACCGCGAGCGGATTCCGTCCATTCGAGTCGTCCGCCACGAAGACCTTTCCCTCGATCCCATCGTGGGCTATCAAACCTTGTACGGCGAATTGGGGCTGGAGTTTACTCCCCGCGTCCAGCGGACGATTCTCAACTCCAGCAGTTCCGAGAATCCGACCGAGTTGTCGCGCAAGAAAGTTCACTCGGTCAAACTTGACAGCCGCGCGAATCTCGATAATTGGAAACGCCGCCTCTCGTCCGAGGAGATCGCCCGCATTCATGCAATAACCGGGGAAGTCGCGCATCTATATTATCCCGAAGCGAGTTGGGCATGAACCCGCCTCCATCCTCGCGCTGTCCTTTCATCAGGCAAAAGTGCTACAATCCCGGCCGCGGGACTTTTCATAAGTTGAGTTAGGCCTGTCTCGTAATGGACTTGTAATCAGAAACATATTCAATGATTAAAGGAGATTCAAAAAATGGATGGCGATCTGGCACATATTAACCGCGATCTAAAGTACGACGATCTTATTGTTGTGGCTGGCGGCGGGGGATTCATCGGTGGGTGGTTGACCCGCTACTTTCATGATGTGGGCTACACCCGCATTCGCGCAGTTGACAAGAAGCCGCTGCAGGACTGGTATCAGCGCACTCCGGGTGTTGAAAATCTATGCCTCGACCTGAGCGAACGCGAGTCCTGTGCCCGTGCAGTGGAAAATGCCGCGGAAGTGTACGATCTGGCGGCGGATATGGGAGGCATGGGCTTTATCGAGCGTTTCCGCGTGGAATGTATGCGCTCGTCCCTGATCAATACTCATTTGATCGAAGCCGCTTATCAGGCAGGCGCGAACCGTTACTTCTTCTCGTCTTCGGCCTGCGTTTACAATACGCTGTTACAGCAGGACCCCAACGTGCGCCCGCTCAAAGAATCGGATGCTTATCCGGCCATGGCCGAACGCGGCTACGGTTGGGAAAAATTGTTCGCCGAAATGCTTTGCCAGGAGTACTGGGCAGAGCGGAATTTGAAGACCTTCACCGCGCGCTTCCATAATGTGTACGGGCCGCATGGCACATGGGACGGAGGGCGAGAGAAAGCGCCGGCGGCCATCTGCCGCAAGGTGATCCAGGCAAAAGATACTGGCAGCAACGAAATTATGATCTGGGGAGATGGCTCCCAAACGCGCAGTTACATGTACATCGAGGACTGCATCAAGGGAATTGACATGATCGTTCATTGCGACGACCTGATTGCCACCCCCATTAATCTAGGCTCCAGCGAACTAATCTCTGTGGATGACTTGGTAACTCTTGCCGAAAAGATTGGCAATGTGAAACTGGCCCGCAAATATGATCCAACCGCACCTCGAGGCGTCGCAGGGCGCAACAGCGACAATACCTTTATCAAGCAGGTGCTTGGATGGGAACCATCCACGCCGTTCAAAAAAGGTTTGGCAGAAACGTATGCGTGGATCGAGCAGCAATACATTGCCCGCAAAGAAGGAAAGCGGGTGGTCCAGGACACCCTATGATGCAGTCGTTAGAAAGTTAGGAGTTTTCGCAGGCGGAGCCGAAATTCCCACGGCATCCAGGAATAAAATACTTTGCGCATGATCATTCTCAGGCGCAGCCAGGAGAGCCAATGGCCCCCTTCGCGTTCGAGCACGCGTAACATGTCAGGATAACAGCGGTCGTCATTGATGATTGTCTTGCCGTCGCTGTGAATGCGAAATTTTGCCCAGCGTTTTGGAACATAAAGCAGTTGCGACACTTTTGCAAGCCGCACCCAAAGATCGTAGTCGAAGCTGAAGAAGAGTGAGAGATCGAGCGGTCCAACCTGGCGCCACAAGTCCGCGCGAAAAAAAGTCGTCGCTTGCGGGATATGCACCGAACCGCGCAGCATCCGCCGATAATCCGTCTGCCGGGATGCGAACTGGCCGATGGTCGCGCCCGAATCATCAATAAGGTCGGCATCGCCATAAACCATCCCGATTTCGGGATGGTTTTTCAACAGGGCCACCGCTTCGGAGACAGCATCTGGGTAATAAATGTCGTCTGAATTCAGCCAGGCAAGGATTTCTCCCGTGGCGTGGGAAAAGCCTTTATTCAAGGCGTCTGCGTGGCCGCGGTCTTTTTCTGAAATCCACCATGTAAAATGATCCTGATACTTTTTTATGATCTCAACGCTCTCGTCTTTTGAGCCGCCATCCACAACAACATATTCGATGTTGGGATAGCTCTGTTGTAGAACAGAGCGAATGGCATCTTCGAGGAAGCGTCCCTGGTTGAAGGACGGGGTTATGATCGAAACTTTAGGAAAGTCGGAAAGCGGATTCATACGCAGCGCAAAAATTATAGCATGGCGCATTGGGCTTGTGATGTTCCCGCTCGAAATTCGGATAGTCCACTTCCCGCCAGAACGCGAGACCTTGCAGGCTGACCCTGAAGCGCGTATAATGTCGCCAATCCGAACAAAACGCAACGACCGGGACGAGTAAGCGGTCCCCGTGGCATACAGGCCACCTACGGTTTCTGACAGGGAGAACGAGCCAAGGATTGAGAGCTTGTTCCAGAGACAACCGCTGAAAACCACCCGCGAGCGTAAATCCGAAAGCGATCAGCAATTAGGAAGAACGGCCGGCCCCGTTATCAGCCCAAAGAGATGCTCCTCGGTTTCGATACCTTTGTACTCAACCACCGGAGCAAATCGGGTGGAACCGCGTGAATCAAATTCTCGCCCCGTACTTGGGCGAGTTTTGTTTTTAAACATGAAGTACGCCGAGTTCACAAAGGTTTTCTTCGGGCTTTGTGTCCTTTGTGGCAAAATCGAAAGGAGAAAGAATGTCACAACAAGAACTGCAGGAACGTTACGAAGATTCTCATCTTTATCGAATCCGACATTCGGCCGCGCACATCATGGCGCAGGCGGTGCTCGAGATGTTCCCTGATGGAAAGGTCACGATTGGGCCGCCGGTTGAGAACGGCTTTTATTATGATTTCGATTTGCCGCGCAACCTAACACCCGAAGATTTGGAACAAATCGAAAAACGGATGCGGCAAATCATCGCAGGTAAGTTTGAATTCGAGAAGGAAGTTGTCTCGGCAGATGAGGCGCGCAAGATCTTCAAAGATCAGCCGTATAAAATCGAATTGATCGACGGCCTCGAAAAAGGCGGCTTCGATGAGTATGGCAATCCGTTAAAAGAGAAGCCGGAGATTTCAATTTACAAACATGATACGTTTGTGGATCTATGCCGCGGTCCGCATGTTCACAATACGAAAGAGATCAGGCCGGATGCCATCAAACTCATGAATGTTGCTGGCGCGTATTGGCGCGGCGATGAACACAACAAAATGCTTCAACGCATTTATGGCACGGCTTGGGAAAGCAAGAAAGACCTCGATAATTATCTGTGGCAATTAGAAGAGGCTAAGAAGCGTGATCATCGCAAGCTGGGCAAAGAGTTGGAAATCTTTATCTTTGAAGATGAAGTCGGTTCGGGACTTCCGCTCTGGCTCCCGAACGGCGGCGTGATGATCGAAGAATTGGAAAAGCTGGCGAAAGAGATGGAAGAAAAAGCCGGCTATCTGCGAGTCCGAACGCCAAACCTGACGAAGGAAGATTTATTCATTCGTTCAGGTCATCTGCCATATTACGCCGAGTCGATGTATCCGCCGATGGAATTGGAGGGCGTGAAGTATTACGTCAAGCCGATGAACTGCCCGATGCACCATAAGATTTTCGCATCGAAGGGACGTTCCTATCGTGACCTTCCGATTCGTCTCGCGGAATACGGAACGTGCTACCGCTACGAAAAATCGGGCGAACTCTTTGGCCTGATGCGCGTCCGCTCGATGCAGATGAACGATGCCCATATCTATTGTTCCGAGGAACAATTCGAGCAGGAGTTCCTTGGCGTTGTAGACTTATATATTAAATATTTCAAACTCTTTGGCATTGAAAAATATGTCATGCGGCTTTCATTGCACAGCAAGGAAGGTCTTGGCAAAAAGTATGTGGATAATGAACGCTTATGGATCAAGACGGAAGAGATGGTGCGCCGCGCGATGACGAACGGCAACGTGCCTTTCGTCGAAGCGGAAGATGAAGCCGCGTTCTATGGTCCTAAGATTGATGTGCAGGTTTGGAGCGCCATCGGCAGAGAATTCTCTCTGATGACGAATCAGGTGGACTTTGCCGTGCCTGCTCGTTTCGATTTGAAGTTCACGAACAAGGAAGGCGTGGACGAAGTTCCGCTCTGTATTCACCGCGCGCCACTCTCGACGCACGA
This sequence comes from Chloroflexota bacterium, assembly GCA_021824575.1. GTDB lineage: Bacteria > Chloroflexota > Anaerolineae > Anaerolineales > Villigracilaceae > Fen-1038. The sequence goes on from JAKAKJ010000091.1 coordinate 50,285, forward strand.
GCGCATGATCGGATTTTTGATCGAGCATTACGCGGGTAACTTCCCGGTGTGGCTTTCACCTGAACACGTGCGCGTCATCCCAATCACGGACGGGCAGAATGAATATGCCAATCAGATCGTCCAGCAGTTGCGCGATCATGGCATCCGCGTCAGCGCAGATATCAGCGCCCAGCGCATGAACGCCAAAATTCGCGCCGCGCAGTTGATGAAAGTGCCATATATGCTGGTCGTCGGCGAGAATGAAATGAGGGCGAATCAGGTCTCGTTGCGCGTGCGCGACGGCTCGCAACAAAATAATATTTCGTTGGCAGAGTTTGAAGCACGCGTCAAAGATCGGATCGCAAACAGGTCGGCGGAGCTATAAATAAGATAAATGTCATTGCGAGAAGCCGTAAAACGGTGGCGAAGCGATCTCATTTTTATTGGGAGAGACTGCTTGCCAAAGGCACACTCCGCAGTCGTTGGGAATAGCACCCCTCGCAATGACATGCTTCGTTTCGTTGACGATTCCCGCGCCTTCATGGTATTATCAGCCCGCCAAAAACCAGCCTCGGGCTGGGTTTCTGTCTTGATAAGGAGAAGAATATCAGCGCTAACGAATTTCGAGTAAACGAGGGCATTCGGGTTTCCGAAGTCCGGGTGATCGGGCCAAACGGTGAAAACGTTGGAGTGATTCCGATCAGACAAGCTTTGCAGATGGCACGCGATGCCGAACTCGACCTAGTGGAAGTTTCACCGACCGCCACACCGCCCGTCTGCCGAATAACAGACTTTGGAAAGTTCATTTACGAGCGAACGAAAAAGGAACGCGAGGCGCGCAAGGCACAGACCAAGATCGAGGTCAAGGAAATCCGCCTGCGTCCCAAGACCAATGAGGCGCATCGCGGTTTCAAAGTGGATGATGCCCGCCGCTGGCTGAGCCAGGGACACAAAGTCCGGGTCACGATTAAGTTCCGCGGCCGCGAAATGGATTATCCCGAAATCGCGCTCGAAGATTTGAAAGAGATTGCACAGTCGCTTTCTGACGTCAGCACAATCGAGCAGGCTCCGATGATGGAAGGTCGAACGATGCTCGTGGTGCTGGCGCCGGGAAAGCCGTCAGCGAAGAAAAAGGAAAAGGCTGAGAATCCGGCTGAAGTCCGGGAAGAAGCGAAAGAGTAAGTTCTAAAGATGTTGATCGCCCGCGGGCAAAAGAAGTCCCGCGCTGACACTTGCACAAAATACCAAGTCCAAGCAGTGCAAGCGTTTTATTTTGTCTGAAAGGAGTAAATACAGTGCCTCGCAAAGCCAAATCTGGCAAATTCAAACTCAAGACCCACAAGGCGACATCCAAGCGATTCCGCCTGACGGGCGCGGGCAAGCTCGTGCGAACGAAAGGCGGCAAAAGCCACCTGCGCCGAAATACTTCGAAGCGCACCAAGACGCAACTCTCTGAGATGCAGACCGTTCAGGGTCGAAGTTACGTTAAGAACATCAAACGTCTCGCACCGAACATGGAAGAATAGGAATTCACCACAGAGACACAAAGAGCGCAAGGAAAAACTCTGTGAACTTTGTCCAAGCACTGTGTTCTTTCAGTGTGGTGGTGAGAAAAATTTTATCGCAGCTCCTGGATGTAAACAACTGGCGCGCTTTCGCAGCCGCCGACGTCCAGAGGCTCGCAGGAGATAACAAATGACTCGTATCAAGGGTGGTCCGTACGGACACCTTCGCCACAAAAAAGTTTTAAAGATCACCAAAGGCCAGCGCGGCGCAAAACACTTTTTGTTCAAGCGTGCCAACGAGGCCATGCTCAAGAGTTTGTGGTACGCCACGCGCGACCGCAGAGTCCGCAAGCGTGACCTGCGCAAGTTGTGGATCGCCCGCATCAACGCGGCGGCCCGCCTGAACGGCACAACATACAGCCGTCTGGTGGCAGCGATGAAGAAATCCAACATCGCCCTCAACCGCAAGATGCTGGCAGACATCGCCGTCCGCGATCCAAAGGCATTCGCGGCGGTGGTCGCAGCAGCAAAATAAACCCTGTAGGGGCACAGCGACGCTGTGCCCCTACAAATTTAATGGGGGTAAAATATTTACATGAACAAAGTTCTTGTCGAACGCGTTCTTTCCACGGGTCAAACAATCCAAATCGTTCAAGGTGACATCACGGCTGAAACCACTGACGCAATCGTCAATGCCGCGAACGAATATCTTCAACACGGCGCGGGTGTGGCAGGCGCGATCGTTCGACGCGGCGGACAAGTCATCCAGCAGGAATCGGACGCGTGGGTACGCGAGCACGGGACGGTTTCTCATTCGCATCCCGCGTGGACTTCGGGCGGACTCCTGCCTGCGAAATATGTGATCCACGCTGTGGGGCCAGTGTGGGGTGACGGTGATGAAGATGCCAAATTAGCTTCAGCGATTCACGGCTCGTTGCAAGTTGCTGACGAATTAAAGTTGTCTTCCATTTCGATGCCCGCGATTTCAACCGGCATCTTCGGCTTTCCAAAAGACCGTGCGGCGGGGATTGTTTTTTCCGCTATCAAAAATTATTTTGCGCATCACGAATCTGGAATCAAGTTGGTTCGCATCGTTTTATTCGACGACGTGACCATACGAGCATTTATGTCTTACTGGTCCGACAAGTCTAGCAAGTCCGACTTGTAAGACTTCTCGACTTGCAAGACTCCTCAGACTTCAATGATTACCTCCTCGCAGAATCCCAAAATCAAATTGGTCCGCGCGCTGACCGGACGTCCAAAAGAGCGACGCGAGGCGGGCGCGTTCCTGGCTGAAGGTGTGCGTCTCGTCGAAGATGCGTTCGCGGCGAATTGGCCGTTTCGATTTGTTTTATTTAGCGATGAATTGAGCGAGCGGGGAAAAGATTTGATAAAAAAATTGGAAGCAAAAAATGTTGAAGTGGAGGAAGTAGAAAGCAGTTTGCTTCAATCGCTTGGTGAAACCGAAACTTCACAGGGAATTATCGCCGTCCTCGAATTTAACAGTTTACCAATTCCTGTATCACCAAATTTTCTACTCATCCCCGATTCCATTCGTGATCCTGGCAACCTCGGCACACTTCTACGCACCGCGGACGCGGCAGGCGTGCAGGCAGTTTTGATTCCGCCCGAAACGACGGACGCCTTCGCACCGAAAGTTATCCGCGCGGGAATGGGCGCGCATTTTCGATTGCCGATTCAAAATATGAGCTGGGAAGAAATTCGCACGTTCGTAAGTGCATCTCACCTTATTCAATCGGGCAATCCAAACCGAAAGGACTCAGCGCGCTTAACGGGACAAGTCCACCTTTCTGGTGCGACGCACGCGCGGTTACAAGTTTTCATCGCCGACATGAACGGTCAATCTTGCTGGGAGACGGATTTCAAATCTCCGCTGGCATTGATCGTCGGTGGCGAGGCGGAAGGCGCAAGTGAACAGGCTCGTAAATTAGCAAATAATTTTGTGAAGATTCCAATGGCTGGAAAAACAGAATCATTGAACGCGGCAGTGGCTGGGTCAGTGTTGATGTTTGAAGTGATGAGGCAAAGAAAATAAGCAAAAAGGAGGGATCTTGTTCCCAAAGTATCTGTTTCTTTTTATACTTATTTCCTCGCTGAACGCATGCACTACCGCCTTTTTAGCATCATCAACGCCAACACCGACAAATATCCCGACGGCAACATCTGTGCCGACATTGTTACCAACGTTACTACAGGATGTCCAGCCGAAGATTCTAGGCCCTTATACTATAAGTCAAGCATTAAACAATGTTGGGCATCCGCGTGTGCCTATAAATCAAGAGGAATTTCTGCATATTGCAAAACAACTACCTCTTGATGAAGCAATCCGATGGGGATATGGGGCTTGGGTAGACCAGAACGATCCTTTGTTGAAACAGTATTGGTATGTTTTGCCTCTTACCCTTCCTGAGGCATGTAACATCCCTTATCTTGGCAATGTTGATGTTAAGAAATGCCCAGAAGGCTACTATGGGTATATCGTCGGCGGCGATTGGGTACAAGAAATCGAACTTGCTTCATTAATGTATTACAACCCAATAAGTCCCCTTCCACAAAATTAAATTAGAAAATGTTTTTGCTGGGGAATGTCAAAGCCTGTTTTGCGTTCTTTATGGTTTAATAAGTATTATGAAAATCCGTTCCATCACCTACTTCTGCGATCCTAAATATCCTTTAGATGAGAAAATCTTCCAAACGGCTGGCGAATTTCTTGCCAAAGCCAAGTCCGCGTATGAAGCCGCAGGTTATGAAGTCCAAACGATGCGGCTGGCAACGATTCCGTTTCCAAAATTGCTTGGCGAAAAACGAATCAATGATTTGCCAAAATTGGCCGAGCAACTTGAAAAGCTGATGCCGCAAATCGGTGTTGGACATCTTTCGCTCGGCCCCGCGTTGATTGAGTCGCCGCGCAGTTATCAGGGCATACCCGAAGCGATTGCCGCGAGTCAAAACATTTTCTTCGGCGGCATGATGGCGGATAAAAAAATCGGCATCTCGCTCGCAGCCATCAAAGCTTGCGCGAAGGTAATCGTCAAGTCCGCGCCGATTGACCCGAACGGATTTGCCAATCTGCGTTTTGCGGCGTTGGCAAATGTCAAAGCCGGCGCGCCGTTTTTCCCCGCCGCATATCACAAAGGCAATCAACCTGCCTTTGCCATCGCAACTGAGGCGGCTGATTTGGCAGTTGAAACTTTCAGCGAAACAAAGTCAATCGAAGATGGACGAAAAGCTTTGATTGCGAGAATTGAAAAGCATGGCAAAGCCATTGCTCGAATCTCGAAGCGGTTATCGAATAATCGAAAATTCGATGCTCGATTTGGCGGCATTGATTTTTCCCTCGCGCCATTTCCCGATGATGCACATTCGCTCGGCAACGCGGTCGAAAAAATGGGCGTCCCAAAAATCGGATTGCATGGTTCGCTGGCCGCCGCCGCGCTTCTGACTGAGGCGGTTGACCGCGCCGATTTTCCTCACACCGGCTTCAGCGGCTTCATGCAACCGGTGCTCGAAGATTCTGTTCTGGCTCGACGCGCCGCCGATGGCACGTTGACCATCAAAGATCTTTTGCTTTATTCGACAGTTTGCGGAACAGGCTTGGATACGGTTCCGTTGCCCGGCGACACAAGTGCGGATCAACTCGTCCCGCTGCTGCTCGATCTTTCCGCCCTCGCGCTGCGTCTCGATAAACCGCTGACTGCGCGGCTGATGCCTGTCCCTGGTAAAAAAGCGGGTGACGCAACATCTTTCGATTTTGGATTCTTCTCGAACAGCAAAGTCATGAATCTCGAGGCCGAGCCATTATCAGCCCCGTTGAACGGAAACGAAGAAATCAAAATCCAATCCTGCAAAAGATAAAAGGATTTCGTCATGGAATTAAATCTTAAAGGTAAAGTTGCCATTGTCACTGGTGCGAGTCACGGTATTGGTCGCGCCATCGCACAGATGTTATCGAACGAAGGCATGAAACTCGTTTTGGTTGCGCGGACAAAAAGTGACTTGGAAGAAACAGGCGCTTTATGCAAAACAGAAAACCTTGTTTTACCGGTTGATTTGCGAGAGACATCTGCCGCCGATAAAGTCATCTCCGCCGCAATAGAACGTTTTGGACAAATTGATCTTCTTGTCAACAACGCTGGCGCAACCAAGCGCGGTGACTTCTTTGCAATGAGCGACGAGGACTGGCAGGATGGTTTTGCGCTGAAATTTTTCGGTGCCATGCGTTTGACGCGCGCCGCGTGGACACATCTGCAAAAGAGTAAGGGAAGCATCGTCACCATTATTGGCATCGGTGGAAAAACTGCCAGCGCAGATTTCGCCATCGGCGGTTCAGTCAACGCCGCGTTGATGAATCTCACCAAAGCTTTGGCAGATCGCGGAACGAAAGATGGAATCCGCGTGAACGCCATCAATCCCGGCTCAATTGAAACAGATCGTTTGAGCGCCCGAATCAAAAATCTCGTCAATGAATATAAAGTGGATGAAGCAGAGATCAGGAAACAAATGACACAGAAAGCTGGCGTCGTCCGCTTTGGCACGCCCGATGAAATTGCGAGCATGGTTGCCTATCTTGCATCATCGCAAGCAAGTTACATTCAGGGCGCGATCATCGATGTCGATG
>JAKAKJ010000076.1 GCA_021824575.1 Chloroflexota bacterium
ATCTTGACAAGAATCTCAGTCACCGCGCCGCGCCCCTGGAATGCAAGATTGACCGATTGACTCGGACGAATATGTCCCTCGGTAATAACCGTTCCCGCGGGCACAGCCGTTGTGGTGGTAGCCGTCGTTGCCAAAGTTGGTTGATTCCCACAAGCAGATAAGACAAATACGAGAACCAATAAAGCGAACATTGAGGATTTCATTTTCATCTTTCACCTTCCTTCATTCACCTTTCGAACCGCGAAGAACCGGGGCCTTTACATCTTACTTCCTTCGTTTTTCTTCGCGCACTTTGCGTTCTTAGCGGTAAGTCCTTTTATTCATACGCCAGCACTTCACGGATCGTCAATCGCGCTGCATTGCGCGCTGGTAGAATACTTGCAACCGCGGACATAACCAAAATCAACGCAAGCCAAATCAAATAACCGGTAATCGTAAACACAGTTTGGATTGGCGTTTCAAAAACAGCCAGGCTGACGATGTACGACAGCAAATATGTAAATGGCACTGACAAAATAATTGCCAGTCCAAACGAAATCAAACCAATCACCATGCCTTCGGCAATGACCGTCCGCATGATGATGCTGTCCACTGCACCAATGGCGCGCATGATTCCAATTTCGCGCGTGCGCTCGAGCACATTCATACTCATCGTGCCGGCCAAACCCATCGAGCCGACCATTGCCGTCAGCAATGCCATGATGAGCAGGAACGTCACCAGCGTGTCGAGGCTTTGGGATGCGTTGTCAAGCGAGGCCAATCCCGCCTGTGATTGCAGAACGTTGAATCCGTGTGTTCGAAAATATTTGTCAAGCGTATCCGCCATCTGGCTTTGATAGGCGCGATCGTGTTGAATCGTCTCGATGCGGAACGAAGTGGATTGATTCACCAAATCATTCACCTGCTCCACATATTCGAGCGGCGCGTATCCCAGAATGCCTTCCTGTCCAACGAATTGAAAAATGCCAACCACCTGCCATTGTTCCGTGCGACCGTTGATTTTCAGCGGCAGGAAATCTCCCGGCTTCAAATTCGGATAATATGGAAGAACCGATTCGCTGATGGTCAGCTTGCGTTCATCGCTGGCTTGAATCCAACGACCCGAAACGAGAATCGGTTGAACCATCGCGCTGTTCGCGGGCGGCGCAACAATGTTGATCGTATCAATGGTGGAGCCATTTGGATACAACAAATCCGCGCTCAATCCCTGCCAGCCTTCGACGCGCTGCACACCGGGAATTTGCATCGCATATTGTTGAATCTCATGCGTGCGATACGGCTGGGTGAAATCCAATTCCACATCGGCCTTGAAATAATTCCCAATGGCGCCGATGTAATCATGCAGCGTCACGCGCACGTTGAACACCGCGATAAAGATCGCACCGCCCATCGTCAGTGTGAAAAGCGTCAGGGCGAGTCGCCCGCGTCGGCGGAATGTGTTGCGAAGCGAAATCAAAAATGGACGCGGGATATGGATGCCGCGATGTGACAATGCGACGGTGATACGCGTCTGGAATTTTTCCCATGCTGATTCACGCTTCGGACCGCGATGAAGCGGCCTGCCTTCCGCCCGGGCCAGATCGCCGCTGATAGCTTTCAGCACAGTAACCTTCGATCCATTCATCACCGGCACAAGTCCGGCCACGAGCGGAACCAAAATCCCAATCGCAATTTGAATCGCGAACGCAATCGGCACGAGTCGATACCCAAGCAGGTTGAATCGCAGCTCGCTGGCAATGAACGCGGCCAAACCATAGGCGGCCTGTCCACCAAGTGGAACCGCGATCAACAACGCCAGCACGCCGAATGAAACGATCAGCGCCAGATACATAATCAAAATCTGACGATTGCGCCCGCCGACCAATTTCATCACGCCGATGTAACGCAAATGCTGGTTGAGCAGCGCGTTCAACGTGTTTGCGATCAAAGATGAAGAAAGAAAAACGATGAGAATACCAAGCGCCAACAAAATTCCGAGAATGGCATTGACCGTCGAAGCCAGCGGATGTTCGTGCGTCTTTGATGTCCGCACGCGATTGACCGGAATGCCAGATCGAACCAATCTGTCTTTTACATCCCCGGCAATGTTGCTGATGTGAGCGGCATTATCCTGACCTTGCGAAACCGTTGCATAGACTCGATTGTAAAGATCGGGCTGCTGCAGATTTTCGAGCGTGTTCATCGAGATATAACCAAACGGCGGCGAAAGAAAATCGCCCGCGCCTGTTGTTGGGTCTTGAACTGCTCCAACAACCGGCATGGTTTTTGTCGTGCCGTCCGGCAATTCGAATTCCAGTTGATCGCCAACATGGACATTCAGGTTCTTAAGCGCGTCCTTCTCAAGGATCACTTGCCGCTTAGCCGGATTGGTGCTTCCAACGATGGGTGTGAGCAGATCAACTTTATTGGTCGCGAAATCATTCAACGCCACCAAATCAATGACCGTCCATGTGGTGCTATTCACCGGCCGCGCGCGGATGCTGAACACGCGCCGGCCTTCGGCATTTGCAATCCCCGGCATGTTGCGGACAGAGGTCAACACATCATCGTTGAAATCCGCCATGCGTAATTCAATGTTGGCAGGATGATTGGCCGCGTAACTGGCGCTCATGTCATTGGAGATGATGACATACGCGCCAGAAATTACGCCAATCGAAAACACGCCCACCGCAATGGATAAAACCACCAGCAGTGTGCGGGCCTTATTTTCCATCAGGTCAAGAAATACTTTACGCCATCGAGGTTTCATCTATCAATCCTGTCATTGCGAGCGAAGCGAAGCAATCTCCTCGCAACATGAAATTGCCACATCGTGGTGCTGGTTTCGATACGAGCGAAAAACACCGCTCTACTCAACCAGCAGCGCCACTCCTCGCAATGACATATTATTTACATCCTGCTCTTCACGCGATGCTCTTCCAAACGATCCTGCACAATATTTCCCAGCGCTCCGCCAGTGATCGGCGATTCTTCGATGATGCGTAAAAAATCTTCGCGCGGGAAAGTCAGCAGCTCGACCGGGTGATGATGTCCGGCGCGGACACACGCGATGGCTTTCCCGCCGCGCAGCAATTCGATTTCACCGAACAACTCACCGGCTTTCAAATGCGCCAGCAATTTGCCGTGTTTTCCATCGGCCAGCATAACGTCCACCGAACCGCTGGCAATCATATAAAGATTATCCACTGGCTGACCGCAATCGAGAACCACTTCGCCGGGCTGAACCATAATCCGCTGCGCTTTCTTCGTGATCTCCAGCATGTGGCGGTGACGCAACAACGGCAAAGCCTTTACGACCGTTTCATCAATCAACTCCCCATCCGCAATGATGATGGTGCGTGAAGTGCGCGACGTCAGCGATGGATCGTGCGTCACCATCACAATCGTCTTGCCCTGCCGCACGAGCTGGTCGAAAATCCCAATCATGTGATTGGCCGTTTTTGAATCAAGATTACCCGTCGGCTCATCGGCAATGAGTAACGGCGCGTCGGTAGCCAATGCGCGCGCAATCGCGGTCATTTGCTGTTGTCCCGTCGAAACCGCCAGTGGAAGTTTATGGGCTTGATCTTTCAATCCAACCATTTCCAATAGTTCCATCGCGTGCGCGGGCCGCTCATCGAAATCGTAAAGATCAACATAATCCATCGGAAGCATGACATTCTCAAGCAATGTCAGCATCGGCAGCAGCTGGAAGAATTGAAAAATGATTCCGAGATTCTTGCCGCGCCACAACGAACGCTGGCTTTCGGTGATTGAATAAATATCCGTGCCATTGACGACAACCTGCCCACCCGTCGGATAGTCAATGCCGGTGATCATATTCAACAATGTTGATTTGCCGCTCCCTGATTTTCCAACAATGGTTGCAAATTCGCCGCGCTGAATCGTCAGGTCAATGTCTTTGAGTACTTTGAATTCGCCCGCCGCGTTTTTATACGTTTTGACAACGCTGTGCATGCGGATCATATCATCGGGATGCGATGAGGCGACTTTAATGGATTCCGTTTCCGGCGTCGAAGGATGCGTTGTCATTTTGTTCGCTTCCGCCTGGACTTTTGAGCGGGTCCCGTTACATCGGTCAATTCCCCATCTGCAATTTGGACATGGCGCGTGAAGCGCGGTCCGAGGCTGTTGTCATGTGTGACCATGACAATGGTTTTGCCGCGCTCATCCACCAGATGTTCGAAGACGTCGAAGATGTGATCGGCTGTGACAGAATCAAGATTACCCGTTGGTTCATCCGCCACAAGGATTGGAGGATCATTTGCCAGCGCACGCGCAATTGCCACGCGCTGCTGCTGTCCGCCGGAAATATATGCGGGCAATTTATTGGCATGGTCTTCAAGCTCAACCAATGTAAGCAATTCCATCGCGCGTTCGCGGCTGAGACGCGTTTGATACGCACCGCACAGATCAATCGGCATCATCACGTTTTCGATCAATGTCAGCATCGGCAGAAGTTGAAACGATTGAAAGATGATGCCCAGCGTTTGTCCGCGCCAGAGCGCCAGCGCATCCTCATCCAATTTATGAACCGAGATATCGTCGCCGTTTCCGCGCACGATGACTTCGCCGCTGGTGAGATGATCCACGCCGGTAATCATGTTGAGCAAGGTGGATTTGCCCGCACCGGATTTTCCAACAATGCCGAGGAATTCGCCTTTATCAACCCGCAGATTGATTCCCTTCAACGCGTTGAAATCACCCGCTTCGGTGGAATAGACTTTCGTCACATTTTGCAATTCGATGATGGGAGCAAGTGTAGCCATACAAATTCCGTGAAAAAAAGCGGCCAACCTTCGGCCGCTGACAAACGTTCCGTGAAGCAATTAGATTGTACCGCCGTTCACGACTTACTGCAAATCAGGCAATTTTCAATCTCTTGTCAAAACATCCCCATTCTTTCCTATATGCTAAAAGTCAAACCAAGACTATGCTTGATGAAATTTATCTGACTGAGGAGAGAAATATGCCAGGCGATTCGTCCATTCGTGCATTTAAATGTCCAACGTGCGGCGCACCGCTCGAACCCGAGCAGGGTGCGTTGACAATGAAATGTGGTTACTGCGGAAGCTCGGTCGTCATCCCGCAATCATTACGAACGCCCCCGCCATCATCCGCTCCGCATTACACGTGGGGCGGCGTGGATTTAAGTGCGATGGTCGGTGAAGCCATGCGTTTGCCTGAGGCCATCTCCATGGCCGAAAGCGGACGACTCGATGAAGCCGCACAGCTTTATAGTCAGATCACAGGACTCTCGCATGAAGACGCGCTGAAGTCCGTTCAGTCAATGGCAAACGGGCAAGCTGTCACGCTCATTCCAGGAACGACGAGCGCAAGCTTCCAGCCAGCGCAAACGCCGTTCACCCAATCCGCACTTGGTTCGGCAAGCGCAACACCTTTCCATGGTCAAACATTTGATACGGCTTCTGCCGCTCGTACATCCACCAGCGGATGCGGAAGAATAGTTGCAGGGGTGGCTGTTGCAGGTATTCTTGCTGCGGTCGGGCTGGCGGTAGTTGCCGCGTTATTCTTCGGTTTTAACCCGCTGGGATCCTTCTCATTTGCCAGCAAGGTCATGTCTTTTGGATCGAAAGGCATCGGTCAAGGCATGTTCCAGGAGCCGCGCGCTGTTGGCGTGGACGGCAAAGGCAACATTGTTGTCGCCGATTCCAAAGATGGCCGTATCCAAACCTTTGACTCGAACGGCAAGTTCATTTCAATGTTTACCGTCACAAACAGTCAGGGCAAAGCCGTTATCGTTGACAGCCTTGTGGTCAGCCCGGATGGAAAGATTTACATTCCGAACAATCAAATCATGATCTACGACGAAACCGGCAAACTGCTTGGACAATTCGGCGACGCGAATCACGATTATGAAAGTGTAGCCTTGGGACCGGACGGCACCATTTATGCGCTCACGTTTGGTGATGACAATCTTGTACATCTAAAACAAGATGGCTCCATTGACTTCGAGATTCCCGATCCAATCAATGCAGTCACCGGCAGCACCGGCGGATTTCCCAAGCTCGCGGTTGACGGCTTGGGCTATATCTACATTGCCAACGATACGCCGCCTGTGATTCTCAAATTCACGCCGCAGGGAAAATACATCAATCAATTTGGCGGCGAAACTCAGGATGCGGGCCAATTCGAAGCTGGAAAATTCGTCAGTCCCGAATCAATTGCCATTGACGGCTACGGCCGAGTCTTCGTTGACGATTTTTACTACATCCAGGTTTTCGATTCGACCGGCGCTTATCTCAACAATATCTCTGGAACGTATTCCGGCATCACTTTCGACAGTCAAAATAATTTGTATGCCACTTCGAGCAATGACCACAACGTTGTAAAATTCCAAACTCAAAAACCAGCGTCAGGTCAATAAAACAATAGTTCATGAGCCGGGCGGAGATAAGGTTCGCCTTATCTCCGCTTTTTCTTTTCCTTGCGCGGCAGACGATTCTCCTGTATGCTTGCGCCATCACATTCACGGGAGGGCACATGCCAACATTAACTTTTCCAAAAGATTTCGTATGGGGCGCGGCAACGTCGGCGTATCAAATTGAAGGCGCGTGGAACGAGGACGGCAGGGGCATGTCCATCTGGGACACGTTCAGTCACACGCCCGGTAAAGTTGCAAATAATGAAAACGGCGACGTCGCGGTTGATCATTACCATCGCTACAAAGATGACATACGCCTGATGACCGAACTTGGTCTGAAGGCGTATCGTTTTTCTACCGCATGGACGCGCATTCTTCCTGATGGCACAGGCAAGGTCAACAAAAAAGGATTGGATTTCTACGACCGTCTCATTGATGAATTGCTCAAGAAAAAAATCGAGCCGTACGTTTGCCTCTTCCATTGGGACTTGCCGCAGGCGCTTCAGGACAAGGGCGGATGGACCAACCGCGACACAGCCTACGCTTTTGCTGATTACGCCCGCATCGTCACCGGACTTGTGTCGGATCGCGTTAAAGTGGTTTTCACTCACAACGAACCGTGGGTCGCGGCCATCGTTGGACATTTCCTCGGCGAGCACGCACCGGGCTTCAAAGATCCCGTGCAGGGAATCAAAGCCTTGCATCATCTGCTTCTCTCACACGGTCTCGCCTATGAAGCCATCCGCGCTTCGGCAAAGAAACCCGTCAAAATTGGCATCACGCTGAATCTGAATCCCGTTTACCCCGCCTCGGACTCGAAAAAAGATCGCGAGGCCGCCAATCGCACAGATGCGATGCTCAATCGGTCTGTGCTCGATCCACTGCTGAAAGGAACGACGCCCATTCAGGAATTTGCCGTCGGCAAGATGCTTTCTTCATCGCTTATCAAAGATGGAGACATGGGGAAGATCAAACAGCTTGACCTGCTCGGCGTCAACTATTATTCGCGTTCGGTCATGAAATACGATGCGAAATTTCCGCTTGTTTCCGCGGCGCAAACTTTCCCAGAAGGCAACGAATATTCGGGCATGTGGGAAATCTTCCCAACCGGCATCTATGAAATTTTGATGCGTGTTTCGAAAGACTACAAACCTTCATGCGAATTGATGGTGACCGAAAACGGCATTCCCGTTCCCGATGGGCTCGATTTCGATGGCCGCGTCCGCGATGAACGGCGCATCCGCTATTTGGAAAGTCACATTGCTCAAGTACATCGTGCAGTTCAAGATGGCGTTCCAGTCAAAGGATATTTTCATTGGTCACTTACTGACAACTTCGAGTGGGCATTGGGCTACGGTCCGCGTTTCGGGCTGGTCTACGTGGATTACAAGACATTGAAGCGAACCATCAAGGACAGCGGCAGATGGTTCGCAAATGTAATCCGCAGGAACGGCCTGGATGCTTAGTCACAGATTTCACGGATTACTTTTCGAGAAGAGATGACCAGGTTGATTTTCCAAGAATTTAAGTTACGCCCTCATAGGCACGGCAACGGAGATTCATCGCATTTGAACAGCAAGTGCGATTACCTGTTCAGTACAAAGACGCGTTAGTCAGAGAAGACGCAGCAGACCTTGCAATTGAAGGCAAAAAACATTCTTGAAATCAAGTCGGTTTCGGTATTGATTGAATTTCAGCACAGAGTCTTTACAGCACCGCAGAATTGTCTGCACTCGAGAAACATCAGCGCAATCCGCGGCAAAATAAATTCGTGGCCGAAAAGGTTAATCCATGAAAAGAATCATCCTCCTATTCACGGTTCTCACAACGCTCTTTCTTTTCGTTACGCCCGCCTACTCTGCGAATGAACCATTTTATATTTATTACGCTGGCCCAGCGGATAACATCAAACAAGCATTGACGTTGACAAGGGACCAGCAACAAGCCGTAACATTTACAACCGATGCGAATCAAGCGAACGTTTTTGTCTTCAACGATTCGATCCCGAATGACCCAATCATCGCCCAACGCATTCAATCAGGCAATGCGGGGCTGGTGCTGATCCTCGGCCCGGATTTGACTCAGGAACAAGTCAGCGGTCTGCTTGGCTATCCGTTGACGTTGGAAAAGCAAACCGACCCCGTCAGCCCGACAAATCTCAATGGCGTGAACGATCCGCTGTTGACGGAAATCGTCTGGAACGGAGCGCCGCAGGTGCGCGATCGTTATGTTGTTACCACACCAGTATCGTCTGTTCAACCATTGGTTGTTGGATACGAAGATAACGAGTGGATCGCATGGAGCGCTCGCGGCGGGAAAGATTTTGTCTTCAACGCATTCCTGACCAATGATTTCAATCCACAAATTCAACAGTGGGCTTATTTCAATTACATGATCTATCAAATGTCATGGCGAGCGGCGGGACAAAGCTACCAGTCATTTGCGGATTGGCCCGGCTCGCCTGTCCCCCACGCGTTCGAACGCGATGTGCTGTGGATCGTGATGGGCTTGATGATCGTCACAACATTCGGCGCATATTTCCTCGTGCGGCGATATAGTTTGAATCACCCCGAGGCGCTGGATCAAATCGTCTCGGACAGGGCCAAATTTGAAGTCCGGGAGGAAGCAACGGAATGGGAAGACATCGGCTTCCACCGTCCGCTCAGCGGATTCCTCGTCGCGCTGAGTCTGGGGCTTGTCATGTTTATCCCGCTCATCATTTATCAAAATTTGATTCTGCCGGTCTACATTTTGCCATCGGCTGAAGCGCTTGGAATCTGGGGACGCGTCACGCAGTTCTTCAATCTCGCCTGGTATTTCTTCGACATGGGCACGAGCACCGCGTTCATCAAATATCTTTCGCAACATCGCGTGAACGATCCAAAGCGCGGAATCAAATTCGGGCAGATGTTTGTCTGGTGGCAGGCGCTTTCGGGTGCGGTGCAGGTGGCGCTCGTGATCGGACTGGCAAGCACGCTTGCACCGCGTTCCGCATATGCGTTGTACGCGTGGAGTGTGATCATCCATTCGTTCATTCAAATTCCCGGCTTCTATCAAGTGATGCGGCACGCGCTCAATGGTTTTCAACGTCAGGATTACGCGCGTTATCTCGATGTGGCTTTGAACGTTGTTCTGCCTGTGATCATCCAACCAATTTTTGTCGGCATTATGTACGCGTGGGGAAAACTGAATCCGGCCTATGGCGCGGCGATGGGCGGTCTATATGGATTGGGTATTGCGGCATATGTAACTGAACTTTTAACATTCCTGATTGGACTTTGGCTGTATCGCCGCATCGGTTACAACGCACGCGTTTTATTTCTCGCGCACTTCGATTGGGGAATCGTAAAGACCGGTTTCAAATTCGGTGTGTTCGAGATGCTCGGCTCAGCTGCTTGGTCAGCGGGGCAAGCTGCGGAAATTTGGATTACGCAGGCGCGGCTCGTCAACTACGCGGAGATTTGGGGCAACTGGGGGTTGGCACAAAATTTTGTCTTTGCTTTTCAAATTTTGCAAACGCTTTACGATGGAGCCATGCCCGCGATTTCGGAATCAATTTCGCATGTGCGGAAAATTCTGAGTCAATATTACAGCGTAATGGCATATAAATATGGCGGGATGATCAGCGCGTTCCTTGGCGCAGTATTGCTGGCAGTTGCGGACCGGTTCATTCTCGGCGCTTCCGGCCCGGAATTTGAGCGGGCGGCCGTTTATGCGCTTCCGCTGGCTATTTGGGGTGCGATCCAGTATCCGTCGTGGGTTGGGGATAACGTTCAATTAGGCTCGAACAAACCGTACCTCAAATCAACATTGGTTTTCGGCGAACAAACCATCCGCATCGCGTTTGCGTGGATTCTGATCGAGCGATTCCAAATTGTGGGTTTGATCATCGCCTATTTCATAGGATTGCTGACAAAAGATATCGTTGCATATTTCGTCAATCACAAATTATGTTTCCCGCAAAGGTTCTATGCGTGGCAATCATTGTTCGCACCAATCTTAGCAGCAGTGGCACATTATTTCCTTTTGCGTTGGTTGACCGGTCTGATTTGGAAAGATGATCAAATCACCAGCGTGCTGATTTTCTTCATCGGCATTCTGCCGTCATTCCCGGTTTTCATGTTCTTCTACGGATTCTTCGGCGGCTGGGATAATGCCACACTCAACGAATTGAAAGACGCCGTCGAGCTGACCGGCGCGCTTCGTCCATTGGCGTGGGTCGTTTGGGCTTCGACTGCTTTGGGCGCGCGCATCAGTCCATTGCACAACCGCTTCCCAATCACGATTCGCGAAGATGCATTGAGAGAGGCGGAAGCGCTGACGAGAGAGAAAGTAAAATTATAAGGGAAACGGGGTAGGGAATAAAGAAAGTTCCATTCACATCCCTTCCCCCCCTTTAAATTTCTGGCAGATAAATTGATTTTGAATGATGGTCGCACTCTCGCCTTTGCCAAATAGAACTTTATCTTGCTGGTAGAATCACAAGTTGCCAAAACCATTTTTTTAAGGGCGAGGCGCGCCTGCTGATCTTCTCACATTGAGAAGAAATCCTTTTAAATTTATTGGAGCATGGATGAGGACACTTCATGTTGTTTCGCACACTCACTGGGATCGTGAGTGGTATCGTACATTCCAACAATTCCGTTTGAGACTTGTCAGTTTAGTTGATAATCTGCTTGATTTACTGGAAAGGGACAAAAACTTTAAATTCTTTATGCTCGATGGACAAACAATCGTTCTGGACGATTATCTGGCCATACGGCCCGAGAACGAAAAAATTTTGCGCGATCACATTCGCAAGGGCCGCATCATCATCGGACCCTGGCACATTCTGCCCGATATGTTTTTGGTCAGTCCCGAAGCGCACATCCGCAACCTGCTCGAAGGCGATCGCACCGCGCAAAAGTTTGGATCAAAGATGATGATCGGATACATGCCCGATTCGTTCGGACATTTCGCGCAGATGCCGCAACTGATCCGCGGCTTTGGCATGGACGTCATTTCGCTCTGGCGCGGACCCGACGATCAGCCTGTGGAATTTTGGTGGGAGGCGCCTGACGGTTCGCGAGTGCTGATGGCCTATCTCCGTGACTCGTACAGCAACGGCGCGAGCCTGCAGCCATCCATTCCATCTGAATTTGCCGCGCAGCTCGAGCGCGCTGCTGATTCGCTCGCGACCCATTCGGAAGTTTCCGATTATCTCATCATGTTCGGCAACGACCACATGGAGCCTCCGCGCGAAACGTCAAAAGCAATTGCGTATGCCAACGCAGCATTACGCGGGACGAAAGTTATTCATTCGACACTACCGAATTACATCAAAGCCATTGAAAAACAAATTGCAAGGGAAGAAATCCATCTGCCAATTTACAGAGGTGAATTCCGTTCATCGAAAAACTCACACTTGCTGCCGGGCGTGCTATCCACGCGCATATGGATTAAACAACGAAATCAGGCCTGCGAGACATTGCTCGAAAAATGGGCGGAGCCGTTTTCGACGTTTGCAAGTTTACAAATTGGAACGTTCAAACCTGCCAACATTCAGACTTTCCAATTGATAGAAGACCCTGCACAAATATTACATAGCGCCTGGCGTTTATTGATGGAATGTCATCCGCACGATTCGATCTGCGGCTGTTCGATTGATCAGGTTCACGAAGAGATGAAATCCCGCTTCGATCAGGTTGAGCAAATCGGGGAGGAGGTCACGCGGCAAAGTCTGGAAACATTGGCAGGCATGATCAACACAAGCCATCGGGGATCAGTGAGCGGCGATCAATCTGCGATTGTCGTGTTCAATCCGTTCTCTTCACCGCATACTGATCTTATCTCAATGGAACTATCTCTGCCGAATGGCACTCAGGATTTTGACATCCGCGATGAAAATGGAAGTACCATTCCGCATCAATCTGCCAACGGAAATAGCAGCGAATGGATCAACGTCAACATCAAGCGCGAGGAATTGGGCGGCATCCTTGCCATGGTACACGAAGGCCGCGCCGGAAATCTTGTTGTTCAGGAAATCAATTTCAAGCGGATGGATAACACGATTCACGTTGAAGCGATCATGTCTGAAAATGGCACTCCCAATCTCAAGGCATGGGAAGATGGCGCGAAGACGTTGCAAAGTTACATCGAAGATCCAGGCATTGAACTATTTCACATCCGTGCTCATTCGCATCAATCATCTCATAT
>JAKAKJ010000010.1 GCA_021824575.1 Chloroflexota bacterium
CAGATCAAGATTTCAGATGAACAAATGGCGGAAGTCAATCTCCAAGAACATGCCGTCCTGCCCCAATGGAATTACACCATTAAACCTTCGTGAAAGACTCGAATGTTATTTTTGCACAGTCCCTTAGTTCGGCCAAATCATTCTTCAGCCGGTTTTCGACCCGAGGCTGGATTTGGCGGCTCGCACTCGGCGCAGTCATTTTCATGCCGATCTACTATTTCTTTGGTCTGCTTGTGATTCCGTTTACATCGCAATATTATGCACAGCACGCGTATGGACTTGAGATACCGCCCCTCAATCAGTTGCTTATCATTCTGTTCATTCGGAGCATCCTGTTCCTGATTGCCTGCGCTCCAATTCTGATAGGGTGGCAAAGCTCAAGGTGGAATCTGATCTGGCGTCTTGGACTGGCATTATTTTATCTGGTTGGTTTTCAATCCCTTTTGATCGCCAATTGGATGCCGTGGGCATTACGCCTGCCGCATATGATCGAAATCCTGTTCGATGAGTTCGTTTATGCAGGTACATTGGTATGGCTTTTGGGAGGGTCAGGAAGAAAAGAAGAAAGCAAAATATGAAAATCATTTTTATTGCCATTGGCGTTCTCGCGGCGCTGCTATTTCTAGGCTGGCTTGGACTACAAATTAAGCCTCAGCCGTTCTCGCAGTATCCGGAGAAAACACCGTCGTTAAAAACCATGTCATTACCATCTGGCTTGCCTGCACCGGTTGAACGATTTTATAAAACTGTCTACGGCGATAATGTTCCAGTGATCGACACTGCCGTGATCAAAGGAAGGGCCGAAATTAGTCCGTTCGGGGTAAAACTTCCATCGCGATTCATCTTTGTCCATAACGCGGGAAAAGACTATCGTCACTATATCGAAGCGACGATCTTTGGGATTCCACTTCTCAAGGTCAATGAAGGCTTTGTGAACGGAGAGAGTTTCTTCGAGAGTCCAATAGGCACATATTACAACGATGCCAGCACCAATCAGGGAGCGAATTTGGCTCTGTGGGCGGAGGCGAGTTGGTTCCCATCCATCTGGATTTCAGACCCGCGCGTTCACTGGGAATCTGTGGACGAGAAAACAGCTTTGTTGTATATCCCATTCGGAGACAAGGAAGAAAACTTCGTGGTACGCTTCATCCCGGACACCGGCCTGATTGACACAATGGAGGCCATGCGCTTCCGGGATGCCGGGGCACAGGCGAAGAAGATTCTGTGGATCACTCAGAATGTCGGTAACAAAAAAATTGATGGCATGAACCTGAGCGCGGTCGGTGCAGCTACATGGTTCGATCAGGGCAAACCATGGGCAACTTTCACACTTGAAGAAGTCGAATATAACGTGGACGTAAGTCAATATATTCGACAGAGAGGGCCTTAACAGAAAGAATGTCTCGCCGACAGGAATGTCCATAGAGATAATTATGATGCCAATTTTACGAACCTATCAATCCGAGGAAGATTATTGGCGCATCCGTCAATTTCTGCGCGAGGTGTCCATGCTGAACGACCGGCGCGATTTCTCGTGGCCGCTTCTGCGCTGGGATTACTGGGTATGGCACGTCAATATGAACATCTTTCATTTTGACTTGTGCGAAGCAATCCATCTTTGGGAGGCAGACGGACAAATCGCCGCGATGCTCAATCCCGATGGACGCGGCGAGGCTTTCTTCCAAATCCATCCAGGTCTTCGAGATGAGATTCCGTTATCGGAAATGTTGGATGTTGCCGAACAGAAGCTTCCAGAGCAAAAAAATGACGGGGGGAAGGAATTGATTGTTTGGGTGAATGCGGCCGACGCGGCGATGAAAACGCTTCTCATCGAACGCGGCTATGCCCGCTCGAAATATTCCGCGGAACATATGCGCTACCGCCTCCTTGCCGCACCGATTCCGGATTCCGTTCCCCCGAGCGGATACGCCGTCCGCGCCTTGGGCGACCAAGACGAATTGCCTGCGCGCAGTTGGCTTTCATGGAGGGCATTTCATCCTGATGAGCCTGATGAGAAGTATCAAGGCTGGGAATGGTATAAAAATGTTCAATGTGTCCCCATCTATCGCCGCGACCTTGATATCGTGTCGGTCGCTCCGGACGGCGAACTTGCTGCGTTTTGTACCGTCTGGTTTGATGATGTGACTCGCACCGCAGTCTTTGAACCTGTGGGCACACATCCGAATCATCAAAAGCGCGGACTTGGCAAAGCCGTGATGAGCGAAGGTCTGCGTCGCGCCCAGCGACTCGGCGCGACGCTCGCAACAGTCAGCTCGTACGGGCAAGCTGCGCACGCATTATACGAATCCATGGGCTTTACTGAATTTGATTTGCTGGAGCCATGGATCCGGGAATGGCCCCCTTAACAGAATATTGCCGAGCAGGAAATAATCCAAATGTCATCAAGCATTAAAGTTCATCGCATTTCAAGTATCTGCTCGAGGACAAGGAAGTTTTCTTCGGAGCTTGCATCGTGCAGAAAAGGCAATAATTTGTGACTACAACTTCTTTATCTAAAAATGCCCGCGTACAAATGCTGATTCGCGCTTTGCTTGCCCCAATCGCGATCATTATTCTTATATTTCTTGCTGCCGGGCGATGGAATTATTGGCAGGCATGGGTTTACATTGTATTGAATACCGTCATCGTTGTTCTGATGGGAACCGTATTCACAAAAGATTCCCGGCTGATTGAGGAGCGGCTCAATCCAAAAGGCGGAACAAAACCCTGGGATAAAGTCTATTTTGCAATCACGGTTCCACTTTACTTTGTGGCAATTATTCTCGGCGGTCTTGACGCGCGTTTTGGCTGGACAAAGAATATGCCATTGATGATCTATTGGGGAAGTGTTGCGATCTATCTTATCGGCCAATCTATTTTCTTATGGGCGCGTTACACCAACAGCTATTTTTCCAGCGTGGTTCGCATTCAAACGGACCGCGGGCAAACGGTTTGCAAGGATGGACCGTACCGTTATGTTCGTCATCCCGGTTACGTGGGCGGATTCCTGTTCACATTGACAAGCGGACTCATGCTCGGCTCGTGGTGGGCTTTCATCCTGCAAGCGATTGCCGCGTCGATGATCATCTGGCGCACTGCATTGGAAGACAAGACATTACAAGCAGAATTGCCGGGTTATGCAGAGTACGCAAAAGAAACGCGCTATCGCCTGATTCCAGGAATTTGGTAACCCTCGAAACAATTCGGGAAAGGAAATCTGAGATGATAGAAAGATTGCTCACAACGGATGACATCACCCAAATGACTGCGCGTATCGGGGAAGAATGGGCTATCGCTCATGCGGAACGTTTGATCCATCTGATCGAAGAAATCGGCTTGAACATCCCGTATGATTCCCGCGTGATTGAATTGGCAGCATATATGCATGATTGGGGCGCATTTCCAACCTATACGCAAAAGGATGTGGAACATGCCATCCGTTCGCGTCAGGTAGTCGAAGCGGACATCCTGCCGTCTTTGGAATTGGATCCAGCTCAAAAGGATATCTTGCTCGAAGCCATCGAACTTCACGATTATCGCGATGTACGTCCGACAAAATCCAACGAGGCGCTTCTATTGCGCGAAGCGGATATGCTGGAGTTTCTAGGCATAATCGGCATGGCGCGCGACTTCATCCGCGGGCCGAGAAATGTGGAAACCTGCTATAAGCGAATCCTTTCGCGTCGAAATGATATTCAGGGCCGCTTTACCCTGCCACGCGCGCAGGAAATTGCACAGGTTCGATTCGAGCGGATGGATCAATGCCTTCAATGGCTGAACGCGGAAAGTTTCGGGATTTTGTAGCAGCCATGAAAACAAAACGAAAAGACGCATCCAGTTTCAAATCAACGCAGAATGCAAGTGATGGGATCGAGGCCGTCAACAATCAAATCGGTCTGGAGCGAATCGTTTTCTTCAGTGACGCGGTGATGGCAATTGCGATTACTCTTCTCGCCATCGACCTGAAACTGCCGGAGCTAAATGGAACACTTACGGCATCCGATCTCGCGAACCTGCTCAACAATCTGGGCCCGCGTTTGATGTCGTTCGTGATCAGTTTTGCCGTCGTTGGAATTTACTGGGTCTCGCATCATCGTTATTTTGGTCTCATCCAACGCTACGATGGAGTTTTGATGGTGCTCAATTTACTTTTTTTATTATTCATCGTGTTGATGCCATTCGTCGCGAATCTGTTCGGGCATTACGGTTATTTGCCGCTGGCGATCAGCAGTTATGCAATCGCAGTCGCAGCCATCGGTCTGGTAATGAGTGCAATATGGCTTTATGCGTCGCACAATCATCGGCTCGTGGACAAGAACCTTGCTGCGGAGTTTATCCGAACGCGCAATATTGTTGCGCTGGTAGTGCCTGTGATATTTTTGATTTCGATTCCTTTCGCATGGCTCAACCCGTTTGCGGCCATGTTTATCTGGTGGATTTCCCCTCTCGTTTCCCTCATTGTGGTCCGAACGGCAGACCGATGGATAAAACCAAAGAGACACCCCAAGCTCAGCAACTATCCATCCAGCTAGTGCAATACTCACCAGCCGGCAGAGGAAACTATTTCTATTCACCGTTACACTAAAAGACAAACATTCAATCCTAAGGAGCCAACCATGAACAACATTGTAAAAAACGTTTTGAACGCAGTCGCAATTGCGATGGGCATCGCCGTCATTGTGACCAATATCGTCAGCCCGCTTTCACTTGGGGCCGTCACAACGCTTTTGGGTTTGGGCGTGGCCGCGCTGGGGATTGCCAATCTGCAAAAGTAAGTGGATGAACAATCCATGGAAAACAAAATGACTTTCAAAAATATTGTAAGCATCATCCTGCAATGGCTGGGCGCGTTCGTTGGTTTTCTTGTATGCCTTGTCATCGCCAATTTGATATTGCCTTTGCCAAAGAATATCATGGACGCCGCACCTGCCTCAGGATTTTTAAGCGCGCCGCTGGCTTTTGTATTCAATGGTGCGGTCAACGCCACAATTTTGATCTGGGCCGCGCGGCGTTCCAGTTTCAAAGGCTTTGCCATGTGGTTCCAACTCTTCATTCTTTCTTTCGGCGTACAGACATTTGAAACGCAAATCGAAACGGCTTATTTTATTTCGGCGTTCCCGCTTCTGCACGGAAATTTCGAAGTCTATCATTTGATTCTGCGTGGGCTGATCACTTCATTTTTGTTCACGTTACTTGTAACTTCGATCACTGGCGGCTTTTCGCGCAAACCGCGTGAAGCGAACAAGTTTGAAGTAAACGCCGACCACGCCGTAAAAGTGAGCGCGTGGCTTGCCGTGGTTTATATCGCGCTATACATGCTGTTTGGTTATTTCGTGGCGTGGCAATCGCAGGAACTCCGGTTGTTTTATGGTGGACCCGCCCAACTCAATTCCTTTGTGGATCAATGGGCTACCACGTTGATGGGTAAGCCCGAACTGCCAGTCTTTCAATATTTCCGCGGCGTGATCTGGATTTTGTGCCTGATCCCGTTGTTCAAAGGTTTTACCGGCAAACGCGTCGAACTCATCGTTGTGTCGGCGTTGGCACTTGGGCTCCTCCCCACCGCGCAGCTCGCTTTCGCCAATCCGCTCATGCCTGCGGGCGTCAGCTATTACCACTTTTGGGAAGTCTCCATCTCAACGGGAATCTTCGGTGCGTTGTGCGCGTGGTTCGTTCCAAAAGAAGTTAAGGCAGCATAAGGCAAAGTCATTTACATAAGAATCGGAGCGGCCTCAGTGGTCGCTCCAGTTTGTTTAATGGGATTCAACTATCAGTGTTGCGCGATGCGGTTTTATATCATCAAATAAACCAACACGGTTGTGATGTCCATCAGCGCGTGAGCGATCACGAAGTAGGGCAAGAGCGTCGGGCGGGATTTGAGCGCAAGCCCTGTCACGAGGGCAAAAGGCAGGAACATCCCAAATCGCCACAGCAAATAACCGCCATTGAGAATGAACGGCAGGAACATGTGCTGCGCGGCGAGGAAGAAAGATGCAATGATCCAAGCCAGCCAACCGTTCCTGAGTTGCGCCTCGATGCGCGGCATACAATAACCGAAATAGGTTGGCAGTTCCGCAAACCAGATCGTAAGCGGAAAGAGAAAACTCAACACAAGTGCCCATGTCGGCAGCGGACGGAACATCATGTTCGTAGCGATCGCGGCATTGCCGAAGATTGCAGCAGCGAGCGGCTCCCTTGGCGCAGCCGCAATGGGCAAACCGATGATGCTAAAGCCAATGAACCAGAGCAAATCTGTTTTCCACGTCTCGCGCGAAAAATGCAGGATATCCCAAAAACGTTTTCCTTCGGTATTGAACAGGTGTACAAGCAGATACAGGGACGCGAAGTTGGTGAAGAATGCCATGAACGTCCACCAGCGCGCGGATTCATCCCACGCGGAGTTCGTGCCCGCGGCAACCAAAATCAGCGCGATCAAGATTTGAAAAGCGATAAACAACACTGAACGCGAAAAAAGCATGAGCCACGGGGCAAGAGCTCCAGTTTCCGTCGAATGCACGATTGATAGAGAATTAGAAGTATTCGTTTGCATGGTTTTCTCCTTTTTATTTAAAATGCTCCCCACATCACGTGGAAGACCACATCCGCCCAAACGACTAATCCATCTTTGATGTAACACCAGCTAACGAGGAGTCCGATAATTCCGTTCATTTGAAATAATCTTATATGACTTGCACCATAAATAACACAGAGAACAAATCCATAAGCCAATGACCAATGATCATCGGCATCAGCCTGCCAAGGCGCAAGTAGATTAGCTGTGAGGCAATTACCAAGGGCACGAACATGATGAACAAAAATAGTCCATGCTGAAAATTGATCCATGGCAGAAAGCTGTGTTGCACTGCCCAGCCGAAACCGACCCATAAGACAGAAAGCCACGTCTTTTTGGTAAGCGCTTGCAAACGCGGAAGCGAATAACCTTGAAAAGTCAGTTCCTCGGTGAACGACCAGATCGGCCACCAAATCAATCGGCTGTACAATACACCCCATAATGGAAGGAATCTCGTGAATGCGCCTTCTGGCAAATCGGGTTGTAACTTTCCATAAGCAAGGAAGCCAGCGAGCATACTTCCACCAAACACCGTGATTGGAAACACTACAAGGAAAATTACTACTCCAATCTGGATATCTTTTTTAAGTTTTCTTTTATCAAACGAGACCAGACTAAACAAATTGATTCCTTCAGCCTTCGTCAACCAAAACAACAATGCCAAACAACCGATGTCAACGAGAGTCCCATATACCGTCCACCAATTTCTGACGGCAACAGTTGGCGATTGGATTTGAAATTGCATAAATAGGAGAACAACAATTCCCTGTGCGGCAAATGCCAAAGCTGGACGCACAAGCACCATCAATACAGGTGCGAATTTAGAAATGAGTGCTTTCTCTGGATAGATTGGTTGAATATTTGCTTGCGATATACTCACGGTCGTCTTCCTAAATTGATTTCTCAATGAGATGGACAGCTTCTATAACGCCATCTGGCTCGCGGCAAATCTTTTCACCGACTTCCGCCGCGTTCGCGCGCATGGTTTGATCAGCAAGCGTTTGTTTGATCGCGTCCGACAGATTTTCAGCCGTCAATTTTCCGCGCGAGATGAACTTCGGCCCAACACCCAATTCGAACACGCGCTGCCCCCAATAATATTGATCAATGATATGCGGGATGACAATGCTCGGCACGCCGGAACGTAGTCCTGCCGCGGTTGTTCCAAAACCACCGTGATGGATCACCGCCGAGACCTGATCGAAGAGCCAATCATGGGGCAGGGAACCCGCGCAATAAATCGCTGACGAAGCGCCCAACGATTTGAGCGTCTCGGCATCCCAGCCTTGCAGAATCGCACGAACATCCGCTTTGCGAATCGCATCCAACACGATCTGTGCGCTCTGTTTGGCTTTCCTGCCCGAAGTACTCATCACGCCCAAGCTGACAGCAATGGGTCTTTTTCCCTGTTTCAAAAAATCAAGCAAATCCTGCGGCGGTTTCCATCCGTCAATCGGACGCGCGAACCAATAACTGGTTTGTCGAATTTGTTTTGCCCATTTTGGATTTGCCGGCGCGACCAACGGACTCACCGGCAAAATAATCATCCGCGATGATTGCATCGTTGCGATATCTTTGACCAACGGCGCGCCGACTCGTTTTCGGAATCGATTCGTTGGACCGACAAATAATTTCCCGATCATCCAGCCGATGACGCGTCCTACCAGACTTGGAGGCTGGTCATTGATCACGGGCAGTCGTGCCGGCTGAAGCGTGACACTGATCCATGGCTTGCCGAGCTTCTCTGCTTCGGCAATGCCGCTGCCAGTATCGGATGTAACAACCAGGTCCGCGTCGCGGCAGACATTCAAAACATCGGGATAGGCTTCTTCGACCAGCCGCGCCGCAAGCTGCATCACGCGGATCATGCCAATCCACATATTGTCGAAAGATTGAGCCAGCAAACGCGCGCCCTCCACGCCCATGTCAACGGGATGACCGACCGGGATGAAGGGAACGCCATGAGAATCAGCAAGTCCGCCCAAAGTCGAGTTCGACGCGAGGTGAACATCGTGCCCCGCGGCTTTGAGTCCCTGACATAAATTGACATAAGGCTGAACATCGCCGCGCGAGCCAATCGTAGCAACAATAATTCTCATCGGAATTCAACTATTTTTCTTTTTGAACAAATCTGTACATTCCCAATGCCGCCAGCGCAATGACAGCAACTGCCACCGAAATGCGCGCATCCCACATGGCGCTAAAGAGAACAAGCAAAGCAGCGATAATCGCAATGATTCCTTCCATTTTGCTGTTCATTTGAATCTCCCGTCGTTGATTATTTCAATAAGCTCAGCCTCCGGTTCTGGAGGCTGAGCTATAAATAGAGTATTTAAATCTTTGTCTCGGTGGACTTACGCCGAAAACCGAAGTAAAGCAACAACAACCCACCCGCGATCAAAATGATCGGCCAGGCATAGTTGAGGCTTTGTGCGCTGAAGAACATGAACACAGCCAGGATCGCCAAAACAACGGCCGGATATTTCGCCCAATCGGCAGGATGAAGATCACGTCTCAGCCACAACAACCCAAAAGTCGCAGCGAAACCGAGGAACATTACGCCGACTGCCATCGAGCCGATCATATCGCTCTCGCCAAAAATCCCGATCAGGATAATCATCAAGCCGATGCTGATCATCACACCCGCGGGAATGATCCCCCACCAGGCTTTGCGGGAAGCGATGTATGCAACGAGGAACGGCAATCCGATGAGGATATTGATCATGCCACCGATGTATTCGCCTTTCAGGTTTGTACTCAAGATCGGGATAAAAGCAATCACCGCGAACACGAAAGCCGGGATCAACGCCCACCAACGCGAGCGGTCTGTCAGAAAGACAACAAGGAACGGAATCGCAAAACCGAGCATGACGAGCGCGGCAATCCATTCGCCTTGAACAGTGTCAGCCACCGCGACGACTCCAGCGAGGACGCCCATCACCCACATCGGGATGATCGCCCACCAATTTTTGCGAACATCCAAAATCAAGGGGACAACGAACGGCAAGCCGATGGCAACCAGGATTGGCGCTCCAACGATGGAACTGGTCACGCCCGCTTCGCCGAGATAAATCGTCAATGCCAACGCGCCGCAAATGAACGCGGGAAAGAGCCAGCCCCAGGCGCGTACACCGCTCAAGAAATACGCAACCAAAAACAGCACTCCAAATCCGCCGAAGGCCGCCGTCCAAAACTGCGGCGCATTGTTATAGAAATGTCCCAGCTGCGCCCAAAGAGCAATCGCGCCTGCCAGGATCAAAAACAAACCGGGAAGGATCGCAGAGAGTTTGGATCTCATTTCATTCTCCTTTTCAATCGCCAACGCGGACGATGCCGCCGATTCCGCTGACGTATTTCGTGACGCTCGGATTGCCATAATAATTCACCGAGCCTACTCCGCTGACGTCGGCAATCAACTCATTCTTTGGATGAACGGTCGCGCTTCCAGTTCCTGACACGTGAACATTCGCACTTCTATTGAAAAGGTCTGCACCGCGAAAACTTCCCATGCCGCTGATGTTAAGCTTCAAATCATCCGCCGTGCCGCTGGCCGTCACATTTCCCACACCGCTTAGATTGCAATCGAGACTGCGAACGTTGATATTATCAAAAGTGATCGCGCCCGCGCCGCTAACGTTCATGGTCAGGTTGTCCGTCTGCAAATTGCCGGCGTATACCGTCCCGGCGCTGGAGAAATTCAAGTCACGCAAATCTTTTACGTTAATCGTGATCTTCACGGGGCGGCTCGGGTTGACGCGCGCACTCCAGATGGGTTCGCCGTTTTCAATGTAGAGCGTGCCCATGTTGACCCGCGTCCGCAATTGCGGCAAAACATTGTCATCGGCCTCGATGGTCACAGATTCAGTCTGGCCCTGATTGATGATGACTTCCGCGGGATAGTTGATGTCAACCGCGAGGAATCCGCTCACATCCCGATTTTGGGTCACGATCTTTCCGGACCCGGGGATGCTTCCGTTGAATTGGAAATTCAATCCCCACTGAGGCGTGTTCCAACCCAACTGCGGCGCGTAGAAAATCACAGCTACCGCCGCACCGACAACGATCACATCAATCACGATGCGCAACCATGGCATCCAGGCGCGCGCCATGATTCCGAGTCCGGCTGCGATCAACAGAAACGGCCAAAAGCGCGCCAATGCCCACAGATTTTCAGCGGGCATCCGGCCCATGCTGATCAGCAGCCAAATCGCGCCCGCGGCGATCAAAGCCAGCGGGAAAAATAAAGAATGATCTTTCATTTCTCCATCTCCATTTTTGATTCCGAAATCAATTCGGATTATTTGAAATCTCCGAAGGGCCTTTCTCTTCAGGCTGCCGCGAACCAAAAAGACCGGCGCGAGAGAGAACCAGATACACGCCCAGCAGAATGAGCAAGACCGGGAAGAAATATTGGCGCGGGCCGAAGAACGAGAAAAGCATTCCAAAGATCGCACCAAAGATGACGAACAGGATTGCGCCGACTTTCATCACGCTGATCCCAGCTTGGCGGCGATGCTCATTGCCCTCATACGCGCCCATCAAGTAGATGCCAAGCCCCACCGAGATGATGGTAATCGTCCAGCCATAGGACCAGCTCACCCAGTCTGCCGTCAAATTCTGGAACAGCAGCATCAATCCGCTGACGGCGACGATGCTCCCCGGAATCGCCATGAACGCCATAGACTTGCCGCCCGCCAACATGGCGACGAAGAACAGCGCGCCAAAACCGATGACCGCGAAGGGCCAGAAATAGTGCCAAAAGGCAAACCGGCTGAAAATCTGCCCAAGCAAAAACAACACGCCTATCCCAATTAATATGAGGCCAGCCACAATTACGCCGATATTCGAACGATTGACAGACATATACATTCTCCTTTCCATCTATCTACGAGTTTAGATGAATTAACGTTTGTACATATCCGCCTTTGGTCGAGTATTAACTGTCCGCCCGGATAGGCAGTAAAAGCCCCAAACGATGGCCAAGAATTTTGGACCCGCGCCCGATTTGCCATCGAGGATAAGAAACGCCCCATTTCAATCAGGGTATTTGTTATAGCCAGACCAATTCCATTATTCGCGCCCATGATGGCAATAACCCGGTTCATCTCTTTTTCCTATTGCGCCATATTTTCAGCGCGTTCTTTGATGCCGAGCAACATGCCGCGCTCCATGATAAATATTCCCGGATGAATCAAGTCCCAGAATCCGCCGACCGCCATGGTGCGCGTCCGCAGGATCAAACGCGTTGCCCCGTCAGCTTGCGGGACAAGAACAAATTGCCATAAATCCACCCACTTGCCGTTGTCCTGATGACCCATCACGATGGCTTGATTCGGTTCGATTCGCCCAACGATATACGGTGGTGGCCCAAAGTCAGTTGGGCACATCTTGACGAGGTCACCCACTTTCAAACCCTGCCATTCTTCGTGAATGCGATCTGCATTGACCAGTTCGCACCGAAGGAGGTTCGTCTCGAACCAACTATAACTATACATCCCACCTTTGCCCGCCCCGAGTTGAACGATCCACGGATAGATTTGTTCGGGCTTCGCGTCAATCGTCACGGCGCGATTCACAAAACTGGCTGGCTGCGGGACCAGCTCATCGCCGGGATACGTTGCTGCAACCTCAGCGTCGGTCGCACCCCAGTGATCCATCCACGGCGTGAGCAAAATGGTTACGATCACAGCAATAACAGCCAGCGCAAAAAGGATGCTTACGATTTTCAGGGATTTTTTCATATCATGATTCCTTCCCTGAACATCTTAAATTCGCACAATAGAAAATTCCCCTATCGAGAGGGGAGTTTTGACCTAAATGAAACCAATTAAATTTTACGGTTTTGCTTGGCAAAGGGACTACCAATTCTTCGTAGAACCTGCTGGGGATGGCGTGCGCAACGCGCAAAGTAGCAATCGCTGTCCCTTTCCAAGTCTTGAA
>JAKAKJ010000019.1 GCA_021824575.1 Chloroflexota bacterium
CTCTCTTTTTACAAAAATCAGTAGGCTTGCTGTAAACAATCGAATCGATTTGCTGGTCAGGTTCGGTCAACACGGTTTGAACGTGGATGCGATTGTGGAACACGGGTATTGAGCCTACCCGAAAATCCTCTACCGTTTCATATTTGCAGCCGCGTTTGTTGTTGATAGAGAATTCCTCGACGGATGAGATGGAACTGAGCAAAGGTTGAAGACCGATGAAGTTTCTTGGCTGGGCAAGATGAGCGTAGACCACAGAGACTGGGCGTTGAATTTGAACAGTAAACTCGAGTTTATGTTGCATGGATTTTGCTCGATTGTCCCTTCAAGCATACTCATTGATTTTATGGGGCGAAAAGGAATTGAACCTTCAACGCGCGCCTCATACAGAAAAACTCGAGGCCGCGCTTTGCGAAATGCTTGACTGCCCGAAGGGCGTTCCACGAAGCGGCAGTTCCCAACGTCCAGCCGCTCGCTCCGACGCGCGCAGCGAGTACGGAGTGCCGCTGTGTTGGGCGGTGACCGGGACAAATGTCGGGCCTGAGCTTACTGTTGCCTGACTATATCAACTGAGATCTCCACCGCCGGCGTCGTTCCTCTATTCTCAAGCCAGTGCATGGTGTTCTTGTCCTCGGGCCAGCCCACTCCCGGCCCATAGTCTGCAGCGACTCCATCTCGATGGTCAGTGATCGTTCCTTGCAGTATGTAGACCATGCCCGGCCTGTCCTTGTGGTCGTGAATCGGGCCGAAGACGCCTCCAGGTTCGATGGTCACCATTCGCATTCGAAGTTGGCGCCCTGCCATGCCCTCGATTTCAGGGCCAAGGTCAAGCGCTGCCAGCAGCTTCACCGTAACACCTTTCGTCCCAGGTGCCGCCTGCTCGTTTTTCATCGTGGTCTCCTTTCTGTACGTTCTGGCTCGGATATATACGGCGAGTATCCGTATAACTGACCATGGGAAAATCGCCTAAATTATTCAGCCCATTAAGCAGTGCAAGATTAAAACGAGCATAACTTTACACCACGCTCTCTGCGATTTTCTTTCCATAGCCCATTAACGATTTAACCATTTCCTGTGTTCTTCCTTCAACATACACTCGTAAAACTGGTTCCGTTCCCGATGGACGAATCAACAGCCATGAATCATCGGCCATAATATATTTCACGCCGTCGCGCTGGCTGACTTCATCCACTTTTTGCCCACCGATTTCGTCCGGCGCTTGCTTGGTGAGAAATTCCGTCATTTCCGCTTTGGCAACGGGACGACTCAATCGCAAGTCCACGCGCTCGTAAAACGCAGGGCCGACTTCTTCAAGCAAATCATTGACCAATTCACCCAGCGGCTTTTTCCATGCCGCGATCATTTCGACCAATAACAATCCCATGATCGGGCCATCGCCTTCGGGGATGTGTCCCTTGAACGAGATGCCGCCCGATTCTTCGCCGCCGATCAAAACATCTTCCTGCATCATGTGATCTGCGATGTGATTGAATCCCACCGGCGTTTCGTAGAGTTTCAACCCATATTTTTTCGCGAGACGATCAATCATGCGCGTCGTCGAAACCGTCCGCACGACCGCGCCTTTTTGGCCGCGTTTCTCGACTAGATATTTCAAAGATAACGCGAAGATTTTATGCGGATCAACGAACGCGCCGCGTTCGTCCATCGCACCGATGCGGTCCGCGTCGCCGTCAGTGACGAGGCCAAAGTTTCCCATCCCGGAGCTGACCGCCGAAGCCAACGCGCCGAGATTTTTCGCGATCGGTTCGGGATGCACACCGCCGAATCCCGGATTCATCTCGGAGCGAATCTCGGCGATGTCACAGCCGGTTCCCTGCAAAAAGGCTTTGATCACACCGCGTCCCGCGCCGTACATTGAATCAACGACGAAGCGCTGCGGATTGTCGGCGATAAGGTCGGTGTTGATGAGTTTATGAAGATGCTCGAAATAGGCGGGCAGTGGGTTGAACTTTTGGATCAACCCGGCCTCGCGCGCCTTTTGAAAATCCATCAGATTCGGGCCGCGCGCCTGTTCTTCGTTATCGTTGATGTAGATTTCCACCCGGCGGCATTGTTCATTCAACGCCGAGCCGCCGAACGCGCCCTTGAGTTTGACTCCGTTATAGCGCGGCGCGTTGTGTGAAGCGGTGATCATCACACCTGCAATGGCATGTTGATGTTTGACCGCAAATGAAATTGCCGGCGTCGGCGCGTCGGATTGCGAAAGCATGACGGTGAATCCGTTGGCGGCAAGGACGCGCGCGACTTCGCCCGCGAAACGATCCGATAGAAAGCGCGTATCGAATCCGACCACGATCTTTTTCGGATCCGGTTTCGGACCGCCGTTTCCGGACTTATCCGCAGGATCGCTTCGCTGATCCCAGCTCTCCGAAGCGACCGCGTCTGCAATGGCTTGCGCCACGATGCGAAGATTGTCGAATGTAAAACTGTCTGAAATGACGGCGCGCCAGCCGTCGGTACCGAAATGAATGGGCATGAGAACTCCTGTTTGTTTTCCCTTATCCCTTATTCCCTTCCCCTTAAGAAAAAAGGGAATAAGGGATAAGGGGCATTTAGATTATGGTGTTGATGTAATCGCTGCCGATGTTATTGTCGGTGTGTCCGAAGGCTGCCAGTTTGGGATTGGCGTTGCCACCACTAAAACGCTTTGCAGAATCCAGCCGTCGAGCTTTGTGTTCCCCTTGATGGCGATGACGTGCGCCCACGTCACGCCGCTGACATCCTGTGTCTCAGGCTGAACTTCGACAATGGAGTTGTTATCCAGCGTGGCGATGTATTGTCCGCCGGGCTGCTTTCGCAGATTGACGCCGCCGCCCTGATCGGATAGAACGCGCGCATAAACCGGCGTCGGCTCGATGGTGAGAGTCATGGTTGGTGTTTCGCTGGGCGGCAAGGTGATTTCGAGCGTCAACGGCACAGGTGATGGCGCGAGCGTTTCAGTCGGGGTCTCCGTCTCGATAACGGGCGTGGATGAAGGCGGAAGCGAAGGCGTGGCATCCATAATGGGCGGCAAGGTTTCGGTCGCGGTTCGAAGCGGGCTCGAAGTTGATGTCGCGACTTGCGAACCGAGCCGCGGCCCGGTTGAAGGAATCCAGCTGCCGCCGGTCATCAATCCAATCAAGATCACTGCAATGATCACAATCATGCCCGCGCTGAATGCGAATCCCGCAAAATTGGTCGGCATAAAACGCAGCGCGATCAATGTCAGAAATCCGAACAGGGTGGCCCACGCGAAATAAACGAGAAACACCAGTACGCCCTGCGGCCATAAATCGCCGACGCCACTGCCAAGTCCGAAGCCGCCTGCGCTGAGCGGCAGGAAAAATTCATAGGCCAGCATCACGCTTGGCAGGTATGGTTTATTTTCGGAACGCACGAACGAAATTGTGAGAATGATTGCGCCGAGCGCCAGCACGATCAAATCGGGCCACCACAACCGGCTATGTAAGAAAGCTTCATTGAATGTGCGCGGCAAAAATGGACGGGCGGCAAATCCTGCCAGCACGCCGCTGACAAATATCAATGCCGCGCTGATCAGCAAAGCCGCCAGCGTCTCGCCAAAGAATCGCGCGGAGCCGGTGATGGCTCCCAGCAGGAGTCCGATCCACGGCGTGAGAAGCGGGGCCATCAAAATGCCGAAGATCAACACGGCCTGCGAGTCGATCACGAAGCCGAGGCCGATGATTGCGCCGCACAAAATTGCGAAGACGAATAATTCATAAGATGGATATGCGCGGCGCGCCAGCGATTGAAACAACGCGGCGCGGCCTTCCGCATCCGCCGGGACGGTGAGCTGGCCTCGCCGGCGACGGCGGGTACGCGGCGGATTGCTCCCCCGAGGCGGCTGCGGTTCCTGTGAAATGGAAGATGGGTCGTTGAGCGTCATTTGCGGAGGCTTGCAAGAATGCGTAAGGGTTTATCGAGCAAGTCGAAAGCGGTGAAAATATTGGGCACGACAATGTCGGAAGCCAATAAGGTTTCGGTTGCTGTTCCTTCCGCGGACATCACGCAGATCCCAAGCGCTGCGGCTTTCAACATGCCCGCATCGTTTGCGCCCTGGCCGATTGCGGCAACCGAGTCCGCTCCAAGTTTTTCAACATATAAACGTTTCTGTTCCTGCTCGCTGCCACCTTTGAGAACGGTCGCGGTGAGATTGAGCTGCTGATTGATCACAGACTGGTGTCCGTGTGTGTCTGCGGTGAGCAAATGAATCGTCAGCCGGTCGCGGAGGGATGCGATGCGTTTGGTCAATCCGTCAATCAAGACGCCGTCAACAGCCAGCGTGCCGTTCACGTCCGACACCAAATGCTGAAGCTTCAACACGCCGCATCCCGGAATGGTCAGCTCGATCATCGGCGTAATTATAACCGTATTGACACGAGCAATATTTATGAATGGGCAGCAGACCGTGTTTTCCTCTTCGTAAGTGCAACCCACTATTGAAAAACAAGCTCCCAATTTTGTTTGGGAGCTTGTAGAGAAGGGGGGAACTACCGCGGAGTTTTTATCTTTGATTGAATCTCATGCGCTGGGCCTGCCGCCGGGCCAGCGCGGCGCGTTCTGCGGCCGCGGCCTGCTCGCGTTTTGAAATCATTCCCATCACGATCCAGTAGCCGGTAAGGAAGAGGACGACAAGAAAAGTTCCAACATAGATGATGCGTGTCACGGGCAAGGCCGAATCGGTTCCGGCAAAGAGTCCGTGCAAAGTCGCGCCCAAATATCCGGCGATGCTCAACATGTGGATGCTTCTAAATGCCTTCGAGCCGATGGCCCTCCGCATGTAAAACGTCACCGTGACGAGCAGGAAGATATAAGCGCCGATAATGCCGAGACCCACCCAGAACGGACGGTAGCTGTCTGTAAACGGAATGAGGATTTGCCAGATCGAGAACGGCAGGAACTGGTCGAACATCAGGACGGTAATGTGCAGGGCGACAAAGCCCAATCCCAACAGCGAGAGAAATTCATGAAAATCGTATGATTGCACGCCTTCGACTGCCGGATGAAAAAATTTGGTCGAGATGGCCATGCCCCACACCATCGAAAGCCATAGGATGAAATAAGAGGTCAATCCTGATGCGCGCGTGATGTACCACCAGGCCTGGACGCTGTCCATGGCGAATAGTGACTGGATACTCTGGGCAATGGATGCGCCTGTCGTTGTCTGTGTGAACCAAATCACTCCCAACATGGCAATGAATATGAATCCCACGAGCATCACAGCGGCAGCCATCTTGATGGCTTGTAATCCGAGATTGCTCGATTTGTTCGTGACGGGTGTGCCTGAATTCATCAGCATTCCTTTCAGTTTTTTATTCCAATGGATGATCGGACGATCCTAGGAACCGCTGGTTCTGAACGACGGCTGCGAAAAGAAATTCTGGATGGGAGCCTGTGCCGGGGCCTGCTGGATCGTAAAACTCTGGCTCTGCCCCGCGCCGTTATTCGAGAAGTTCAATGGCGCCAGCGGAGCCAGGGTCGGAAGCGGTGCGACCGAAACGCTCGACGAAGAAGCTGGCTGTACCGGTTTGGGCGCATGGGCGATCATGATCCATCCGACCATGAAAGTGCCGACGCTGGTAATGGCGATCCATATCCGCAATCCAAGTTTGAAAAGTTTCATTTTTACCTCTGGTTACCTGTTGATGAAGACGCGGCCATCGCTGGTCACAGTAATGATTCCATTTTGCTGCAAGGCGGTGAGCAGCATCTGGACCTGCTGCATCTGAGCTTGCGCCTGCTGTACCTGCGAAGTAGCCTGCTGGAGCTGCTGCTGGTATTGCTGTTCGCGCTGCTGGTACTGCTGGTCCCGCTGTTGATATTGTGCGACCAAAGCCTGCAATTGCTGGATTTGCGCCTGGTCCTGCGCCTGGGCCGCGTTTGTATTCGAATTCTGCGAAACGGAAGCCGCCTGCGTTGGCGAATTCGAAGCGGCCGTGCCGTTCGGGTTGAAGAATGCCGCTCCACCGATGGCAAGCATGGCCACCCCCACGCTTACCGTCATCAAAATCGCGGCGATCAATGCTGCAACTTGTTTTTTCATGAGTTCCTCCGAAATGTTCTCAGACGTGAGTATACAGGCGGAGTATGACAGCCAAGTGACAACCTCGGCTTGAATTTGTGTAGAAATTCTGTATGAAACTACTGGGTTTGAATCAATTCCCCGCGTTTTTTCAGCGCGTCACGCTGTAGGGTGCGTGTGCCGGGCGGGCGGCTTGGATTGTAGGAAAGAATAATTTCCAAGCCATGAATAGCTAAAACTCCAAGATTTCGACCCGGCGGGCGCTTCGTGAAAATCCCGGAGCCCAAATTACATCAGGCTTTCTTTACGACGTTCTTCCATCAAGGTCTTCAAACCGCCTTTTCCTTTCAAACAGCCCCCAATCTTTTGAGGGCTTCTTCGATGGAAGGCTTTCCACCAGGTATGCCGAGCATCACAGCAATTCCCAATGAGCCAAGTTTTCACCTGATACAATATGCCCCACCATTCTCTATTCATCCATTCTCTAATTCACCATGCCAAACGAAACCACACAAGTCATCTACTCCATGAACCGCGTGGGACGCATCGTCCCTCCCAACAAACAAATTCTGCGCGACATCTCGCTCGGGTTCTACTACGGCGCCAAGATCGGCGTGCTCGGACTCAACGGCGCGGGCAAGTCCACGTTATTGCGCATCATGGCGGGCGTGGATCAGGATTACATCGGCGAGATCTCGCAAGCCAAAGGCTACACCTACGGACTGCTCGAGCAGGAACCCAAACTCGATGAAACCAAAACCGTCATCGAGGTCGTGAAAGAGGCGGTGCAGCCCATCGTCGAAATGCTGGCGCGCTTCGATGAGGTCAACGCCAAATTCGCCGAACCCGACGCCGACTTCGACGCGTTGGTTACTGAGCAGGCGAAGTTGCAGGAACAACTCGACAAGCACGACGCCTGGAATTTGGATTCCCACCTCGAGGTCGCGATGGACGCGCTGCGTTGTCCGCCCGGCGATACGCCCATCAAAATTTGTTCCGGCGGAGAAAAGCGCCGCATTGCCCTCACCCGACTCCTGCTCACCGAACCCGACGTGCTCCTGCTCGACGAACCCACCAACCACCTCGACCCCGAGTCGGTGGCGTGGCTCGAACATCATCTGCAAAAATACAAAGGCACCGTCATCGCCGTCACGCACGACCGCTACTTCCTCGATAACGTCGCAGGCTGGATCCTCGAACTCGACCGCGGCTACGGCATCCCGTGGAAGGGCAACTACTCCTCGTGGCTCGAACAAAAACAGGAGCGCATCCGCCTCGAAGAGAAATCCGAATCGAAACGCCAGAAGACCCTCCAGCGCGAACTCGAATGGATTCGCATGTCGCCCAAGGCGCGTCAATCGAAGGGACAAGCCCGCATCAGCGCCTACGAAAAATTGTTGAATCAGGAAGCCGAAGCGCGCCGCGAAGATCTGGAAATTTACATCCCGTCGGGTCCGCGCCTCGGGGATATTGTTTTTGAATTCAAGGATGTGACCAAGTCCTTCGACGACCGCCTCATTCTGGACCGTTTTTCTGCCACCGTTCCCCCCGGCTCCATCGTCGGGATCGTGGGTCCGAACGGTGCGGGCAAGACCACCCTGCTCAAGATGATCATCGGCGAAGAGACTCCCGACAGCGGCACGATCAAAATTGGCGACACCGTCAAACTGGGATACGTTGACCAGGCGCGCACGCTCGATCCGCAAAAGACCGTTTACGAAGAAATCTCGCAAGGACAGGAAGTTTTGGAACTCGGCAAACGTAAGATCAACGCCCGCGGCTACTGTTCCTCGTTCAACTTCATGGGTTCCGACCAACAGCGCAAAGTCAGTGACCTCTCGGGCGGTGAACGCAACCGCGTGCATCTGGCAAAGACATTGACTGAAGGCGCGAATGTTTTGCTCCTCGATGAACCGACAAACGATTTGGATGTCAATACTTTGCGTGCCCTCGAAGAAGCGCTGGAGGAGTTCGCAGGCACAGCCTTGGTCGTGAGTCACGACCGCTGGTTCCTCGATAGAATCTGTACTCATCTCATTGTGTTTGAAGATGATTCGCAGGTGAAGATGTATCTGGGAAATTGGTCCGATTACGAAGCGATGATGATGGAGAAGTTCGGGAAAGATTTAACGCCACATCGGGTAAAATATCGGACGTTAAAGAGATAATTCCTGTCTGGAGTTTGAATGAAAAAATTGTTTTTACCCCTTGTCCTTACAGCGCTTTTTCTCACGGCTTGCAGTGGAACATCAACCCGTCCCAGCCCAACTGCCCATCCGCCGAGGCCCACGCCCAGCGCTGCAGAACTTCAAATAACAGATCCGTCAACGCCCATCGAGGTGACGGCGGGCAGCGAGTTCACCATCACGGTCAGAACCAATCCTTCCCCGGATTATCACTGGGAAGTTGCCGAGGCGCTGGACGCGCACATTGTGGAATATGTCTGGAAGGACCATGTGCCGGATAATCCCAGCGATCCCAACTCGAGCGGCAAGGACGTGTGGCGCTTTAAAGCGGTTGCGCCCGGCACGACCACCATCACGCTCGGCTATTATGAAGGCATGACCGACAACGCGGCTCAAAAGCCGGTCTTCACCGTTGTGGTGAAATAACAAAGACGCTGTTTCATCACTCTTGATTATGTCAAATTGACAGTCACCTTCGAGGTGACTGTCAATTTTTTAATTTGTATCCCAATCGCTTCAAAACATTTTCATTGTTGCGCCAGTCTTTTTCCACCTTCACGCGCAGTTCCAGAAAAACTCTGTGACCGCCCATTTCTTCGATCTGTTTTCGGGCGGCGGTGCCAATCTGTTTCATCATTTTCCCGCCCTCGCCGATGACGATTCCCTTTTGCGATTCGCGTTCTACAAAAAGCGTCGCGGCAATATAAACCATGCCGTTGTCGCGTTCCTTGAATTCATCCATGCGGACGGCTATGCCATGCGGCACCTCATCGCGAAGCTTTAACAGCGCCGCTTCGCGAATTAAATCCGCAGCAATCTCACGTTCATATAAATCCGTGATTTGCTCTTCATCATATTCCGGCGGACGAACGGGACAATGTCCGGCCAGCAGATTGACCAATTCGTCGAGACCGTCGCCGCGCGCGGCTGAAATCGAAACTGCCTCCGCATCCTCCCGGATCAAAGCCCGATACGCTTCGAGGCGCGGAATCAAAACCCCAGCCTCGACCAGATCAATTTTGTTCGCGGCCAGCACGAGCGGAGTCCGCCTGCCCTCGCTTTTCGAGGAACGCGGAATCCTGCTCAACAAAGATGCGATTCGGAGATCATCATCCGTTGGTTCAGTGGACGCGTCCACGAGAAAGAGAATCGCATCCGCGCCCTCAAGCGCTTCTTCCGCTTCCTGATTCAGGAATTCGCCGAGCTTGTGCTTTGGATTGTGAATGCCGGGCGTGTCCACAAAAATCAGTTGAGCATCTTTGCGCGTCAAAATCCCAAGCTGGCGGCGGCGCGTAGTCTGCGGGCGCGGCGACACCGCCGCGACCTTTTGCCCGAGCAGCGCATTGATCAGCGTGGATTTGCCAACGTTTGGCCGTCCGATGACGGCAATAAAACCAGAACGATAATCAGTCATTGTTATTGTATGTCACTCCGAGCGCAGCGCAGTCGAAGGGTCTCATTAATACGAGATTCTGCGCGGCGCTTCGCACCGCTCCGAATGACATGGAGGTTACTTTCTTGGCCGCATGTTTGCAACAACTAAAATGAGCACCGCCGAGACTTCTCCAAGCTGGGTCGTTTTGATACTGCCAACGAAAAATGGATTTTTATTCATACTCCTCGAAAGCGATTACAACTTCGTTAGATGTTGGACAAACGTAGGGCAAGCGTAGGTTTTGCGTCAAGTAGTATTCGGATACCGGTGATAGTATTAACTTCGTAAGGTGATTTCTCTTCTCCTCCTTTCAAATGAGAGCCGCGGTCGGCGTCCGCGGCTCTCACACTTTAAGAGAAGCAGATGACAAAGCCAGCCAGCAGTATAATCGAAATACTTTACAAAATAAAAGGAAACGAAAATGGCCGCTCAACTTACCATCATTGGCTTGGGACAGATTGGCGCATCCATTGGTTTGGCGCTAAAGAACAGGCGGGATTCGATCCGCCGCGTAGGATACGACAGGGACGCCTCGGCGGCCAAAGCCGCGCAAAATCTTGGGGTGATTGATGAAGTCAAAAATCTGAAGGATGCTGTCAGGGACGCGAATGTTGTCGTGCTTGCCCTGCCGCTTTCTGAAATCCGCGAAACGCTGGAGCGCATTGGACCTCAGCTTCGGGAAAATGCCGTGGTTTTTGACACCGCGCCGGTCAAGAG
The DNA here is from genome assembly GCA_021824575.1 of Chloroflexota bacterium. GTDB lineage: Bacteria > Chloroflexota > Anaerolineae > Anaerolineales > Villigracilaceae > Fen-1038. The sequence goes on from JAKAKJ010000019.1 coordinate 10,379, forward strand.
CGTGGTTCTGGAATGGGTGAAGGAATTCATCCCCGAGGGCCGCTTCTATCTTGGACTTGTGCCGGCTCTCAGTCCCCAATCCTTTGCATCCACTGAAAGCGGACTCAAAGTCGCCAGCCCCGACCTCTTCAAACAGACAATCATGGTTGTGGATGTGCCTTCCGGCACGCCGCGAGAAGTCGAGGAATTGGCATTCGATCTTGCTTACATGCTCGGCGCCAAGCCCATGCTCACCGACCCGGTCGAATCGGATGGCTTGATGGCATCCGTCCATGTGCTTCCGCAATTGGCCGCCGCCGCCCTGCTCAATGCCACGCTCAATCAGGCGGGCTGGACTGAAGCGCGGAAACTGGCAGGCCGCCCGTATGCCGGCGTCACTGGCGGACTGGCCTATTTCGATGACCCCGTCTCCTTGAGAACCGCCGCGCTGGGAAACCGCATTGGTGTTGTCCATGCGCTGGATATTTTACTGGCCTCGTTGAAAGGTTTGCGCGACGATATCGAGAATAACAATGAAGAAAATGTGGCCGAGCGTTTGAAGCAGGCCTTTGATGGCCGCGAGCACTGGCTCGATGACAGGTCTGCCGCGGAATGGATGAACGAGGGCGGCGAAAAGATTGACGTGCCGGATTTTGGAGAACGTATCAACCAGATATTCTTTGGCGGAACGATTGCCGACCGCCTGAAGAAGAAAAAATAGCCATGCCGTGTTTTTGTTACATCCTCGAATGCGCGGATGGAACATTTTATACCGGCTGGACAACCGACCCCGAACGCCGTATCAAAACGCACAATGCCGGCCGCGGCGCGCGTTACACGCGCATGCGCCGTCCGGTGAGATTGGTCTATCTTGAGCCTCAGCCGGACCGGGTCAGCGCGATGAAACGGGAACGCGCCATCAAAACGATGACGCGTCGACAAAAGCAAGATTTGATTCAAAACATGCAGGGCGGCGTAACGCTGCTCTGCAATATTTAATCGGTGAAGAGGGGTAAATGCCCTAGCGAAATAATCTCCTCCCATTTTGATCGTTCGCCTTCAGTCAAAATGGCCGCTTCCTTGACGACGTTCGCACCCGCCTTCTCGATCACCATCCGCATTCCCTGCAGCGTCGAGCCGGTGCTGATCACATCGTCCACGATCACCACCTTTTTGCCTTTCATCAACTCGCGGTCTTTCTCGTCCATGATAAGAACCTGCGGTTGGCCGGTCGTGATGGACAACGTCTCGGCCTTGAGCGCATCGCCCATATAGGGTTTGTACGTTTTTCGCAGAATGATATAGGGCTTTTTCATCTCGACCGAAAGCGCGTACGCCAGCGGAATGGATTTGGCCTCCGCTGTGACCAATACATCGAACTTCACATCTTTGAGTTGTTTTTCCAATTCACGCGCACAAGCCTGGACCAGTTCGGTGTCGCCGAGGATGTTGAGAATCGCAATCCTCAACCCTGGCTTGATCTGGAATAAACGCAGGTCACGTTTCAATCCTGCAATCTCAATGGAATAGGTTTCACGGGCGGACATGGATTCCTCTTCAAGCGTATTTCAAACGGCACAAGTTTATCACAAGAAATCTTTTTGAGTTCTCAAGGTATAATCCGTTCAGCGATTGGATGGAAGCCCCCAGTAAATTAACATGATGGCCGAAAATCATTAACCGTGATGGACGGCGCTTTTTCGATATTTTTGTGGTTAAAGATTTTTTATAGAATATGCTCCCTGATCTTCAATTGAACGACCTCGTCCGCTTACGCAAGCCGCATCCATGCGGATCATACGAATGGATCGTCGTCCGCCTCGGCGCGGACATTGGCCTCGAATGCAAGGGCTGCGGACACCGTGTGATGCTGACGCGGCGCGAACTGGCAAAAAGAATGAAAGTGAATCTTACGAGAAAAGATGAACAACAAT
>JAKAKJ010000022.1 GCA_021824575.1 Chloroflexota bacterium
ACTGCACAATTGACCGACCTCGATAACACGCCTGTGGAAATCGGCATGCCGGTCGAGATGGTCACGCGCAAGATGCGCAACGATGGTGATGAGCGCGGAATTATTGTATACGGGTATAAGTTCAGACCAACAGCAAATTAATCATCTTGTTCAACCATATATGGATAAATCTTTTTAAATTTCGCTCAACTTCCCGTGTATAGACGTGACTTTCTTCAATTCAATACATATAAACAGTCACGCCTCACTCCTTGCTTTCAAGACCGGGGAGTTTCTTTTTAAGGCACAGCAAGACGGTATGAACCTTTTCATACCACTATATTATGTTTTGGAAAAACAATTTCTACAATATGCCAAATTGTTCAGATACTATAAGACCAAATCTTTTTTGACAGTTTCTACTCCTGTTCACGCATCAGACCACCCGTGACCTGCTTTCGCAATCCGAATAAGCTGATCAGCAATCCAAGCAGGAGCGTCACCGCGCCGCTGAAGAATGGATAATCAATATTGAGATCGTAAATGTAGCCTCCCCAAAGCGGACCGATCACGCGGCCAAGACTTGTGAAGGCGCTATTGAGTCCCATCACCGCACCCTGATGTTTGCCCGCAAAATTGGAGATATAAGAATTCAATGCGGGCCCAATCAAGGCCAGAGCGAGAATAAAGAATCCGAGCGCCAGCAAGACAGTGTTGTAATCCACAGCCAATGCAACCAGTGCGAATCCGATGGCTCCCCCAAATAAACCAGTTTTGATAAGCATCTGATCGCCGAATTTTTTCGTCAGCGGGCCGACCAGGACTCCCTGCCCAACGATCAGAACGATTCCCATCACCATCCAGATCGCACCGACTTGTTTAGTGTCGAAGGCGAATTTGTCCACCGCATAGAGTCCGATCATGCCCTGGAAGTTGGTCATGCCGAAGCTCATGATGAAGATGAGCAGGAGCAGAATCCCTGCTGGGCCGAGGATGATGCGCAGATAAATGTCGAAGATGCGTGGGCGTTTTGAGTCAAGGTTGGTTGAGTCAGGTTGAAGCGCGGAAATCGGCTCGTTGGATGGAGACAGATTACTCGTCGAAGATGAAGCGGGTTTTGATTCCGGCAAAAGAAATATCACCAACAGCAGAGCGATGAAAGCGAGTCCCGACCCGACAAAAAACGGCAGGGAGAGTGAATCCGTGGAAAGGTATCCGCCCATCAGAGGCCCGAGAATGACACCCAGCCCCACCATCGCGCCAAGTTGTCCCATACCCTTACTTTTTTCTTTTTGTCCTGTATTTTCACCGATGTATGCCATGGCTGTTGGCATGGTTGCAGAAGAAAGAATACCGGAGAGCGAACGCGCAATGAAGAGCATGATAAAACTTTGGGCGAGGCCGAACAAGAAGAGCGTGATGGTGTAACCAAGCACGCCGATGGCGAGAATGGGTTTACGTCCGTAGCGGTCGGAGACGATACCCCAAATGGGAGCGCAAATCAGTTGCATGAGCGAGTATGTAGACATCAACCAACCGAGTTCCGTGCCGCCCACACCGAAACGTTCGATGTAGAATGGCAGGAGCGGCATGGCCATGGAATAGCCCAGCATCACCACAAGAAGGGTGAATGAGAGGATGAGTAGATTTTTTCGGTTGGTGATGTTCATTCTTTCATATTCATTCTTGTTTTTGGGTCTTGCGAGTTACCAGCAGTCCAAACGCAACGAGTACAAGACCTATAATCCCAAATACGACAGTTCTAATTGCAAGCCCAACAGCAAACATAGCCATTCCAATCACAAAGAAACTGCCGCCTATATTTTGAGATTCATTCATTCTGTTCTCCTTTCTTTTTAATTCCTACAACGTTGAAAAAATTCCAACCACGATGGGAATGTCCATCGCAGCATGGAACAGGATTGAGCCCCAGATGCTGTTCGTTTTTTGCATCAACCAGCACCACGCCAGCGAAACCGGCAGGAGTTGCAGTGCAAGAAAGATGGTCTGGTCTGTTGCATAGCCCGTATAGGAATGCGCCAAAACAAACGGAATGGTAGTGACAATATTCGTAGCGAATTTTTCCAAGAACGGTTCCATCTTGCCGATAAACAACCCGCGAAAGATCAGTTCTTCATTGCTGGCATTCGCCAACACAAAGATCAACACCCACGGCGACCAGGTCAAGACGCGCGCCCATGTCAGATTCTGGCCTTTAAAGAAAGTTTCAGTGACGGGGATGACGGTGGCAATTATCACGACAAACGCGATCAACCCCACGGTCAGACCCAGCCCGAGGCGGCCACGCCGGATATAAAGCGAGTCCACGCTTTGACCTGCGAGTCGGTTAAGAACCAGCACGACAACAATACCCAGCAGTGAACTTTCGAGCTTATCGATTGCATAACCCGCTGGTGATTTTATGACCATCCCAAGCGCAGGCAAAATCCATTGACTGAGGCTGATGTAGTAGTCGACGCTGATGGCGGTCAAGGCGGTGAAGAAGGCAAAAGGCAATAGCCAATATTTTTGGAAGCGTTTGCTGAATCGGGCGAAGATGGCGAGCGCGAGAAAAACTCCTCCAACTACGATCCTGCCAATCAAATCCGTCTGCCCGCTGTAGAAGGGATAGTAATGGCTGAAAACGATAAAGACCAAAAGTCCGGCAGCGAGGAAAAGAAAGAAGAAGCCAATGTGTTGAATGGTTTTCATTTCATGTTCCTGCTGTCATTTCAAATTTCCTGTAATTCATCCATGTGCTGATTACGATGATCACAGCAGGAAAGAATCCCAGCATGATGACGGTTGGAAAAGACGATGCACCAAATACGAACGTTTGATACAGCCATGGCACGAGCGCATCAACAAACCAGAAGATCAAAAAGATCATCCACAACTTGATTTGATTCGCCTGCCATTTGCGCGCGATCCAGAAGACGGTCACCGCATTGATAAGGAAGGCAATCACGAACATGAATTGCATTTTGAAGTCTGCGCCCGCAGCCTCGATGTTTATGCCGCCGGTGCCGGTCGCGGCCGCTTTCGCATTGGCATTGAACGCCAGGATAAGTCCGCCGATGGCATAGCCGATGTAAGCGAAACAAGCCGTCATAACAGCTTTGACAATTTCAGCAATCAACGGGTTTTCCTTCTTTGCAACCATTTCATGGCTTTTTACAGACTGATGTTCCCACCAGATCAGCCAGATGGAAAAGGCCAGCGTTTGCAGCATGATCTCAGGGTAACCTATCCAGTGGTACCACATGGGTAGTTTAGAGTACAACATTCCCTCGATGGAACCGGGAGAAGCAGCGGGAGTGGAGAGAATGCCAATGGTAACCAGCAAGCCCCACAGGGTCAGCCAGCCACGTTTCTTTTCGATCAGAAAACTGCGAATTGGCCAAAGACCGATGGCAAAAATCAAGCCACGAATGGGTTGCATGAACGGCCCGATGAGAACGTTATGCTGATCAATAGGAAGCATGTAGTCGCGGATAACTGCCTGCTTGAAAATCTCAGCATAATTGAACACGTTCGACATGATGATGCCGAAGACGAAGTAAGTCAGTGTGTGGGCAATGATCACGCGAAGTGTAAAACCGAGAAATGCTTTCCAGTTGGTTTGTGCGTTCATGGTTTCTCCTGAGATTGTTTCAAGATTTCGACCGTCCCTTTGCCGCCATCCACTTGCACGCGGTCACCTGTTTTCAAAAACATGGTGGCATTGCCGCAGCCAACCACAGCCGGGATGCCCATTTCGCGCGCGACAATCGCGGCATGAGAAAGCGGCGCGCCCACATCTGTGACAATGGCGGCAAGACGCGGGAAGAGCGGTGTCCAACCGACGTTGGTAATGGTCGTGACGAGAATCTCGCCGGGCAAAATTTGATTCCCATCTTCCACGCAATCAATCCGGCGGACGATTCCTTCCACACAGCCTACCGCGCCGGCAAAGCCTTTAATGGCAGTAGAGATGGCAACAACTTCTTTTTTGCGAGCATCGTAAAAATCATTGCGTCGTTTTGGATCCACCGCCCATTGGAACGGATCAAAGCGCCCATAGATGAGCGCCGGGTAAGGAGGCAGGGCGCAGTAGCATTGGTACATGTTCCTCCGGGCGGGGATGCGACTTAGGGATTGTTTGTTGTTGTTCAATAATTCAGTCATTTCATCCAGCGACAGGAAGAAGATGTCGTCGCCAATCCCTGTCATGTTGCCTGCCTGCAAAACAAACTGGCGGATGAGGCGCGAGAGGCGAATCGATTCGGAGCGGATCGCTTCACGATTTTTTGCCGCGGCAATCACCAGGTCGAGTTTGTGGCGGAAGGCTTGATATTTGTTCGGGAAGCGCACTTCAAACCGACGCCAGGCAGCGTCAAATTCAGCGTGCTGTTTTGCCAGAAGCGCATCCACATCTACGGGGGAGCGGGTGAATTCGGCGAGTCGTTTTTCGAACCAATCGGGATCGTCGCTGGAAGCGGGGAAATATAATTCCACTTCATGCGGACCGCGATGCCCATATCGTTCGACGTATTCCTCGCGGTTCATCCTGCCATCCTTGACTTTTGCCAATCCCATCAAGGGGCCGAGACTTTCCAAGTCGCCTCCCACGCCCGAAAGGTTGGAGAGAAGCGTATTGGTTTCGGCTTCACCGACAAGCGCGGTCAATTCCAGATTGAGTTTGGTGGCTGGCTCCGAGAGGCTGGTGGTGATGCTGCGAAGCATCCGGTCGGCGCGGACTTTGGCAGGTCGGATGGAATCCATCCACAAGGAAAGCAGATTCGAAACATCGGTGCATTGTTGAACGCGCGGACGCATGGATTGAATCCATTTTGGGAGGAAGGTCAAATATTCCTGTATCTGTCCGCAGTCGCGCCGCGTCAATTGTTGGTCTTTGACCATACCGGGCAGCACGCGCCAGATGACTGTCAGCGGCGAAAAAGGCAGGTATGGGATATCAAACTCTGGTGGGGTGGAGCCGAGCAGGTCGCCAAACTTTTCCTTGCTTGCATCCAAGCCGACGGCATGATACAGCGAGGATGTCATGCTCAAGTTGACATACGGACGCCCGCAGATATTCCCGCAAATGGGATGGTTGCCGGGAAAATCAACCGGGTGGATTTCGAAAAAGTAAATCCATAACAGCGACCAGGTGCTGGGCGTCATCACATCCGGCACAGCTTCGCTGAGGTTGACACTGGACCAAAAATAATCGCCTTTCAGGCTGTCATTCCATTCACCGGTGATGGGGTTGTAACCGAATTTGGGAAAGGCGCGTTCCATGCCTGCCTCCTGTCAATTCAATTCCACTATTCCTGCGCTTCCATCCACGGTGATGATTTGACCATCATGGATGCGACGCGTGCCAACGCCTGTTGCCAACACGGCAGGGATTCCATATTCACGCGCGACGATGGAACTGTGACTCAGCGGTCCGCCAATATCGGTGACGATAGCGGCTGCTCGCGCAAAGAGCGGAGTCCACGCGGGGGTGGTGATGCCTGCCACAATCGCATCACCAGCTTTCATCTTATTGAAATCTTCTGGCCCGAGCATCACGCACGCTCGCGCCGTGACCTGACCAGCGCTGGCCGCAAAGCCTTTGATCTTGTTTCCCGTCTGCTCATTATCTGCATAGAATTTTGATAACCAACCAACCTTAGGCAACGTGGTCGGCGGGATGATGTGTCGCATGGCTTGCCATTTGGCTTTGCGGCTTTCAACTTCGGCGGCAAAGTTTTTCAACGCTTCACTCTTTTCGAGTTGAATCGCCAGGGCGTCGAGTTCTTGAGCGTCTAACCAATAAACATCCTCAGCGCAGTTAATTGTCCCATTGGCCGCCAAGCGTTTGCCAAGTTCACACAACATACGGCGGATCTGTGGATGTCCCAATCCCAGATCGGCAATACTATCTTCACGTAAGTGAGCCGTATCCTGCGCTGCTTTGAGCAATTGCAAAAACCATTTCCTTCGCAACGGATCAAGACGCTTGGCAATCGCCGCTGCCGCTGTTTCGCGAAAAGTCAGTGCGACTTGCTGTCGTTCATATGGATTATTCTTTCCGCTCAGATACACTTTGAGAGTTTCCAGCAGCGGAGCAGGATCTTCTCCCGGTGTTGGTTTTGCAAAATCCAAGTCATAGATGGCGTGACCAAACTCGCGCAGATAGGAGTCGAAGCGGGTGGCAAATTCCCGTAAAACAGAATCCGCTTCGAGGTCGGTTTGAAGCGCCGCGCCCCGTGCTAGAACCGGGACCACCTCGCAAATTTCATTCACTGGAGTGCGAGTCAGATAATCCGAGAGTTCAGGCTGTTCTTTCGCCCACGTTGCCAGGTCGAACAGTGCTTTCTCAGAGCGTATCGCCAGGTTTTCAGAACCAAACACAAACACTTCGGCTTTGGGATCGCTCTTGCACTTGACCAGCATTTTGTAAACAGAACTAAAAAACACTTCCCGCATCATCGAAGTTGGAATGGTGCCTGATTGCGCCATGTTGTAAAACAAAGCCGTCTCGGTGAAAATCTCACGCACACCCGTCAATAATTCCGATGGTGCGAGCGCGGCGACATCACGCGCCTGCCACTTTTGCACCACACTCAAAAATTGTGCGCGCGCGGTGATCGCCCGCTGGTGGGCAGTTCGCATGATCGGACCGAGCAACATAAACGAGGCCTTGATCATTTGCCACATCAGCTTGGGCGTAAAAACAAAACCCACATAGATGTAATCATTGAGCACTTCAAAGAGATAACTATTTTCACCGGTCACGCCAAACTCAGCCATCAAGTCTTGAGTTGATTTGCGCGCAATCGGAACTGCGAGTGTAGCGAACAGCGGCGAAACTGGTTCGGGCACGAACTCGGCAAAACTTCCGCGCGCCAGCACTGCTTTGGGAACGGGGATTTTCCATTCGAGTGGTTCAGGCGGCAACGCCGTGACAGGGCGTGATTGGACAATATAAAATTTTTCGTTTGCATGACACCACTCGATGTCTTGCGGGCTGCCGTAATAGGCTTCGATTCTGCGCGCGATGTTGACGAGCTCACTTACCTGCGCGTCTTTCAGGACCTTTGATTTGCGCCGCGCGTCGTTGAGTGGTTCCTCCCTCGTGCCTGATTCCGTCAACACCGTGATGACGGTTTTCTCCGCGACCTCGTACTTTTTGATTTTGCCCGTGGCTTTATCTGCGATGATGGTGTCAGGTGAAACTAATCCGCCGACGATGGCTTCGCCGAGTCCCCACGCGGCGTTGATGACTATTTCATCGCGCTGTCCATTGATGGGATTGGCAGTGAACAAAATTCCTGCGGCTTCGGCGTTGACCATCTCCTGTACAACAACTGCCAATGCAACGCAATTCTGATCAATATTATTTTTAATTCGATAAGCAATGGCGCGCGCGGTCCACAACGATGCCCAACATTTTTTCACCGCATCGAGGAGCGCCTCTTCGCCGCGGATGTTGAGGTAGGTTTCCTGTTGACCAGCGAAGGATGCTTCAGGTAAATCTTCGGCGGTGGCGGAGGAACGAACGGCCACCGATTTCTGTGGGCTGCCCAACGCTTCATAAGACCCGCAAATTGATTCTGCTATATCAAGCGGAATTTCACCGTCCGCGAAGAATCTGTCGATTGTCTCGGAAGCAGTTTCCAGCGAGGCAGGCAGCGAAGCATCCACATCTTCGAGTGCCGCAAGAATCTTTGACTGCAAGCCATTTAATTTAATGAATGTCCGATAGGCTTCCGTTGTGATGTGAAATCCACAAGGGATAGGAAAGCCCGCCTGAATCATTTTCGCCAGCGACAAGCCTTTGCCGCCGACAGTTTCGAGCGTAGTTTTAGTATCTGAAAGTGGAAGGGTAAACGTAGACATGGCAACCTCCGAAGAAAGTTGTCTTGCTGCCCCTCCCTGACCTTGCCAGGTCTACGCCGATTGGGACGATCCTGCAAGCATGGTTATTTTTTAATTGCAAGCCGCCAGACAACACTGGCAGTTCGCACTGAAATTTATGTCTGAATGCCTTTCAAGATAATATCCGACGCAGTGTTGAGCCTTTGTTACGGCGCTCCGGTGGGACGCGAAGTGAATACGGTTGGCATGATTGCAATGAGAAGTAGACGTGCCACAAGCAGCGAATCCACTTTACGAAATGAGCCTTCCTTGACTCCTTCATCGATCAGTTGGCGGATCAAATCCTGATATGTGTGACGGCGAACCTGAATGCGCTTTTGGCTTTCAAGATCCAGCCTTTGCACTTCAAAACTTATCTTGAGATAAAGCTCCTTGCTCGCGGCCAGGAATTCCAAATATGTCTTCATCACTTTTCGCAAGCGCTCAATGGCAGGCAAAGATAATTCAACGATCTTTTGCGCCTCGACGGTTAAATCCATGATCTCATCCTCCACGCCCCAAACGAGAATCTCATCCTTCGCTTGGAAATAATCATACAACGTGGATTTTCCAATATTGGCCGCATGGGCGATCTCGCGCATGCTGGTTTCCTGAAACCCGCTTTTCAGAAACAGTTTTACCGAGGCCCAGAAAATCTCATAGCGGCGGCGGATCTGTTCTTCGTCGGTAAGAGGTATACCTTTTGGCACGGAATGCTCCACTAAGCGAACGTTGGTCGCTTTCAGCGTACAACTTCTCCACTCCTCTGTCAACAACGAACATTGGTCGCTTTACAAGATTAGCGGCGAGCGATTAATTGAATGCCAAGAACAAAGGACTACATCAGGGAATAAAAGTTCCGGCTGGGAAGAGATCGGGAATCCATGTCCGCAGCGTGGACAACAGTAGAAATAGAATCGCCTCGAGAAAAGGTGACAATAACTCGAACATCCAATTCAGGAAGATGTTAAGATCGCGAGTCGCTTCAGACTGAGATGGACAGGCTGAGACATGACCCGTTTGCAGATTGTGAATCGGAAAAATTTATGTGTTCGATCTGATTGTCCGACAAGCCTTAGCTCCACAACAGTTTAGTTCCTGAGAACTCAAACACACAACTCTCCTCCATCGGATCGAGTTGAAGGTTAATGAGATTTCGGCGAAGAATTCTTTGTTCATGCATAGCACAACTGTCTCTTCAAATCTGCAGGATAATCTGCCCCGTGCGGCATAGATCATGTATACGGGTATAAATTCCGTAGAAGAGCGTAGGCGGCGACGATGCGAACTAAGCGTCCTACAAAGACGGAGGATGCTTTTTTTGTAAGGAGCGATTCGGTATGTCTTATAAAGGATCTACGGGTATACAGCCCCTGGCAGCAAAAATATATATACCTCCGCCTCGGACAATTTCATTTTCGTTATGGATGATTACCATGTGATTGATTCTAAACCGGTTGACGATGCTCTCGCTTTTCTACTTGAGCATCAACTGCCAGAAACATCTGGTCATCGCCACGGGCGAGGACCCTAACCTTCCCCTGGTGCGATTGCGTGCCCGTGGTCAACTAACTGAGCTGCGTGCCACTGATCTACGATTCACTCCTGGCGAAGCCGCCGAGTTCCTCAATCGGACAACGGGGGGTTGAATCTCTCTGGTGGATGGCCATTAACATCCCGGAAGGCCTCATGTTTTTTCCTTTCCGGGTGCTTTTCGAAGATTGGGCCGCCCTGTGTTCTTCAGGGTCGCGCACGACCAACGGCGTGGAAAGGTTACACCGAGAAGTGCGTCGCCGAGCGCGCGTTGTATCAATCTTTCCTAATCGGGCTTCCTGTTTGCGTTTGGTTTCAGCAGTGCTTAGCGAGATCAGCGAGGAGCGGTTGACCGGCAGAACTTATATGACTTTTGAAGGTTCAAGTTAATTGCAAGCCTAAATCGCGAGGAAACACTGGACTCAATTTACAGAAAAAACCTTGCGCTATCGGTTTGGAATCAACGACAAATGTAACTTTGTTTACATAATATTTATCATAATTGAATCTACACTGCTAAAGTTGTATATCTATATTAGATTTGTTTATCCATGCAATAAACTAATATATATATTCCCTAAAATGCCATGCTTCGACAACAAACAGCTGACCAAGAATCAATACGCAAAGTAAATACATCTATTGTGCTAAATGTATTGAGGCTATACGCGCCAATTTCTCGAGCTGAATTGGCTGCCAAGACAAAACTGAATCGGAGCACAATCTCAAACATCATTAACGCGTTACTTGATGATGGTTTAGTTCTTGAATTAGATACGATGGAATCAAAAATTGGCCGCCCTGGCATTGCGCTTGCATTAAAGCCGGAGGCTGGCGCGGTTATAGGTGTGGAGATCGGGGTTGAATTCGTTTCAGTCATCTTGACCGACTTCGTGGCAAATATCTTGTGGAGGGGGCTGGTTGAATTCTCCCTTACAAAAGCTCAAATTGAGATTATTTCCGAGGCGGAAGCGCTGATTGAGCAGGCCATTTCCATTGCAGAAGAGAAGAACCTGCCGCTACTGGGCATTGGGTTGGGCGTACCCGGCTTAGTCAATACACAACAAGGAGAATTGCTCTTTGCACCAAACCTTGGGTGGAAAAACGTTCCCCTACGCCTGATGTGGAATCAGCGTTTTCGTTTGCCCCTTTATGTGGAAAATGAAGCGAACCTTGCTGCTCTTGGAGAATATTACTTCGGTGTTGGTCGTGATATAGATAATCTTATCTATCTCAGTTCAGGCGTTGGCTTGGGCGGCGGCCTCATCATCAATGGAAAACTTTTTAAGGGTGGGCATGGTCTTGCTGGCGAAATTGGTCACATTCAACGCGATCCGAAGGGAGAAATGTGCGGCTGTGGACGGCGAGGGTGTTGGGAAACCCAGGTTGGCCCACGAGCAGTATTGCAACGTGTAAAGCGCTTGATAGAAGCCGACTCTGATAATTCACTCACAAAGTGCGCTAACGGCGATCTCAGCAAACTGACATTTAATCAGGTCGTGGATTTTGCGTTGCAGGGAAATCAGATTTGCCGTTCGGCGCTGGAGGAAGTGGGCAGAAATCTAGGGGCAGGGATTGCAGATTTGGCTAATATCTTCAATCCAGAAATAGTGGTTATTGGAGGCGCCTTTAGTTACGGACGGGAGATCCTACTGCCAGTTCTTGAAGAGACAATATCTAATGAAACTTTACCTGCTGTAAAGCAGAATCTGCGCGTTGAATTCTCTGAGCATGGCGTGGATGCCTGTGTCTTGGGAGCCATCGCAGTTGTATTGGATAACATCCTGCGAGAGATTGCTCTTGTCTGAGGGTGATTGGCTTATCCCAGTCTAGTGAAAGGAGGCTAAATTCAAGGCAGGGATTGCAAAGTAAGTGGCGAAATCCAAACTTGCAGCGGCTTTTGTCGGCCCTGTCACTTACGGTTTCATCCACTACCTAATTCAAAAAATTCCGAAACACCATTTGCATATAACCGAACCTAAGACAAAAAGAGGAGAAAAAATGAAGCACAATAAAGTCGTATGGATAATCGTTGCACTTGTCACGATTGTCAGCCTGCTTGCAGCTTGCGCTCCCAATGCCGCTGCCCCGGTTGTGGGCGCAAAAACCAAAATTGGTCTCTCGTTCTCAGACTTTGCGACGGAACGCTGGAAGAACGAAGCGGACCTGATGACAAAGCTTCTCAATGACAAAGGCTATGATGTAAT
>JAKAKJ010000097.1 GCA_021824575.1 Chloroflexota bacterium
CCTGACCGGCAACCGTCAGGGCGTCGATCAGGTCGAACAAAACATCCGCTCGCCTTTTCAGACTTTGGTATACTGCTTTTCGGAACTCGCTGAGAGATTTTTTCTTCACACAAAAACTTTATCAGCTAGTTCCATTTTTGTTAATGTGCTTCGAACTCTAAACTCAAGTGCAGTATACAGCCCGCCGATTTTACACTCCTTGCACTCACGTGAATCGATAATTGAGCAACCAGTGCGTTATAATCTCCCCGCTTTATGAAAATCCTTACTGTTCTAACCTATTACCGACCTCATACATCCGGCTTGACGATCTATGCCGAACGGCTGGCGCGCGCTTTTGTGAAGCGCGGACATCAGGTCACGGTGATGACTACGCAGTACGGCAAGTCACTGCCGCGCGAGGAAATGATGGATGGCGTGAAGGTCTTGCGCGTGCCGGTAGCTTTTCGCTTAAGTAAAGGTGTCATCGCGCCGACTTTTGGCTGGGTCGCTACCAGATTGGTCGCAGAACACGATGTGGTTCAAATGCATCTCCCGCAGTTCGACGCGCCCGGCGTAGCGTTTCGCGGTCGGTTGTTCGGCAAGCCTGCCATCCTGACTTATCACTGCGATATCAAACTGCCCCCTGGATTATTCAATCGCCTTGTTAATCTCGTTGTCCAATGGCAAAACAACATGGCAGCTCTGTTATCGAATCAGATCGTGACGTACACGCAGGATTACGCCGATCATTCCTCCTATCTCTCGCGTTATAAATTCAAACTGCGGACAATCCTTCCGCCTGTTGAGTTGCCCAAGGCGGATCACACTGCAATCCAATCATTTGCGGAAATGCATCTCGCGGGAAACAAGCCGGTCATCGGCATGGCAGCCCGCTTCGCCGCTGAAAAAGGAGTCGAGGTCCTGCTCGACGCGCTTCCAATCATCTTGAAAAAATATCCAAATGCGCTGGTCTTGTTTGCGGGCACATATCAAAACGTGATGGGCGAACAAGCTTACTCAGACCGCTTGATGCCGCGTATTCGCGAATATGAGTCTCAAGGTCATTGGAAATTCCTGGGCAATCTCGATCCGACTCAAATGGCTGCATTCTATCCAAATCTCGATGTTTTGGCTGTGCCATCTTTGAATTCGACCGAAGCGTTCGGGCTTGTCCAGATCGAAGCGATGATGAACGGTGTCCCGTGTGTCGCCTCGGCGCTGCCCGGCGTGCGGATGCCTGTGCAAATGCACGGCATGGGACGCGTGGCAAAGATCGGCGATTCGAAAAGTCTGGCAGAATCGATCCTGGAAATTTTGGGTGAACCGAAAAAATTCTGCGGCGACCCGGCGGCAATTACAAAACAATATGATCCCGATACCGTCGCGGAAGAATATGAAAAATTGTTTGAAGGGTTAATGAAAAAATAAATGTCATTGCGAGTGGCGCTTTAGCGCCGCGTGGCAATCTCATCTAACAATCAATTGAATGTTGCATGCGATTGCCATGTCGGGCTCCGCCCTCCTCGCAATGACAAAAGACCTATGAAAGATTTTCTTTTTCTTCAATTACGTGACCTGCCTTATTTCCGTGCTTTTTTGCGCGCGGTTGAATCGACTTATTATCAGGATTTGCCATTGCCCGCGCCGGTTTACGATGTCGGCTGCGGCGATGGACATTTTGCCTCGCTGACCTTCGAGCAGAAAATTGATGTCGGTCTTGATCCGTGGCATGGACCGATTCGCGAAGCCAAAACTCACGGCGCGTATAAATTTCTTGTGGAAGCGGACGCGGCTTATTCGCCTTACCCTTCAAATTATTTCGCCAGCGGATTCAGTAATTCGGTGTTGGAACACATTCCGCACATCGACGCGGTTCTGGCCGAGACCGCGCGCGTCCTGAAAAAAGGTGCGCCGTTCTATTTTTGTGTGCCGAACACGCGTTATCTTTCCGAGCTTTCGATCTCACGCGTACTTGGCAAAGATTATACGGAATGGTTCCGAAAAATCTCGCGCGTCTCGCACGCCGATGAGCCGGATGTCTGGCAGAAACGTTTGAAGAACGCGGGTTTTGAACTCGTCCGCTGGTGGCATTATTTTTCGCCCGCCTCGATGCGCGTGTTAGAATGGGGGCACTATTTTGGCGTCCCATCGGTGGTTGCGCGCGTGCTCACCGGCCGCTGGATTATCGCGCCGACGAAATGGAATCTTTGGCTGACCGAGCGATATGTAAAGAAGTATGCGTCACCAAAACCGGTAGAGAACGGAACATTTACTTTTTATATTGCGAAAAAACGATAACAAAATTATGTCACTCTGAGGGAGCGATGGTCGAGTAGTGGTCTTCGCATATCGAGACCAGCGACCGAAGAGTCTCGTTTACAAGTTACGCGAGATTCTTCGCTTCGCTCAGAATGACATGCCAAACAAGACATGTCCTTCGACGAAAAATATTTTTCCACACACACTTATCAAAACGTTTCCTTTGCAAAGTTCAGCCAGTACTGGTGGTCGAATCGATTCTTTGCGACATTGGCGCGCCGCTATGGGCGGCGCGGTTCGCGTCTGCTCGAGATCGGCTCGGGACTCGGCCACCTCGTCGGCCAGTTGGAGGGCGGCTTCGAAACCTTCGGGTTGGATTTGAATCATTGGGCAGTCGCCCGCTCGAAATCCGAGGCGAAGCGGACTCAATTTCAGACAGCCAGCGCGCAGGAGCTTCCATTTGCTGATTCGACTTTTGGAATGGTCGTCATCAAACACATCGTCGAACACTTGCCGGACCCGGCGCGGGCAATCCGCGAAATCAGCCGCGTGCTCGAACCAAATGGAATCCTGATCCTCGCCACGCCGAATCTGGATTCGCTTCTCAAGCCTTTGAAGGGCGATCAATGGATTGGTTATCTCGACCCGACGCATATTTCGTTGAAGCGGCCTGCTGAATGGTTTGAATTGATCCGCAAGGCGAACCTGAGTCCGCTCAAAGTATTTGCGGATGGATTTTGGAACGTGCCGTATATTCCGCTTGTGCCAAATTCAATTCAAAAATTAATTTTTGGTTCGCTTGGCGGTTTCCAGGCGATAACCAGTTTTGTTTTTCTTCCCGTTCGTTGGGGAGAGAGTATTATCGTGATTGCGAGAAAAAATAACGAGTGAGTTGAATGAGCGACGAATCCCGAATTCCCAAATCCGAATTCCCGCAAGAACCAAGCGTGCTCGATTATGTAAAATCAAAACTTTTCTTCTGGCGCGGACAAAGCGTCGAAATTCCCGCGCAGGCTGTGGAGGAAAAAGTCGAGCCGGAGCCGCAGTCACAACCGGCTGAGGAACCTTCGCCAGCCAAATCATTTCCATGGATTTCGCTCATTGCGTTGGGAATTGCGCTTTTTGCACAGCGTTTGTTCGAGCCGCCGGTTTCTTCGGCGATACCCGGCATCACTTTTTATGTTGCCGCACTGGGGTTGTTATTGATCGCAGTTCTGCGCGGCGAATGGACTCTGGCCCCGCTGGTTGAGTCAACGGCAGGCAGTGATCCAATGACGTTTCGCCGCAACGCGTTTTTGATTTCTTTGCCGCTTGCGATTTTTGCATTCTTTCTTTTTAGCGGGAATTTGTTCAACCTGTTCAATCTGACGATTTGGTTGATCGCGATCGGATTATTCGTCTGGTCATTGTGGATTCCTGATCCAAACAAACTATCGCTGTGGCAGCGCACTCGCAATTTTCTTGCGCACAAAAACTGGCAGATCAACATCAGCCGCTGGACATTGCTTATTATCGCCGCGGCGGTCATCGTCTTTTTCTTCCGCGTTTATCACATCCAGCAGACTCCTTCGGAGCCGTTCAGCGATCACGCCGAAAAGATTCTGGACATTTACGATATCCTGCACGGACAACCGCACATCTTCTTTCCGCGCAACACGGGCCGCGAAGCCATCGGCATGTATTGGATTGTGCTGACCGTTTGGATTTTCAACACTGGCCTGTCATTCCTCACAACCAAAATCGCGACCATCTCGATGGGGCTGGTCACGCTGCCTTACATTTATTTGCTCGGCAAAGAGATTGCGAACAGGCGCGTCGGCTTGCTGGCTTTCTTCCTCGCCGGGATCGCATACTGGCCGAATGTCATCTCACGCATTGGCTTGCGTTTTCCGCTTTATCCGCTGTTCGTTGCGCCGATGATGCTTTATTTGATTCGCGGACTTCGCACGGGCGACCGCAATCAATTCATTATCGCGGGAATTTTCCTTGGCCTCGGGCTGAACGGTTACACTCCGTATCGCATTGTGCCATTCCTTGTAATTGCTGCGATGATCTTGTTCGCGCTCCATATTCGATCCAAAACATCGGCCCGCGATGCGCTGGTTTGGCTGACCATTGTCGGCCTGGTTTCACTTTTCATTTTCCTGCCGTTGATGCGATATGCCACGGAGAACCCCGAAGGATTTTCATTCCGCGCCTTTTCGCGGCTCGGAGAGGGACAAGCCATTCCCGGCCCGATCCTTCAGGTCTTCTTCTCGAATTTGTGGAACGGACTCAAAATGTTCAACTGGGATGACGGCAATATCTGGGTCAATTCGCTGCCGCATCGCCCCGCGCTGGATGTTGTCTCGGGCGCGTTGTTTTTGATTGGGATCGTTTTGTTGATTGTGCGTTACATCCGAAAGCGCAACTGGCTGGACTTGTTCCTTTTGCTCTCGATCCCGATTCTTTTGATGCCGTCAATTCTTTCGCTGGCTTTTCCTGACGAGAATCCCGCATTGAATCGCGCGTCCGGCGCATTCGTGCCGGTGTTCATCGTCGTGGCGATGGCGCTCGATGGTTTCATTGCCGCTTTCGGGTCCAGCAAGAATCGCACAGCTTGGGCAGCGATAATCACTGGCGTGCTGCTGCTTTGGTCGGCTTCGCAAAATTTCGATATCGTCTTCCATCAATTCGATACGAATTACCGCCTCGGCGCGTGGAACTCATCGGAGATGGGCGCCGTCATCAAGGAGTTCGGATTGGTCTACGGCGAGACGGATACGGTTTGGATCGTGCCGTTCCCGTATTGGGTGGACACGCGTCTGCCCGGAGTGTGGGCTGGGATCCCGAACCGTGACTTTGCCATGCCGTTCGACCAATTGGCAAGCACGACACAAATTTCCGGGCCAAAGTTGTTTATCGTGAAAGCCAGTCTGGATAACCCGGAAGCCAATGACCAGCAAAGTCTCGACGCGTTAAAGTTGTTGTATCCGCAGGGTACGTTGAGCCTGCATAAATCGCCTGTGCCCGATCATGATTTTTGGATTTATTTTGTGCCCGCGCCAACTACGCCATGATGTTGCAGCCATCCGCTAATTCTCACGAATTTTTTCAAATAAAGACTTCTGGTTTATGTTGATTGGTGTGATTTCGCAGGCAAAAAATGCACTTAGCACGGATTAAGTTTTTCATGATAAATTGTTATCCGCTATGACGAACGAAAAACGCGCCTGGGTTTATGACCTTCTTCTGATCCTTGTACTGGCCGTTGGAGCTTATTTACGCGTCATCGGTTTGAACTGGGACGATAACCAGCATCTGCATCCTGACGAACGCTTCATGACGATGGTGGAGAGCGCATTGCAAGTCAGGAAATGTGCGGCCCCGAACACTGCTTTGCAGAATTGTCCTCCCGACCAAGTGCAATGGCTTGGACTGGGCGACTATTTCAACACAGCCACCTCGACGCTCAACCCGGAGAATCAAGGTTACACGTTTTTCGTTTACGGCGATTTGCCGACAATCGTGGTGCGCTACCTGGCCGAGTGGACCGGGCAGGTTGGCTACGATCAGGTATTCCTGGTCGGACGACAAGTCTCCGCCCTCGCAAACCTGCTGACGATCTTATTGCTCTATATCATCGTGGCGCGTTTATATAACCGCCGCGTCGCTTTGCTGTCCGCCGCATTCTCAGCGCTGGCCGTCTTGCAGATTCAGCAATCGCATTTCTTTACGGTGGATACGTTTGGCATCATGTTCATGTACCTGGCGATTTATTTTGCGGTGGAAATCCTCATTCGCCAGAAACCGACCTTCGATGCTCGCTATTTGATGGATGAAGGTCAAGCACCGAACATCGAAGCCCGGATCGCGCACTACGTTTCACGTCTTGCCAGAGATCCCTTCTTTCTCTTGAGCCTCGGCTTCGGCGTTGCGCTGGGGATGGCAACGGCCTCCAAGCTGGACGCGGCTCCGCTCGCGATTGTCCTGCCGGGCGCGTTCCTCGTGCGCTACCTGACCATGGACCGCAAAGCGATGGCCGATGAACATGATCCATCGTCCACTGCCCGCCATCCGCTGCCCACGGATTACTGGACGCTGATTTTTGTCTACCTGGTTGCCGGCGCGGTTGCTTCGATTGTCTCTTTCCGCGTTTTCATGCCATACGCCTTTCGCGGACTTGGGCTGAGTCCTTCCTGGATCTCCACCATGCAGCAATTGATCGCCCAATCCAGCGGGGATGCAGACGTTCCGTTCGCGCTGCAATGGGCGCGGCGCACACACCTTTATTCGTTCACGAATCTGACGGTCTGGGGGCTTGGACTTCCGCTCGGAATTCTCGCGTGGCTGGGCTTCCTGTGGATGGCGTGGCGCATCTTCAAAGGTGAACTCCGTCACGCGCTGCTGTGGGGCTGGACAGCGATCTTCTTCACGTGGCAGTCGCTGGCTTTCAATCCGACCATGCGCTATCAACTGCCGATCTATCCACTGCTGGGCATGATGGCGGCGTGGATCGTTTTTGAATTCCCGAAAGTTTACTCATCGCGTAAAGCATATCCCATTATCCGTACTTTCGCCTACATCATTGGCGGAGTCGTTCTGATTGCAACCGCCGCCTGGGCTTATGCTTTTGTTCAAATTTATACGCGCCCCGTGACACGCGTCGCCGCGACCTATTGGATTTATCAACATGTTCCTGCCGCGATCAATCTGCGAATCCAAACCGCGGATGGATCGGTTTATCAACAACCCCTGCCGTTCCCAACCGGCGGGATCATTCAGAGTAACGCCCCGTATGACATTCCGTTCACAGCCAACGCCAGCGGCACATTGAACCAGATTTATTTTCCGCATATCGCCGCGAAGGGTGACGCGGTCTCCCAGACTTTCAGCGTTTCCGTGACGCCTCAAACTGGTTTGGCTCCCGGGCAAGAGCTTGCATCGGCTTCGCTTACCTCGGATTTCGTGCCGTCTTCTGATCCGCGTGGAAAGGAATTCACACTCCAACTCAACCGCGCGGTGACAATCCAAAAAGGGCAAACGTATCTTCTGCATATTACAACCACCGGCGCGGTGACGATGGTCGGCGCGGCGCCGATCAACGAATCAGACTGGGACGATGGCCTGCCTCTGCGCCTCGGCCCGCAAGGTTACGATGGGTACGGCGGTTTGTATCAGCCCGGACTCAACCTGCAAATTTATTTCGATGACAATGCCGACAAGCTGACGCGTTTTGTCAGCACGTTGAGTCAGGGCGATTACATTTTTATGTCGTCCAATCGCCAATGGGCTTCGGTGACGCGTCTGCCTGAACGTTATCCATTGACAACCGCATATTACCGCGCGCTCGTGGGCTGCCCGCCGGATAAAGATGTAATCTGGTGTTACAACGTTGCCACACCGGGCATGTTCCAGGGACAACTCGGATACAAACTTGTTGCAGTCTTTGAATCGTTCCCAACGTTGAATATTCCTGGAATTGGGACCTGGCAGATCAACGACCAATCCGCGGAAGAGGCTTTTACAGTTTACGATCATCCGAAGGTGCTGATCTTCCAGAAACAGCCGGACTTCAGCGCCGCGAAGGTGCAAGCCATACTTGGCGCGGTGGATATCAGCAACGTTGTCCATCTCACGCCCAAGCAGGCCAGCAGTTATAAATCCTTAATGCTTTCGCCGACCGCGCTTGCCCAACAGCAGGCGGGCGGAACATGGTCGCAGTTGTTCAGCTACAACTGGGTTCAAAATCAATATCCGGTTGTCGGATTGGTTATTTGGTATCTATTTATTTTCATTCTTGGCGTCATTACGTATCCGATCGTTCGTTTTGCATTTCCGGGTCTGGGCGTTAACGGCTATCCAATTTCGCGCGCGCTGGGTTTGGTGATCCTCGGTTATCTCGCTTGGCTTGGAGGCTCCGTCGGCGTGCCGTACACGCGGACAACTATCGCCGTGATCTTCATCGTTTTGGCGGGAGCCGGTTTGGGTCTGGGCTGGATGCGAAGAAAAGAACTGGCCGAAGAATGGAAGTCGCATAAAAAATTCTTCCTGATGATGGAAGGTTTGTTCCTTGCGTTCTTCCTTTTCGACTTGATGATTCGAATTGGCAATCCCGATCTGTGGCATCCGTCCAAGGGCGGCGAGCGCCCGATGGACTTTTCTTTCTTCGGCGCGATCCTGAAAAGCACAACGTTCCCGCCGTATGATCCCTGGTTCGCGGGCGGCTATATCAATTATTACTATTATGGTTTTGTGCTGGTCGCGACGCCGGTGAAATTGCTCGGCATCGTTCCGACGATTGCGTACAACTTTATTTTGCCGACTCTTTTTTCGATGGTCGCAATGGGCGCGTTTTGCGTCGGATGGAATTTGCTTGAGCATCGAAATTCGAATGTCGAAAATCGAACATCACTTTTCGATTCTCGTTTTGTTGCTGGACTGCTTGCCGCGTTACTAATGGTTGTGCTTGGAAATCTTGGCACGGTGCGGATGTTGTATCAAGGCTTCGAGCGCATGGCCGCGCCGGGCGGAAATATTGATAATGCCAATATTCCTCAGCGTTTGGTCTGGGCGTCGGAAGGATTCGTCAAATCGCTGACAGGTCAACCGCTTCCTTATGGACAGGGCGATTGGTATTGGGGCCCGAGCCGCATCATCCCGCCGGGACCCGGCAACGAGATCACCGAATTCCCATTCTTCACGTTCCTTTACAGTGACCTGCACGCGCACATGATGGCGATGCCGCTGGCGCTGCTGGCGCTGGCATGGGCGCTCGCGGTCATCAAGGCAAAACGTGTTTCCTTATTCCAGCTTTTGATCGGTGCGCTGGTCATTGGCGCGTTATATCCAACCAATCTCTCGGACATTTACACCTATCTGCCAATCGGGATTGTCGCGGTTGGATATGTCCTCTGGCGTTCGGACGCTTCATCCCGCTGGAAAATCGAACTGCCCGATACCGCCAGGAAATTGATTTTGATTCTCGGCAGTGCCGTGTTCCTCGCTGTATTCTCGTACGTTTTGTATTGGCCGTATCATGCCGCGTACAGTCAGGGCTACAGCGCACTCGACGCATGGACAGCTTCGCATACGCCGATCTGGTCCTACCTGGCGCATTGGGGTGTGTTGCTGTTCATCATTACGTTCTGGCTGGCGTGGGAGACGCACGAGTGGATGGCGTCCACGCCGGTTTCCTCGCTGAATAAACTGCGCCCGTATCAAATCCTGATCGAGGCCGGCATCGCAGTTTTCCTGGCGGCTTTGTTTTACCTGATGTATCGCGAAGTTGAAATTGGCTGGGTGGCATTGCCGCTGGCGGTCTGGGCCGGTTTGCTTATTTTGAGACCGGGTCAACCCGATCTTAAACGATTTGTTTTGTTCCTGGTTGGCACTTCCATGCTCATCACGATCATGGTTGAAATTGTCGTGGTGCGCGGCGACATCGGCCGCATGAACACGATCTTCAAATTCTATTTGCAGGCATGGACCATGCTTTCCGTTTCCGCGGGTGCGGCTTTTGTGTGGATGCTGGCTGACGTTCACAAATGGCGTCCGGCCTGGCGTAATATTTTCCAGGGCGGTGTGACGCTTTTGCTGGCGGGCGCGGCGATGTACACTGTTTCTGCGACAATAGATAAAATCGGCGACCGCATGGCGCCGAACGTTCCGCTCACGCTCGACAGCATCACATACATGAAGTACGCGCAGTATGCGGACTTCGGCGTGACAATGAATCTGAATCAGGATTATCAAGCCATCCGCTGGATGCAGGACCATGTTCAGGGTTCGCCGGTCATCGTCGAAGCAAATTGTCCCGAATATCATTGGTGCACGCGCTTCACGATTTACACTGGCCTGCCCGGCGTGGTCGGCTGGAACTGGCATGAGCGCCAACAGCGCACGCTGACCCCGCAATTGGTCGAGGATCGCATCGCCCAAATCGCCGGGTTCTATACCACCACCGATCCGCAAGCCGCGGTCAGCTTCTTGAAAAAATATAACGTTCAATACATCATTGTGGGTCAGTTGGAACGCGCCGAATATCCCGGTCCCGGCCTCAACAAATTCGATCAATACAACGGACAGCTTTGGGATTCGGTCTATCGTCAGGGCGAAACGGTCATCTATAAAGTGAATCCATGAATATCATACACATTACATCTCTCAAAGCCTGGTCCGACGCGCAGAAAGCCGGAGAATATACCGCGCCGAGCTTGTCCTCCGATGGATTTATTCATTGCTCGACGTCCGCTCAGGTTTTGCCGGTCGCCGAAAAATTTTACAAGGGACAAACGGGACTCGTGCTTCTCGTGATTGATCCAGCGCGTCTTTCCTCCGACTTGAAGTGGGAGCCGCCATTTGACGGCGCGCCTCCGACAGGAGTTGATTCCGCTGAACTGTTCCCGCATATTTATGGTCCGATCAATCTCGATGCTGTCATCCGCGTCGTGGACTTCGAACCGTCCGCCGATGGAAAGTTCATCCTGCCCGTGCTGATATGAATCCATGCGTCTCGATTCGTCCCGCGCGGCCAGACGACGCGATGATCGCCGCGTCGCTGATGCGCCTCACGATGGGCCGATCCGCTGATTTGTTTTCGGATGTCGAATCAGGATGGACTTCTGAAAAACTTCTTGCGGCCTTGTTTGCTCATAAAGGCGGACGATTTAGTTGTCAAGTTGGAACCGTGCTCGAAGTGGATGGCAAAGCAGTCGGTTTGTTGGTTTCGTATCCCGCTTCAAAGATGGCAATGCTTGATCTGGCCGCTGGCCGCAATCTGCTTTCCGTTCTTGGCATCCGTCCCATGATTCGTTTTGCAAAAAGGATTTCGCCAATGATGAACATCCGCGAAGCGGAACGCGGCGAATATTACATCAGTAACGTCGGCGTTGCGCCTGAGTTTCAAGGAAATGGTTACGGCGCGCATCTGCTGTCCTTTGCGGAAGAGCAGGCGCGGAAATTTAATTTGAAGAAATGCTCCCTCATTGTGGATGAACATAATAATGGCGCAATCCGGCTTTATCAACGATCCGGTTACAAGATTATTTTTAGCGGCAAGCTCAACGGCGAAAGCGGTTACTATCGAATGGTCAAGGAATTGGCGTGACCGGGCTTTCTCAAAGCCGCACATTGGTCGTGCGCCCGGCAAAATTAACCGCGAAGAACGCCAGGAGCGCAAAGTTTAATGGTTTTTTCTTCGCGGTCTTTGCGAGCTTGGCGGTTCAAATATGACGCACTGTAAATTGATGGATTCGTAAGGATTTGGCGTGAGTTCCATTCTTGCGTTTTTTTCGTGGTACATCCTTATCACCCTGCTGGGGTTGCTGACCTTTCCGTTGGTCTATTATTTATTCCCGGCATTGACCGACCGCGGTTACAGCCTTTCACGCACCGCGGGCTTGCTGATTTGGGGATATGTCTTCTGGTTGTTCACATCACTTGGATTAACGCAGAACACCGTCGGCGGGATTCTTTTTGGCTTGTTGATTCTCATTGGGATTAGCATTGCCATTTTCGTAAAGCGGCAATCTGAGATTATCGGCTGGTTGAAATCCAATTTGCGATTGGTTGTCACGGTTGAAGTTTTATTCTTTGTCGCTTTTGCTTTTCTTGCATTGCTCCGCGCGGGCAACCCCGAATTGGACGGCACAGAACGCCCGATGGAGTTGATGTTCATCAACGCCATCCTGCGCTCGCCGACATTTCCTCCGCATGATTCGTGGCTTTCAGGTTATGCCATATCCTATTATTACTTTGGTTATGTGATGACGGCCATGCTTGCCAAGCTGACCGGTCTCATCGGCAGTGTGGCTCACAACCTGATGACCGCGTTGATCTTCGGATTGGCCGCAATTGGCGCGTATGGAATTTTGTATAACCTGCTGGCTTTGCTTCCTGACAACCGGCCACAGACCGCAAACAACTCGTCGTCTGCGGCTCGTCGTTTCTCCTTTTTAGGACCGCTATTTTTGTTGCTCGTCAGCAACCTTGGCGGTTTCCTTGAAGTTCTGCATACGCGCGGCATCTTCTGGAATTCCAATCCGTCCAATTTTTGGACATGGCTTGGGATCCAGGAATTGAATCAGCCCCCGGCGCAGCCTTATCAGTGGATCCCGGATCGTTATTTGTGGTGGTGGCGCGCATCACGCGTCATTTCCGATTTTGATCTCACGCATCACTTTCAGGAAGTGATTGATGAATTCCCGTTCTTCTCTTTTCTGCTCGGTGATCTTCATCCGCACGTGCTGGCAATTCCATTTAATTTGTTGGCGGTTGCCATTGCCTTGAATGTCTTCCTTGGCGGTTGGCGCGGTGAAATTGATTTATTCGGTTACCGGCTGCATATCAGCAAGATTGGATTCTTCGCCGCCGCGTTGACGCTGGGCGGACTCGCCTTCCTCAACACATGGGACATCCTCGTCGGCGCGGCGTTGATTGTGGGCGCGTACCTCCTCTTCCGTGTTCATGAGGACGGCTGGTCGTGGTCGCGTCTCGAGGATGTTTTTGTTCTCGGCGTGCCGCTTGGTTTCTCCGCTTTCATACTTTATCTTCCGTTTTATTTTGGATTTTCATCGCAGGCGGGAGGCATTCTTCCAAACCTGATCAATCCAACGCGCGGCGCACAGTTATGGGTGATGTTTGCGCCGTTCTTCATCCCGATGCTGGCGTATTTTGTCTATCTAATCTTTAAACAGAAACAAGCTGGCAACTGGACTTTGGCAATCGTGTTGGTGATTGGATTTATTATTTTGCTTTGGGTCCTCTCGTGGACAATGGGCTGGTTTGCCTTCCTGACAAACCCGGATTTTGCTCAAAACTATCTTGCCTCGCAGGGAGTAGCCAATGTCACCGCGTTCTTCAACGCGGCGATGTCGCGCCGATTCGTTTCCATTGGCGGGTTGCTCACGCTGGTAATTATTCTGGTTCCAGCGGTTGCGTTTCTGGCCACGAACCGCAGACCACAAACTATAAACGAACAACCATCGACCATTAATCATCCTCCAGCTTTCATCTTTCTTCTTATTGCACTGGCTTCCATTCTCGTCATCGCTCCCGAATTTGTTTACCTGCGCGACCAATTTGGCACGCGCATGAATACGATCTTCAAGTTTTATTATCAGGCATGGCTGTTATGGAGCATCGCCGCCGCGTTTGGGACGGCAGTTCTTCTGCAAAATCTGCGCGGTGCATGGGATTGGATCTTCCGCATCGGCCTTGTGGTTTTATTGTTTATGTCCCTGACTTATCCCGCGCTGGCGATTCCAAACAAGACAAATAATTTCAATCCGCCGCTCGGCTGGACACTGAACGATTTTACGCGCATTCAGCGATCCAATCCCGATGAAGCCGCGGGGATCGAATGGCTGCGATCCGCGCCGTATGGCGTCGTGGCTGAAGCAGTTGGCGGAGGTTATACGAGCTATGGACGCATTTCCACGTATACTGGCCTGCCCACCGTGCTGGATTGGTATGACCATGAGACGCAATGGCGCGGCACAAGCGCGCCGCAGGGCACGCGCGCGGATGATATCAAACTGCTTTACAGCACATCCAACTGGCAAACGGCCCTCAGCATTTTGAAACGATATAATATTCGTTACGTGTATATCGGCAATCTCGAACGCTCCACCTATCCGGTTCAGGAAGAAAAATTTCGAAGCAATCTTGTTCAGGTTTTTAAACAGGGAGCCGTGACGATCTATGAGGTTCCATAAACGCGTTGCTTGCGCCGGGGACGGCGCTTGAACAAAACACTACATCAAGTAAAATATAAACAATGAAATCATTCCGCCGCGAATCCATTTTATACTCCTTGGCTTTTATCCTTGCGCTGACCGTTCGTTTCATCAAACTCGGCGCGATGCCGCTGACCGACGTCGAAGCGCACTGGGCATTGCAAGCGCTTGGCATCGCACAGGGGGCTCATCCCGCGCTTGGCTCGCAGCCCGCGTATGTTCTCCTGACTTCGATTTTATTTTTTGCCTACGGCGGCGGGACAAATTTTCTCGCGCGGTTGATTCCCGCATTGACGGGAAGCGCACTGGCCCTTGTCCCTTATTTATTCCGTGAACGACTCAAACCCCGGCCAAGTTTGATCCTCGCCTTTTTCCTTGCGCTCGACCCGGGCCTGGTTGCGCTATCGCGCCAGGCCGGGAGTCCGATCCTTGCGTTGACGTTTGTTTTCCTCGCGTGGGGATTCTGGGATCACAGGCATTCGCGTTGGGCTGGAGTCTTTGCAGGCATGGCATTGCTTTCCGGCTCATCGCTGTGGGAAGGTTTGCTCGGTTTAGGATTAACGTGGTTGATTCGTCAGGGCATGGAACACGGCTCACAAATGGAATCCGCGGAACGTCCGGTTCGAAGCGAATGGTGGAACGCGTTATGGTTCGGCCTTGGAACGATCATCGTCGTCGGTACATTATTTTTTCTTGCCCCCAACGGATTGAGTGCGTGGCTGTCGTCATTGCCTGAATATCTGCGCGGCTGGATCCAACCATCTGGCGTATCTTCGGGGATGATGCTGTTCTCGCTGGTTGCATATCAACCGCTGGCCGTGATCCTGGGGTTGATCGCATTAGCGCGCGGCTGGATTTATCGAAGCCCGCGTGCGGTGCGTTTGAGTTTATGGATGCTGGTGGCTTTGCTGGTGGTGTTGTTTTACCCCGCTCGTCAGGTCAGCGATCTGGCATGGATGTTGATTCCATTATGGTCGCTGGCCGCATTGGAATTGGCGCGCAACTTGCGGGTCTTTCCAGAAGAGCGCCGCGAAGTGCTGGGCGTGGTTGCAATGTGTGTGCTGATCCTCGTTTTCATGTGGCTCGATTTTATATCGCTGCTTCAGACGTTCAATGCCGCCGATCAGGCTGCGTTACGCTCATGGCTTTTGTTTGGTGCGTTCTTTTTGCTGGTCATCAGCATTTTGTTGGTTGCAGTTGGCTGGTCCATCAGTTCGGCAAAGCTCGGCGCGGTGTGGGGATTGGTGGTGGCGGTGGGAATTTATTCGTTCAGCGCGATGACCGGCGCGGCGGGATTGCGTGTTTCGCCCACGGCTGAGATGTGGAATCCGGGAAGCACAGTGCCTCAGGCCAATCTGTTGTTGAAAACGGTCAGCCAGATGTCCGATTGGAGCGACAAAAATATCGATTCGCAAACCGTGATGATTGACGGGATCAATTCGCCCGCCTTGCAATGGCTTTTGCGTGAACACAAACTGGATGTGGTGGACGCGTTGGACGCTTCGGCTTCGCCGCCGATCGTTGTTACCGCGAATCAGAATAATCCAAAGCTGGCGGCGGGATATCGCGGCCAAAGTTTCGTCTGGCGGCAAACGCCTTTATGGAATCAAGCCCAGTTGATTGACTGGATGAACTGGCTGGCGTACCGCCGGATGCCGCAAAATTCGGAGACGATCATCGTCTGGGTGCGGGATGATTTGTTCCTCGACTCAGCCACGCCCAAGCCGTGATATAAATGGATAAACGGAGATGAAGGAAAGTCTCCGTTTATCTTTGTAATACCGGCGGATTCATTCAATGGCAAAACCCCAACCCAATATTATCGCAATTGACGGGCCGGCAGCGTCGGGCAAATCCACGCTGGGACGGCGGCTGGCAGATTCTCTCGGTTATTTATTCTTCGACACAGGTGTGATGTATCGCGCAGTCACATTATTGGCACTTCAACGCGGAATCGATATCCGTGATGAGGCAGCGGTCACTGCCTTGGCCGAAGTGACAACAATTGATGTTTTGCCCGCGTCGAAATTCGATGGGCGCGCTTACGATGTGATTGTCGAAGGCAAAGATGTCACATGGGAAATCCGCAGTCATGAAGTGGACGCGAATGTTTCGATTGTTTCGGCTTATCGTAATGTTCGCCGCGCGATGAGCGAACAGCAGCGCCGCATCGGCCAGCGCGGCAGAGTGGTGATGGTTGGACGCGACATCGGCACAGTCGTTTTGCCCGAGGCGGATTTGAAAATTTATCTCGATGCGTCCGCCGAAGAACGCGCTCACCGCCGCCACGATGAGATCGAAGCGCGCGGCGAAGCGGCAAATTATGATGACGTTCTGACGAAAGTGATCGAGCGAGACCGGATCGATTCGACGCGCGATGTCGCGCCGCTCAAAGTCGCGCCTGATGCGGTGATCATCGATTCGGACCGCATGGACGCCGACGAAGTTTTCGAACGTGCCAGGAAGTTGTGTGAATAAGCAGGAATACCATCCTTCCGTGCTTCTGAAATTACAGCGCCGGGTGTTGAACACTGCGGCGCGTTTGATATTTCTGCTGGGCGGGCGGGTCAAAATCAGCGGCCTGGAAAATATTCCGCGCGGACAAGTTTATGTTGTCGCGGCCAATCACATTTCGATTTTTGATCCGCCGTTGATCCTGTCGTTTTGGCCTGAAAGTTTGGAAGCCATCGGCGCGACGGATATGTTCCGGCGTCCGGGTTTTGGTCAATTGTTGAAAATGTTCGGAGCCGTTCCAGTTCATCGCGGCGAATATGATCGCGAATTGCTTGAGACGATTCTGACAATGCTGCGTTCGGGTTACCGGTTGTTGATTGCGCCTGAAGGCGGCCGCTCGCACACGGTCGCCATGCGGCGCGCCAAGCCGGGAATTGCTTATATTCTCGATGAAGCCAACGCGCCGGTCATACCGGTGGGAATTGTCGGCACCACCGATGACCTGTTGAAGAAAGGTTTGCGCTTCCAGCGCCCGGAGGTTGAAATCCGCATCGGGAAGCCGATCCGCCTGCCGCTGCTCGAAGGTCGAGGCGAAGAACGCCGCGAGGCGCGCCAACGCAACGCGGACCTGATCATGAGTCACATCGCCGGGCTTCTCCCATCCGAATATCGAGGCGTTTACGCGGATTCCGCGATTTTTCCAGTCTAGCAAACGATTCGAATATCAAGCTTTCCATCTTGTAAAGCCGTTGTCATTTAAGTGCTTCTAATAGGTTGGGCTATAATCAAAGGGCACTCATGAGTTTCATCTTTACTCTTTTGGCGGGATTTCCTTATCCCATTCTGCCGACGCCGACGGGATGGTTGGTCTGGTTTCTGCTGCTGGGGTTGATCGTCTTTTTGTTGTATCGCTTGCGTCGAAACCAGCCAGCATGGAAGGCCCGTGAGTGGGGAATTTTTGCCGGCCTGCTGATCGCTGCGACGTTCGCAAGTTTATTCATCGGGATTCAACTGCCAGCCGGTTCAGCCCTGCCCCTGCCGAATTTTCCATCGGACCACGCGCCCGGTTCTTCGCTGATGCTCTTTTCCGCGATCCCGTGGATGCTGGCGGGCGGCCTGCTCGGACCGTTGGGCGCGGCGTTGGTCGGCGCGCTCGCGGGACTTTTGCGCGGCGTTTGGGATACTTATAACTTTTTCACGCTCCTGGAATTTTCCCTGCTGGGCGTGTTGTTTTCGATCAGCGTTCGCCAGCGATTTCGCACGACTATTTATCAGATCACGCGCCAGCCAATCGTCAGCGCGCTGATTTTGATTCCGGTTCACGTTATCCTTTATGTGATCGCGGAATTTTTCAGCACGACGGCAGCCGTCCCGGCCGCGGCGCGCTTGGATTTTGCCATCAGCAACGCAGGCATTTCCGCTCTGGCGTTCAGCGGCGAGATGATCCTCGCAGGAATCGTGGTTCAATTGGCGGCGGCCGTTTTCTCGTCCGCGTGGGGAGCGAAGCAGCAGCTGCAACCGTCGCCCACAGAACAAAGTCTCGAGACGCGTTTCCTGTTCGGCACCGGCTCGTTCATTATCATCCTGCTCCTGGTCTTGTTGATCGGAGATTGGATTGTGGCTGGCAACAAAGCCAGCGACATGATTGAGAAGCGATTGAGCAGCACCGCGGAATCCGCCGCGCAGACAGTTCCATTTTTCCTCGAAACAGGACAAAACCTGGCCGCGCAGACCGCGGCTGAGCCGCGCCTTTTGCAGGCCACCGACCCGGAACTTTCCGCGATCCTCGGCCAGCACATGCAGGCCGCGCCGTATTTCGATCAGCTTCTTGTTTTGGATACAGCAACCGGTTCATTATTGGGTGCGTACCCGACATCCGCGCGCCAGGGATTTTCACTGTATCCGCAGGAAAGCACCGGGATGCAGTTGGCGGCCAGCGGAGTGCTGACCCAAATTTATTCGATTCCATCTCTCACACCGGATGGCTCCGCGCATGTTTCATTCATGATCGGAATCGTCGGCCCTGCCGGACATGTTCAGCGCGTGTTGATCGGGCGCACAACGCTCTTGACCAATCCTTTAACCCAGCCATTGATCAAGAGTCTTCAAAGCATCAGCGATTTGAATGGCACAGGAATGCTGCTCGACGAGAATCGCCAGATCATCTATGCATTCTCGAAGACCAGTGTCCCATCCGCTTATGATGGCCCCGGTGAAGACACGCCGGTCTTTTATTCGTCCACCGCTCCGGACGGCACGCGCCAACTGGTTTATTTCCAGCCGGTCGTCGCGCGCCCGTGGTCCATCGTAATGACCGTCCCCGCGCAGCAGACGCAGCAACTTGCGCTCGACATTGCCATGCCCTTGTTCATGATGATTATCGTGCTGGCGGTCATCGCGCTGATCTCTTTGCGATTCGGTTTGCGCGTCATCACACGTTCGCTGCAGAATTTGGCTGTGGAAGCCAACCGCATCGCACAAGGCAAGCTCGACCATCCGCTTCAGGTAACCGGCGTGGACGAAGTCGGGCAATTGCGGCGCGCCTTCGAGCAGATGCGAATTAGTTTGGCGGCGCGGCTCGATGAGTTGAATCGTCTGCTGGTGGTGAGTCAGGGCGTGGCATCCAGCCTCGAGATGCAGGACACGGTCAAACCGGTGCTCGAAGCGGTGATGAACACCGGGGCCAACGCGGTGCGCGTGGTTTTGCTGCCAGCCATCCTGCCCGAGACGCCCGTCGAATTGCCGACGCGATTTGCAGTCGGCCCGGCAAAGGACGCGTACGCGTATCTCGATGAACAAATCCTGAACATGGCGCAGCGTCAGGAGCGTATCGTTTTCCCGAATCTTTCCCGGACCCGCGAGCTGACCTTCGACCCGAAGCGTTTGCAGCCCGGGGCTTTGCTGGCCGTTGCCTTGCGTCACGAGAATCGATATTACGGCGTGGTGTGGGCCGCGTACGAACAGACGCGCAATTTCTCTGAATCGGATGTGCGCTTTGTGACGACGCTCGCTGGTCAGGCTGCGCTGGCGGTTGCCAACGCGCGTCTATATTTGAACGTGGAAGTGGCGCGCCGCCAATTGGAAGCGATTCTCGATTCGACGCCTGACCCGGTGCTGGTCATTGACCAGCATAATCGTGTCCTGCTGGCGAATCCCGCGGCGGGGCAGTCCCTCGATATTGACGTTTATAAAGCAGGCGGGCAATCCATTGAAAAAATTGTCCATCAGAAACCATTGCTCGATTTGCTGCAGGCATCTGGAGAAAAGAAATCGGTCGAAGTAATATTGCCGGACAGACGAACTTATCTTGCCACGGCGTCGTCGGTGATCGCCGAGGGACACCTCTTTGGAAGAGTCTGCATCTTGCGCGACGTGACCAGTTTCAAGGAGCTTGACACGATGAAATCCGAGTTCGTCGCCACGGTCAGTCATGACCTGCGTTCGCCGCTGACGTTGATGCGCGGTTACGCCACGATGCTCGAAATGGTCGGTGAATTGAACGAGCAGCAGCAAAGTTACGTGAAGAAGATCGTGACCGGCGTCGAGAACATGACGCGGCTGGTCAACACGCTGCTTGATTTGGGACGAATCGAATTGGGCGTCGGCCTGCAGGTTGAAAATGTGTCGGTGCTGGATATTTTGGAACGCGTGACCAGCGCGCTGCAATTGCAGGCCAGCCAAAAGAATATTGTTTTCAATCTTGAGATTCCCAAAGACATGCCGCACGCCATTGAGGCGGATCAGGCCTTATTGCACCAGGCAATATATAATCTTGTCGAGAATGCCATCAAGTACACGCCGGAAAAAGGCAGTGTCACTGTACGAACGCGGACGGAAAAGAATAATTTGATCTTTGAAATTCAGGATAACGGCATCGGCATCGAGCCGGAGGATATGCCGCGTCTGTTCGAAAAATTCTATCGAGGCAAACAACGCGAAGCGCGTGCCCAGCACGGCTCCGGGCTTGGACTCGCCATTGTCCGTTCGATTGCGGAAAGTCACGGCGGGCGCGTCTGGGTGGAGAGTCAGCCTGGAAAGGGCAGCACATTCTATTTGTTGATTCCGCTCACACAGCCGAAGGAAGTCAAAACTGCGGCCTGAGTTCGGAGCGCCGCGGCGTTCTGTCAAAAGCAATCGTGGTATGATTGCCACCTTGTCTAAAGGGAAGTTGCCATGAATGAGAGAATGCAAATACATAGCCCCTCCAGCGTCGGTCTTGATGCGCTGCGCGAAGAACATCGGCAGGAACAGGCATTGTTCAACGCGCAGCCGCCGATTGTTCAACGCTTTCTCGAGACGCAGGCGAGGCAAATCGCGGAGGCCTACGTTGAGCGCGCATACAGCCTCCGCTTTACTTTGCCCGACCGCGTTGTTTGCAAAGCGGACGGCATCGCACAACCCGCCCCGGTTCCGCAGTCCCAACGCGAACAACACATTGGCACATTGATGGATCGGGTAGCCGGACGGGATGTCCATATGCTATTGCGCCAACGGCTGGCCGAGCTGGATCAATCCAGCGATCCAGCCATCGTCGCAAGCTCGAGTGTGATTCGCTATTCCACGGCCGCACACATGATCTATAACATGCTGCCATCGGGGCGGCGCGTGAATTATGTCGCGGCTGAAGATGAAGATATCCCAACGATTCCCGCGAGCGATGGAATGGAACCTGCGTCTGCGATCACCGCGACCACGGATGCGATTGCGGAGGAAGGCGGAGCCGAAGAGGGGCGCGGCAATCTGCTTGTCCCGTATGTTCCGGCAGCGCGTAGATTTTATCTTCCTCAATGGGTCGCGTTCGATGACGAGGATAAGTTGCTGGTCAATTCGGTGAGCGAGGCTGAAGCGCACATCAAATCCATGCAGCAATTCATGAACGTGTTGTTTGCCGCGCGATCGCTGGCTCCGTACATGGTCGCGGATGATGAATATGAGATCAAACGTTTTGGAATGCTCGGCCAGTTGATCAATCAAGGGCGCGCACTGGCGCGTTACATGACCACCGACATTATTCAAACGGTCAAAGCGCGTGCCGAGGCGCAAAGTTTGAATCGTGGTCTGAGCCTGCGCCTGCCTTATTTTGACGATCAGGACCTTGCCGTTGAGAATCACAATTTTGTGGTTATCCCTGCCGGACGCATCATGTTCGTTCCGGCCTTTGTGGTGCGCGCTGCCCGGGAAGAACAGGCAAAGGTTGCACAGGATACGCGTTTCAGTTCTTCCACGCGTAAACACTTGCTGAACGAACTCCAAATGCTGGAAGGAGCTTTCGAGGCTTCCGAAGATTAGTTTTCCCCTCGGGTAGGAAAATGTTGTTCTCCATTGGTTTGTTGTTGGTCATCATCTATGTGTCTTTCAAGATCGCGCCGGTTGAGAAGGCGGAGCACGCGCACATCCATGGCGCAGGGCAGATCGGTTTGCTGGCTGCGCTGGCGCTTTTCGGCGTGGACTACTTTACTTCATATTACTATGCCACGGGCGAGTTGATGAGTGCCCTGCATCCGTATGGCCTGCAGGATAAAGCCTGGATCGTTGTCCTCATCATTGCTTTTACGAATGCTGTGTTTGGATTCCTGTACATGTATTCGCTGGGAATTTTCAACGAGGGCGGCGGATCGTACACAGCTTCCATGCGTTATCTTTCGCCAGGAATCAGTCTTGTTGTGGCCGTTGTATTGATCCAGGATTATATTTTTACAATTGTGGTGTCCAGCCTTTCAGGCGTGGACCAATTGCTTTCCATCGTCAATGCGTATGGCATGTACTGGCTATGGCGTTTTCTCCTGGCGGCATTGCTGGCCGCGATCACTTGGTATCTGACCATCCGCGGACGCGGTGAGTCTGCCCGCGTGGTATTCACCGGTCTCGGCATCTTTGGCCTTTTGACACTTGTGATGGCGATTGGTTTGTTTATTGCCAAATTTAAAGGCGTCCCTCCTGTGCCTTATACGGAACCTGTTCAGCCTGCGACGATATGGCAGGCCGCGTACCACATGTTGACTGCTTCCATGAAAGGGTTGGTGGCTTTAACCGGTTTGGAAGCGATGTCCAACGGCATCCAGTTTGTGATTAACGAAGATGCAGGGATCGTCAAGTGGGGGAAGAAACATTTGCCTAAATTGCGGGGCTTATGGAACTTCTACAGCGGCAAAGCAGGGATCGGACGTTTTGTTCAAACTTCTTTTTTGTTCTATGGCGGCGTCACAACGGCTTTGCTGGCTTACTTTGCCGCGCACTTCAATGTCTTTGATGGGACGCTGGGACGATCATTGGTTGCCAATCTGTCATATATTGGTTTTACGCAAATTCCTGGCGGAGAAATATTGTATTGGGTGTATCAGGCTCTGGCAGTTGGCCTATTGGCTGCCGCATCCATGACGGCTTTTCAGGATTTGCAAGCCACTGCCTGGCGCGATGTTGCGATTGGCGAGATTCCCGAGATTGTGGTCTATCGAAATCCACAGGGAACTTTTACGCGCTCGGTAACGGCCGGTTTCATTGTTGCTGTAGTGATTCAATTTTTGGTTCGCGCCAATACGAGCGCCGCAGTCCCGTATTATGGGATTGGCGTTTTCATGCCGATCATGATGATGGGTTTTGCCATTCGCAAACATATCCTTGAAACTTTCAAAGGCGCCGCGCGCAAATGGGGAGCTTTGGCCGCCGGATTTGCAGGTGTGCTTTCCGGGGTTGTCTTTATCGGCCAGATCGCTGGCAAATGGACGGAAGGCGGATGGGTGGTGCTTATTTCATTTACAGTTTTGGTGATCGCGGCCAACGCGCTTTTGATTTCCCCTCGAGGATACCGCGCACCCACGCAAATCCACCGGATCGTGCGCGAGAAAGCCCGCGTTCAGGGTTCGATGGCTTCCATCGTCGAGTGGCAATCTCTCAAAATGCAGGAGTATCGCCATTCGATGCGCGGGCGGATCTTGGCAGGCATAAGCCAGTTCTTCGAAATATTCGGCGTGCGTCGTCCGTTGCGCTACGAGCCGGAACCTATTCCAGCTGGCGATTATGACGATGCTTTGCACGTGGACCGCCCCGATGCCCCATCGCTTCTTGAACAATATCTCGAAAGCAAACCGCGTCAACCCAAAGTGGGCGGCACGCCAAAAGAAACAGCCACCGGGAACGAAGAAGGCCGCGAAGAATAAGTTTGAACGGGAGACCAGTTTGGAATTACGTCTCCCGTTTTTATGCAACCAATGAGTACGACTCCGATTTACAGCTTGCGCGCCGCCGATGTTTACAAGGCCCTCGAAACTTCGCCCGAGGGTCTATCCAGTTCAGAAGCTGAATCGCGGCGTTCGTTATACGGTTCCAATCTGATCTCCGAACAAAAACAAATTTCAATATTGGAAAGATTGGCCGGCCAGCTTGTTCATCCGCTGGCGCTGGTCTTGATTGCTGCGGGCGCGCTCATGTTCTTTTCCGGCGATCTGATTTTGGGAATCGTCATCTGGATTCTCGTACTGGCCAATCTTGGATTTTCATTCTGGCGCGAATATCGCGCGGAACAGGCGATTGAAAAACTGCGGCAAATCCTTCCGGCATATGCCCGCGTCATTCGGGACGGGGAGGATGTTCACTTGCCTGCGAGTGAGCTTGTCCCCGGCGACGTTTTGATTCTGGCTGAAGGCGATAACATTTCGGCGGATGCGCGCGTGGTGGAGGAATTTGGGCTGCGCACCAATAACGCCACGCTGACGGGCGAAGCGGTTCCCGCGCGCAAAACATCCGATCCTTCGCTTCCAAGCGGGATGAGTGATCTGGAACGTCCCAATTTGATTTTTGCCGGCACCTCGGTCGCATCTGGTACGGGGCGCGCGGTGGTTTATGCCACCGGCATGTTGACCCAGTTCGGGCGCATCGCACAGTTGACGCAGACTGTCAAAGAAGAGCCGACGCCGTTTCAAATCGAGCTATCCCGCCTTAGCCGCCGGACGACCATGATCGCTCTGGGCATTGGAGCTGTTGTTGCCGTGGTTGGTTTTTTCCAATTGCGCATGAGTTATCAGGCGCTGATCTTTCTCACACTGGGAATCATCGTAGCGGCCATCCCGGAAGGTTTGCAGGCCACGCTAACGCTCTCGATGGCGATGGCCGTTCAACGTCTCGCACAGAGAAACGTGCTGGCGAAGAAACTGTCCATCGTGGAGACGTTGGGTTCCGTCTCGGTCATCTGCACTGATAAAAGCGGGACGCTGACTCAAAACCAAATGACTGTGCGCGAAATTTGGGTGGCGCGCCAGCGTATCAAAGTGTCTGGCGTGGGATATGAACCAAGGGGCGACTTTTCGCCATCCCCGTTTGACCAGCCTTATAAAGAAGATTGGATGCAATTGTTGCAAGCCGCGTTTTTCTGCAACAATGCGCGCATCAATCCGCCTTCGCCCGAACATCCGCATTGGACGAGTTTGGGCGACCAAACCGAGGCGGCGATGAAAGTTGCCGCGTTGAAGGCGGGCTTGAAGGAAGATGAATCGGTGAACACGTGTCCGCGCATTCACGAAATCCCATTCGATGCGCGCCGGAAACGCATGACCACAATCCATCGTTTAGCGGATCACGAAGTGGCTTTTGCCAAAGGTGCGCCGCGCGAAGTTCTTCAGCTTTGTTCGAAAATTTCGATCAATGGAAATATTGTTCCGTTGGATAATGCCCTGCGCGCCGAAATTCTTGCGGCCCACGATGATTATGCGCGCGGTGCGCTGCGCGTGCTGGCTTTGGCGCGCCGCGATCTGCCTCTGCGCTCCGGCCCGTACACCGTCGAGAACGTGGAACGCGATCTAACGTTCCTCGGTTTGATGGCGATGATGGACCCGCCGCGTCCCGAGGTGGAAGAAGCAATTCAAGTTTGCCGCCAGGCTGGCATCCGCTTGGCGATGATTACCGGTGATTATGGCTTGACGGCTGAATCCATTGCACGGCGCGTTGGCATGATCACCACGCCAAACCCCGTTATTCTGACAGGTGCAGAACTCGAAGCCATGAATGATGCGGAATTGCAATCGCTTCTAAAACAGGACGTCATTTTTGCGCGCATGGCGCCCGAACATAAACTGCGGCTGGTTTCTGCGTTCCAGTCGCGCGGCGATGTGGTTGCAGTAACCGGCGACGGCGTGAATGACGCGCCCGCGCTTCGCAAAGCGGATGTCGGAGTCTCGATGGGCATGATCGGCACGGATGTTGCCAAGGAAGCCGCGGATATTATTTTGACAACCGACAATTTTGGCGCCATCATTGCCGCCATCGAGGAGGGCCGCGCGGTATTTGATAACATTCGAAAATTCATCACTTATATTTTTTCGAGCAACATTCCAGAAATCCTCCCATTTATTGTGACTGCTTCCGTTCCGACCATCCCGGCTGCACTGACCGTCCGGCAAATTTTGGCAGTTGACCTCGGCACCGACCTTTTTCCCGCTCTTGCGCTTGGCATGGAAAATCCTGAACCGGATGTGATGCAGCGCAAACCCCGCCCGCGCAATAAGCCTTTGCTGGACCGCGGTGTGATTGGACGCGCTCTTTGGCTGGGTTCCATCGAAGCTGCGCTTTGTTACACTGGTTTCTTCGCGGTCTATTTGTTCTCGGGCAATGCCGCGATTCTGCAAATTCCCTTGCTGGCTTCGATTGCAGTGCCTCCAGCTTTGAGTTTCATCCTGGGCCCCGAGCAAGTTTACGGAGTTGCCATCACGGTATTTCATGCCGGAGTGGTCATGTCCCAAGTTGGCAACGCGTTCGCCTGCCGGTCTTCGAAGATCCGAAGCTCGCACCTGGGATGGTTCAAGAATCGATATTTGCTGTTGGGCGTTCTGATCGAAGTTGTCGGCATTCTTTTGCTGATCTACGTGCCTGTTCTCGCGCACGCGTTCAATCATGTCCCGTTGCCGCCGCGTTACTGGCTGGGGTTCCTTCTGTATCCGCTCGTGCTATACTCGCTGGAGTGGATACGTAAAGCAATTGGCCGTCGCATGGATCGTATCCGCGGTGATCAACCGCCCGGATAACTTGGAGAGGAGGTGCGTAATATGAGAGTCATAGTGATGGGGTGTGGGCGCGTTGGGCTTCAGGTGAGTCAGATACTGGTGAGCCAGGGCCATGATGTGACTGTGATTGATCACGATGCCAATGCCATTGCCAAGCTTGGCCCGAACTTCAAAGGAAAAGTTGTGCGCGGACTTGGCTTTGATCGAGATGTCTTAACAGAGGCGGGTGTCGAAAGGGCGGAGGCGTTTGTAGCCGCCAGTTCCTCTGATAATGCCAACATCGTTGCGGCACGGATTGCGCGCAAAATATTTCAAGTGCCGCGCGTGGTGGCGCGTCTTTATGATCCGCTGCGCGCCGAAATCTACCAGCGGCTGGGGCTGATCACGGTCTCGACCACGAATTGGGGAGCGGAGCGAATCTGCGAAGTGGTTACGCACACCGACCTGGATGTGATTTATACATTTGGCCGCGGCGAAGCCTCGCTGGTTGTGATCGAAGCGCCGCCGCAATTGGCCGGGCGCACCGTGAATCACTTGAATGTTCCGGGCGAAATCTCGGTGGTAAGCATCGTCCGCGACGGCCAGGCTTTCATCCCGGTGACCGGGTCGGCGTTCCAGGATGGCGACCGCGTTTACCTGACCGTGGTTTCCTCCGCGATGGAACGGCTCGAGCAGATGATTGGAATGGAAGGGAGGATGTAGCCATGATTGTTATAGTCGTTGGCGGCGGAAATACCGGCTCTTACCTTGCCCAAGTCTTGCTGGATGCCGGGCATCAAGTCAAAGTGATTGAAGAGCGCGCGGCTCTGCTCGAAAAGTTGAAGCAGGAGTTGCCCGCGGAAGCAATTGTTGAAGGCGATGGCAGTTCGCCGACTGTTCTGGAAAAGGCAGGCGTTTTGCAAGCCAACGCCCTTGCCGCCGTGACCGGCTCGGACGATACCAATCTGGTCATCACCTCGCTGGCGCGTTTCGAGTTCAATGTCCCGCGCGTGATTGCGCGTGTCAACAATCCAAAGAATGCCTGGTTGTTTAACGCGGAAATGGGCGTGGATGTGTTTCTCAATCAGGCCGAGATTCTCGCACAGCTGGTTGCGGAGGAAATGTCGCTGGGCGACATGATGACGCTGCTCAAACTTCGCCGCGGCAACTATTCTGTTGTCGAGGAAAAGATTCCGCCGGGCGCCAAAGGCATCGGCATGGCGCTGAAAGATATCCGATTCGAAGAGCAATGCGTCATCGCCGCCATCATTCGCGACGGCAAAATGACCTTACCG
Source organism: Chloroflexota bacterium (assembly GCA_021824575.1). GTDB lineage: Bacteria > Chloroflexota > Anaerolineae > Anaerolineales > Villigracilaceae > Fen-1038. The sequence goes on from JAKAKJ010000097.1 coordinate 27,679, forward strand.
CGCGGCGAAAGCATTTTCCAGGAAGGCGATGAGATAGTGGCAATAGCCAGTCCGGAAGGCGCAAAAATGCTGGCCGAATTGCTGGCGCACCCGGTGTATCCGAAACGCGAGCCAAAGGATAAACCGCCGATCTAAAATTGACCGAATCCAAATCTTTACGGTATAATACCGTGCTTCTCTAACTCGACAGCCGGTTCCCAAAACAGAATTCGCCATCCCAATGGAACTTGCAATCATCAATAGTAAGTGAGGAACGATTATCATGACCAAGCGAACTTATCAACCCAAGATCCGCCGCCGCGTGCGCGTGCACGGATTTCGCGCACGCATGGCAACTGCCGATGGGCGCGCGGTTCTAAAGCGGCGCCGCCTGCGCGGACGCTACAAGCTGACCGTCAAGTCGAACGAGCACGTGAAGCGGACTCGCTGGTAAATCTTGAGCGGTGTGACGAAATACGCAGACTTCCTTTCCCAACGAGGTACGGGTGCAGCGCAAATTCCGCCTGACCCGGTCGGAAGATTTCAAGCGGGTGCGGCGATTTGGCAAGTCTTATGCCCACCCGCTTGTCGTGTTGATAGCTCAGACGAATGACGAAGCCCAACTGCGCGTTGGCGTGGCCGCAGGTCGGACGGTGGGAACGGCTGTGAAACGGAACCGCGCCAAACGTCTGATGCGCGAAGCGATGCGGAGTCTCATCCCCAACATCGCCCCCGGCTGGGACTTGATCCTGATCGCTCGTCCCGCGCTTTTATCTTCCACTTTGACCGAAATCCGCGAAACCCTGCTGACGCTTTTGCGCCGCGCCGAACTGGTTTCCCCGACTGATGCAACCTGAATTCTATTTGCCGCACGAATATCCAAACGAGCCGCGTCTGCGGGATTTGCCGCGTACGCCTAAGAATTTACTTCGCATTCCGCTGCTGGCTTTGATTCGCCTATATCAAATGACTTTGTCACATGCCATGCCTGAAGGCACGTGCCGGTTTTATCCGTCGTGTTCTCATTATGGTTATCAGGCAATCTATAAGCACGGCGCATTCAAAGGTTCGTTCATGGCGGCTTGGCGCGTGCTTCGTTGTAATCCGTTTAATCCCGGGGGATACGACCCCGTTCCATAGGAGTTTGAATTCTTTCGATGAAACGTTTCGCATTGATCTTGTTTGTTTTACTTGGCGCAGTTCTTTTGAGCGCGTGTTCTGCTTCTGCCCAAAGTGTAAGCTGGCCCGGCTTGTCCGCGGATGCCAATAACGCCTATCTTGCCAAGGGCCAGTTTGTGTATGCCGTTCGACTAAGCGATGGCGCAAAAGTCTGGCAGTATCCGGCTTCGGGAGGCTCACAAATCTTCGATGCCAATCCCGTTCTCACACCGGATGGACAATTGCTGGCTGCAAGCGCGGGAAGCGATAATGGCTTGTACAGCATTGATCCGGCCACCGGAAAAGACAAATGGAGCGCGCCTTTTACCGCGCCGGATCATTGGGTTGCCGCACCGCTGGTGCTTCAAGACACGATTTATGCGGCCAACAATAATGGAATCCTTTATGCGCTCAAACTTGCCACAGGCGAGAAGCTATGGTCTTTGCCGCTGGGTCATTCGCTGTGGGGCACGCCAGCCACGGATGGCAAACTGATCTTCGTCCCATCGCTGGATCATTTCCTTTATGCGGTGGATCCGCAGGCGCAGAAGATCGCATGGAAAGTTGACCTCGGCGGCGCGGCGGCTGGCTCGCCTGTTGTCAGCACAGATGGAAAGACCGTCTATGTGAGTTCGTCTGCGAAGAAGTTGTTCGCGCTGGATGCAACGACCGGCTCGATCCAATGGACGGCGAACACCACCAATTGGGTTTGGAACGCGCCCGCTCTCAGCGGCGATACGCTTTTCGCTTCTGACATCAGCGGCAATGTTTACTCCATTGGCACGGTCAACGGAAAGAATGCCTGGCCGGTGGTCCAGCCGGATGGGCCGATCACGGGAAGTCCGCTTGCAATCCAAAACGGGGTGGCAGTCGCGACCGAATCCGGTTTCATTTATGCGTTTGACGCTCACGGCGCTCCGTTGTGGAACATCAGCGTCGGCGGAAACATATATACGTCACCAATCGCATCCGGTAATCTGATTCTCGTTGCGCCGTTGAATGCTGATTTTATGCTTGCCGGCGTGTCCAATGATGGCAAGCAGATTCTTTGGAAGTTTACAGGCAAGTAAAGGAAGCACCTATGGGAGCTATCTGGGATCAATTTATCACTCTGTTTACCAATGTCCTGCTCTTGATTTATAACTTTCTTGGACATGGCGAGAACGCGTTTGGCGTTGCCATTATTTTGTTTACAATCCTGATCCGCGCAATCACCTGGCCGCTCAATGCCCAGCAGTTGAAAGGCGCCAAGGCCATGCAGGATTTGCAGAACGATAAAGAGTGGCAGGACATTCAGAAAAAATATGCAAAAGACCGCGAGAAACTGGCGCAGGAACAAATGCGGATTTACAAGGACCGCGGCATCAACCCGTTTGCATCCTGCCTGCCGACGCTGATCCAGTTTCCGATCATCATCGGCTTGTATCAAAGCATCATCCGCGCGCTGGCTGCGTCTCCGCTTGGACTGCTTCAGTTGGCGCGCAGTGTATATCCATTCATGAACATTGCGGCGCTGGTCCCGCTCAACAGCAAATTCCTGTGGATGGACCTTGGCCGTCCTGAGGGCATTCCGTTTCCGGGCGGGTTCACGCTTTCATTTTTGCCTTACGGCTTTCCAACACTGGCAATCATCGTGGCGCTGACAACCTATCTTCAGACCAAACTGACGATGCCGCCATCCACCAATCCCGGCGACCAGACTGCGGCCATGAACAGCATGATGAGCATCTACATGCCATTGTTTCTTGGCTGGCTGGTGCTCAATTACGCTTCGGGGCTGGCGGTTTATTTTGTCACCAGCAATGTGCTTGGCATCGTTCAATACGCCATGATGGGACGCGTCAACTGGCGCAATGTTTTGCCGGGCGGCGGAAAACCTGCTCCAGCAAAGAAGAAATAGATTCAGGGAGGCCTCCATGACTGAACGGACGACGTTGGAAATTATTGCTCCAACTGTGGAAGAAGCATTGGCTCAGGGATTGGCACAACTTGGTTTGCCTGCGGAGGCGGTGTCGGTCGAAGTGCTGGATGCCGGAAACAAAGGTCTCTTTGGATTGGGCGGACGTCAGGTGCGCGTGCGATTAACGGTGAACGCTCCTGGCGAGGAACCAGCCAAGCCGGCCGCACCCGCTTCGAGCGCCGCCCCGAGCCGCCGCGCTGCGATCGAAGGGAGTGTTGTCGAAACCGCGCCGAAGGGTCCAACTAAAGAAACGGCTCCCGTTTCGAAGGCGGAACCTGTCAAGAAGCCTGAACCCGTCAAGAAAGCAGAGTCTGCCAAAAAAGCGGAGTCGCCATCCATCCCGGATGGGCATGATCCGGTCCTCGATAAAGCTGAAGCTGTTATTTCAAAACTGCTTTTCCAAATGGGATTGCAGGCGCAGGTTTCGGCCCATTACGGCGAAGCGCGCGAAGATCGCCGACCGATCATGGTGGATATTCGCGGCGGAGACCTGGGCGTTTTGATTGGCCGGCGCGGCGAAACGTTGAATGCGTTCCAGTATGTCGCGTCATTGATGGTTGGCAAAGAGACAAATCAATTTGCTCAATTGATCGTGGACGTGGAAGGCCACCGCGACCGCCGCGAGCGCCAACTGCGACAGCTTGCGCGGCGCATGGCCGAGCAGGTGACCAAATCGGGCCGCAAGCTGACGCTCGAACCGATGACCGCCGCCGAACGCCGCATCATCCACATGGAATTGAGGGATCATCCGGCGGTGACGACACAGAGCACCGGCGAAGAACCGCATCGCAAAGTCACAATTTTGCCGAAAGAATAGCCATAGATTTGCATGATTTATGAAAGACGAGAGACCAAAATGATAGGTTTTTCGTCTTTTTTCTTTTTGGAAAGGAGGAAAGACGAAAGAAGAAAGACATCGTATTTTTCTCACGGTATAATCTGTTCATGTTTGACCTCGCGCATCTTGAGCCTGTGGATTATCTGGTCATCGGCCATGTGACAGAAGACGTCACGCCCGCCGGTCCGCGGCCTGGAGGCACAGCGACGTTTTCATCGCTGACCGCGCGTGCGCTGGGGTTGCGTGTGGGCATCGTTACGGCGGTGAGCGACGAAACCTCATTGAAAGTTTTGGATGGGGGTTTGGTTGTAAACATTCCTTCGCAACACACAACAACATTTGAAAATATTTATGCAGATGATGGGCGAAGGCAAATCCTTCACCATCAAGCCGCGCGGATTTCGCTTGGAAGCGTGCCCGAAGTTTGGCGCAAGGCATCCATTATTCATCTCGGCCCGGTCGCGCAGGAAATCATTGGCGAGTTGCCAAAGGATTTTTCCGATTCGATGATTGGCATCACGCCTCAAGGCTGGATGCGAACATGGAATCGAGATGGTCGCGTTACACCCTGCAAATGGGAATCGTCAGAAACTTTATTGCCGCAAGCAGGCGCAGTGGTTATCAGCCGCGAAGATGTTGGCGGCGACGAGGAATTGATCGAAGAGATGGCGCGTCAAACGCGCATTTTGGCGGTGACCGAATCTTCTGCGGGTTCCGTGCTTTATTGGAACGGTGACCGCCGCCGCTTCCGCGCGCCCGAGATCGAAGAAGTGGACGCGACTGGCGCGGGTGATATTTATGCCGCGGCATTCTTTATCCGCCTGCAGTCCACGCATGACCCGTGGGAAGCGGCGCGCTTTGCGACACAACTCGCAGCGCGTTCCGTCACGCGCGTCGGATTGAACGGTATCCCGACCCAGGCTGAAATCGAAGAATGCCTTGTGGAGGTTTTCTAGTGACTCGCATTTATACGCTGGTCAATCAAAAGGGCGGTGTGGGCAAGACGACCACCGCCATCAACCTCGGCGCGTACCTCGCACAATTTGATCAACGCGTATTGGTTGTTGATCTCGATCCGCAGGCCAATGCAACTTCCTGTGTTGGCGTTGATAAAGCCACTGTCACTGGCGGAACGTATGAGGCTTTGCTTGGCGGCGCGGCATTGCCATTCGTGCTTCTGAATGAACGCCTGAAACTTTCGCTTTTGCCCTCGTCTCCTTCGCTGGCGGGCGCGGAAGTGGAACTGGTCGAAGAACTGGCGCGCGAGACGCGGCTCAAGAAAGCGCTCGAACCATTGATTGATCGTTATGATTACATTTTGATTGACTGCCCGCCTTCCCTGGGCCTGCTGACCATCAATGGATTGGTTGCCGCGCGGGATGGTGTGCTGGTTCCCGTTCAATGCGAATATCTCGCGCTGGAGGGACTCGGACAACTCACGCAGACGATCCAGCGTGTCCGCTCGGCTCTTTTCCCGGAATTGAAGGTGCGCGGTGTGATCCTGACGATGTTCGACCCCCGGACGAATCTCGCGACGGATGTCGTGAAGGAAGTGAACCGTCATTTTCCGGGACAGGTTTTTAAATCCATCGTACCGCGCAGCGTGCGTCTGGCTGAAGCGCCCTCGTACGGACTTCCCATTTCGGTTTATGCGCCCTCGTCAGTGGGTGCGCAGGCGTATGAAGCATTGACCAAAGAATTGCTCAAGGGTGACGGTGTAAGGATTCATAATCAATAAAAATTGTAGGGGCGGAGCAACGCTCCGCCCCTACAAATTATTAAGGAGCCAATATGCCTCCACGTTCAGGACTCGGAAAAGGACTCGATGCGCTCATCCCCGGCGGATCATCGGCGGTAGTCGAAGGCGGCGTGACACAGGTGGCGGTGGATTCGATTCAACGCAATCCGCGTCAGCCGCGCCAATCGTTCCAGGAAAGTGAACTGGATGAATTGGCGGCGTCCATTCGCGAACATGGCGTGATCCAGCCATTGATTGTTTCCCCGGCTTCGAATGGAATTTATACGCTCATTGCAGGCGAACGACGCTGGCAGGCCGCGCGCCGCGCGGGATTGAGAACCGTTCCGGTTGTCATCCGCAGCGCCAGCGACCAGCAATTGCTGGAATTGGCTTTGATCGAAAACGTCCAGCGTGCAGACTTGAACGCCATCGAAGAAGCCGAGGCGTTCCAGCATCTCGTCAAAGAATTCGGGCTTTCGCATGAGAAAGTTGCGGCGAGCGTCGGCAAAAGCCGCGTGGCGGTAACAAATACCATTCGCCTGCTTGATGCATCGTCCGCGGTCAAACAGGCTTTGGTGGATGGAAAAATTTCCGAAGGCCATGCGCGCGCACTGCTCGCGCTCTCATCTGCGAAGGCGCAGGAAGCCGCGCTGCGTTCGGTTGTCAATCTCGATTTGAGCGTTCGTCAGGCTGAGGCGTTGGCGCGAAAACTTGGGGGGCAGAAACCCGCGTCGAAAAGGAAGCCGGCTCGGAATCCAAATGTGAGCGACATCGAGCGTCGTCTGCGTGCCAGCCTCGGAACAAAAGTCGCGTTGAAACATGGCAAAAAGGGCGGCACAGTCACCATCCATTATTATTCCGATGAAGAACTCGATGCGCTGCTCGAAAAACTTTTATGAAGATTCTTTACAACGTAAAAATTTATACGTTCGATCCATCACAACCGACTGCGTCAGTCATCGCAATGGATCATGGCGAAGTCATCGCGGTTGGCGGCGATGAACTTTTGCGCGAATTCGACCACGCTGAAAAGGAGGATTTGCATGGCCGCGTGGTCCTGCCCGGCCTCACCGATGCACATTTGCATCTTCAACATTATTCACTCAGCTTGCAAAAAATTGATTGCGAGACCGATACGCTGGACGAATGCCTGCAACGCGTGAAAGCGCGCGTGCAGAAAGCCGAACCCGGCGAATGGATTTTGGGTCACGGTTGGAATCAAAACGTGTGGGGTGGCTGGCCGGATTTATCTGCACTCAATCAAATCGCGCCGAACAATCCTGTTTATCTGACGGCGAAATCATTACATGCTGGATGGGCAAATTCCGCCGCGTTGAAATTGGCGGACATCACCGCTTCTTCACCGGACCCGGTCAACGGCCAGCTTCAACGCAACTCACGCGGCGCCTTGACCGGAGTCCTGCTCGAGTCTGCGATGGAGTTGATCAACCGCGTTCTTCCTGCGCCGACGGTTGATGAAATTGCATCAGCCATCGAAAAAGCCCAGCCGATTTTGTGGAAAATGGGATTGACCGGAGTTCACGATTTTGACCGCCGCGATTCGTTCACGGCTTTACAAATTTTGCATTTGCAAAACAAGTTGAAGCTGCGCGTGACGAAAAATCTTCCCGTTGATTTGCTCGACCACGCATTCGAGCTTGGACTCCGCTCTGGCTTCGGCAACGATTGGCTTCGCATTGGTTCCGTCAAAGCTTTCATGGACGGCGCACTCGGCCCGCGCACCGCGGCGATGTTCCAGCCGTACGAAGGTGAACCGGAAAACAAAGGCATTCTCAACATGGACGGCGAACAGCTTTTTGAATATGGCCGTCATGCCGCGGATGTTGGACTTGGCATGACCGTCCATGCCATTGGCGACCGAGCCAACCACGAAGTATTGGATGCATATCAACAGTTGCGCGCTTATGAAACGGAAAAAGGTTTGCCGCATTTGCGCCATCGCATCGAGCATGTGCAAGTTCTTCATCCCGACGATGCAGCGCGGCTGGCAAAGTTAAATGTGATCGCGTCCATGCAGCCCATCCATGCCACATCAGACATGTTGATGGCCGACAAATATTGGGGAGCGCGTTCGTCGCTGGCTTATGCCTGGCGGACGCAACTTGATGCGGGCGCGCACTTGGCTTTTGGCTCGGACGCGCCGGTCGAATCGCCGAATCCGTTTTGGGGAATCCACGCGGCGGTCACGCGTCGACGCGCAGACGGCTCGCCGAATCCCGATGGCTGGCATCCCGAACAGCGACTCACGATGCAGGAAGCAATCGAAGGATTCACAACCGGCGCGGCCTATGCCGCGTACGCGGAAAACCGTCAGGGCAAATTGGCTCCGGGCTTCCTCGCCGATCTGATTGTCCTGGAAAGGGACCCGTTCAAAACCGATCCGCAGGAAGTGAAAGATTTTCAATCTTCTGCTACAATGGTCGGTGGGGAGTGGGTTTATATCCGGCATTGATGGATTATGTTTGGTTGAGGTTAGCCACAGCTTTAGGAGATTGACTTATGTCGAGTACTTTGCCATCGTTCCAGCTGACCCCTGAGATGCTCGTGCCCAGACTTGGAGAAGCGTTGGTGCGCAGCGGGCATATTTCTGAATTGGATTTGCAAAAAGCGCTGGCGTATCAGCAGGAAAAGATCGCAGAAGGGAAAACCTATTTGCTCGGCCAGGCACTTCTGGATTTGAAACTTCTCGAACGTTCCACGCTGGATCAGGCGATTACTGAACAGATCATCCAACTGCGCTCGGCGCTGCAGGCTGCTAACCGCAATCTTGAACAGCGCGTTCAGGAGCGGACATCCGAATTGCAGGAAGCGCTCGAACGGCTTTCAGAACTCAGCCAGATGAAGGCCAATTTTGTCGCCAATATTTCCCATGAATTACGCACGCCGCTGACTCATATCAAAGGCTATCTTGAATTGATGGTGACCGAATCGCTGGGGCCGCTTACCCCGGAGCAACGCCACGCATTGCAAGTGAGCCAGAGATCATCCGATCGTTTGGAGAATTTGATCGAGGATTTGATCATGTTCTCGCTGGCCTCGCGCGGCGAAATGAGCATGAAGCAGGATGCGTTCGATATTCGCCGTCTCGCCAACTTGTCGGCCAAGTCTGCCACTCAGAAGGCGGATGAACGCGGCGTGACGGTGCATGTCCTTGCTGACGAGAATCTGCCTCTCGTCCAGGGCGACTCGGAGAAGATCGGCTGGATATTGAATCAGCTGCTCGATAACGCAGTCAAATTTACGCCGTCTGGCGGGCGTATCATTGTCAGTTTGAAGGAAGAGGGTGCAAACCTGGTGATGGTTTCGGTGGCAGATACCGGCATCGGCATCCCGCCAAACCGTTTGAATGAAATTTTTGAACCATTCCACCAACTCGATGGTTCGTCCACGCGCAAAGCGGGCGGCACGGGCCTCGGGCTTTCGCTGGTGCGCCAAATTGTTGAGGCGCACGGCTCATTGCTCGATGTGAATTCCATCGAAGGCCGCGGCACCACATTCAAATTCCCGCTTTTGGCCGTGACGAAAGACGAGAAGCAGAAACATTCCGCATAAACATAGATTATGTCGGTTGATCCGCAGACGCTCGATTACTTATATACCATCCTGCAAGCCGTGAACGCAAAAGCCGATTGGAAGGCTGCGCTGGATACGCTGCTGGCTTCTTTGCGCGAAGAATTTGTGTACGACAACGTGGCCCTCTATTTGCTGGACTCCAGTGGCGGGCTGGATATTGTCTATGCGCGCGCAGTGGGACGCGGCAAACACGCCGAGGCGGATGTCAGTTGGGGCGAGGGAATTGCCGTGGAAGTCGTTACCAACAGGGAAATGATTGTGCGCGAGCCGGGTCCGAGTTCGCGTACGGACCGGCTTGGTTTTCCCTACCTGATTGGCCTGCCGCTGTTCACCGCCGGACGGTTGAGCGGCGCGTTGGTTTTTGTCCGGTTCGGCGGGCCAGCCTATACCACGGTCCACGTTCGCATGGCGGCATTGATCGCAACCGCCGCCGCATCCCTGTTGGCAGCCAAAGCGTTGCAGGAGGCGCGTGCCAACCTGGAATCCGTGCAAAAGCAAATGCGCCTGCAGGACGATTTTGTTTCCACGATTTCACATGAGCTTCGCACCCCGCTAGGCTTTATCAAAGGCTACAGCACCAGCCTGCTGCGCGAAGACACCAAATGGGATGAGAAGACCCAGCGCGAATTCCTGGCAATCATTGACGACGAGGCTGACCGCTTGACTCGTCTCATCGAGAATATGCTCGAGTCAGCGCGCTTGCAGACGAAGACTCTCCAGTTTAAATTCCAGCCGTTGAGACTGGATGCGTTGATCCGCGATGTCACCACGCGGCTTCGCACGCATCACGGCGACTTGCAGGTGAATCTTGATTTTGAGAATGTCCCACCCATCCTGGGCGATGGAGTGCGGCTGGCGCAGGTTTTTGAGAACCTGTTCAGCAATGCTGTGAAATATGCCCCTGATTCGCCTGTCTCGATCAGCATCCGCCGCACCGCCAGAACTTTGAAGGTGACCTTTTCGGATCGCGGTCCCGGCATCCCGGAAGATTATCTTCCGTTCCTTTTTGAACGTTTTTATCGCGTCCCTGGACAAGCTACGGTCACCGGCACCGGTCTGGGATTGTACATTTGCAAACAGATAATCCTCGCACATCATGGTAAGATTTGGGCAGAGTCCGTTTTGGACGAAGGCACCACTTTCTTTATCGAACTGCCCATCGAACCTGCTTTGTGATCCGGTTTCTTTTGAAGGAGGCATCATGTCCAAAAAGATATTGATCGTGGATGACGAACCTCGTTACCTCCGCTTGCTGGAGGCCAATCTTAAGACAGAGGGGTATACAGTGCTGACTGCGTCGGATGGCATCCAGGCAGTGGACACATTTTCCGCCCAGCCTGTTGATTTGATCCTGCTGGATATCATGATGCCTCGGCTGGACGGCTTCGGGACCTGCCAGCGCATACGCGAGTTTTCCAACGTTCCAATCATCATGCTGACGGCTAAAGGCGAGGAGCAGGATCGCGTCAAAGGCCTGGACTTGGGAGCCGACGATTACCTCGTCAAGCCTTTTTCGGCGACTGAACTTTTGGCGCGCGTGCGCGCTGTTCTTCGCCGCGCGCAGCCTCCCACAGAACAGGGACAGGAACGCTTCTTCACACACAGTAACCTAAAGATTGATTTTGCGCGCGCTGAGGTCTGGAAGGATGAACAGCCCGTTTCGCTGTCCGCCACAGAATACCGGCTGCTTCTGCAATTTGCCCACAACATCGGCACGATTTTGACCTCCGAGGATTTGTTGACCAGTGTGTGGGGACCTGAATATAAACTGGACAAGGAAATCCTGTGGGTGAGCATCGCCCGCCTGAGACAGAAATTGGAAGCCGATCCGCACAACCCACATCACATTGTCACGCGTTCAGGGCTTGGATATTTGATGCCGCCGCTCGAAGCCTGAGTGATTTATGGCCGGGAAGAATGTTCTTGTTATTGATGCGGATGCTGCGAGTCTCAGTTATGTCTCGGCGGCTCTGCACAAAGCGGGTTATCAAGTTCTGCGGGCCGGCTCGGGTAGGGAAGGTTTGGTCGCCGCCTGGCGGGATCATCCCGATGTCATTGTGATGGATCCCGTAACGGCCGATTTGAAGGGCGAGGATTTTGCCGTTCGTTTGCGATCCGACGCGCGCACATCCAAAACACCGTTGATTGCACTCAGCAGTGATCCGCTGCATTCTCGCGCCCGCGCCTGTCTCGACGCAGGCTTCAAGGAATATCTGGTGAAGACGGGAGAAGCCATTCCTGTTCTGGTGGAAATGATTGGGCGGCTGACCGGCGCACCCGTTTCGGCGGCAAAAGATGGCGGGCTGTTGATCGTTTTTCTGAGCGCCAAGGGTGGAACAGGTACTTCGTCCTTGTGTGCCAATATTGCCATGAATGTTGCCGTCAACCAGCCGGAGGCGCGCATCGCGGTTGTGGACATGGTATTGCCAATCGGCTCGATTGCGGAAATCGTTGGCTACGAGGGCGATCAAAACCTGGTCATGATTGCCGAAATGCCTTCTTCCGAAATGACACCTGATTTCTTCCGCAAGAGCCTGACCGAAATGAGCGCCTGGCATTTCCATTTGCTGGCGGGTTCGCCAGACCCCGAAAGCGGGAACCAGCTCAACGTCGGGAAGATCGGTGATATTGTCCATTCGTTGAGGCTCGGCTATGATTTCGTCTTTCTTGATCTTGGACGTTCGCTCTCACGCATCAGCCTGCCGTTGATCGAAAATGCCGATCTGGTGGCGATGATCGTAAGCACCGATTTGAGTACGGTCACACTTACGAAAACGGTCTGGGATTATTTGAAGACCAAGGGCTTGCAGGCCTCGTCTGTTTTCACAATTTTGAATCGCGCTGTAGGCCTGGAAGGATTGACCAAAGCGGAAGCGGAAAAGATCATTGGCGTTGATATCAAAACCGCCATGCCTTATCTCGGCGGAAATTTTGCGCTGGCAAACAATCAACACCAGCCGATCACAACCAAATTCCCGAACGATACGGCATCCATTGTCTTGAAAGATACATCCCGTCAAATGGCAGAACTCGCGAGGCATTTGCGTTCGCTATAAATACAAAGCAGAGGCATTCCATGACGATCGAATACGACGAAAAAGGAAAGTTCTTTACCGATGTGGTAACCAAGATTGCGGTGCACACCACCGTCCAGACAACAAGCCAGTTGGTGCGCGGCAAAGTCCACGTGCGGCAAGGCGAGCGTTTAAAGGACGAACTGGATCGCGATGAACTTTTCCTTGCAATGACCGAGGCGGTTATTCTGGGAACGGATGGCCAGGTTTTGTTCACAGCCCCCTTCCTGGCGGTGCGCCGCACTCAAATTGTGTGGGTCATGCCGGACGAAGAAGAGTCGAAGGAATAAACATTCATGGCCCAGCCTGCCTCGTCAACTTCTGCGCGTTTTTCCTCCTCTGATCTTGCCAAGTTGAAACGTTTTCTGATTGACGCGCTTTCGCGCGGGATCGAGAGCGAAGGGATCGCATTCGACCAGCGCGCAACTTTTATCAAGCAGCATTTGAAAAGTGTTTTTGAACAGGCGCGCGTGAGTCTTCCCGATGATATCCAGCGCGCCGTTTTTCAGGATGTATTGAACGACATGCTGGGTTATGGCCCGATCCAGCCGCTGCTCGACGACCCGGATGTCAGCGAGGTAATGGTCAACGGGCCAAAGAAAGTCTATGTCGAAAAGAAGGGACAACTGACGCGTACCAACGTGACGTTCGACGACGACGCACACGTTCTTCGGATCATTGATCGCATCATTCTGCCCCTTGGCCGGCGCGTGGACCCTGACAGCCCCACCGTTGACGCGCGCCTGCCCGACGGCTCGCGCGTCAATGCGGTTGTCCAGCCGGTCGCGATTGACGGGCCTTCGATCACCATCCGAAAATTCCGCAAGGACAAACTCCAGATTGCCCAGCTTGTTGAATACGGTTCGCTCACGCAGAGCATGGCCGAGTTCCTGCGGGCTTGCGTGATGGCGCGTTTGAACATCGTCATTTCGGGCGGGACCGGTTCGGGCAAGACCACGCTGCTTAACGTGCTGTCCGGCTTCATTCCAGAAAACGAGCGCATCCTCACCATCGAAGACGCGGCGGAGTTGCAGCTTCAGCAGGATCATGTATTGCGACTCGAAACCAAACCGGCCAATGTGGACGGCGGCGGCGCAACGACCATCCGTGACCTTGTCCGCAACTCGCTGCGTATGCGTCCCGACAGGATCGTGGTTGGCGAGTGCCGCGGTGGCGAAGCGCTCGATATGCTGCAAGCGATGAACACCGGCCACGACGGCTCGCTGACCACGCTCCATGCCAATTCCCCGCGTGACGCGTTATCGCGCCTCGAGACGCTCGTGCTGATGGCTGGCATGGATTTGCCGATCAAAGTGGTTCGCCAGCAGATTTCATCTGCGGTGGATCTCATCGTTCAGCAAACACGGCTCAAAGATGGAGCGCGCAAAGTTACGGCTGTCACCGAAGTTGCCGGCATGGAAGGCGATACCATCGTTCTGACCGATGTGTTCAAGTTCGAGCAAACCGGAATTGGCGAAGGCGGCAAAGTGCTTGGCGAATTAAAAGCCACCGGCATCCGGCCGATGTTCTCGTCGCGTTTGGAAGCCGCCGGTTACAAGCTCGGCGCGGAAATCTTTGGCACCTCGATTGCAGATAGATTGAACAGCCGCCAGCATCGTTAAAAATCAGGGAGTTTCCTTGCTCAAAAGATATGTCGCGGGTCATGCTTACGAATCCTCGAAGAGAAAAGCGTGACCTGCTCGCATCTCCCGTACATTGAATGTATTCGCGTCACTCTTTGGTTGTAAAATTCGTGTTAAACATCTCCCTTATAACTGCTTTCAAATGAGATAACTGCCTGCGAGGTTTATCTGTAACACGCAGTATAATTCAGCCAACGAGGATTGCATGGACACTCGCTCTCAGATCACACTTCGCACCAAAAAATTAGGCGTCCTGATCCGGGATGCCCGCCTCGCCGCGCGCCGGAACATTGATGAATGCGCGAAAGCCATCGGCGTGACGAAAGGCGTATTCCGTTCTTATGAAGAGGGAAATCGCGCGCCCTCACTCCCCGAACTTGAAACGCTTGTGTATTATTTGAAACTTCCAATGGATCATTTCTGGGGCAAATCGTCCATTTCCGACGACGCGCCGCCGACCGAACCGCTCGACCTGCCGCGCCTCGTCGAAGTGCGCCAGCGCATGATTGGTGCGCTGCTTCGCCAGGAACGCAATCATGCCAGTCTTTCGATCAAAGCGCTGACTCAGGAAACCGGCATTAGCGGCGCGCGCATCAAGGCGTATGAACTTGGCGAACGCCCGATTCCATTGCCCGAACTCGAAGCTTTGCTCACCGCGCTGGGCGGACGGATTGACACCTTCTTCGACCAGAGCGGGCCGATCGGCCAATGGATGAATGACCAGGATGCCGTCAAACAATTTCTCGAGCTGCCCAAGGAATTGCAGGGCTTTGTCTGCCAGCCAGTCAACCGCCCATACCTTGAACTGGCAATGAAACTCAGTTCCATGTCCACCGACAAACTTCGTTCGGTGGCTGAAGGATTGCTCGATATTACGCTGTAAATTCTTGCGCGGCGGGAAAAATTTTCATGACCACAGATTCTGAACCCCAAAAATTAGCCGAAGATGGAAAGCTGGCTTTTGAAGCTGGCAATTACGAATCCGCCGCAGGCGCGTTCGAGAACGCGGCAAAAGGCTACGCTTCACTCGATGACCGCATCAACGAAGCTGAAATGAAAAATAACCTGAGCGTCACGCTTTTAAAATTGGGAAAACCACAGGAAGCATTCGACGCGGCCGCTGGAACCGACGCCGTGTTTGCGGAAGCGAAAGATCTTAAACGCCAGGGAATGGCGGTGGGCAACCAGGCTTCCGCGCTCGAGGCTCTTAAACGTTTTGATGAGGCTCTGGCCGCCTACGAAAAATCAGCTCAAATCTTTGCTGACGCGCATGAAGGCGACCTGCGCTCCATGGTGCTCAAATCTGCGGCAGGCATCCGACTCAAACGCGGCAAGGTTACCGACTCAGCCATCAAGATGATCGGCTCGCTCGAAGCGAAAGACAAACCGTCCATCTTCGAACGCATTCTCAAATTTTTCCTTCGTCTTGTAGTGCGATGAGCCCGACTCACCCTCCGGCGCTCAAGGCTGGTCAGCGAGTCCGCCCGGCGGTCTCCACCGATTACCAACAAATTTCCGACCTGATTTTTTTCGAGGGACACGTTCATCGTCACCTCGATTGGCGTACGCCGCTCGACTGGCTGGGTCATTCGCCGTATTGGGCGCTCGAAGAAAATGGACGCGTTGCTGCCGCCTTGGCCTGCCCGCCGGACCCGGATTCGATTGCCTGGCTCCGGCTTTTCGTCCACGCCTCGCGTCTTTCCGGACCCGAAGCCTGGTTGCCGTTATGGGCGGCAGCGCGCAGCGAACTGGAGGGGCGCGGCCGCGTCATTGCGGCGGCCATTGCCATGGAACGCTGGATGGATTCGCTTTTGACCGCGAGCGGATTTGCTTTGGCCCATCACATTGTCATGCTCGAATGGACCAACCAGCCTGTCACGCGTTATTCGATTCCCGCAGGGTACAGCATCCGCACCATGACGCCCGATGATTTGCCGCGCGTTGTCGAAGTGGATACCGCGGCTTTTGATTTGCTCTGGCAAAATTCATTGCCGGCACTAAGCAAGGCTTTTTCGCAGGCAGTTTATGCTTCGGTCGCGGAAAACGCGTCGGGCATGGTCGGATACCAGTTGTCAACATGGAGTCCGCTTGGGGCGCACCTCGCACGGCTTGCCGTCCGGCCCGAATCGCAAGGCCATGGCCTCGGCGCGGTATTGGTCAATGACTTGATCGTCCGCATGCAAAATAACGGCGCGGCGCAAATCACTGTCAACACGCAGGGGAACAACAATGCCTCGCTGGCATTGTATCAGAGGCTCGGTTTTCGCCGCACGGGAGAGCAATATCCGGTTTATACGATTCAGGTGGAGTGATGACGGCTCAACAACGTAACGCGGTTGTTGTCATCATGTTGGTGATGCAGACGATTGCAGATTCAAAATTGCTGTGGGAGGCACGATGAAAACGTTCGAATCGAGTTGGCAGAACAAAGACGGCATCAAGTTTTATGAGTTTGGCTGGGAACCTGACGCAAAACCGAAAGCCGTTGTTGGGCTCGTTCACGGGCACGGCGAGCATGTGGGACGCTATGCCCACGTGGGCGAGGCCTTTGCCAAGGCGGGCTATGCCCTTGTTGGTTTTGACGCACGCGGACATGGAAAAACCAGCGGCCCGCGCGGTCATACGCCATCGTACGATGCGTTAATGGATGACATTGCTGATTTCCTCGCGCAAATGCAAACGCGCTATCCCGGCCTGCCGCGTTTTTTGTATGGTCACAGCATGGGCGGGAATGAGGTCATCAACTTTGCGCTGCGCCGCAAAGCGGATTTGGTTGGTGTGATCTCCACGGGCCCGTGGCTGAAGCTGGCGTTCGAGCCGCCCGCCATGCAGGTCGCGCTGGGACGCATGATGAACAACGTCGCACCGGGATTCACTCAAAAGTCCGGGTTGGACACGGCCGCGCTTTCGCACGATCCGAATGTGGTGAACGCGTATAACAGCGATCCTTTGGTTCACAATAAAATTTCGGCGCGCTTGTTCGTCGCGGTATACGAATCCGGGTTGTGGGCACTCGACCACGCCGCGGAGTTTCCGCTCCCTCTGCTGCTCATGCACGGAGCCGCTGATAAGATCACGTCGGCAGCAGCCAGCCGGCAATTTGCGGAGCGCGGCGGAAAAAACGTCACTTGGCGCGCATGGGACGGTCTCTATCACGAAATCCACAATGAGCCGGAAAAAGCTGAAGTCATCAAAGTGATGATTGACTGGATGGATGCGCGTTTAAAGAAATAAGATTTTGAATTTATATGGAAGTTGCGACAATATAACAAGGAGATTCGATGAGTAAAAAAGACCGGGAAGGCATGAGCAAGCGTCAGGAATTCCGTGAGAAGCGCCGACGCGCCGAACAGCGCAACCGCTTGATCTGGATTGGCTTGATTGTTGTCGGTGCGGTATTGGTTGCATTCTTTTTGATCTATCCGCAGATCAAACCTGTTGCGGCGATCCAGCCTGCGGCGACGGAAACGCGCCTCAATGTAAACCGCAATTCGGCGGGTGACCCGAATGCGCCCGTCAAGCTTGTGGAATTCTCTGACTACCAATGCCCTTATTGCAAACAGTATTGGCAGAACACTGAGCCGCAGATCATTGAAACTTATGTAAACACGGGCAAGGTGTATTATACAGATCGTTCGGCGGGCAATTTTATCAGTGACAACGCCAACAAGGCCAATGGCGGGAATGATACCGAATCGCAGGATTCGGCAATGGCCGCGCTTTGTGCTGCTGACCAGAACAAGTATTGGCAGATGCACGATGCGCTTTTTACCAATGTGCTTGGTGAGGTGGATGGAATCTCCTTTACGCCGCGGCGCTTGCAGGCGATTGCCCAAAGCATCGGGTTGGATATGAACGCCTATAATTCCTGTTTCGACAGCCATAAATATTTGAGCCAGGTGAATCAGGATTTGAAGGATGCAGACGCCGCAGGTATGCAGGGCACGCCGTTCTTTGTCATCAGTTACATTCCAAAAGGCCAGACGCAGCCGGTCACAACCACGCTGGATGGCGCACAGCCGTTCAGCGTTTTCCAACAGACGCTCGATCAGGCTTTAAAGGCGGCGGGCGCGCAATAACTGTGCTGTCTTGGATAAAAAGGGATGCGGAAAAGCCCGCATCCCTTTTTTGATTCGCGGCCCGCATAAATAGAATATAAGACTTTATGCCGCGTTCTGGACAAAAGGCTTTGAACATGGGAAAATCTCCCGCCAAGACCCAAACATTATGAGGTGAACGAATGAGCAGAAAAGACCGGGAAGGTATGAGCAAACGTCAGGAATTTCGCGAGAAACGACGGCGCGCCGAACAGCGCAGCCGCCTGGTTTGGATTGGTTTGATTGTGATCGGCGCGTTGCTGGTGGCATTCTTCCTGATCTATCCGCAGGTCAAGCCAATCGCAGCGATCCAGCCTGCGACGCCGGAGGCGCGTCCGAATGTGAACCGAAATTCCACCGGCGACCCGAATGCCCCCGTCAAGCTGGTGGAATTCTCCGATTTTCAATGTCCTTATTGCAAACAATACTGGCAGGATACCGAGGCTCAAATTATCAATGCGTACGTCAAAACGGACAAAGTGTATTACACCGACCGTTCTGCGGGT
Organism: Chloroflexota bacterium; assembly: GCA_021824575.1. Lineage (GTDB taxonomy): Bacteria > Chloroflexota > Anaerolineae > Anaerolineales > Villigracilaceae > Fen-1038. Next base: position 46,266 of record JAKAKJ010000097.1, read on the forward strand.
AACTGGGTGAGCGGCAACATTGCCGCCGGGGGTGGGCCAGCAGGCACCGAATCGCAGGATTCGGCAATGGCGGCGTATTGCGCGGCAGACCAGAACAAGTATTGGCAAATGCACGACGCGCTCTTTACCAATGTGATTGGCGAAGACGCCGGTTCGTTCACGCCGCGGCGCTTGCAGGCGATTGCCCAAAGCATCGGCTTGGATATGAACGCCTATAATTCCTGTTTCAACAGCCAGAAATATTTGAACCAGGTGAATCAGGATTATCAGGACGCGTTGACCGCAAAGATCACTGGCACGCCGTTCTTTGTCATCAGTTACATCCCCAAAGGTCAAACGCAGCCAGTCACGACCACACTGGACGGCGCGCAGCCGTTCAGCGTTTTCCAGCAGACGCTCGATCAGGCTTTAAAGGCGGCGGGCGCGCAATAAATTGATTTGATAAAAAAGACGCGGCTCATGGCCGCGCCTTTTCGTTTGACAACATGATTGTCACCAATTTATTTGGACGTGGATTTGCGCTGATAAAAATCCGCGTTCCCCAAATCACGCGATTCTGAAATCACCTTCCAAACAAAGACAAAATCCAAACGGTCAGCGGCGCCATGACCAGCGCGGGCAGGAAATTTCCGGCGCGGATTTTTTTGATCTCGAGCAGACTGCTGACCGCGAGTCCCATCAAGATGACGCCGCCCGCGGCGGTCATCTCGTTCATCATGGACTGTGTGACGATCGCGTTCAATTGAGCCGCCAGCAGGCTGATGCCGCCTTGGTAAATCAGGATCATCAGTGATGAGAATAATACGCCCACACCAAGCGAGGATGCAAAAGCCAGCGATGCAAATCCATCCAGAACGGATTTGACGGCCAGCAGTTTGTAGTCACCGGTCAAACCGTCCTGGATCGAGCCGAGGATGGCCAGCGGCCCGATGCAAAAGAGCAGGGAGGATGTCAGGAATCCGCGCACGAATTTGCTCGACGCGTTCCCATCACCTGCTTCGGATGAATTGTCGCTTTTAGAAAATCGTTTTTCGAGATTTTGTCCAAGTGCTTCCAATCGGTCTTCGATCTTCCACCATTCGCCCAACAATGCGCCGATCAAAAGCGCGCCCAACACGATCAGCGAGTTTTCGGTTTTGAGAAACATTTGGAGGCCAATGGCTGCGACGAATAATCCCATGCCGGCCACAACGGTGGCTTTCAAGCGTTCGGGCACGCGCGCACCAAAAATCAATCCAAGTATTCCGCCAAGCAATATGGCTCCAGTATTGAGAAAAGTACCAGTCACAGATTCTCCAAAAATTTATTAAACACAAATATACAGAAAAGAACTTTGCACACTTTGCGTCTTTTGTGTTAAGGCTCTTTTGCTTTTGTAGTTTCTTTGCCCGCCGTTTGATTTTCTATTAATTCCAAAACAAACAACAGCGAAGACAAACGATTGAGGTATTGCTGTAAAGCGGGATTTGTGATTTCCTTCGCGTCGAAAAGCTCGACCACGCGCCGCTCCGCCCGGCGGACAACGGCGCGCGCCAGCGACAATGCCGCGCCGGGCGCGGTATCTCCCGGTATGATGAAATCTTTTGGCATCTCGACGGTTTTGCTCAATGCGTCGGTTTCTTTTTCGAGCCATTCGATGCGCTTTGCATCGAAGTGGAATTGGTTTGCGTTTTCGGGCAAAGCTCCCACCTCGGCCATGAGCCGGTATAAGTCCCGCTGCGCTTCGAGCAGGAGCGGCCCGCAGCGCGGATCACGCGTCGAAACGCGCGCCACGCCCAGCGCCGCGGACGATTCGTCCAAGGTTCCCAGCGCTTCGATGCGGGCATGATATTTTGCCACGCGTCCCTCACCGAGCAATCCGGTCGTGCCATCATCGCCTTTGCGAGTGTAGAAAGACATGGCTGGATTATAATTTCACAGGAGAGAGATGCAAACCCCACCTGAACGAAATTGGTTATTACATGCGCCAGTGATTTTTATTGCCGCCGTCGCTTTGTTGTTGCTGGTATTGACTCCATTTTGGGCCGCGCGATGGTATCAAACGCCGTTTCTCGGAATGGTGCTGGAACCGAATAACGTTGTCAGCCAGCTTAGCGGATCGAATTGGCCGGCGCGCAATAGCGGTGTGATCTTTGCGGACCGGCTTTTGACTTTGAACGGTCAGCCTTTGAACAGCGCGGACGCAGTGGAGTCGTTCTTGCGGCAAAATGGAACGAAGCCGGTGCAGGTTTCGGTTTCACGCCGCTCTGGCGGAATTTTTCAATTTACGATTACGCCGCTGGCCCATCCGCCGTTCAGCGATTTGTTGACCTTCTTCATCATTCCATATCTCGTCAGTCTGGCGTTTTTGGGAATCGGAATCTGGACCTACACATTACGCAGCGACCTGCGCGCCAGCCGCGTCCTGTTGATGTTTACATCGGGGCTGAGCATCCTGACCTCCGGGTTTCTCGACATGGATACGACCCGGCACGTGGTCCTGTTGTGGGCGTTGGCACTCGGTGCGACCGGCGCAAGCCTGGCGCATCTTTCACTGGTATTTCCGCAGCCGATGCGCTTTGTTCTGAAATGGCAGCGTCTGCGTTTCGTGCCGTGGCTGATTTTCTTCCTGCTCGCGATTCCCACCACGCTGGCTATTGTCCGCCCGTCTGATCCATATTTTTATATCAACACGTGGCAGTGGGGCTATTTGTTCATTACGCTGGCGGTGATTCTTTTTCTTGGCACGCTGATCTACCGCGTCTTCAAGAGCGATCTTCCTTTTGTCCGCCAGCAAAGCCGCATCATCATCTTTGGCGCGATCATCGCTTTCATGCCTTCGCTGTACTACATCGCACCGCTGGCCTTTGGAATCTTCACGCAGTTCTACGCCTGGCTGATCTTTCCCGCGCTCGTGATCTTTCCGCTGTCCATCACGTACGCCATCCTTCGTTATCGCCTTCTCGATGTGGACCGCTTTTTCTCGCGGGCGCTGGCGTATATCATTGCCGTCGGCGCGGCGATGATTGTTTTTTATGGCTTGCTGGCGCTTTTTACCATTATCCTTCAGCAGGCTGTGCGTGCGAGCGATCCGCTGGTGATTGTGGCATATCTGATTTTGCTGGTCATTGGCTTCAATCCATTGCGCGAATTGATCCAGCATGGCATTGACCGTCTCTTCTATCGCTCACCCGCCGATTACCGCCGCGCCCTCTCCAGCCTTTCGCGCAGTCTCGTCATCACGCCCGATCTCACGCAGACCCTTCATACGCTCGAAGAGCAGATCACGCAGGCGCTCTCGCCGGAGAAGTTCATCATTTACCTTTACAACGATGATCTTGGACAATATTTCCCGCACGCCACACGCGAAGATTCCGCACCTGCGTATGAAATCGAAAATCCGTTAATTCATCTGCTCGCTTCCTCCCGGACGCCGATCTGGATTCCGTCAAACGGACCTTTGCCAGCGCCTTTGCAGGATTCCGCTAATTCCTATAGACGATTGATGGGATTCACTTTTGTGCCGCTTCATTATGAAGGAAAGATGATCGGATTCATGTCGCTTGGGCCGCGCCGCTCCGGTGATCTTTATACGAGCGATGATTTGGATTTCCTCGCGGCGGTCGCGGCGCAATCCACGCTGGCGTTAGAGAACGCGCGTCTATTTGCAAACCTGCGGCGCACGCTCGACCAGACGATGGAGATGAAGAATCTCATGGACGATATTTTTTCGTCCGTGGCGGCGGGAATTATCACCACCGATTTGAAGCGACGCATCACATTGTTGAATCGCGCCGCGGAAAATATCCTCGGCGTGCCGGTGAAAAAAGCCATCGGCAAAACGCTGGCAAAAGGCGTCCCCGGGTTTGGCGAAGAGATGTCCAACGTGGCGGCGAACACGTTCAAAAAGGGAGAATCCGTTCTCAGTACCGAGCTAAGCCAAAAAGTCCCGGAGCGAGGCGATTTGTATTTGCGTCTGTCGGTCTCTCCGTTGCGCGACGCACATCTCAGTACAAAAGGAGCGACGTTCGTCTTCGAAGATTTGACTGAACAGCGCAAAGTCGAGGCGGAACGCGAACGCATCCGCCGGACGTTTGGGCGCGTGGTCGCGCCGCGCGTCCGCGACCGATTGCTGGCGGACCCGGGCAATCTTGAATTGGATGGCGTCAAACAAATCGTGACGATTCTCTTTGCTGACCTGAACGGCTTTACACCGTACAGCGAAAAGCATGACCCTGAAACAACATTCAGCGTGCTCAATGAATATCTTTCATTGGCGGCGCAGGCCATCCTTGAGCAGGAAGGCACGCTCGACAAATTCATGGGCGACGCGGTGCTTGCGATCTGGAACAGTCCCGATCAGCAGGAAGATCATGCGCTGCGCGCGGCGTGCGCGGCGTGCGACATTATTCAGCGTTCCATCGAGGCGCACAGCCGCTTTAAAGATCCTGAACAACACATGACATTTCGCATCGGGATTACGACTGGCCCGGCGATTGTCGGCAATGTGGGCACCGCGGAATTGTTCAATTACACGGCCATCGGCGATGTGGTCAATCTGGCGCAGCGATTGCAGTCTTCTGCCAAGCGCGGACAGATTTTGATTCACAAATCAACCTATGACATTATTGCGGATCGCGTGAACGCCATTCCACTTGCGCCGATCATGGTCAAGGGCCGCGAACAGGCGGCGGAAATCTACGAACTCAAAGGATTGAAATAAATGCTGCGACGCATTCACGCTGAATTGCTGCGAAGTGCGGTGGGCTCGGAGTTTAGTCCACGCGCGCTCGATGAGATCATTGCCGCCAGCGTGAAGCAGGACGCGTTTTGGACGGGTCAGATCGGCCATGATGAGTATCATTTCGACAATAATGCTTTTGACAAATCCCGCGCCTTTATTGAAGATCAACGCGCTTTGATTGCTCCCGCTTTGGAAAACGGCGATGTCGAAACGGCATGGCGCGCGTTTGGAAAGCTGACTCACACCGCACAGGATTTTTATTCGCACAGCAATTACGTGGATTTATGGCTGTCCTTCCAGTCGGATGGGTTGAAACCGGCGCCATCCGAAATTGATCCGCTGGATGATGTGTTAGTCTCTAGTCCGACATTGCGCTCCGGCAAGATTTATTATCCGCTGGAAGCGCTGGCCTTTGTTCCTGTGCTGAAAAAATTGGTCATCCCATTATTGCCGCGCGATTCGCACGCGTGGATGAACTTGGATTCCGCCGGACGCGGCCCGTTGTTCGAATACGCGTTCAGCGCCGCGATCAAACGGACGTGTTATGAGTTCGATGTTACGACTCGAAACTTTTCCCCCGGCTTGCTGGCCTTGTTCCGCGATCTTTCATCCGATCATGCCGCGTAAAAAAACAAAAACGTCCTCGTTTGGTTCGCCGGGCCGCGCCGGTCACGATGCCTCGGCCTTTTATTCCATGCGCCTGTATGACGACCAGCCGCGATCCGCGGACTTGGATTATCACGAAAATCCGATTCCCGCTGAAAAGCTGGATACGGTTTTCAACACATCTTCCGAATCAATGAACGAACTTCCGGATTGCTCCGTGCATTTGATGGTCACGTCGCCGCCATACAACGTGGGCAAGGATTACGATGAAGATTTGTCGCTGGAGGAATATCTTGCTTTCCTGAAACGCGTCTGGGCGGAAACGTATCG
>JAKAKJ010000051.1 GCA_021824575.1 Chloroflexota bacterium
GTCAATCGCCCCGCAAGCAATGAGTTGCGGATAATCCATGGTGTGACAGTCACAAGAAGCGCCACCAGCGAGAGGATCGCGCCGCGGCGGTTTTTCAAAATAAACCAAATCCATAAAATGGCAAGCAGACCGAATGCGAGAATAATGGAACGCGTCAATGCCGCGAGACCGAGGAGAAAGCCGGAAAATAGAAAGTTGAAAGTGGTCGGTTTTTCCGCGGCTTTAAGAAAGAACAAAACACTGGCAAGCACCAGAAGGAAAAACAAATTTTCTGTTGCCAGCGCAATCGGAAAAATCAAAAGCATCGGATAGGCCGCGACGATCCAAGCTGCAATTTTGGCGGCCCTCTTTCTACTCTCTTGTTTCTTTAGGTCGGGAGGAAAGAAGAAAGAAGAAAGATGCTGTGCGGTCAGATATGTTAGCGGAGCCAGCAGCGCGCCCAGAACCGTCTGTGCCAGACGCGCCGCAAAGAAACGTCCATCATTGATGCCATTGAAAAAATAAATAATTGCAAGAAAAGCCGGATAGAGCGGCGCACGAAAAGTTGTCAGCATCCCGCGCGGGTCAAGAGTCAAAGCCGCGAGGTCAAGGTGAAGATACGGGGCGAGGCGCGCCAAATCGGGGGGCGCGTACCATCGAAATCCATTCCCCGAAGCGAGACTGCGCGCCAGCATATCGTATTGGAACATATCGTCGAGACCAATTCCCAATTGGCGCGTCAAAATAACGGGGATCAGCCGCAGTCCAAGCGCAATCAGGAAAATCCGCGCAGGAAAAGAATTAACGAACTGCCACTTTAGTTCTTTGATGAACCTCTGTTTTCAAAGCGGCGATGCGGCGCGCAAGATATGGGGAAAAATATCCATCGTATTTTTCCCAAAGTTCGGGCCGCTTCCAATCCTCGCCGGTGACGTGGCCGCGGCAATTGGGCGAACCGCACGTGCATTCGAACTCGTCATAGTTCGAACCATCGCACATGGCGTAGTCGAGACAAATTTCCTCGCCCTCTTCGATATCGCGCATGGCGATCAAACCGATTTGACCGGTCAGCCCCACGTTGGGATCACAGCAATGGTTGAAGCAATCGGCATCCTCCATCGAAGGAGTCATCAAATAGAAATTGTCTTCGATCTGCAAAACCTGCTGTGTGAAGTTGGGCATGTTTGGATCAATTTCATCAGCGGCAAGAATCTTTCCGCCCCACAAAGCGATTATTTCATCTTTCTTAATCGGTTTGACGGCAAACACCCCGCAATTTCCCTTTTGCGGATGAGGGTGGCTTTCCACTTTTGATGATAGATATGAAAAATTTTTTCCGGTCATTCTTCTCCTTCAAGCGTTCTCGCGGCCCAATTCGGCCGCGGCTTTGAGATCGGAGGCGAAGTAATTGCAGGGCAACTCTTCGCCTGCCGGGATACCCGGGCAGCAATTTCCTGCGTGCCGTGGGTGTATCTATTAACCTTTGGCGCAAACGATAAACATTCACGCCTCGAATGATAACCGCATCGCGCGTGAACGCGGGCCGGTCCGTTAAACTACATCGCCGCCTCATTGAGGACGGTCCTCAACCGGCGGCGGTGCGCATCACTGCGCGAGAAGATTCGTAATGCCGCAAACGAGAAAGGTTACGTATCATTCTCCTATATAAGCGTCACATTTTACTACAATTATTTCAGAGTTCCGATTATTTTCGCGCCGCGGATTTTTTGTTTTCCAGTTCGCGCAGCGCGTCCTTTCCGATCCAGCGCGCTGATTTTGACTCGCTCTTCGACAACTCCCGCGCGACTTTTATTGCCTTCGCACATAGACGGCCGTTCCGCTTCCCGATTTGACGCAATGCCCAATTCACAGCTTTGCGGACGAAGTTGCGTTCGTCGCCCGCTTCCCGGATGATAAGCGGAAACCATTTTTCGAACGTCTCATCGTTTGACGTTTTATCATGTACCGCCAGCGACGCCATCAGCACGAACCCCGCGCGTTTGACGAATTCTTCGGAACGTCTGCTCCATTCATCCGCTTTTTGATATGCAAATTTTGTTTTGTCAAACAGGTTGCTGCAAACCTGGTCGCAAACATCCCACGAATCAAAAACGTTCGCCCATGATTCCATCTGTGCTTCGGTCACAAATTTTGGATCATCCACGAACGAGGCTAAAATTCGCGCTTCATGGATTCTTGAATCCCAAAGCTCCAAAGCCAAAGCGTGGTTCCGCTGATGGGATTTGGCGATCCCGCGCAAAGTCGGGATGGACACGCCGAGCGTATTCTTCGGGCTGATTCCGAAGCGCGCCATGCCATCCACATTGTGCGGATCAGCCAGCGATTTCAGATGAGCCAAAATTTCTTTGGTGGTTTTCGAGGTCACCAATACATTTTATCAGAGCCAATCGGGAACAGCCATGACCGACCGGTGTCACTTTTTGCACGGTATAATCGTGGCAGCATATTCCACGGAGGCTCAAGTGAGTGACGCTCTTTTTCCCCTAAGCAATGAACACAAAATGATTCGGGATGCCGCACGCGATTTCGCAAAAAACGAAATCGCTCCAATCGCGGCACAATTCGATGAAAGCGGCGAGTTCCCATACGAAACCATCAAGAAGATGGGCGAAATGGGATTCATGGGAATCGAAGTGCCGGAACAATATGGCGGGGCAGGCATGGACACGATGTCCTATGTGCTGGCGCTCGAAGAGATTTGCAAAGTGGATGCCTCGCACGGCGTCATCATGTCGGTCAACAACTCGCTGTATTGTCATGGCATCATGAAGTTCGGGACCGAAGAACAAAAACAGAAATTTCTCAAGCCGGTTGCGTCGGGCAAAGCGATCGGCGCTTATTCGCTGACCGAACCAATGTCCGGCTCGGACGCGGGGACGATGAAAAGCCGCGCCGTGCGGGATGGCGATTTCTACGTTCTCAACGGACGCAAATCCTGGGTCACGAGCGGACCGATCGCGGATTACATCGTTGTTTTCACGATGACGGATCCCGTGAAGAAACAAAAAGGGATCAGCGCTTTTCTAATTGATACGAAAAATGTATCTGGATTCGTCCGCGGCAAGAAGGAACCCAAGATGGGCATTCGCGCTTCCGCCACCAGCGAATTGATCTTTGAAAATTGCCGCGTGCCCGCCGCCAATCGTCTCGGCGAAGAAGGCGATGGATTCAAAATTGCGATGACCGTGCTGGATGCGGGCCGCATCGGAATCGGTTCGCAAGCGCTGGGAATCGCCGAAGCCGCGTACGAGGCAAGCGTTGCCTACGCGCGCGAACGCGAAGCCTTCGGCCAGAAGATCGGCGAATTCCAGGGAACAGGATTCAAAATTGCAGACATGAAGACTCGCATCGAAGCCGCGCGCCTGCTGATCTACAATGCGGCTGTTGCAAAAGAACGATCCAAAGAAACCGGTGAGCGTTACACGCTTCAGTCTTCGATGGCAAAATTGTTCGCGTCCGAGACGGCGATGTTCTGCGCCCACGCCGCGGTGCAAATCCACGGCGGAATGGGATACAGCAAGGAATTGCCCGTGGAGCGCTTCTTCCGTGATGCAAAGATCACTGAAATTTATGAAGGTACCAGCGAAATTCAGCGGCACGTAATCAGCCGGGCTGAATTGGGACTCAAATAATCCCGCGATATTCCATATCGGATGTGAATAATGGACGCGCACAAACGCATCATAATTGCGCGCCCGTTCAAATAGGATGCAGAGAGAAAGCATCATGAAAACTGTTTTGTTCCGCCAACATGGCGGACCCGAAGTTTTGGAATATACCGATTTCCCAACGCCGGAGCCGAAAGCTGGCGAAGTGCTGGTCAGATTGCGCGCCGCTTCTCTCAATCGTGTGGATCTGACCGTTCGCAACGGATGGCCGGGGCTGAAGTTGGAACTTCCGCACATCAACGGCGCGGACGGCGCGGGCGAGGTCACCGCGTTGGGTGAAGGCGTTGGTGATTTCCAGGTTGGCGATCATGTGGTCATCAATGCCAATATTGGTTGCGGCAAATGCGAATATTGTCTCTCCGGTTGGGACAACATGTGCCGCGATTGGCATCTGCTCGGTGAGACTCTGCGCGGGACGTACGCGGAATTTGTCAGCCTGCCGGCGCGACAACTTTATAAACTGCCAAAAGATTTCGATTTTCACGTCGCTGCGGCCGCCGCACTGGTTTTTCAAACCGCGTGGCATTCGCTCATTACGCGCGGGAATCTGCGCGCTGGCGAAACGGTTCTCGTTGTCGGCGCAAGCGGAGGCGTAAATACTGCCAGCGTGCAGATCGCTAAATTTAGCGGCGCCCGCGTCATCGTCGTGGGTTCCGATGCGAAAAAATTGGATTTGGCAAAATCGCTCGGCGCGGACGTTGTCATTGACCGGTCGAAAGAGGAAGATTGGTCCAAAGCAGTTTTCCTCGCGACGGATAAGCGCGGCGCGGATGTCGTCGTGGACAATGTTGGCACAACGTTTATGTCCAGCCTGCGCGCACTGCGAAAAGGCGGACGATTATTGACCGTCGGCAACACAGGCGGCCCAAAGTTCGAGATTGATAACCGCTTCATGTTCGCGAAGCATCTCTCGATCATCGGCTCGACGATGAGCCATTTGAAGGACTTCAACACGGTTATGGATCTGGTTGTGGCCGGAAAACTGAAACCGGCAATGGATGAAACTTTCCCGCTAAAAGACGCGGCTGCCGCGCAGGAACGACTTGGGCGAGGCGAGCAATCAGGAAAGATCACGCTTGACATCGGATAGTGATGAAGAAGCGATTCCCCTGGTTTGAAATCATCTTAACAGTGGTTTTCCTGGGCGCACAAATGTATGCGGCGTTTTCCGACTCCTATAATTTGCCCAACAATTGGTACACCCGCGATGACGCTTATTATTATTTCAAGGTGGCGCAGAACATCAGCGAGGGACACGGGAGCACGTTCGATGGAATCCATCCTACGAACGGTTATCATCCGCTTTGGCTGTTGATCTGCATTCCCATTTTTGCGCTGGCAAGATTCGATCTGATCCTGCCTTTGCGGATTCTTCTGGTTGTGACGAGCCTGCTGCAGGTCGGCACGTCCCTGCTTTTGTACAAACTCTTGAAGGGGATCGTTTCGCATCCTGCTGCCATGCTGGCAGCCATTTACTGGACCTTCGACATCAATACGGTTGGTCTGCTTTATAGAACTGGTATGGAGTCGGGGATTGCGCTGTTTATGATCGCGCTGTTCCTTTATCTGTTGTATGCGTTTGAGAAGAAGTGGCGTGACGCAAAGCCTTCGCTGCGTCAAATTGCGATGCTCGGGATCGTCGGAATCCTGGTCATATTTGCGAGGCTCGACCTCGTATTTCTCAGCTTTATCGTTGGGATTTGGATTGTGTTCCGCGCCTCGCCAATCCGATACCTTCTGCCGCTCGACATCCTGGCCGTGCTGGCTTCCGCCTTGACGGCTTTTATCCTGCGGCTGGGGATTCCCGGTTATTACAACTCGGTAAATGCCGCGCTTGTCATGATCATTGCCGGGCTGATCATCAAGACGGCGACCTTTTATTTTACGGGGTTGTATCGGCATCCGTCGAATTGGCACGCGCTGGCAATTCTAAAAGGCGCATTCTTCGGAACTGTAATCAGCAGTCTCCTAATGACTTTATTTTTTGTCGCAGGCAGCCGACTGAAAATTCTCCCTCCGTTTTCGCTTGTCATTTTGCTGATGGATGCGCTGCTGACTTTTGTTTTCGTCCTGGTCATCCGCCTGGCTGTTTATTCTTTTCATTCCGCACGTTCGCCAGTGCGGGATATTCCGCCTCTCGACTATCTTAAACTTAATTGGGCGGGTTGGCTGAAAGAGGGCTCGGTTTATTACGGCATTGTTGGCGGGACGCTGGCAGTCTACATGCTGTGGAACAAACTCGTCTTCGGCACGTTCAGCCCCGTCAGCGGACAGATCAAACGCTGGTGGGCCACGTACGCGACCACGATTTACGGAAGTCCTCCCCGGACTCCGCTATCGTTTCTCATGATGGACCCCAGCACTTCGTTCAATGCCTGGAATCCGTTCGCTTCATTTGCGATGGGTTTGAGCGACCAGCTTTGGCAAATCAATCATTTTGCCGGTTCGACGGCGTGGGAACATGATTATGTGCCGATCATTCTGGGAATTCTTGCGATCGTCGGTGGAATCCTTTTCCTTCAAAAACGAAAGACGGTCAGGGCGGTTGCGATGGCGGGAATCATTCCGCTTTTCGTTGGAGGCTGGCTTCAGGCTCTATCCTACAGCATCACCGGATATATCTTCCCGCAGGAATGGTATTGGCTTCCTGAACTCATTCTATTGCTGATCACTGCCGCGCTTTTAATTGATGCTGGCGTGGTTCTCCTGTCGAAATGGATGGCTGCGCGGGTCTTCGTGTGGACGCTGACGATCGCCGCGGGCGTTTATTTCGGGTATGGCTTTTGGTCTGCCAACTATACGTTGATGCCTTATGGAGTTACGCCGGCAACCAAACCCTATATGGATGTGGCTTCCTATCTTGAACGCCTTACCCAGCCGGGTGCTGTCATCGGGATGACTGGCGGCGGAAATGTGGGCTACTTTATCCACGACAGAACCATTGTCAACATGGATGGCTTGATCAACAGTTTTGATTATTTCCAGGCCGTGCGGAACGGATCCGGCGCCGATTATCTTTATGCGGGCGGCATGAGGTACATCTTTGTGAATCCAGATATCATCGAAGCCAATCCTTATCGAGGGCAATACACAAACCGGTATAAGATTATTGATGATAGTTGGGGCGGCAAGGACCTGATGGAATTCCTGCCGAGTCCTGCCCCTTAAGATCGGATAAAGAATAAGAATGAAGAAACAGTTCCCCTGGTTCGAAATTATTTTGACAGTGGTGTTTATCAGTATTCAGTTGTATGCGGCATTTGCAAACGGCTACGACATGGCGAACAACTGGTTCATCCGGGATGACGCCTATTATTATTTCAAAGTGGCCCAAAACGTAGGCCTTGGACGCGGCATCACCTTTGACGGCATCCACCCGACCAACGGGTTCCACCCGCTGTGGCTGCTGGTTTGCATCCCGATTTTCGCATTGGCGCGCTTTGACCTGATCATTCCATTGCGCGTGGTATTGATCGTGATGAGTCTTTTCGGCCTCGGTACTGCGCTCCTGTTATATCGGATGCTCAAGGATGTTCTTTCGCCCATCGTGGGGGTGCTCTCGGCAATCGTTTGGACGTTCAGCGGATACATCCAATCCGTCTTTTACAATTCAGGAATGGAATCAGGCATTGCACTGTTCTGCTTGTCGTTGTTGTTGTACGCGTTGTATAAATTCGAAAAAGGAAGGAATGACCAACGGCCAACACTCCGGCAAATTGCGTGGCTCGGTATTCTCGCAATACTGACGACGCTGGGCCGCCTCGATTTGATCTTCTTCTGTGTGATCGTTGGCTTCTGGATTGTCTTCCGCGATTCGCCGATCCGCTATTTTATCTTGATGGACACCCTGCTGATTTATGCGTCCGCATTATTCGTCTTCGCCTGGCGGCTGGGCTTCTCGTCCTATTATGACAGCACCAACTCCGCCGTGCTCATGGTTGTCGCGGGACTGCTTATCAAGATACCGGTTTATTATATTTTCGGACTGTATCAGAATCCTGCCGCATGGAAGCCAAAGCTTTTGCTAAAGAATGCGGTTCTCGCGGGGATTGTCAGCGGCGCGGCGTTGACAGGGATCATGCTGGCCGCTGACGCGTTGGGTTTGATCCCACCAATGTCACGCGTTATTCTCGCGATTGACGCAGTCATCTGCCTCGGATGGCTCCTTGTGACGCGTTTCGTTGTTTACGGGCTTTGGTCCTCCTCCGGGCTGGCAGAAAACGTCACGCCTGTTGAATTCTTCAAACTCCATTGGCAGGACTGGCTGAAGGAGGGTTTGGTCTACTATGGGATTTTGGGCGGAGTTCTCGGTCTTTACATGCTATGGAACAAAATCACCTTCGGCACGGCCAGCCCGGTCAGCGGGCAGATCAAACGCTGGTGGGGTTCCTACGCGATTAACGCCTTCGGAGGCGCGCCCAAGGATTTCCTCGCGTTCTTCATGATCAGCCCGGCGACAGATAAATCCACCCAATTCAACAGTTGGGCGCCGTTCACATCCTGGCTGGGCAACTTGAGCAATCTGATCGCCGTCCATTTCTCCCAGCCGCGGTTTGCGGATCTGTGGAGGCAGAACTATCTGCTGATTCTTGTGTTATCGGTTCTGGTCTTTTGCGGACTCGTTTATCTAAACCGGAGGCGCGCCGTCCGTGCCATTATTCTCACGAGCTTCATCCCGCTGTTCATTGGCAGTTGGATTCAAATCCTTTCGTATGGCACCACCGGCTATGTGTCTCCCAAGGAATGGTATTGGCTGACCGAGCAGTTGTTCCTGATTTTCGCGGGCGCGCTGGTGTTGGATATGTTGTTCAACGCGCTGATCAGAAAATGGCTGTTGGCCAAGGTTATCGCATACAGCCTGGTCGCTGTCATTGGAATCTACATGGCGCAGGCGCGTTGGGATATTGTCCATTCGCAACTGACCTATCAACCTCTTCCGCCAAATGCTTCCTATATGCAGGCGGCCAGTTATCTGGAATCGTTGACACAGCCCGGCGATATCATCGGGATGACTGGCGGCGGGAATGTGGCTTACTTCATTCGTGACAGGACGATTGTCAACATGGATGGTTTGATCAACAGTTACACTTACTTTCAAGATTTGCAGAATGGCACAGCCTCCGATTATCTGTATCAGACCGGCATGAGATATATCTTTGCCAACCCGACGATTATTCAGAACGCGCCCTATCGCGGGCAATACACAAACCGCCTCAAGGTGATTGATGACACATGGGGCGGCAAGTATTTGATGCGGCTGCTGCCGAAACCGGAAAATTGAGTTCGATCAAATGGCGTTCAGGAATAAGAATGCGTAGGAAACTGCCTTTTCAGCTCACCCTTTTATTTTTGCTCATTTTGCTTGGGATAATCTGGCAGGCTGTAAGATTTGTCACCAGCATTGCCTGGTATAACACATTGGAGTTGTATGCTCCCACTCCAGGCCCAATTTACATTGGTGCGACTGGTGTCGTTTGGATGTTGGCGGGGTTATTCCTGTTATGGAGTTTCTGGGTCGGTGTGCGCTGGAACCGCGCTGCGATCCTGATCGCTTCGAGCTTGTACGCGGTCTGGGTTTGGGCAGACCGGCTCTTCGTCCAGACCCGGATGCAGGCGAACTGGCCCTTTGACCTCGCGGCGACGATCATTCTGCTGGCTTACACGGCCATTGTTGTCCTCAATCCTCGCAATAGAATCTACTTTGAAAGAGAGGCCTATGAACGAGAATCCCAAAATCCACCGTCTGCGTGAAATGCGGGCGAAGTCGCGTCTCGGCGGAGGGGAAGCGCGCATCGAGGCGCAGCATAAGAAAGGCCGGTTGACGGCGCGCGAACGCATTGATCTTCTTCTCGATAAAGGTTCGTTTCGCGAGGTGGATGCGTTTGTCGAACATCGCACGCATGACTTCAACCTGGACGAGCAAAAATTTCTAAGCGATTCGGTCGTTACTGGCTGGGGTACCATCGAAGGCCGCCTCGTTTATGTTTTCTCGCAAGACTTCACTGTGTTCGGCGGATCGTTAGGCGAAGTCCATGCCGCGAAGATCTGCAAAATCATGGACATGGCAACGCGTACCGGCGCGCCTCTAATCGGACTGAATGACTCGGGCGGGGCGCGCATTCAGGAAGGTGTTGTGTCGCTCGGCGGGTACGCGGATATTTTCCTGCGTAATACGCTCGCGTCCGGCGTTGTTCCGCAGATCAGCGCCATCATGGGGCCCTGTGCGGGCGGCGCGGTTTATTCTCCTGCACTCACTGATTTTATTTTCATGGTCCGAAATTCATCTTATATGTTTGTGACCGGGCCGGATGTCGTTAAAGCTGTGACACACGAAGATGTGTCATTCGAGGATTTGGGCGGGGCCAGTGTCCACGCTGAGAAATCGGGTGTGTGCCACATGGTCGGCGACAGCGAAGCGGATACATTATTCCTGATGCGAAAATTACTCGGCTACCTGCCGCAGAATAACATGGAAGATCCGCCCTTCGTTCAAACCGGGGACGATCCATTCCGAATGGAGGAAGAACTGGAGAACATCGTTCCCGACGCGCCGGACAAACCTTACGATATCAAAGATGTGATCCGGCTGATCTTCGATAACGGCCAGTTCTTTGAAATCCACGAGAATTACGCGATGAATGTTGTCGTCGGCTTCGCGCGGCTCGGCGGGCATTCAGTTGGAATCATTGCCAACCAGCCTGCGGTTCTGGCGGGCGTGCTGGATATTGACGCAAGCGAGAAAGCGGCGCGCTTTGTGCGCGTGTGCGATTCGTTCAACGTCCCGATCATTACTTTTGAAGATGTGCCTGGCTTCATGCCCGGTACGAATCAGGAACATCATGGGATTATCCGTTCGGGTGCGAAACTTTTGTATGCGTATTGCGAAGCAACCGTTCCCAAGCTGACGGTCATCACGCGCAAAGCGTACGGCGGCGCGTACTGCGTGATGTCGTCCAAGCACATCCGCGGCGATGTGAATTTTGCGTGGCCTGGTGCGGAGATCGCTGTGATGGGACCTGACGGCGCGGTGAACATCATCTTCCGCAAGGAACTTGAGAACGCCAAAGACCCTGTCAAACGCAAAGCCGAATTGGTGGTGGAATACCGCGAGAAGTTTGCCAATCCATTTGTGGCAGCGGAACGCGGTTTCATTGACGATGTGATCGAGCCAAAAGAGACGCGCCCGCGTTTGATCAACGCGCTGGAAATGCTGCAAAACAAACGGCTGACGAACCCGCCAAAGAAACACGGGAACATTCCACTCTAAGAGGAGCCGCGCTATGTTCAAGAAGATTCTGGTTGCAAATCGCGGTGAGATTGCTGTTCGCATTCTGCGCGCCTGCCGCGAACTTGGAATTCCAACCGTGGCCGTTTTTTCGGAAGCGGACCGCAACGCGCTTCACGTCCGTTATGCGGACGAAGCCTATTTGCTCGGCCCGGCCCCCTCGCGCGATTCCTATTTGCGTGCCGACAAGATTATTGAGGTTGCACGCAAATGCGGTGCGGACGCCATTCATCCCGGGTATGGATTTTTAGCGGAGCGTGAAGCGTTCGCTGCGGCTTGCATCGACGCGGGAATCACGTTCATCGGGCCGAAGCCGTCTGCCATTGCTGCGATGGGCGACAAAATGACCGCGCGCAATACTGTGACGGCCGCGGGCGTGCCGGTTGTTCCGGGCACGGAAGGCAAAGGCGGCATGAACGATGACGATCTGCTGGCATTCGCCCCGAAGATCGGCTTTCCGTTGTTGATCAAAGCCTCGGCGGGCGGCGGCGGAAAAGGCATGAGGGAGGTGACATCGCTCGAAGAAATGCCGGCCCTGCTTGCGTCCGCGCGGCGCGAAGCGGAATCCGCGTTCGGCGATGGAAATGTCTATCTCGAAAAACTGGTCGAGGGTGCGCGTCACATCGAAATCCAAATCCTGGCTGACCAGCACGGCAACGCGATCTATCTTGGCGAACGCGATTGCTCCATCCAGCGCCGGCATCAAAAATTGATCGAGGAAGCGCCGTCGCCTTTCATGGATGAGGAACTGCGAAGCAAAATGGGCGCAGTCGCCGTGAAGGCCGCACAAGCCGTCGAATACGTCAATGCCGGGACAATTGAATTTTTAGTTGACAAGGAAAGGAATTTCTATTTCCTTGAGATGAACACGCGCTTGCAGGTGGAACATCCCGTCACAGAGTTGGTGACTGGCATTGACATTGTGGCGGAACAAATCCGCATCGCGCGCGGGCGCCAGTTGAGTTACAAACAGGAAGACGTACGCCTGCGCGGGCACGCCATCGAGTGCCGCGTCAATGCCGAAGACCCGTACAATGGATTCATGCCTTCGACCGGACGTGTCACGTTGAGCATTGTTCCCACCGGCCCCGGGGTCCGCGTGGACACGAGCGTTTATTCCGGCATCGAGATTTCGCCGTTCTACGACCCGATGATCGCGAAGCTGATCGTGTGGGGCGAGACGCGCGGCCAGGCTATTTTACGAATGCGGCGCGCGCTTGAAGAATATCGCATCGTCGGCGTGCGGACGAACATCCCGTTCCACCAAACGATGATGGACTCGCATCGCTTCATGGGCGGACAATATGACACGCGTTTTGTCGAGGAACGTTTTTCGATGCCCGAACTGGACGAAGAGCGCGTGACGCATCATCCGGAAATCGCGGCGGCGTTTGCCACGCTGGTCGCCCACCATGAAGCGCAGCGCTCGTCGGAATTTGTCATGCGTAACGAACGCGATACCAGCAACTGGAAATGGGTCGGACGCTGGGAACGCCTGCACAGGTAGCTGATAAACCATGAAATATGTAACCACGATTGACGACAAAGAATTCATCGTCGAGATTATTGACGAACAGCACATCAGCATCAACGACAAGGTGATGATGGTGGATTTCCAATCCGTCAGCGGCCAGCCGGTTTATTCAATGCTGATAGACGGGAAATCCTACGAGGCTTATGTCTATGAAGGCGAGGAAAACTGGCAGGTGCTTTTGCTTGGCCGGCAGTATCCGGTCAAAGTCGAGGACGAACGCGAGAAGCGGCTGAAGTCCGCGGCGGGAGGCAAGGCCCAGGCGGGCGGCGAATTCCAATTGAAATCGCCGATGCCAGGACTGGTGGTCGCCATTCCCGTCGAGGAAGGACAGCAGGTTGAAAAAGGACAGGTGTTGGTCATCCTTGAATCGATGAAAATGCAGAATGAGTTGAAATCGCCGCGCGCCGGAAAAGTGGAACGCATCAAAGTGAAGACTGGCGAAAGCGTGGAACAAAGGCAGACATTGTTGAGCGTGGCGTAATCAAAACGCAAAGAGTAAAAAAGCACAATTATGAAATGAACGATTCGAATCAGGAAACCGAAGTCAAGTTTTATGTCAGCGACCTGACGGAAATCGAAATGCGCCTCCATTCATTGGAAGCGCATTTGATTCAGGGACGCGTGCGTGAAATCAATTTGCGATTCGATAATCCAAGTGGCGACTTTCAGCGCGAGGGCCGCGTGCTGCGTCTGCGCCGGGACGAAGCAATTCGGCTGACCTATAAAGACAGCGGCCAATTGCTGGATGGCGCGCTGAGTCGCCGTGAGATCGAATTCGCCGCCAGCGACTTTGATTCGGCAAAACAATTTATTGAAGCGCTTGGCTACGATGTTGTTTTTGTTTACGAGAAATTTCGCACGACATTTGAGTTGGACCGCGCGCACATCATGCTCGATGAAACGCCAATCGGAGATTTTATCGAGATCGAAGGCGCGATGGAAACACTCAAGCCAATTGCAAATAAACTTGGCCTGAACTGGGATGCAGCGGTCCCAGCCAGTTATCACGCGTTGTTCAAACGCGTTTGCGAAGCGCGGGGATTCGCATTTCGCGATTTAAGTTTTGAGAATTTCAAGGGTTTGAAAATTTCCGAAAGCGACTTGCGGGTAACCGTCGCGGATCGTTAACGTAAAAAATCATGTAACTTGAATCCCGCGGCGTCTTCTGAAAAATCCGCGTAAAAAGAAATTGGCGGGAATTTACAGAATAATTTCTAATGCGCCAAATCCTGCGGCTGGAAGCAGGGCTGATAATCGTAGCCGATAATCAGACGATATTGTGTTGCGCTGTTTGGCTCCGGGGAGGAAAGAATGGTAGCTGAGTTTGTCAACCCGAGCGCGGCGAGAATCGTGTTGCGCGCGTTGGCATCCTGAGATGACGTGTAATCTATCAAAACCGAACTGGTGTAGTTCTGGCGGTCAGCGTTGGAAATGGTTGTGGCATACCCCGCATAATTGAGCCGGCTCGCGGCGAGGGCGGCCCAGCCGTTGGATTGTGTGCCGTTCTGAACTTCGACCGCGATCTTTTGTCTTTGTGTTGCCGACGTTGATAGCGAGGTCGCTTCAGTCAGATATTGTTGGAGCGAGGGCTGGTTCGGCAGAAGAACGTCCGCGCCGCCGGGCGTGACCCACGGCGTGACGTAAGGCGGGCGAATGTAATAACTGCGGATGTTTGCGTTGGTCAACTTCGGGGCGTAAAGCGCCAGTTTCAAAATGTCAGCCAGACTCAGATCCGTGGTGACCGTGGATGAAAGATCGCTATAAAGCTGCGGAATGCGAGTCAAAATATTTGTCTGCAATGCCTGGGAAAAAATCGCGCGCAGAACCTCCTGCTGGCGGCGGCTCCGGTCGAAGTCGTTGGATGCCTGGCGCGAACGTGCATACCACAGTGCGAGATCGCCGTCCATGTGAATCACGCCGGATTGGACAGTATATTTTTGCCAATTGTTTGGATTGGTCGGATCGTAACTCGGATCAATCAAACGCCAATCGGTATATGGGCACGAGACCGGAACGTCCACGCCGCCGAGCGTATTGATGATGCGGCTAAAGCCGCTGAAATCCACCAGCGCGGTGTGGTCAATTCGAATGCCAAGGTTGTACGCGATGGCGTCTTTCAACAAACCCGCGCCGCCTCCCGCGTAATTGTCCATGTTGCCGTATTCGTAGGCCGTGTTGATGCGCTGCATTCCAATGGTGGGAATATAAATCCACAGATCGCGCGGGATCGAAATCAGCGAAGCCTGTCCCTCCTTCGGCCACAAAATTGCCAGCACCAATGTGTCGGTGCGGAATGAATTGCCATTACGCAAGTCCGAACCGATCAACAAAAAGTTGACCGAATCATTATTCGGCAAAAGCGGTTCGGGCGTCGGACCCTGGCCGGATGTGTCCGGCGGAGGCGGCGCGGCCAGCGTCGGGAAAAGCGAACTCAAGTCAACCGTTGCTGTGGGCTGGATGGGCGGGATGGGTGTCGGCGATGGAGTCGTGGTTGGGAAAAACGGTTCGAGCGTCGGGACCTGGATGTTGTACAGCGACGTTGGCGTGACCTGCTCGACAAGCGGCGGCTGGAACGGCGTCGGCGTTGGCGAAGCGTTCGGCGCGGCGGTGATCAACACAAATGGCAATGACGCGGGCGTGGATGCAGGGGCTGTGCCACACGAGGCGAGCAACAATGTGAGCAATAAGATAAACCTGCGCGTGGATGATGTCATAAAGTCAGTGATTCAAGCAGTCGTTCGAAAGTGATTTTACAAAATATTGCTCTTGGCGGCGTCTCACCGCCGAGGACACCAAAAGAACACGATGTAAGCGCATGCAAAGATTCTACGGCGTGGAAGTCGGAAAAGCAGTAATCGTCGCGGTGGGTGGAGCCGGCGTGTTAGACGGAACCTGAGTTGATGTTGGCGCTTGCGTCGCGGATGACGGCAGACTCGTGAAGGTTGGTTCGGCGGTGGCGGTAACTGCCGGCGGGATCGGGGTTTGCGTCAGGGTTGGTGTCTCCGTCGAAGTTCCGGTTGGCGTGGTAAATATCGGAATGAATGTCACGCCCGGTGTAATCGTTGGCACATTTGGCACCCATAATTGTTGACCCGCGAAGATTTCATTGCTAAAGTGGCAATTTGCCAGCATCAGGTTGTTAACTGTTGTTCCATATTGAGTTGCAATATGGAAAAGCGTATCGCCCGGTTGGACAACGTAACCTAGAACCCATCCGGGGAACGGGCCGCATGGAATCGCTGTTCGTGTGGGCAATGGCGGAACGTAAACATAATACCCGGGAGCGAGGCCGGAGGTTGATAAACAATTTGCCTGCGAAAGCTGCACGGGCATGATGTGATAACGATATGCAAGACTCGTGACCGTGTCGCCAGGCTGGACGATGACTCGAATCCATCCAAGCGGCGGAGGGCAATTTGTCGGCGGCAGGGGAGTCTGAGTCGGAAGCGTGGTCGCTGTAAATGTCGCGGTGGGGCCCGGCAAAGTCGGAGTCAAAGTTCCCGGTAACGGCGGCACGGTTGGCGTCGAGGTGGGCTGCGATACGGTGAAACTTTCAGCCAGTGAAAGCGAAAGGCCGCCAATCACAAGCGCAATCGAAACTAACGCGTAGATCAGTCCAGCCCCCATCTGGCGCAGGAATTGCATTATTTCCGTTCCTTCTTGACCGTATCGAGAGTTCCTTTTGCAATTGGCAGAAGCACGCTGAAGGTCGCGCCAACACCCGGTTCGCTTTCGACCCAAATGCGTCCGTGCTGGGCTTCGGTTAAAGTCTTGGCAATGGACAAGCCGACGCCCGTGTCGCCAACGCCTTGAATCAAAACGTTATCGGCGCGATACAAACGCGTGAAGACGCGTGACACATCCTCGGCGGGGATGCCTCCGCCGCTGTCGGTAACCTGGAGCATCACATAATCCTGATCCTGTTCGCTCGTGGTCTGGACTTTGAGGCGGATCGTGCCTTCGATGGGCGTCGCGGCCCCCGCGTTTTGCAGCAGGTGAATCAGAATCTGCTGGAGCGCTTCGCGGTCCGCGTTGACCGAAGCGACTTTCTTCGGAAGATCGAGCTGCATGGAAATGTTTTTTTCGCGGATCTGGCTGCTGGTGTAAGCCATCGCATTGTCAATGATCAAATTGAGATCAATGGATTCCGGTTTCAGGTCGGAGAGACCGGTCTCCAATGTGGTGACCTGGATTAAATCGTCAATCAAGCTGCCGATGCGCTCCGTCGAGGCTTTGATGCGTTCGACGAATTTTCTTTGCAGCGCGCCGAGAATGCCGACCGATTCCCCAAGCAGCAAATCCGTGTAGCCAACGATGGATGACATCGGCTGGCGCAATTCCTGTGAAATGGACGCAACAACTTCGGCCTGCTCGCTGGGTTTGTGGCGGGAGCCGCCGCTTGTTTCGAGTTCCAGAATCTTGATGTTGGCGTCCGCGAGCTGGTTTTGCAGCCGCGCGATATCCTGCAAACTGGCTTTGAGTTCCTTTTCGACCTGCGATTCGGAGCGCTTGCTTTTTCCGCGCAGCGACTCGAGTTCCTTCTGCAATTGTTCGATGGTACGCAGCGATTCGTCCTGCGCGGCCATCAGCGCCGCGACGTTTTCACCTTTGGATGTGTCCTTCGCCTGTATCGTCAGTGCTTCGATTTGTTGGGAAAGTTCATCGTTTCGCGCTTGAAGTTCGGCCATCTGGCTGCGGGCGGCATCCAGCGCTTGTTGATTCTGCTGACTCTGCTGTTCGAGCTTTGTCATCTTCTGGCCGCGCTGAACGATGGGCACCAATGAAACGGCGATGTTGGAAAGGAAAGCCTGGTCTTCCGCACTCCATAAACGATTGGAATACGGCGAAAGCAGGATCACGCCGCCGAGCACATCCTTCTCGGGAGTCACGATTGGCACGCTGAGCAAATGTCCGGGGTTGCTCAAGCCGAGCAATTCACTCAAGCCTTTGATATCCGCTGACGTGCTGGAGGCGGGAAGCCGGAGCGCGCGCCCGCGCTGTAACGAATTGGTCAGCATTGGGATCGAGCCTTTGCTCAGACTGCCGCCTTCGAGACTCTCTTCGCGGATCAAATCGTATCCGCTGGCGATCATCAATTGGTTTTTGTTGTCGGTGAGATATATCAAAAAAGAAAGATCGGCCAGCATGGTCTGCGCGATGGCGCGTGTAATGGCCTGGCTGACTTTGGGCGCGCTGGATTCAGCCGCCAGAGAAAGCAGCGCATGAAAAGTCTTTGGATCGGCGCTGTAACGTCTGCGTTCGGGAACGGGCGTGTCCTGCTTGATGGTGGTCGGCTTGTTGGTGACCGCCGGGGCGGGGAAACGTTGGGGGAGCGTCAGCAAAATTGGATACGCGGCCATGTATGCGAGCCGGATGATGCCGGAATAATTACCGCTTTCCCGAAAAGCCAGATGACCGATATGGCCGAGAAAAGCGATTGCCAGAACGGCCAATCCGTTGCCGTATCCGTTTGGACGGCGGATCAGCAGGATCAACGCTCCAACAACAATAAATCCAATCGAAGCGATTTGCCAGAGCAAATCGTCGAATGTTACGTTGTATGTTGTGATCGAGGACTGAGGCGGCCACGTCAGCAGGCTGAGTGCCATGGCCGATGCGACAAGCACACTGAGCAGAATGGCGCTAGCATCCGCAGGGCGGCTGGGTTCGGGAAAAGCCCACAGCCACGTGATCCACAAAAGGCTGAAGAGGGTGAAGGCCCGGTCGAGCGGAGGCAGGCTGGCTGTTGGGTTGACGATGCCCTGCCAGCCGAGTCCGCTAAAGATGAAAAGAAATAATTGGGCCGATAGGAGAAGTCCAAGTCCGAGCATGGTGCGGCGGGCCTGGGGAAAACCACTCGAACGCCAGTGATTAAACGCTGACTGCAATGCGCTGGCGATGGAAAAGACCAGCACAAGATGATAGATCAGATTTCCTGGCGGAGCGGTCAGCAACGAAAAAATCTGACTGATTAGATCGCTCATGCGACGGTGATTATACTTCGAGTTCTTATGCAGGTCACGTTTCACTGAAAGACGCAGTCGCTTCGCGAACGCGATTGCGCTCCATTAAAAACACAATTGACTTCCACCTTTATCACTGCTACACTTTTCTCATGCAAAAGTCCGGGGCTTCTTTTCTTGAAAGAACGCGCCATCAGTTGAATCAGGCTGTTCTATGGTTCAAGCCGGGAATTGGAATCAAGCGCTGGCTGGTGCTGGTCTTGTTGGGCATCACCCTCATCGGTGTTGGCCTGGCTATTTTTCTGCTGGACATTTATCGCACAGACACGAGCAATACAGCCATTCTCACATTTTTGTCTTATGCAAGCCTGCGTTTCCTGCCGCGCCTCGCCCGCGTAATCATCTTTGGCGCAATAGGCGTTGGGTTGATCGGCTATGGATTGTGGGGATTGAACCGCACATTGCTCCGTCCGTTTATGCGGCCAGGACATACGGTAATTGATCAGCTTTCGGACTATCGCCGCCGCGAACGCGGCCCGCGCGTGGTCGCCGTCGGCGGCGGGCATGGGTTATCCACTTTGTTGCGCGGACTCAAAGAGCACACGCGCAACATCACGGCGGTTGTCACCGTTGCGGATGATGGCGGTTCGTCGGGGCGATTACGCGAGAGTCTCGGCATTCTGCCTCCCGGCGACATCCGTAATTGTCTCGCGGCGCTGTCCAACGATGAAGATTTGCTGACCCAACTTTTTCAATATCGTTTCAGCGGCGCGCCGGACCTTGATGGGCATTCCTTCGGCAATCTGTTTATCACTGCGTTAACCGATCTCACCGGCAGTTTTGAACAAGCTGTGGCTGAGTCGGGCCGCGCACTGTCGGTGAGCGGGCGCGTGCTTCCTTCAACCCTTCACAACGTGCGCTTGGTCGCGGATATTCGCCTGCCGCACGTGGTTAACGAAGTCAGAGTTCAGGGTGAAAGCAAAATCCCCGAAATGGCGGGACGCGTCCGCCGGGTCTGGTTGGAGCCGAATAATCCGCCCGCGTTTCCGCCTGTTTTGCAGGCGATCCTGAATGCGGAGTTGATCGTCGTGGGCCCCGGCAGTTTGTACACGAGCATCCTGCCGAATTTGCTCGTGCCCGATTTGCTCGCGGCCATCCATGCCAGCCGCGCAGTCAAAGTTTATGTCTGCAATATCGCGACGCAGTCCGGAGAGACGGATTTATTTTCCTGTTACGATCACGTGCGCGCTCTGGAGGAACATATTGGCGAGGATATGTTCGATGTGGCGCTTTGCAACGATAATTACGAAGCGCCTCTTGGCCGGACCTCGAAGTGGGTGCGTGCCGATGAGCGCAGCCTCAGCGACGAACGTGTCTACTGTGCCGACCTGATTGACGAAGAACATCCGTGGCGCCATGACCCGGTCAAACTCGCGCAGGTGTTGATGGATTTATTCTACGAGCGTACAGGCCCCTTAAGCGAACGGTTTGGATGAGATTTTGCTGTGAGTTTATTGTTTTACGCAGTACTGTGATAAAATTAGCGCGTCTTATTCTGGGCGATGAGGCTCGCCGTAACCGTCGAACGACTAATGGCCTCTATTGAAGAGAACTTCCTCAGTAGAGGCTATTTCTTTGTCTATAGCGAGTAAACAAATATGGCCGAGCATCTCATTGATATCAGAGTTGTGCAGCCGGGCCGCACAACCGGGCATTATTATTCCCAGGATTTAGACTCCCTGCGGTTGGAGAAGATCGTTTATCCCGAAGCATCGCTCCCATTCGATGTATGCATCCTGCCCACTGCATTCACTCCCTTCGATGAACCCTTTCCTGTTCTGGCGCTGGGTGACATCTCGCATCCGCTCAACACCGAGATGGAAGCGCGCCTGCTTGGCGCAGTCCAGCGTGGGGAGGAGAATCCCATCCTGCTGGCTGTTCCCAGCGCAGACGAACGCAGTCCTCAATGCCTTGAAAACCTCACCACAAATCAACGCGCTGAAATCGTCAACGCTCTGAACACATTCAGGCCGGGGGAATGGCGATGGCTTACCAACGAAGAGGTTGAACCACATCTCCATGTAGGTACGAAGCGCTATCGCCAATTCCAAGCCAGCGACAAACCGCTGCAACTCGATCCATCGTGGAAGCCCTTGCATATTGGTCGTCCGGAACCCAGCTTCGCAGAAGCCGAGCGATACACGGCTGCTGAATATACTTTTTATGAATTGCCTTATCGTTTCCAGCATTACGTCAATGAACATCTTGCGCCCGACGAACGCATCTTGTACGCCGCGCGCCGTCCAGCCATGCTTAGCCGCCGCAAGCGTTCTCTGCTTCAACGTGAGCAGATGCAGGCAGGCGTGTTGATTTTGACCAACCAGCGGCTTATTCAACTCGTTGAACTTGTCCCGCCTGACTCAGCCAACATTCGATATGGATTCCATGCCACTGTTGGCGTGCTGGAGCGTCTGTCGCAAATATCGCTCCAGCCACTTGAAAGCAATCTGATCCTGCGCTCCGAGTGGCGCGCTGAACAGGGATCTGTTGCCGTCGAATGGGAAGTGCCCGGTCAAACCCGCGCAGCGCTTGAGGAATTGGTCGGGTTTCTCCAACGATTTCAGGTGAATGCGGATGATTGTGTTCTGCGTCGGGCAACCGTCTCAGCGCCGCCGGAGGTGCTTCCCGCTCTTGCCGATACAGCCTCCAACGATCCGGAATATTCGACATCGCTAAATAAACGGTTCCATAATTCTCTGATCGAATCTCTTATGCCCGATGAGCAAGCTTACGCTTGGGCATTGTTGCCTGAATGGCTGGATCGCAAACAGGGCGCGCAGGCGCTGGTGGTCACGGGACAGCGGTTGCTTCTCCTGCCAGATCATTCCTTTGATGTCTCCCTATCGGAGGTCGCCACGATCGAATACACCAGTTCGATTCTGGAATCCTCCCTTGGCGTAAACTATACCCAAAAGGGCGCCCATCATCGCAAGACGATTTACTTTCCGTACCCAGCCCGGGATTCTTTTCGAGATTGCTTTGAAGCCGCGCGGCGTTGTATGGCGGTAATCGCGGCGGTATGACGTCTTCTTTCAAAAACAGGAAATTTTGCCATGACCTTTCCAAGCATCCTCTTCGATAAAGATAATATCCAGCGAGAAACAGAAGAACAGCCTTCCCATTTTACCGATCTGAATCTGGATCAGGTGGTGGAGGCCATCACAGCGCGCAAGCAGGAATACAACCTGAAGCCATTCCTCCATACGCCCCTGCGCGATGTGGAAACCATCCATTATCGCCATGAAGTCATGCGGGATATGGAAGACGCGGCATTGATGGCGGCCATCCATGCCTTCGCCGAAAAAATGATCATCGTGCGCCGCTACCTGGGTCTGGTGGAACAACTCGAATTCAAGTATCACAAAGAAGGCTGGTTCCTGGAGGCCTCCCTGGTCTACTGTGATGCCTTGACTGAGCTGGCACATAACTTGAATCTTGCCCGGATAAAATCACGCGGCTTTCTGGCATTTCGCGAGTACGTGGAGAACTATGTCGGCTCGCCTGAGTTCCAGTCATTGTTGACTGAGGCCAAAAATGTCAAAGCCGGATTATCGAGCGTGAAATATAGCGTGATCATCCAGATCGGTGCGTTCAAAGTACGGGCATACGAAGATGAGACAGATTACAGCGCAGAGGTCGAAAAGACGTTCGAGAAATTTAAACAGGGCGCGGTGAAGGATTATCGGTCCAAACTATATGAAGGCTCCGGCATGAATCATATCGAAGCGCAAATTCTCGATTTCGTTGCCCGGCTGTATCCTGATCCCTTTGCTGCCCTCGATCACTTTTCCGCCAGCCACAATCAATTCATGGATGAGGTGATACGCGTCTTCGACCGTGAAATCCAGTTTTATGTTTCTTATCTCGAGTTCATGGCCGACATCAAACTCAAGGGGCTCAGCTTTTGTTATCCGCAGGTTGGGACGAATCGCGAAGTATATGACTATGATGGATTTGACCTCGCGTTGGCATATAACCTGCTTGGCACCGACAGGTCGGTGATAACCAACGACTTCTTTCTTAAAGGACCAGAACGCATCATTGTCGTCTCAGGCCCGAATCAGGGCGGCAAAACCACTTTTGCACGTACCTTCGGGCAATTGCACTATCTTGCCAGTCTCGGGCTTCTCGTTCCGGGCCGGGAAGCCCGGCTCTTCCTCTACGATCAGATTTTTACACACTTCGAGCGCGTGGAGGATATTAGCAACCTGCGCGGCAAACTGGAGGACGACCTGTTCCGTATTCACGAAATCCTCGCCCGCGTTACTCCAGATAGCATCTTGATCCTGAACGAGATTTTTGCATCCACAACTCTGGAAGACGCCGTTTTTCTGAGCAAGGAAATTATCAATAAAGTCCTGCAATTGGACCTGCTTTGCGTGCTGGTGACTTTCATGGATGAATTATCGTCCATGAGCGAAAAGACAGTCAGCATGGTCAGCACGATTGTGCCTGACAACCCCGCTGAACGGACATTCAAGGTCATCAGAAAACCCGCGGATGGTCTGGCTTATGCGCTCTCCATAGCTGAAAAACATCGCCTGACCTATAAGCAGATCAAGGAGCGAATCAAATCATGAAAGTTCTTCTAATGCATCCCAACCAGGATTTCGAACTGGTGCGGGCCGAGCAGAAATATCCCTACAAGCGGGTTCTTCCACTCCCGGCCGCGCAAGCAGCGCTGATGCAGGACTTGGAATTGGACACACTCTTCAATGCCATGGCGCTGGGCGATGAATTCCTGTTCGATGTTGCAAGGCAAGCCGTTTTGTCGAGTCTGGATGATCCTGAAATAATTTGTTACCGTCAGGCAATCCTCAAAGACTGCCTGAATCATCCGGATATTGTCCGGCAGATCTATAGTATTCCGATTCAGTCCCTCGAAAACAAGCAAAGACATTGGATGGGCATCTTTAGCAGTTATCCGAGCGGAGTTCTAAGCAGCGCGCGCGAACTGCTGGAAATGTTCGTGGGTTTGCTAAAGACCTTAAAGAAACTTGCTGACGATCACGCCGAAGAATTCGAATCGGAGGGCTTCCGAAGATTCTTCGCAATGATTCAGCACGAACTGGACGATGAGTATTTTGCGGTCGTGAAAAACCATCTCAAAGAATTGAAATTCAGCAGCGGTGTCTTGCTCAGCGCCGAGTTGGGACAGGGAAATGAAGGGACAAATTATGTTCTTCGCAGACCCAATCACAACAAACAGCATTGGACAAAGCGCGTCTTTTCCAAGAGGTCGTCGGTCTATTTCTTTTCGCTCGACCCTCGTGATGATGCAGGCGCGCGGGCGCTCGGAGATTTGAGAGATCGAGGCGTCAACCTGGTGGCGAACGCGGTTGCCCAGTCTGCGGACCACATTGACAATTTTCTCAATGTGCTGCGGCAGGAACTGGCGTTTTACATCGGCTGTTTGAATTTATCGGAACAGCTTGCCCAGATGGGAGAGCCGATTGTCTTTCCTGAGCCTGAGCCAGCCAGCCAGCGGGAGCATTCATTTGCTGGCCTGTACGATGTCTCTCTGGCTCTAACCATGAAGCAGAAAATTGTAGGCAACGACGTAAAGGCAAACGGCAAAGACCTCGTCATCATCACGGGCGCCAACCAGGGCGGCAAATCCACTTTTCTGCGAAGCATCGGCCTGGCCCAACTGATGATGCAATGCGGCATGTTTGTCCCAGCCGAGTCTTTCTGTGCAAATGTGTGTACTGACCTTTTCACGCATTACAGACGGGAGGAAGATACGAGCATGACCAGCGGCAAGTTCGACGAAGAACTCAGCCGCATGAGCGCGATTGTAGATCACATCACGCCGAACTCAATGATTTTGTTTAACGAGGCATTTGCCGCGACCAATGAACGGGAAGGCTCGGAAATTGCAAGGCAGATTGTTAGTGCGCTGCTGGAAAAACGCGTCAAGGTTTTCTTTGTGACACATTTATACGAATTGGCCCACGGTTTTTATAGTCAAAAAATGCCGGGCGCCATCTTCTTGCGAGCCGACAGGCAGGAAGGCGGGACGCGGACTTTCAAATTGATCGAAGGAGAACCATTGCAAACCAGCTATGGCAAGGATTTATACGACAGAATCTTTGGATGAGTGAGTGTATGAGCGAAACATGGAATCGGTTTCAATATTCTATTTTACAGAAGTTGCGAAAGGTTACTTTGTCGAAGGACATGGAGACATTTTTATTGATTTCATTGGGCGCAATCTTTGGCGCCAATTTGCGTTATTGGGTCGGCGGTTGGGCGGCGAATCGCTTTGGAACCGTATTTCCTTATGGAACATTGATTATCAATTTGACCGGCAGTTTCGTCCTTGGATTGTTCATGACACTGGCAACCGAACGTTTTTTGATTGATCCGCGTTGGCGTTTGATCGTGGCTCTTGGCTTTCTGGGCGGATACACCACCTTTTCGTCTTATACTTACGAAAGCATGAGTTTATTGCTCAATGGCGAAACCTGGTTGGGATTGTTGGATTTGCTCGGCAGCAGCATCTTTGGCGGGCTGGCGGTAGCGGCGGGAATCCTTCTGGGACGGATAATTTGATGCAAGGAGACAAAATGTCGCCGGATGAATTGATGGAAAAGAAGGCAAAACGTCTCATGATTTATGTGGGGGAGAGCGATCAATGGCGCGGCAAGGCGTTGTATGTGGCCCTTTTGGAAACACTGAGGATGTACGGCATGGCGGGCGCGACCGTGACGCGCGGCCTCGCCGGTTTTGGCGCGCACTCGCGCGTTCACACCGCGACCATTTTGCGGCTCTCGCTCGATCTGCCCCTGATCATTCAGGTAACGGACTCGCCCGAAAAGATTAGAGGCGTTTTGAATGTCATCGCTCCGATGGTGGGCGAGGGCTTGATCACGATTGAAGATGTGGAAGTGGTTAAATACACACATCGTTATTTGAATCCGCTCCCGACCGATAAACGCGTCTCGGATGTCATGACGCGCAAGGTCGTCACATTGACCGACAAAATGTCGGTGGCAGAAGCGTGGGATCGAATGCTTAAGCACTTGATCAAAGCCATGCCTGTCTTGAATTCGCGCGGCGAAGTGGTTGGGATGTTGACGGATGAAGATTTGCTCGAACGCGCAGGGTTGGAACAGCATTTATCGGTGGCCGAGAGACTCGACGAACAGATGCTTCAAGCCGAATTTACTGCATTGAAACGCAGCCCGCTCAAAGTCGCGGATGTGATGACATCGCCCGCCATTGTGATTCGGGACCATGAATCCCTGGGTGTCGCCGCGTCCCGCATGGCGGAACACGGCATCAAACGTCTGCCGGTTCTCGATGAAAAGGGCAAATTAATTGGCGTGCTGTCGCGCGTGGATGTATTGAGACAGGTTATCAGTGAAGAATCGAAAAAGCGCGCAGCCAAGGCTCCCACAGGCGCGGCGCGGACCCTGGGTGACATTATGATTCCTGAAATTCCGACCATCGCGGAAGATGCCAAATTGGCGGATGTGGTCGCCCGCTTTCTCGAAGCTGGAACCCGCCGCCTGATCGTCGTTGATGATTCGGGGCATCCCCTCGGCATGGTCAGCGATGCAGATGCAGTTACCCGCGTCCAGCCCGCCGCCCAGCGCAACGTCATGCAGGCCCTGCGCGGCAAACGCACCGCACCGGATGAAAAGATGACTGCGGCAAACTTGATGTCCCCCGGTGTATTGACGGCTCGCCCCGATACCGCATTGGTTGAGGCTGCGCAGAAAATGCTGTCTCCGCAACGTAAGTGGTTGGTAGTGGTAGATGCAGATGGAAAGGCCATTGGTCTGGTGGATCGGCAAGTCTTGCTCAAGTCGTTGATGCATAATCATTCCTGATCTGCATCATCCCAAAAAGTGCCCTGACGATTTCATTCTTAAAGCGTAGAAGTCATGCCGCGCGGGAAGACGGGCAGCCTGCGAAATATTCTCTCGCATCTTTCCCATACGCCGCTGGGCATGTTGGACATGACAGGAGAAGCCGGTGATGTCATGATCCGGGATGTGATTTCGGTGCGGCCGGACACACCGCTGGTCAATGTGATCCAGACCATGATTGACAAAAAGATCAAGCGTATTGTGGTCGCGGATGCAGAAAAGCGACTGGCAGGGATGATTAGCCGCGAAAGTATTTTGCGCGCGCTGGCGTGAAACCCATGGTGCGATGGGATGGGACAATCAGGGCCAATATTTTTTCACGAATGCACGGTTTCCATGATTCAGACCTGCTGTATGGAACTGCAAAAGGAGCAGATCAATGAACATTCGCAGATTATTACTGGACGTCGACAAGGCAGTGGCGCGCCCAACATTGCTGGAACTCTCGGCGGCAATTGAAAAAATCCAAGGGGTCGAAGGGTTCAATATCACAGTCACTGAAATCGATATTGAAACGGTTGGCACGGAAGTTACGATAGAGGGCACGAACATCCAGTTCGAGGAGCTTGTCAAAGCCATCGAAAAAAGCGGATGCGTCGTGCACAGTGTTGACCAGATCGCGGTTGGGGAGCGCCTCGTCGAACGGGTGAGCCGCGGGCGCTGACCTGATTGGTTGATCCCCCTCATGAAGCAGCAGAAGCTTTTTGCCCTGGTACTTGGGGTCACCGATGGGATCTTTAATGCGCTGACCCTGGCAGCGGGACGCGTGCTGAATGCATCTGCGTCAATCGAGGCAATGTTTGCATTACGCATTGCCATCGCCTCCTCATTTTCGGGCTTTTT
The DNA here is from genome assembly GCA_021824575.1 of Chloroflexota bacterium. Lineage (GTDB taxonomy): Bacteria > Chloroflexota > Anaerolineae > Anaerolineales > Villigracilaceae > Fen-1038. The sequence continues at coordinate 27,231 of JAKAKJ010000051.1, forward strand.
CGTGTTCTTCGTCGCAGATTATTCGCGTCAGCGCGCCGGGTTGATACAGGCAGAACGGCATTTGAACCTTACCCAATACGGTAGGCTGGCAAAAGGTTATCTTGGACGTGCAGTTGCCAAGGACGCATTGGAAGCCGCTGGCGTTTCCGTAATCGGCTCGTTCTTTGGCGCTCTCCTCCCGCTGCTGACGACAAGTTTGATGAAGGGTCCCGCTGTGCTGGCTATCGTTGCCGCCATCCTCGCGTTGGGAGTTGTGGGAATGTTTGTAGGGCGCGCAGTCCACGGAACCCCGTGGTTGTGGAGTATGCTTCTCATGCTGACAGGCTCGTTTCTTACGCTGCTGGGAATTTACATTCACATCACGTGACCAAATGGCCATCCAAAAACGTGCGGGGTATATTATCTTGGATTTGCACTCACTATTGCCCGAGATATCATAAGAGTTGATGCGAACCGCCCAATTGGTTTTGATAGTGATGCAGGTGAAAAACCATCTCGCGGGAAACCAGAAATGTTCCTGGACGCGGCGTGAACGTGGATTATTTCATGTGGTGTGTTGCCGGGAGAACCATTCGGCCATGCGTCGGAATAAAGTCTTACGCGGCAGATGTTTTACGGGCGTGGAGAAAAGCGATCTTTCTGGCGGCGAGATGATGCTCAGGCGAATCATGTGCGTATCTTCGGCATGGCCCCTTATCAATTCCAGCGGCGGACGAGGAAACCAATACGGGCAGGCATGGCAAAAATCCATATCCTGCGGCTCGTTTCCCAAAAGGAGCTTATAAAAGGTGCGGCAGGCGAAGTAGGTTTTGTTTTCCTCGAGGAAACGGATGGGCCGCAGGTACAGGCAGGCTTTGGGATCGTGAGCCAGAACATTTGGAAGGGGACATGAGCCGCAGATTTTCTTCATTCGCGTCAGGTCATTTTCGGAAGACGCGAGCAAAGCTCCATCTGCGGCCATGCAGAAGTATTCAGTATGTTCGCCGGAGCGATCATGAGCAATACGTTTTCCCCGTAATTCGCACTCGGGGATGTCTTTCATATGCGAGCCTCATAACAATAAATCTGCGGATTCTCTCTGACATTAGATGGTTCTCTGATCACTGCTGCGCGCCGGAGATCATGCGCATGACATTTCTCCAGGCAGTAGCCTCGCTTGAATTTAGATTATCGGTCTGGCCAGATTCCTGTTGGCGGATCAAATCGAGCATTTCTGATTGAAGCTTCTGAAGTTTTTCCTGCGTAAGATTCAAAAGAAATCTTGCATCCTCAGCAGATTGAACGCGTTCCAGCAATTGGGCCAGATGAGGCAGGCACAGACCATCCGACTTTTGCAGCGCCTCCCGCATCCTATCGTCGCGGAGTCGCCCGCTCAATTCGTTCAACAGATGGTCAACAGTCATCTCGCGTTGTTTGCAGGCGGAACATTGGTCGTCGTTCCTGAATTCCTTTATGAATTTTGTAATGGCCTGTGTTTGCCTCTTTGGACGGTTGGACTTCGATGGGCGACCCATTGATGAAAGCGCAGCCGATATGTCTCTCAGGATGTTCCCGGCCATATCTCCATAAATGACGGAAGCGCTAGTCTCATTGGCGATTCTTTCGGTGATCAGGAGACTGACGTGTTCGGCGCAAAATCCGCGGCTTGAAAGCAGGCTGACGCGTGTGTCTGGATCACGGACAGACTCCTGAAAGACAGAGGCCAGGTAATGTTTCACGGATCTTGCGCTCAATTGACAGACCGGACAGCCCGGATACCGCCAGGCATTCAAGAGATCGTACTCTGTAAAAGGGAGAGACGGACTCTTGGCGTCTATCATACGGTTTTTATGTCCTCCACCGGGCCGCGGGCGGCAGACAAGGACAAAAGATGGCTGGTTTCGTTCAATGTGATTAAAGTGAAATGGTTGGATTGCGACTCAAAGTAGTTGATCGCGCACGTATCCTGCCGTATCTTCCAAAAGCTGTGCGAATCCAAGTCAAGCGTCGTAAGTAGAATCAGGCGATTGAGTGCCGTATGGCTGACGAGAACAATGGTCTGATCGGGATGAAGGGCAATCAATTGTTCCACACGTTTGATTGCGCGTTTGCGGGCTTGCTCCAGTGACTCGCCGCCCGGAAATTGGAAATTCCGGGGCGCAGCAAGATAAGCCTGGAATTCAACCGGCCAGCGCTGACGCACCTCATCGGGAGTCAGCCCCTGCCATTGACCGCAGTCCACATCAATCAAATCCGGTTCAACCTGAACCTTTAAATCGAATGACTGAGCAGTGGGTTCGGCTGTCTTCACAGTGCGCGAAAGCGGGCCTGCATAAATGGCATCCGGTTTCCATTGCATGCCAATTCGTTCGGCAGTGGCTTTTGCCTGGGCAAAACCAATTTCATCCAACGGCACATCAGCATGTCCGCGGAAGCGCTCCTCGCGATTCCATGCGGTCTGTCCGTGTCGAACCAGAATAATTCTTGTCATTGGATTTTTCCGTACACAATTTTTGACTCGTTATCGAACAAACGCCTTGCGTCCGGCATAGACTGCCTTATCGCCCAGCTCCTCTTCTATTCTCATCAACTGGTTGTACTTCTCCACGCGTTCGCCGCGCGCAGGAGCTCCGGTCTTGAGATGACCGGTTCCCATGGCGACGGTGAAATCGGCGATGAACGAATCCACCGTCTCGCCGCTGCGATGCGAGACCATCGCGCCCCAACCCGCTTTGCGCGCCATTTCGATGGCGGCGACGGTTTCGGTCAGGGTGCCGATTTGATTCAGTTTGATCAAGACCGCGTTGGCAATGTTTTCTTTAATGCCGCGCCCGATACGTTCCACGTTGGTGACGAAAATATCATCGCCCACCAGTTCGATCTTGTCACCCAAATTTTGATTGAGTAATTTCCAGCCATCCCAATCGTCTTCAGCAAGTCCATCTTCCAAAACGACAATGGGATACTTGCTGATCCACTCTGCATACAAGCCGACCATTTCGGAAGATGTAACTTTTCGATTTTCGGTACGGAGGTTGTATTTGCCGTCTTCGTAGAATCCGCTTGATGCGGGGTCAATGGCGATGGCGATCTGGTCGCCCGGTTTGTATCCGGCTTTTTCGATGGCTTTGAGAATTAACTCAACGGCATCTGAATTTTTCTTGAGCGCCGGTGCGAAGCCGCCTTCGTCACCCACACCGACAGAATAGCCGCCGTCTTTGAGAACGCTCTTGAGCGCCTGGTACGTTTCGCTTCCCCAACGCAGGGCCTCGCGGAAGTTTGGTGCGCCAACAGGCGCGATCATGAATTCCTGAAAGTCGGTACCCTGCCAGTTGGCATGGACGCCGCCGTTCAGAATGTTGAACATCGGAACCGGCATCAACTTCGCTGTCCCTTTGCTCAGATGATGATAGAGCGGCACTTTCTCGAAATTAGCAGCGGCGCGGGATACCGCCAGGCTGACGCCCAGGATGGCATTGGCTCCCAGCTTGCTTTTGTTGGATGTGCCGTCGAGCGCCAGCATGGCTTGATCCACTGCCGATTGATCGAGCGCATCCATCCCAACCAATCCTTTTGCGATTGGGCCATTGATGTTTTCGACTGCCTTCAAAACGCCTTTCCCTCCATAGCGTTTCTTGTCGCCGTCGCGCAATTCCAGAGCCTCGTGAACGCCGGTGGATGCGCCGGATGGCACCGCGGCCCTCCCATGCGAACCAGCTTCCAGATGCACATCCACTTCCACGGTGGGGTTGCCGCGCGAATCAAGAATTTCGCGGGCATGTATTGAAACGATCTTAGACATTGTTTTTCTCCTGTTCTGATTCTTCAAAAATGGCAGAGATATTCAAAGCCATCTCAGCCAACTGCTCAATGATTGGGTCAAGCTCGCTCGAAAGATCGGGATGGACCTTCCCGTATCTTTTCAATTTGGCAGAGCGGTTATCGAGCAAATTAGTCCAGCTGATAACCATTTGACTTCTCACCTCGGAAGCCACATTTTCAATTTCCAGGGGCAATTCCAATGATTGGCCCAACTGAGTAACCGCCTGCACGGTCTCGGCAATCAACTGCCGCGCCTGCTTTCTGCGTTGTTCGGATAGGTGAAGTGCGCGTTGATAGAAGGTGCCATTTTCCTCCGCGCCGTCCAGCCACGCCTGAGCCGCGCGCAGGTTCTTCTCGAACATGGAAACCGTAAGTCGAAGAGAATTCCATTGGGATTGATTGAGTTTTTCTTTCATAAGACCTTTGAAATAAGGCGACAAAAAAGCTTCTACCGGCAATTGTCGCGGTAGAAGCTATCATTCGGAGACCGACCTAGGTTTCTTCCAGCGCCAACGAGCCTCATCGTTTAGCGCACCCGTATTCGCTTATCTAAAGGATATTATAACACCCGCTTCGACGGGCGCGTTTGTCTGGCAACGATGAAGAACAATGGTATGGCTGCCAATTGTAATACGACCGAAAAGGCGATCAGGGCATGCATTGAGATGCCATAGAGGAAACCAATGATTGCGCTGCCGAGAAACCAGAAGATTCCATAACCTGCTGTGAACAGTCCATAAGCGGAAGCGCGGTGTTCCGGCGCAACCATTGGAGCGACTGCCGCCGGAATGATGGATTCATGCACGCCCATGCCCAATCCCCAGATTGCCATGCCAATCAGCGCGGCCCAGAAGCCGCCGAGAAAAACCAGCGGCGCAAAGAGCGCGGCAATAAATGTCAGAACGATCAGCACACTAAATCCGAACTTGTCGAAGAGCCGTCCAAACGCCAGTGAACCGGTTCCACTGACGCCCATCGCCACGGCATAGAATACGGGGACAAGATCTGGCGCAACAACAGATGCCTGAGCGAAGTGATAAGCGATCAAAGGAAAATCTGCGAACCCGGCTGCGACCAGCGCCGCGCCCGCGAGATACATCCAAAAGACGCGCGGCAGGCCGCGGGATTGAACGTTCAATACATTTGATTCCATCTCTTCGGGGTGTGGATATATTTTATGCGCCAGCATCAGCAGGCTGAGATTGATCACGGCTGGAATGGCGAGCGCGGCAAATGCAAGGTGGTAGTCGCCGCGCAAAGCCAAAATCCACGCGACGGCTAAAGGTCCGAACAGAGCGCCGAACTGATCCAGCGCTTCGTGCAGGCCGAAAACCCATCCGTAGCCGATTTGCTTTCCAGCATGGGACAGCATCACGTCGCGCGGCGGGTTGCGCGTGGCTTTGCCCACACGTTCGAGGATGATCAACACTGCGGCCATCGGCCAGTTCCCTGCCAGGGCCAGCAATGGCACCGATGACATTTGAACAACATAACCGGCGATGGCTATCGGCCAGAATTTCTGGAAGCGGTCGGCAAGCCGTCCGGACACGAGTCGCAATCCGTAGCCAAGCAGTTCGCCAAAGCCTGTAACCACGCCCACAACAAAAGCGCTGGCTTGCAAATGAGCGAGATAGGGACCGAGAATGCTGCGCGAGCCTTCATACGTAAAATCCGCGAAGAAACTAAGGATGCCAATCAACAACACAAACTTGAACGCCATCTCCCGGATGGCGGGTTGTGCAGGTGTGGATGCCGTTGGATTATTACTCACTTATTTCTCCTTTGCGCGGTCGGTTTGTTGGCAACAAAAAGCCTCCACCGACAATTTCTGTAGGTAGAGGCCATCATTCGGGGAAATTCCGACAGGATTCTGTTTCAGCGCCAGCGAGCCTCATCGCTGATGTGCGCGAACGTGTCTGTTTTTGGTATTATACCATTCAGGTTAATTTGCAAGTTTCAAGCAGTCCGCGCAGGAATTCCCAAACCCGCATGACGGAAGGAAGGTAGAGCATCTCATCAGGCGAATGAGGATTCTTTATGGTCGGGCCTAGCGAGATCATATCCATGTTTCCGCAGCGGTCGCCAATGATGCCGCACTCCAGACCAGCATGAATCATCTTGACTTCCGGTTTTTGATGGAACAACCCCTCGTATACATCCACTGATCTTTTCAACAATGGGGAATCCATGTTTGGCTGCCAGGCTGGATAACCATCTGTATGTTCGAACTGCGCTCCTGCGAGATGCGAAATCGCTTCGATCTGCCCGGTCAATTCATCAAGGGTGGACATAACAGTGCTGCGCTGGCTGGATGTGAGATGCAGGCGGCTGTTGACCAATTCGATCACAGCTAGGTTGTTGGATGCTTCCACGAATCCCTCGATGGCTGGTGACATGCGGGCAACGCCATCCGGAAATGCCATCAAAAGATGGATGACTTTTTCGGTCTCTGCCGGTTTGATGACTTGATGAGTTCGATGATCTTCCGCTTTTGTGAGATGTAGTTTCAAGCCCGGGTCGGAAGCCGCGTATTCCATTTGCAGTTGTTTCTCAAATTGAGCAACCTGCTCATGACAAAGAGCGGACATCTCCCTGGGGCAAGTGAAGACTGCCTCGGCGCTGCGCGGGATGGCATTATGAGCCGTGCCGCCCCGGAGCAGGCCCAACTGGATTGGAATTTTCCGGCGGGTTTGATCCAATGCGCGCCCCAAGACCTTGTTGGCGTTGGCGCGGTGTTTATGAATGTCCACCCCGGAGTGGCCCCCTTTTAGCCCATCTACAAACAGACTCAGCACCTCGTCGTCGTTCGCAGGTTCGATGCGCGAGACTGGCAGTTGAATCTTGGTCGTTTTCCCACCGGCGCAACCTACAATAAAAATGCCCTCTTCTTCGCTGTCCAGGTTGACCAGTGTCTTTCCGGAAATCATGCTGGGGTCCAATTGAGATGCGCCGCCGATCCCAATTTCCTCCTCGACGGTGAATAAGAGCTCAAGGGGTGGATGTGATGCGGTTTTATCCTCCGCCAGCGCGAGGCCGATGGCAATCGCGATGCCGTTGTCAGCGCCGAGAGTCGTTCGATCCGCTTTGAGCCAATCGCCGTCGCGGATGACACGAATGGGATCCCGCGTAAAATCGTGATCGGAGTCGGGCGTCTTTTCGCAGACCATATCCATGTGCCCCTGCAAAATGACTGTCGGCGCTTTCTCCATGCCCGAACTTGCAGGGACATAAATTACAAGATTGCCCACTGAGTCGGAGCGGCTGGAAAATCCATGCTCCTTTGCCCATTCCTGCAGCCACTGCGAAATCTTTTGCTCCCGTTTTGTTCCGCGCGGGACCGAAGAAATTTGTTCAAATCGTTCGAGTACTTGATTTATCGTCTCCATGTATTTCACCTGATCAAGATATATTTGCCGTGCGTTCGCCAACAAGCTGCACCAGGGCGCGCCGCCAGGCATTCTCTTCGTTGCTGTTCAACAACCCGCGGCGCAAAGCGTCGCGTTTGAGTACATAACTACGCATATCATCCGCCAGGTCATTGAAATGTTCCGATTGTTCGTTCAACAAAAATTCTGCCGTTTCCTCCGACGGCTGAAGCGCAAGGACCATTTGCAGATGGGGCAGGCACAGTCCCAGGGATTGATGATAAAACTTGCGTCCCTCCGGCGTGGAAATATAATCCAGAAAGCGTTGGCCTTGTTCGGCTTGTTCCTTCCTCAAGGACTGGCAGGCGGGACAATGTTCGCCGTTTGGTAGAAGATGCGCGACTGATTCAGACTGCTGAGGAAGCGGTGCGCGGACGATTTCCTGCAGGGATGCGGCCACCGTTTCGACGAGCGTCGCGTAACCGGCGCTGATGTCCTGCGGCGAGGCAACACCCTGAAATTGCCAGGTGTGCAGATTACAAAAACCTCGGATGGCCGCAAACTCTTTACGCGTCCGCGCATCTTTGGCGAGATCACCCTGAAAGGTTGCGAAGAAATCAAACACAGCGCGGCTGAGCGCATCGCAAATGGGACAAGTGCGCGTCTTTCTTAGACTTTGAGCGGCCTTCGTTTCGACGGCTTTTCTGATCTCCACGGGCGCGGCGGACGGCGGTAACAGTTCCGGCATTTCGCGGGTCGTGATCTCCAGCGAACCTTTCAAGAGTTCCTGCTGAAATGCATTGACTCGCGCACGCAGAGCAGGAATCTCTTTGCCATCGCTGACATTCTCCAGCACATCTGCCAGGCCATCGAGGATGGAGATGAGGAAAGTGTTGCTTTTTTCCTCGGCCAGGAAATTTTCCAATCTCTTCTCGAAAGCGGGCAGTCCGCTGGATGCCAGTGTATTCGAGTTGTCTTCCAGCTTTGCTTGAAGCGCAGTGCGCGCCGAGAGCGGATAAATCTCCACGCTCGAAGTCTTGATGATGCCGGTCAATCCCGCTTTGATGTATCCCAGCACTTGATCCTGTTCCTGCGGTGAGAGCAGATCGGTTTTGTTGGCGACCACGAACAAGCGGCGGACATATCCCTGGATATCGCGCAGGAAGTTTTCCTCGGATTCGCTCAGCGGGGCTTCTACGCTGGTGACGAAGATGACTGCATCGGCTTGGGGCAAGAAGTCATAAGTTGTGGCTGTATTTGCCTGGCGGGTCGAGCCGATGCCCGGCGTATCCACAAAATACAACCCGCGCCGCAAAAACGGGACGGGTAGTTCGATCCTCGCCTCAATCACACCTTTTTGGTTGCCGGGGTTTCCCTGCTCAGTCACGTAATCCATGAGTTCTTTAAGTTCGATTTCCTGATCCAGCGTCCAGCCGGTTCTCTTCAAGGTGATTTTTTCCTTCGGGCCATAGCATAGGGCTGTGATTGCAGAGGTCAGGGGCAGGAGTCCGGTTGGCAGGAGGCTTTGCCCGATGATGGCATTCATCAATGAACTCTTGCCGCGTTTGAACTGCCCAACCACTGCCAGGTTGAAACGATCCTCGGCCAGTTTGACCAGCAGGTCGCGGCAGCGATCCGCCTGCGTTTCATTTTTCTGCTCTTCCAGCATCTGTTTGCTCTCACGCACCAGATCAGAAATTTGCTGTTTGGCGAGCGTGTATTGACGGAGTTGATTTTCCTGGGAATTCTCTGACTGCATTTTTCATTTATTCCATTCTAAGAAGCAGGATAACGTTTTGCCAAATACGAGATCAGATAATAGGGATGTTCCAAGTCCGGGCAAAAGAATGCGATTATAGTAACACATCATCTTCCAAAAATGCCGGAGGTTAGAACCCATGCGTAGACACCGGACAATAATACTATCGCGGCTAGAAATCTAAAGAACTTTAACTGCTTGATCCGGCTCCCCATCCGCCTGGAGCTTTCCATCAGTCTTGGAAGGTCACTCAAATCCCTGATAAGGATTTGAGCAAGGTTCCTCAGGACGGGCGCACTATCCTTCACGAAAGTGATCCCGATATCTGCCGCCCTGAGAGCGATGCCATCGTTGACGCCATCCCCAACCATTGCAATGCGATCACCGTTCTGTTGAAGTAGCCGGATCAGGAAACCCTTTTGCGACGGCAACAGCCTGGCAAATATGGAACAATGAGCAGTTTGCCTTGCAATCTCCACCGGGTCCATCCTGTTGATGGTCCTTCCAGTCAAATATATTTTCGAACCCCGTGCAATACCGCAATCCTCGGCGACCCTCATTGCCGTTTCGGGTTTATCCCCGGTTAGTAGAATGCTCCTTATTCCTCTTTCTGCCACATCCTTTATTATTTCGCGTACCCCAGCCTGTAATGGATTCTCCAATTGGAGCAGGCACAGAAATGTGTAATTCTCTGGGGAAACATTGGAATACGCCAAAGCAATGGCAGTGTCCCCATTTGCGTTGACTGTCTCGAGGTTTAACAGGTTAGAGTTCAAAAATTCTGCGCCCGCCGTTTTTTGGGTGCCTGCGGCAGTCATATAACTCTTGCATAATTTAAGAATGACCTCGGGGTCTCCTTTTGCAAAATAATATTTTTTGCCGTCCCGCTCGAATCCGCTGGCCATATACCGGTTTTCGGAATCAAAAGGCTGGTCATAGATACGTTTGTAAAGAAGGTGCATATCCTGAAAGTCACTTCCATTTTTCAGGGCATAGGAGATCAACGCTTTGTCCAGTGGATTTGCCGATTCGAGCTTTTCAAAGAACAGGACATCATTGCACAAAACACATCCAATTTTGACCCGATCAAATATGCCTTTGCCAACGGCCGATGTGTCATTTGCATCAAACATCTTGTCTGCAAAATAAATGGTTTTGACCTCCATCTGACGCGTGGTCAGGACGCCTGTCTTGTCGAAACAGATGGCGCTAATATGGCTCATCCGTTCCAAAGCTCCCGCGTCGCGTAATTGAATATCCAGATGTTCGAGTTTCCGCAGTTCATTTGAAATCAGCAGACGCCTGAAAAATCTATCATTTTGTAACAATAGAAGAACTGCAGATAACAGCAAATAAAAGGCGGCCATGACAATAAGGTTGTCGGACCGTACTGCCTGAACGATAAAAGCCGGCAGGAGCAATCCGACGAGGATCAGGTATTTTTTCTCGATCATAGGGGAATCGCGGACTTTGTTTTGATCCTCGCTCGGCTGCAGCGCTTTTCCAAATTCTGTCTGTTCGCCGACTGCAACGACGATGCCCTTGCCCATGCCTTTCGTGATTCGGCTTCCCATATAGATGTCTGCATCATCATCCACCGTTTTAGCAACCGGCATGATTTCACCGGTTATTTCGAATTCATCAACTTCCAAACCGTTTGCCTCGACCAATCGGAGGTCGGCGGGGACGATATCTGCTGTCTGCAAAACCACCAAATCCCCCCTGCAAAGCTGGCCGGTGTCAATATTGGTGAGATTTCCATCTTTGATAATTGTCACAGGATTATGTGCCATCATGCGCCATCGTTCTTCGTATGCAAGTGAAAATAAAAAAGCCTCTACTGAAAATATTTTTCAATAGAGGCCATTAGCCAGAAACCTGACAAAGGCTTTTGTCTTTCACACTGACGAGCCTCATCGTCAGTATGCCTTTGGGTATGTTTTTCTGTCAAAATTATAACACCCACCCTGAGCTTCTTGTTGGGTGTTTTTTAGCTGGCGAAAATTTGCCCGAGGCCGTACCTGTGACAAATTGCAGTAGCCAAACCCGTTCCTTTGAATTAGAATTCACAAACAACTTAACATTTGGAGGATACCATGACAACAAAAGTTGGCATAAACGGTTTCGGCCGTATTGGACGTCAGGTGTTGAAGGCGATTCGCGATTACTATCCCAATGAATTGGAAGTGGTTGCGTTCAATGATATCGGCGACATGCCGACGATGGCACACCTGCTCAAATACGACTCGAACTATGGGCGCTTCAACGGCACAGTCGAAGTTGCCGAAGACGGTTTGCACATTGACGGCAGGAAGATCAAAGCCTTCAAAGAGACCGATCCCGCCGCGATCCCGTGGGGCGATCTGGGCGTGGACATCGTGATCGAATCGACCGGCCTGTTTACGATCAAGGAAGACGGCGTGAACAAGAAAGGCAAGACGGTCAAGGGTGCGGTCAATCACATCACGAAGGGCGGCGCAAAGAAAGTCATCATCTCCGCGCCTGCTGAAGGCGAAGACTTGACCATTGTGCTGGGCGTCAACGAAGATAAGTATGATCCGAAGAAACATCATGTTCTGTCCAACGCTTCCTGCACAACGAACGGCCTGGCTCCAGCCGTGAAAGTTGCTCACGACAATTTCAAGATTGTGCGCGGCTTCATGACGACCATCCATTCGTACACGAATGACCAGAAGATTCTCGACCTGCCGCACTCAGACTTGCGCCGGGCGCGCGCTGCCGCGATGAACATCATCCCGACTTCAACCGGCGCGGCAAAAGCCTTGAAGCTGGTCATCCCCGATATGGCAGGCAGACTCGATGGTTATGCTTTGCGCGTTCCCACTTCGACTGTTTCGATTATTGATTTGACGGCTGAATTTGAAACAGCAACAACCACCGATGAATTGCGCCAGGCTTATCGCGATGCCGCGAAAACACCTCGCCTCAAAGGGATTTTGCAGGCTGTAGATGAACCGCTGGTCAGCATTGATTACAAGGGTGACCCGCACTCTTCATCTGTTGACTTGCCGTTCACACAAGTGCTCGGTAAAGAAAAGAGCACCTTTGCCAAGATTGTGGCTTGGTATGACAACGAATGGGGTTACTCTGTCCGCACTGCCGATCTCGCGGCGTTGGTCGCAAAATCTCTCTGATAAATCAGTAGGGGCACAGCGACGCTGTGCCCCTACTTTATACAACCATGAACAAAAAAACTGTAAAAGATATTGATCTCAAAGGCAAGCGCGTGTTAATGCGCGTGGATTTCAACGTGCCGATGCAGGATGGCAAAGTCACGGACGATAAACGCATCAGAGCCTCACTGCCGACCATTCAATATGTGTTGGATCAGGGTGCGTCATTGATTCTGATGAGTCATCTTGGGCGACCGAAGGGCGGGCCGGACCCGGAATTCAGCCTGCGCGCCGCCTCGGAAGTTTTGGCTTCGCTGTTGGGAAAGCCCGTCAAGATGGCGCCCGATTGCGTTGGCCCCCAAGTCGAGAAGATGGCGAAGGCGCTCAAGCCCGGCGAAGTGCTGATGCTGGAGAATACGCGCTTCCATGCCGGCGAAGAAAAGAACGATCTCGATCTTGCGAAGCAAATGGCTTCGTTAGGTGACGTTTATGTCAATGACGCGTTTGGTTCAGCGCATCGCGCACATTCTTCAACGGAAGGTGTGGCGCATTTCCTTCCAGCGGTCTCTGGTTTTTTGATGGAACAGGAACTGGAATATCTTGGACGCGCCGTTTCGAATCCTGAGCATCCATACATTGCCATTCTTGGCGGAGCAAAAATCAGCGACAAGATTCTTGTTGTGGAAACTTTGCTTTCAAAATGCGATAAACTCATCATCGGCGGCGGCATGGCGAACACGTTCCTCGCTGCAAAAGGCTACAACATGCAGGATAGCCTCGTCGAAGCTGGTTCGGTGGATACCGCGAAGTCCATTATGTCAAAAGCAGGCAGCAAATTGTTGTTGCCTGTGGACGCGGTCATCGCCGATAAATTCGAAGCCGATGCAAATAGCAAAGTCGTGGACGCGGATAAAGTCCCGGCTGGCTGGCGCATCATGGACATCGGGCCGAAATCTGTCAGCGAATTCAAAGCCGCGTTGAACGGCGCCAAGTTGATCGTCTGGAATGGACCGATGGGCGTCTTCGAGATGCCGAAGTTCGCAGAGGGCACATTCGCCATCGCAAAGTTGTTGGCTGAATCCGGTGCGACGACCGTCATCGGCGGCGGCGACTCTGCCAGCGCGGTCAAGAAGGCAGGCGTTGCCAAACAGATGACGCACGTTTCAACCGGCGGCGGTGCGTCGCTTGAATTTTTGGAAGGGAAAGAATTGCCGGGTGTGGCGGCATTGCTTGATAAATAGCTGAGAAGCGAAAACAAAAGTATTCTGGAATGCGAAGTCTTCGCGAAGTATCCTGCGGATAAGACTTCGCATTTCGTTTGTTTACACGCGCATAACATCACGTTGATTTTCAGGCAACTCATCTGCGTTATAATGATGCCAATTTCGTGACGGGAGCGCGTGAATGTCTTTTAACGTTGGTGAGAACGTCGGGCCATATCGGATCATTGAACAGCTTGGCCAGGGCGGTATGGCGACTGTTTATAAAGCCTATCATCCCGCGCTTGACCGTTATGTGGCGCTCAAGGCTTTACATCCCGCGTTCGGCGAAGACCCGAATTTCCTGGCGCGTTTTCAGCGGGAGGCCCGGCTCGTCGCCAAACTTGAACACCCAAATATTGTCCCTGTTTATGATTATGCGGAGCATGAGGGCCGCCCATATTTGGTTATGAAATTCATCGAGGGGGATACGCTCAAGGCGCGTCTGACACAAGGCCCGTTAAGTGCAAACGAAATTGACAAAGTGGTTGAATCGGTCGGCGCGGCGCTGGGATACGCTCACAAGCAGGGCGTTCTTCACCGCGATATTAAACCGTCCAATGTTCTGTTAGCCGCTGATGGGCAAATCTATCTGGCGGATTTTGGTTTGGCGCGCATCGCACAGTCTGGCGAATCGACTCTTTCGTCCGATATGATCATGGGTACGCCGCAATATATTTCGCCGGAACAGGCGATGGGCAAGAAGGACCTCGACGAAGGCACGGATATCTATTCCTTTGGCGTGATGTTATATGAAATCGTTGTCGGGCAGGTTCCGTTCAACGCGGACACGCCGTTCTCCATCATTCACGATCACATTTACTCGCCCCTGCCGATGCCGCGCGACATCAATCCGAAGATCCCCGAAAGCGTGGAGCGGGTTTTGTTGAAGGCACTGGCAAAAGAACGCGCGGATCGCTATCCGGATGTCGCGTCGCTGGTCGCGGCGTTCAAGGACGCGTGGATCGAGGCCGGCGTCCCGATGCAGGGATCGGCCATCACGATGCGCCCGGCTTCGCTGAAGGCGGCCCCTACAAAAACAGCATCGCCTGCCGCGGAAACGGTAGCCGCCAAAGGCGTCCCCGAAAAGAAGCGGTTGGTCTGGCCTTTTATCGCGGCCGGAATCTTATTGCTGATATGTGCTGCGGTCATTGTTCTTGCATTCCGCGGCAATCGTCTGCTGCGCGGGTCGAATCCTCCCGCGCCCACTGCGCCGGTCGCCATCGTTTCCACACCGATTGAACCTGCAGCCGCACCAGCACAGCTCACGCCGACATCCGAACCGACGCTCCCGCCAGCGGTTGCGACTGCGGTGAGCGCCGCGACTCAAAATCCAACCGATCCTTCGGTTGCTCTCGCACTTGCGCTGGCGTATTGGGATGCCAAAGAAAATTCACTGGCTTTGCAGACTCTGGCGAAAGCCGCAGATTTGGCGGGAACATCCAACACACAATTCTTTCAGAATGCGGGCGATCAATTCAAACAACGTCAGGCGTGGATTGCGGCCGCGGCGATGTATTTGCGCGCGCTCAAGTCATTGGGACCAAGCGGAAAGGCGCCGCAGGGACTCGTCGAGAATTATCATGAAGCGCTTTACAACGCCTCGGTGCTGCCGGAGTTTAGTTCGTATCTGCCGGTCGCAGATTTGAGCCGCGTCGAACAGCCAATGGCGATGGTCGCGCAAGCGCGCAATCTTTATTACAACGGCAGCGCAGAGGAAGCTCATTCGATCTTGAATGAAGTCAAACGCTTGAAGCCGGGCATGCCCGAAGCCACTCTGCTCGAAGCGGAGATGGATGCCAAGGAAGGCAATTCTTTTCAAGCCAAACAAAATCTCAACATTTTGTTGAGCAATCTCAACACGCCGGATTGGATTAGTCAGGAAGCTCAACAGCTTTTGAATAAGATTCCATAAAATTTGTAAGTCGGATTGCCAACCCGACTTACAGCTTTATGGTGAAAATTCTGTGGAAGGGAAATAAGATGCGTACACCGTTTGTTGCCGGAAATTGGAAGATGAATAAGACTGTTGAGGAAGCCCGCAATCTGGTCTACTCGATGTCTGCAAAACTACGTGAGATTCAAAGCGTGGAAAAAGTTTTGTGTCCGCCGTTCACGTCGCTGCTGGCAATCTCAGGATTGCTCGAAGGCACCGGCATCGGCCTCGGCGCGCAAAATATGTATTGGGAAGAAAAAGGCGCGTTCACTGGCGAAGTCTCACCGGCGATGGTCAAGGAACTTTGCCAATACGCCATCATCGGACATTCGGAGCGCCGCGCATATTTTGGCGAGACAGATGAGACCGTGAACAAAAAAGTCAAAGCCGCGCAGACGTTTGATGTGACTCCGATTGTGTGCGTCGGTGAGACGCTCGAACAATACGAATCAAACCGGACGAGTGAAGTGGTCGCGCGTCAAATCAAGTTTGGTCTGGCTGACGTTTCTCCCGCGTTCGCGCCGCGCATTGTCGTCGCGTATGAACCCGTCTGGGCGATTGGCACGGGTAAAGCTTCGAGTGGAGAAAATGCGAATGGCGTGGTGAGCAAGGTCATTCGTCCCGCGCTGACCGAATTATTCGGCGCACAGACCGCGCAAGCCATCCGCGTTTTATACGGCGGTTCGGTCACTGCATCCAACGCGTCCGAATTCTTTGGTCAATCCGAAATTGACGGCGCGTTAGTCGGCGGCGCAAGTTTGAAAGTGGATGAGTTCGTTGCCATCACAATGGCCGCGTCGAAACGTTAATCAGGATGTCGCTGCGAAGCGCCTGTAACTCGTAGGGGATGGATCATGGAGTATGGATGTTAACCATGATCCATGAACTATGATCCACGATCCAATTCCATGCTCACACAATTCGATGGATTGCTCTGGTTCATCTTGATGCTTTTGCCGCTGGTGTTTCTCCAGCGGTTTTTGCATCGCGAAATCCAGGCCGTCTTTTTGATCCTGAGCCGCAGTTCTGAATTTACCATCGCGTTGTTCTCGATCATTTTTTTGCCGGGCGTGTTCCTGCACGAGTTCAGCCATTATTTGATGGCTGTGGTTTTGGGTGTGCCCGCTGCGCGCTTTTCGCTCATCCCGCAAATGCTGCCGAACGGACGATTACAGCTTGGTTATGTTGAAACCGCCAAAACGGACATGATCCGCGATTCGTTGATCGGCGCCGCGCCGTTGATCGCGGGAACAGCGCTTGTAGCTTTTATCGCAGCAACGCGTTTGGAATTACTGCCAATATGGGACGCGTTGCGAAACGGTCAATTGAATTTGGTCTGGCTTGGGATTACGCTGTTGCCGCAAGTCAGGGATTTTCCGCTTTGGTTTTATCTTGCGTTTACGGTTAGCAGTACGATGCTTCCGTCGCAGTCGGATCGTCACGCGTGGCTCCCGCTGGGTGTCGTGATCGCAATTTTGCTTGCATTAGCGGTGCTGGCTGGCGCCGGGCCGTGGATGCTGTCGAATCTCGAACCATCGTTGAATACATTTCTTCGTTCGGTGGCGGTGATCGTCGGGTTGAGCGCGGCGTTGCATGCCGTGTTGATTGTTCCGGTTTTCATTCTTCACAAGATACTGGCGAAAATTACCGGCGTGGACATTAAGTGATCCGCAGATTCCGCAGAATTGAAAAATCCGCGGATTATATTTTCTTCCATCGTGTGATCAGCATCTTTGCCCGGACGCGCAAGCGAGCATCGGCATTAGCCACCACCCACGTCGAGCGGATGTTTTTCCATGTATCTTCGTCAACTGTGATGAAGTCCACCCACTCTTCATCAACGAACTCTTTCATTTCATTTGGCGAATCCCAGTAATAAAATAATGGAAAGAATTCCTCCTGTTCGCGGGCGAACTGCTTTTGCGCCTCGGCCCATGCCATCGCTTCGTTTGCCGCCCGATCATCTTCCAGCCCAATTGTTAAGTCGGTGACTCTTCCCGCTTCTTTGATCTCGCGGCTCGACGCGACTTCAATTTGCCAGCGATCCGCCAGCGGACGCAGGTCAATCAAGGTGCCGTTCGGCACAAGCACGCGATGGATCTCGTTCAGGGCATGGACCATGCCCGCATGTGCAATTCATCAGAGCGACCAGGCTAGAATCGCAATATCGAATTTTTCTTTTGCAAACGGGATGTGAATCGAATCGGCGCGTGTAAATGCAACAGGTAAATCAGAAGGACGATCAATCGTCGCCACGCGTAAATCATCTGCGTTGAGATCAATCCCCGCGACAAATTTTGCTTCTTTTGCATATCGCCACGTCAAGCGTCCATCGCCGCAGCCGATTTCAAACACGCGCTTGCCGTTGAAATCAACAAAGCGATGCAAAGTTTTTGTTTCGCAATGTTCAGGGTCTTTTTGGATGGACATAAATAGCTATTATCTCTTTAAATAGTATTTTGTCTCACTTGCTCGCTTTTTTATAATCTTGAAAACTAAAAGAAGGTCCATTGATTATATCTCCGATAAAATTCCATAGCACTAATTGGTTATTCTCTTCTGCGATAAAATATGCAAACATATAAGCCTCATAGACGCTCGTGTTTTGGGGCAGATAATCAAAATAAATGTCTATGCCAGGAACATCAATAGGCGAAAGGTCTTTATCGACACCCGATACGATACGAAGTTTCCATGTGCAAGTCGCTAGTGCATCTGGCTTGCCTAAATCGCTACCTTGCTGGTACCAAGAAGACTCGAAATCGACATGACATGTGCCGTTCTCATTAAGTGTTATAGATTTCCAGGGAGTTGGATTGTCTGGGGCGTCAGGGGTCGAAACATAAGTTTGGATTATATTTGAACCAGTTGTTAAATTCCAAGTCCCCACAAGTTCATCATGATTAACTTGACGTTTAATATATCGCTGTGAAATATTGTCGCCTGGACCTATTGCATCACCAATTCCGCAGGCAAATAGCAATAACGAAAAGAGAAGAAGAGAAATACGTTTCATATAATCCCGCACCATAATTTGTTTGGTGAATCCTCGCTCAACACCTTTGTGTTGCGATTCTTTACTTCCTCGACAACGACTTTGCAAACGCGATGCCTTTATCCGTCCAACCTTGAAATGCCTTATTCGTTCGTCAAAACATCTCCGTGAACTCTGCGTCTCTGTAGTGAGATCAACTCACGCGCAAAACCTTTGACCCACGAATTTTACCCTGCTTCATCTCCATCAACGCCGCGTTGGCATCCTTCAGATCAAATTCCTGAAACTCTGGCTTGATACCTGCCTCCGCCGCCAACGACAAAAACTCGCGCACGTCCGCCCGCGTCACGTTCGCCGCGCTCTTGATCTCCTTCTCCATCCACAACTGCGAGGCGTAATCCAAGCTCAGCAAAACATCTTTATCCATTTCTTCTTTGCGGATTCCATTGACGACGACTCGTCCGCCGGGACTCAAATACTTCAACGCTTCGACAATCGGAAGCCAAACGGGCGTCGTGTCAATGACCGCATTCAACTCTGACGGCGGATTCTGATCAATCGCGCCTGTCCACGCCGCCCCCAATGATTTGGCAAATTCTCTCTCTTCGGCATTGCGGCTGAAAACAAAAATATTTGAATTTGGATATTTATGCCGCGCCATTTTCAACACCAAATGATTCGATCCGCCGAAGCCCATCAATCCAAGCGATTGACCATCTTCGATGTTTGCCAATTTCAATGCGCGATATCCAACCGCGCCCGCGCACAACAACGGTGCGGCTTCGGAATCTGAAAGCGAATCGGGAATCGGATGTGCGAAGTCGGCATGAACTTTCATGTATTCTGCATACCCCCCATTTGCATCGCGGCCCGTTGCCTGAAATTTCTCGCAAAGATTTTCCCGCCCCGATTTGCAGTAATCACATTCACCGCACGCGGAATAAATCCACGCCACGCCGACTCTCTGACCGACTTGTAGGGCCTGTGAGATTTGCCCGACCTGTTCGACTCTTCCGACTACCTGATGACCCAATATTCTTGGCAATTGCGATGGGGGAGTGCGCCCTTCGATTTCATCAAGTTCCGTGTGGCAGACTCCGCAAGTCGAGACGCGAATCAAAATTTCGCCTTCGCCCGGCTTTGGCTCCGGGGCCTCGTCAAACGAAAGCGGCTTTGGATTTTTCGCGAGCGGGGCGATTTCCCGCAACAGCATGGCTTTCATAATTTTGTTTTCACGCTTTGAACTTTATCTGCCATCGTCTGCGGACGATCCGTGCGCGTGCCGACTTTGATCGTGGTCGAGATGCGCGGCGCGCCCATCTCATGAATCGTTTCGTGACAGCGTTTGATCGCGGCAAAGACCGCGTCCCATTCACCTTCGACGTTGGTCCCGTTGGCGTGCAGCTCATAATTCAATCCCGCTTCTTTTAGGATTTTTTCACACGCCGCGACATATTTGGACAATGATACGCCGACGCCAAGCGGGATGACTGTGAATTCGAGAATAACGTTCATGGTAGTAAGCCTTTCTTTCATTTGTCATTGTGCGGTGCTTGGTTTTGATACGAGCAGGAGGTCGCCGCTCGCCATGACATCAAACGATATACGGAATGAACATTTTGGACCGTTTTATGTATTCCTGATAATCCGCTCCAAATACTTGCATACATTCTGCTTCGTCCGTCCTGGCGGTCGCATTCAGTAAAAGCGTTGCGATTAAAACGAGGGTAATTCCATCTTGTGACGGCGCTTTGAAAAAGACTCCCCACGCAAGCAGTAATAATGAACTGTATAACGGATGGCGGATATATTGATAGATTCCGCTCGTGACCAATTTCGTCGTCCTTTCGAAAGCCAGTAATTGCGGGTCGGATCGTCCGTCATTATTTGGCTTGCCGTGTGTTCGTAAAGATCGAATGCCAAATATCAATGGCACAAGGCAGGCGATCAAGAGAATCCACGAAAGGATTTGATACCATGCCAGCCAATTGTTGAACCACCTCGTGGCATTAAGGATAATCAAAGCAAGAATCGCTTCCCACGCGAAGAAACGATGGAAGCCGTGCGATTGCGGATTATGAAGAGATTTCCATGAGATGGCTGAAAGGATCGCAGAACCAGCAACAAACGCAAGCCATTGAATCATTTCGAACTACGCCATTAGTCTATCAAGCGTTTGAAATAATAATAAATCAATGGCGGATTTTGAGCGATGCCTGTCATTTCCCATCCGTCCGCGCCGAGTTTGTTTAATTCGTCATCGCCCGGCAGGTTATCTTTTGTCAGATCACGCGCGACCTGTTTGTATTCCCACTTCAACTTTTCCTTGACGTAAACCATTGACGGATGCGCCTGTTCAGGCTGCATGGGTTCATCTGGCGGAAGCATACTTTGAAACATAATTCTGTTCCTTTCATTTCGTTTACCAATAACTGATCACTGATAACTGATGACTAACCACTGACAAGTGAATCATCCTGTTCCAAACTGACGGTCGCCCGCGTCGCCCAAACCGGGAACAATGTAGCCGCGTTCATTGAGATGATTGTCAATCGCGGCAAGATGAATCGGCACATCGGGATGATGCTCCTGCATATTTTTGATTCCTTCCGGCGCGCCGATCAACCCAACGAACTTGATCTTCTTCACGCCCCAGCGCTTTAAGACGTCGGTGGTGGCGACGGCTGAACCGCCAGTAGCCAGCATCGGGTCCAGAATGAGGCACACGGAAACGGTCGGCTCGATGGGCAGTTTGTTGTAATACTCAACCGGCTTGAGAGTCCGTTCGTCGCGGTAAAGTCCGATATGCCAGACTTCCGCCACCGGCATCAATTCCCAAACGCCTTCGACCATTCCCAATCCCGCGCGCAAAATTGGAACAAGACCAATTTTTTCTTTGAGTTCCACGCCTTGCATTGAAGCCAGCGGCGTTTCGATTTGGCGCGGCGTGACGAGCAGGTCGGCGGTGGCTTCGTAGGTCATGAGCGCGGCAATCTCGCGCACAAGTTCACGGAATTTCTTCGGTTCGACGTTTTTTTCTCTTAATCGGCTCAATTTATGCGCGACGAGCGGATGGCTGGATGCAAAGACGTTTGACATGGCATTCTCCAAAAAGGGTTACTTTATTATAGCCTGCGGTGTGATTTTTGACCCGTGAATTGTGCGGGTGATTTATGTACACTGAAATCAAGCGAGGTCGCATGAAACTTTCCAGCCTGCATATTCTCTTGACGTATCAATGCACATACGAATGTGATCATTGCTTTGTGTGGGGAAGCCCACGGCAAACCGGCGTATTGACGCTTGAGCAGATCGAACAAGTTTTGCATCAGGCCAAAGATGCCGGGGCGGATTGGATTTACTTCGAGGGCGGCGAACCATTTCTTTATTACGCGGTGCTGGTCAAAGGCGTGCGCGTTGCATCCGATATGGGATTTCGGGTTGGGATTGTATCGAACGCATATTGGGCAACGACGGTTGCAGATGCGGCGGAGTGGCTTCAACCTTTTGCTGGCCGGGTAGCCGATTTGACGGTCAGCAGTGATTTGTATCATTGCGAAAAATGTTTGGGGGAGAATCCGCAGAATGCAATGGTCGCGTCCAAGTGGATGAATATTCCTACTGGCATGATCAGCGTCGCGCAGCCTAATAGCGACGCGGCTCCGATGCTTGGCCAGCTTAGGGATCAAAGTGCGGTCATGTATCGCGGACGGGCAGCGGTCGCGCTGACTCCGCTGGCGGCGCGGCATCCGTGGGAGGAGTTCGCCAAATGTCCGCACGAAGATTTGCGCGAGCCGGGGCGCGTCCATCTGGACCCGTTGGGGAATCTGCACATCTGCCAGGGAATCGTGATCGGCAATGTTTTCGAGAAGCCGCTCAAAGAGATTTGTGATGGTTTTGATGCGGACACGCATCCAATCTGTGGTCCGCTTTTGGAAGGCGGCCCCGCCGCGCTGGTCAGCGAATATAACCTGCCGCACGAATCAACCTATGCGGATGCATGTCATCTATGCTATGACGCGCGCCTGGCTCTGCGGGCGCGCTTCCCTGAGCTGTTAAAGCCTGATCAAATGTACGGCATGGAACTGGTAAAGATTTAGTCACTGAATATGAGGAGACGATGAAATCAAATTGGGTCTATTATTTGTTGATCCTGCTGGTCATCGAGAAAATTACCCAGCATATTTTTGTGACGCTTGCCTTTTATTTCAATTGGGGGAATATCGCATCCACGGTTGTGGTTGCTCCGACCCTTTTGATGTTTTCCGGGGCGGTTATCGCAATCTTGTTCTGTTTCAGTTTGTGGGGATTTATCAAGAGACAACAATGGGCAATTAATCTGGTCGTCGCGCTGGCATTGTTTGACTTGATAGGCGAATTTGCAGCTCAAGGAAAAGTTGATATTGTAGTTACTGTTTCATTTCTTGTTGCTGCGCTTCTTCTCGTGTTTGCATTGATATATCGCCGCCAGTTGTCTCGCGCTTAAATGGTTGCGCCAAAAAACTTCCGAAGTTTTCAAAACTTCGGAAGTTTGCTTTTAGTCGCTGAACATTATTGTAACTATTTCTTTGCCGCGCGCCTCGACGGTCACGGTTCCATCTGGTGCGGGTTTCAACGATCCGGTTTTTTGCTCAGCCAGATTCACGCGCTCGACTTTTTTGAATTTTTTCCACGGCCGGATGCTGGCGTTGATCTTTTCATCTGTCAGATTGATGCCGCGCACGATCCATCCGCTTCGATCTTCCGACTCTTTAATCGCGCTCACAACAAACGTAGATGGTGTAACTTCCACGAACGAACCTGACGCAGGCAATGTGCCATCATGCAAATCTGCACTGACGCCGCGCAATGGTGTCTCAAAAGCATGGGCCTGCTGGAAGGCTTCTTTCCAATTTCCTGAGTGTGGAATGATCGAATAATCGAATGTCCAGGTGCCTTGCATTTGCGCGGCGGGCGTTTCGAGAAACGGCCCGGCGGGACCTTTGCGCGCGGGGAAGTCATCGCGCGAGAGCCAACCAACGCAACGTAGAAGTGTCAATGCAATTTCAGAATTGCCGTCTTTATTTTTAAAAACTTCTGATTCGGGCAAACCGCGATTGGCAATCATCAGCCCATGTTGACCATTGCCCGCATCGGTAAACGCACGCTGGGGAACTTCGGGGCGGGGCTGTTCCATCCAGGTTTCATCAAAGGGCGGCAATCCGATTTTGCGATTGATGATTTCAAAATGGCTGTCATAATCTGCAGAGTCAACATTGAATGGCGCGGGGAAGTGTGCGCGCAGGCGATGATCCCTGGCACGATTATCCACTCTTGTCTGAACGTCGATTCGAGGAACGCCGGTCACAAGCATAATGCGGGTAGCAATCGGCATCGAAATAAAATCCAGTGATCTTGATTTGCGATCTGGCGCAAGTTCGCTTGGAACACGCAGTTCAAGATCAAGCTCGAGAGTTTGCAGGACCGTGCCTTTCGTTACGCGGGCGCCCTTTAAACGCGCGCCCATTTGAAGGTCAGAAAGAGGCGGGCAAAAATTATATTCGTCGCCGCAATCGCCGCTGTCCACGAATCGATTCAAGCCGCGATAAATTTGTCCATCGCGTTTGTCGGTGATGATCAATGTCGCGTCGCTCGTTGCCTCGACAATGAAGAACCCATTTTCGATTCGATAGGGCGGGCGGCTCTTGCTTTGGGTAAAGCGCACCAAAATTTTTTGTGCAAATGGCGATGCCGCAAGTGGAGCCAAGGCACGCATAAGCGGCGTGATGTGAACGGATGCTGGCGCGCTTTGCTTGCCGCGCACGCTAAACGTTTTCCACCCGAGCGCGGGAACATCCGATGCGGTGAAAAGGATATGAGATGATTGATGCGAATGAGCACGGATGTGAAATAGTTCAATGCCTGGATCTTCGATGTAACTTTGCAAC
>JAKAKJ010000082.1:0-38844 GCA_021824575.1 Chloroflexota bacterium
TGCCCGCGCACTTGGATTTGAACTGGTGGACGCATGGATAGCCTCTCCGCGAGCGAACAATTTCAGGAGCAGTCTCATTCTATTCCGCCAGTTTCAAAACCGCAATTATTTCTTGGTTTCATTTAGAAAGACAACTTGAAGCATGGGTACAAAGAAAATCCAATAGAGCGAATCCTTTTTCAGCGTAAGCACGATGATCACGATCATGGCGGAAAGCCAGATGATTGCCGCTGTGTCAACCGGTAAGAGCGAGACGGGAGCAAATAAAACCATCAACGGATATGGATATTGACCGACATAAACTCCATGCCATATTTGGCCTGCCCATTGATGGATGAGGGCGAAGTCGCTAAAAAATCCAAACCCGTTCGTGACAACCATAATGTGCCCCTTTCCATTTATTGTTTCGCTTGAATGGAGATGGAATCCAGCCAAAAGTTCAAACGTGGCAACAAACTCGACCCGATAGCACGCCGCATCAGCCATAAAATAATCAGCGGCGCGATGAGACGGCCGTACGACCAGGGAAAGAAATCAAACGTCGGCAAAATAAATTCGAGGAAATAAGCGAATCCAAACCACATCCACTCGGATGGCGAATCGATTCGCTTGAGCATGAGAAGAAAAGACAACGCCACGAAGATGCCGTGATGTTCCCAAACCACCGGTGAAGCCAACGTCATCAAAATGAATAGTGATGGAACGGCGTTCAGAAGGTTCGCACCGCGTTCTTTGGAAGCAAAGAAAGTTTGCATCCTCACGCATTGTGCCATCACAAAAAACGTTGTCGCGGCGAGAATCACTTTGGCCGCGTCCGCCGCAATCTCGATCCAAACGCCGGGCAGTTTGAACACGGGCAGGATGAAGCGGAAGAATGAATCAAACGATGTCTCGTGAAAGATTGCCTGACGCGCTTGCGTCAATCCGCGAATGTTATTTAAATAATCAAAGTATGGCGAGACACCATTGAACGCGACTGGTATTGCGGCCAGAACAAGGAAGCTCAGAACAAACCAGCCAAACCAACGCCGATCCTTTTCGAGTAAAAAGGCGAGAACGATGACCGCGGGCGATGTTTTTAAATGAACCGCTAATGCCAGCGACAATGCCGAGAGAAATGAATACTTCGGATAAAGCAGAAGACTCAAGAAAATGAAATTGATGACCAGCAAATTAACTTGGACATAATCCAATGTCCGCAAAAGCGGCGTGTTGACCAGAATAAAAAGTGTCGTGACGATGGCGGCGAGTCGAATCGAGAAGCCGTATTTTTCAAGCAGGCGATGCAGCAAAAAATAAAACAGAAAGAGCGAAAAAATATTGACCAGCCATAAGATCAACAACATTCCTTCATCACCCAGCGGCGCAATCGGTTCGAGCAAAGTTGCCCATAACGGCAAATAAAAATATGTGTCGGGCAGCGGCTTATGTTGAAGCAAATTGTTGGCGGCTTGAAGATAATATTGATAATCGCCGTAGCGGAATCTTTCGCTCAGTACATTCAAATAGGCGAACGCAATTAGGAAACATCCGGCAAAGGTCAGCGCGTTGGATGAATTGATTTTTTCATTTGCCAGCAGATATAACAAAAATCCGAACAGAAGCCATGTCAACGCGACGGATGCCAGAACAATTGGCAAATCAGTTAGCGGCCATTGCTGGATGAAGATGCTGAATCCCGCGACGCCCCAGCGCAAATCAATAATCAATAGACTGGCCGCGACCAGTGCGGTGATCGCGGCCCAGAAAATCAAAGCGGTACGAGCAATGCGCGTCATTGACTCAGTTGAACATATTGCGCGGCGACGTAGCCTCTCAGCCCATTGTCATCGCGTACGGCGATCCATTGTCCGGACACACCGATCTTCGGCAGCGCTGAATTGGATGGTTCGATCACCGTAAGCGCCGCACCGGGATGTTCAACAGCGACCAATGCGCCGCCCAGCGAAGGAACTTTTCGCAGACGCAGTCCTCCGGGCGCCAGAGTCGTCGAAACGATGACCTGGAATTTTTGCGGCGCGGACGATGGCGGAGGTGCGGTCGGCGCGGGAGGAGTTGAAGGCGTGGGAGCTGGTGCCGGTTCGGGCGTGGAACCGGGAGCGGGTGCGGCGGCAGCTGATTTTTCCACGTACCATGCCGCCACGTATCCCTGATTGCCATTCGGGTCGCGCACATAAATCCATTGATTGTTGACACCGATCTTTGCCAGCGCGCCGGTTTTATCTTCGATCACATTCAACTGTGTGCCCGGCATTTCCGCAAAGTTTGCAGGTGAATCAGCAGAAGCTTGTGTGTGCAAGCGAAGACCAGCGGTTGCACTCGCCATGACTACCACAACGAGGTCCGTTTCAACGGCGGGAGGCATGGATGTGGATGGCGTTGTCGTGGTGGAGCCGCCCGGCGTCGAGGAGGGAGCCGGGGTCGCCCCGGCAGTGCAGACGTACCACGCCACGGCTTTGATCGCACGTTGAAGCGGCTGCCCCTGGCTAAAGCGCGACATCAGTGTGACTTGATTCGTCTCCGGTGGATTCGGCCACGGGTCCTGAATCAAATAATCGTTGCCTTGTTTGGCGTAAACCAAAACCCAATGCGTTTGCAGTCCAGCATCGGGCGAATAATCCACCTCGACAACAACCGGTTGACCGGCGGCGAGGGAGTCGTCAATCTGCGAAAGCGGCGCGGCGCTGTTCTGGCAAATTGTCAGGCCTGTGCTTTGAATTTGCGGATGAATGGAAGTTACTTTGGACCAAACGATGGCTTCGTCAATGAACCCGCCGATGGCTGTAAGTTTTTTGTTGAGGGTGTCTGGCGTTTCTTCATATCCCCAGCCGCTGACGAGCATTGCGGTGCTGGTCAGCGCACAGCCGATATAGCCAATGGTATCCGGCCCGCCGCCAATCTTGTTGTTTTTCCATTGCGGGTCTTGCTGAGAATAACGGACAAGGTTGAAAGCCATAAATGCCTCCTTCGGTTGGTAAACGCGATGGCTTGATTATACACTTGGAAATTAGAGAAACAAAACATCATCGCTTATGGAAATATTCAGTTTTATAAACAACCACCCGCGTTCCATGAACTCGGCCAGTTGTTTCTTTCCGGTGTATTTATGGTGTAGATGGAGCCACTGGCAGGGAAGCAAGATCGCCGGCGGAAAACTTGATGAGGGTGGCGTACAACCAGGCGGTCTTGCCGGGCTGTCCGGGGATTTGGATCAAAACCCATTCTCCAGTGGCAGTTTTCCCAATCGCGGTGGCCGATGTTCCAACGTTGAGCGTGCTAATTGTCTGGGATGTGAGCGAGGCGGAAACATGCAGGTTGATCGGATTTGGTCCAGGGTTGACAACCGTAATTGCTGCTGATGCAGGCGTAGGAGTTGTACTTGTCGCTGCCGGTGTCTGTGCGCTGGGTGTGGAAGCAGGCGAAACAACAACCGTAAACCCGAGCAGACGGGCAAGTTCAATGGCATATTGCTGGTGATATTGCCTTGCCTGTGCGATGCCAGCATTGAGAATATCTGATTTGGCATTCGATTCGAATGCCAGTAACGTTTGTATGGTGGTGTCCATATACTGCAGCTGGAACTTCTTCAGTTGTTCAAGGCAGGATGGGACGCTTAGATCCTCTGCGGAGCGACGGATGGTTTGCATGGGCGGGATCACCTGCACTAATTGAGACTGCGGTGTATTGGATGCCAGCGCGGAATAATCATCGAACTGACGCGTCAGGTCGTTTAATGGTTTAACGGTAGCAGACAGGTTCGTTGTGCCACAAGGATCGGGGGTGGATGTTGCAGAAGGT
Organism: Chloroflexota bacterium; assembly: GCA_021824575.1. Lineage (GTDB taxonomy): Bacteria > Chloroflexota > Anaerolineae > Anaerolineales > Villigracilaceae > Fen-1038. Next base: position 3,799 of record JAKAKJ010000082.1, read on the forward strand.
ATGGCAGGAGTGGCAGTCACAACAACGACTTTGGATGTGCCGCATGCTGAGAGAAGGAGCACGAAGAATCCAACCAAGGGGATAAAGACTTTTTTCATTTCCAACCTTTCGAGAAAAAAATAGGGACGGCTAATTATATGCCGTCCCTAGATTATGAGTAACGAAGGTTATTGAGTAACGAGCACGAAAGTGCCCGTCAGATTGGTTTGGGCCCTGAAGAAACCGTCGGGGGTTTTGGAGCCGCCGATGTCAACCCACTTGGCCCCATCCCAATGCAGTATGGTGAAATTGGCATTCTGCTTGTCGGATGGGATCTTGAAGCTGACAATCAAGGAACCATTGGAGGAAGGTACAACTTCAACATCGAAGGCAGAAATGAAAGTGTACTTGCTGTTCAGCTTGTTGGGCAGGTCATTATTTGCCTTGTTGGTCAGTGTGGCGTTGCCGGTAGTCGGGCATGGCAAAAGCACATAATCTTGATTTGGCAGCACGAGTTCAGTACCACTGAAGTTGGTGCAATCAAGAGCATTGCTTTCACCGCTGTTAACGTTGATTACATTCAGAGGAAGGCCGCCGCCAACCGTTCCCTTACTTCCTGAAGCGCAATTGCCCGTGTTGGTGACTAAAGTCCCGCCGCCACTGATATCGGTAGCGCTTACGGTATTGCCGCTGAGCGTCACACCGTTCAAAGTAATGGTGCTTCCGCCGGGTATGTCTGCCAGGAGTCCGGTACCGGAATTATTATTGAAGGTACTGCAATGAATATCAATATTACCCGTCGAAGCAATGAAAGCGCCGCCGCCACTGTTGGAAGTACCATTTCCGTTTGCAGTGACATGGTCAAAGGAAACAGTACCTCCTGTTCCTAAATCCAGTATTTCAATTCCTCCACCGAAACAATCGCCAAGAGCACAATTTCCACTGAAATCGCTATTTGCAACAAATACGTTGCCGCCATTATGAAGAATCAGCGCACCCACAGCAGCCGCAGAACCTGTATAACCATTTGCGGGGTCATTACCATTGTTGTCAGCTGTGACACCTTGTAAAGTGATATCGCCATTTCCTATTGAAAATACAACGAATCCAACGCCTATATCGCAAGTTGTGCAATTCTCGCTGAAGTTGCTGTTTGCAATGGATACGCTTCCTCCATCAGTGCCCAGAAAAGCGCCTCCCCCCTCGCCATAGCCATTTCCAAGAGCTGTAACTCCACTCAAAGTAATGTTGTCATTGGAGACTGCATACAGACCGACACTTGGCGCTAGATTAAAACCATTGTCATTGAACGTGTTACTGCCAGACAGAGTGATACTGCCGTTTCCAGTCGTATTATCCAACTCGGCACCACCGCCAGCATTATCGATCGCTATTACATTGTTAAGGGTGATGTCACCGTTTGAGTGGGCAATTAGGCCTCGGCCGGTAGTGGTAGTACCATTCGCGCTGAGGTTGCCGTTGTTGATACTAATCCCGCCGCTACCGGAAGTATTATCGAGGTAAGCACCGTCGCCGCCATTATCGCTGGCTATTACATTGTTGAGGGTGATGTCACCATTCGAATAGGCAGTTAGGCCTCCGTTGGTAGTGGTAATGCCATTCGCACTGAAGGTACCGTTGTCGATACTAATCCCTCCACTTCCGAATTTATTATCGAGGTAAACACCGTCGCCAATTTTGTTGTTATCTGCAGTGACATTGCTGGCGCTGATGGCTCCCTTGGCTACGACCCACAGGCCATTTCCGTTGTTCCCATCGAAAACATTCGCGCCGGTCAAGGTGACCGAGGGCGCCCCTGAAGTTGCGTGTGTAGTGTCAATATAAGCGCCGTCGCCCGTGACACTGTTACTGGCGGACAGGTTATTGATGGTTATATCTCCTGTCGACCACATGGCAATATTGGTGCCGTGATTGTTATTGAATTCATTCGTACCGGTGAGTGTGACGCCCGAACCTGTGTTGAAAAAGGTGTTGTCAATATACAGGCCGTTGTTACCTGAATTATTATCAGCAGTTATGTTATTGAGAGTCGCAACTCCGGAAGAGTAAATACTTATACCGGCGGAGCCGTTAGTATTGAATTCATTGGTTCCGCTCAGGTTGACATTATTCAAACTAGTTCCCCCATTGCCCAGGATCGCACCATTTATATGATTTCCATCAGCGATCACATTCGAGAGGCTAATGTCTCCATTGGAATAAGCTTCGATGCCGGACCCATGGTTATTATTGTTACTGAAATTATTCGTACCATCCACGGTAATACTCTTACCAGTGCCGGAGGTATTGTTCAAATAAACGCCGTCGTTATAAGCATTTTTCGATGTCACATGATGGACGCGAATGTTGCCTGATGTTTCGAGATCGAGATTATTACCAGCGGAGCCGTTGAAGGTGAGATCATTGGCGGTCAGATCGTTCTTCCAACCTGTGATTGAAATGTAAGCGTTGGTGAAATCAGATGTACCGGTGATTGTGCCAGCGCTGGAACCGTTCCAGCCGCCTTGAAAGGTCAGTGCATAGTTGGCCCAGGTTGTAAGAGAACCACCGTTCATGCTGATGTTACTGGTGGAGCTATCCGCACCGGATGTGATCCAGATCGTACCATTGGATGTAGGCTGGTTGGAAGAAAGATAGGTGACCAGATTGTAGAGGTTGGAGTATGAACTCGTACAACCACCTGTACCTGCAACTGGCGAAGCGCCAGCCGGACACCAAATCGGGTCGCCAGTTGCGATGATATTTGCGGCGGCCTGTGTGGCCAACGGCTGAACAGCGCCGCTATTGTCCACAGCGACCACCTGTGTGCCGCTCGGAACCTGAGCCAATGCTGTAGCCGTTGCGGTAGCAGTTGCGGTGCTTGTTGCAGAAGGTGTGGCATCAGTCGGTGCTGCAGTTACAGAAGGCACAGGGGTGTCGGTTATGGTCGGCGCTTGTGTGGCGTCTGTGGGGGCAATTGTCGTGGCTGGAGCAGGTGTATCCGTCGTCGCGGTTGGAGCGGGTGTATCCGTCGTTGCGGTTGATGCCTGTGTAGCATTTGTTGGAGCCGCAGTAGTGGCTGGCGCACTTGTACTTGTCGCCTGAGTCGCGGCTGGCGTATCGGTGGTCGTTGTATTTGTGGGCGGGGGGGTGGAAGTGCCGTCTGCAAGAGCGCTGAACGGTGTGAAGAGACTGACTATAAATGTTAGAAGGATAAAGATAACTGCGAAGGTTGTACGAAACTGTGTTTTCATATCTCACCTGTGACGGAACTCAGTGCTTTATTGGGATAAATCCGCCCCATTTTAGGATTGAGAGTATCTTTTGTCAATGTCTGACTAAGACCTTGTGAAAAATCACCCAGTTATGAAGATCCAACAATGGGCATAAAACAATCAGGCTGCATCCATTGAATGCAGCCTGACTTCTTCTACTTTCTATTCTCTATTTTCTAATCTACTTTTCCCGTTAACGTTGCCATCTTCAACTCGCCGATGGCTTTTGTGATTTGAATATCGCGCGGGCAGGCCATCGTGCAGTTATAGACGGTGTGACAACGCGCCACGCCGCTTGTCTCGCTGATGATCTTCAGGCGTTCGGACGCGGCTTCATCGCGGCTGTCGAAGATGAAGCGATGCGCGGTAACCAATGCAGCCGGGCCGAGATAATCATCGCTGCCCCAGAATGACGGGCAGGATGTTGTGCAAGCCGCGCACAGGATACATTTGGTTGTGTCATCGAAGCGGGCGCGCTCCTCGGGAGACTGGAGCCGCTCTTTTCCATCCGCGGGAAGCGGGCTGTCATTGATGAAATACGGAAGGACTTTTTTGTAATTGTCGAAGAACGGTTCCATATCAACAATCAAATCCTTCATTACTTTCAGGCCGAGCAAAGGTTCAACCGTGATCTTGTCACCGACGTCGCGCACCAGCGTTTTACAGGCCAGCATGTTGCGCCCATTGATGCGCATCGCATCCGATCCGCACACGCCGTGCGCACATGAACGCCGGAACGAGAGCGAGCCGTCGTAATGGCCTTTGACCAGCTCGAGCAGATCGAGAATGCGCTCGGTTTCTTCGACATCGAGATTGTACGTCTCGTAATGCCATTTCTTGTCAACATCAGGATTGTAGCGGAAGACTTTTAGTGTTACCTGCATGGCAGCCTCAACTAATAAACTCGCTCTTTGGGTTGGTATTTCGTGATCACAACCGGCTTATAGCCGATCTCGATTTTGCCATTCTTCTTCCAGGCCAGTGTATGCTTGAGCCAATTGACATCATCGCGTTTTTGGAAGTCCTCGCGTGAATGTCCACCTCGCGACTCTTTTCGATTCAGAGCGCACTCGGCAATGACATCGGATATTTCCAGCATGTTGCCCAGTTCCCACGCATTGAGCAATTCGGTGTTGAAAACCCTGCCCGTGTCCGTGATACGAACATGCTTGAATCGCTCCTTCCATTCCGCAATTTTTTCGATGGCAGATTTCATGCCCTTCTCGTTGCGATAAATGCCGACATCCTCGAACATCACTTTCTTCATTTCACGGCTGATGTCGAAAACGTTCTCTTTGCCGGACCCGCTGCGGAGCCCGTCAAATTGAGCGCGCGCCTCCGCTGTCGGATCATCCGGCAACTTCTGGAAGTCGGCCTGCCTGGCGTATTCCGCCGCGCGCAGGCCTGCATGTTTGCCAAACACTATGAGATCGAGTAATGAGTTCGTTCCGAGCCGGTTGGCTCCGTGGACGGAAACACAAGCGCATTCGCCCGCCGCATAAAGTCCGGGAAAGACCGTGTTCTTGTCATCAATTACCACTTCGCCAAATTTATTGGTCGGGATTCCGCCCATCGTATAATGCGCCGTCGGCTGGATCGGCATCATCTGCGTCATCGGGTCAATGCCAAGATAGACGCGGTTGAAGTCCACTATGTCCGGAAGTTTCTTTAACAATTCTTCCGCCGTGATGGTGTACGGTGAGCCATCAGAATTGGTACGTCCATCTTCCGCGGCGTATTTGATGATCGACTCGGGGCGTGAGTCGAGATAAACGTAATTCTGTCCGTTGACGCCGCGCCCCTCGCGAATTTCGGTATAGATGGCGCGCGAGACAACATCGCGCGAAGCCAGGTCTTTGACGTTCGGCGCGTACTTCGGCATGAAGCGTTCGCCCTTGCCATTGACTAACACTCCGCCTTCGCCGCGCACACCTTCGGTAATAAGAATTCCAAGTTTGTAAATGCCGGTTGGGTGGAACTGGAAGAATTCCATATCTTCGAGGGGCAGGCCCCGGCGCAGGAGGATCGCAGCGCCATCGCCTGTGTACGCGTATGCATTCGATGTCACTTCGAAGACGCGGCCATGTCCGCCAGTGGCGAAGATGACAGCTTTGGCGTGGAAGGTATGCAATTCGCCGGTTGCCAATTCAACAGCAACAACGCCCGCGGCTTTGCCATTCACAACGAGAAAATCCAAAACCTGATACTCATCGAAAAAGTTGACTTTGTTCTTCAGGCATTGCTGGTACAGCGTTTGAAGGATCATGTGACCGGTTCGGTCAGCGGCGTGGCAGGCGCGTCGGACAGGCTTGCCGGTTACGTTGTTGGTGTGACCGCCAAAGTTGCGTTGAAGGATGCGCCCTTCCGGTGTGCGGTCGAACGGCAGTCCCATGTGTTCGAGTTCGAGCACCGCGTCAATGGCTTCATTGCACATGAACTCAATGGCGTCCTGGTCGCCGAGATAATCCGATCCTTTGACCGAGTCATAAGTATGCCATTCAGGGTGGTCTTCTTCTGTATTGCCAAATGCAGCGCTGATACCGCCCTGCGCCGCACCGGTGTGGGAACGCGTTGGATATAATTTGCTGATGACGGCGGTCTTGGCGCCGCGTGAGGCATACAAGCCAGCCATAAGGCCGGAGCCGCCCGCACCGACAACCACCACATCAAATTCATGAACGTTTGCCATGCAATAACTCCTAGAGAGTCCAGACTACGTAAAGACCGATCACGATCATGGCGATCATGAACACGATGCTGATAAAGCGGACAATCTGCCTCCCCCGCGGCGTTACGATGTAATCATCGCAGATCACGACCAGTCCGTGAACGCCGTGCGCTGTCGCAACGAGAAGCAGCAAACTTCCGACGGCTCTCCAAAACGGCGTGGACCAGGGCGCAATGTCCGGCACATTCGTATTCTGCACATGTGAAAGGTTCGGCATGAATCCCCAGCGCAGGACATCAGCCATGTTCATCTGCGTGCGTGCACCCATAATCAATGCGCCGATGATGGCGAACAGGATCAATGCATACATTGCCAGCGCAGAAAGGCGCGTGAAAATCCACATGATCATTTCAAAGTTGATGCCGCGCTTTGCGAGCGGCAGATTTCTTGATTTTGTCGTTGTCATGCTAACCTCCCAGTGCGGCGCGGATGATGATGTAAACGGCAATGCCATAGATCGGCAGGAACACAGCCCACTCCACCCAAATGGCCTCGCGCTGATGTTGGATCAATTTCGGCCACAGATCGGAGATGGTAATCCGCAGGCCATTGATGGCATGGAACAACACGCAGAAGAAAATAAAAATCTGAAAGAGCCAGCTTTCGTAAATGGAGTTGGCGAAGATTCCAGCTTTACCTCCCACGAACGATGCTAGAATATGTACCGTAACAAAGACCGCCATCCCCACTCCGCCGATGCGATGCAGGATGTACGTCAGCATGGGGCCTTGCCCTTTATAACGCAGGGCAGATGCCAGACTGACGTTCCTTTTCAGAACCATCTGTGCCTCCTTGGAAAGATTTTACATGAGCACATATTTTACCTCTTGTTGTGAGGAGTGCCATACCGTGACTCAACTTTACAGTTTTATGCTCATTGCAGCCCAACCGTCAAAAAACGAGGCGATTATCCTTTGGCAGGTTTATGCCAGAAAGTGACAATCGTCCTCGTTATTTTAGTCCACACTTCCTCTAATGAAGGGCTGACAGACCTTTATAATCCAAAATGAACACACTCATTTATTCGTGTGAGCTGTCTAATTCTAATCGAACTGTCGCGCCACTGCGAGGAGGCGGGCCCATTTTGGGAATGATTTTATTCGAATTCCCATTGTGGGTCTTTTATGGATTGTGGTGCCGCACTGTTCGCGGAGGTGTTTATGTCTGATGAAGGCCATACCGGCCGCAACGAAATCAGCCGTCGCGACTTTATCAAAGTCACAACGGGCATCGTCGGAGGAGTGATCGGGCTGGCTGTTGGAGTTCCGGCCATTGCCTATTTGCTCGATCCCGCTTTCAAGTCCGGCGCAAAAGAAGCGTGGATTCCCATCGGTAAATTTGCAGATATGCAGATTGGACAGCCGTACGCGTTCTCGTTCACGCGCGTCCAGGTCAACGGCTGGGAACGCACTTCGACGAGTCACGGCGGGTTTGTGATTCGCAAATCTGATAACCCAACCGACACGGTTATTTTCAACAGTCGCTGCACGCACCTCGGCTGCACCGTCAACTGGAAAGCTGACGCGCAGGCGTTTATCTGTCCATGCCATGATGGAAAATTCGGCATTAATGGAAAAGTATTGGGTGGGCCTCCGCCTCGACCGCTCGACCAATTCACAGATTTCCGTGTCACACAAGACGGTGTGCTCGAAATCTATTATAAGGAAAGCTAGCCATGTGGAAAAATGTTTATGAATGGTTGGATGAGCGGCTTGGCTTGAACGACCTTTACAAAAACCTGCTCGACCGCCCTGAACCGAAAGGCAACTGGTGGAACACACTTGGCTCAGCTGCTTTGTTCCTGTTTATTTTGCAGGGTGTGACCGGAATTTTCCTGACCGTTTATTACACGCCTTCGCCCGATCACGCGTACGACAGCATCAACTACATCATGAACGGCGTGGCGTTCGGCTGGCTGATCCGTGGTATCCATCATTGGGGCGCAACCTTGATGGTGGTGGTGGTCTTCATCCACATGCTGCGCGTGTTCGTGACGGCCTCGTTCAAATATCCGCGCGAGTTGACGTGGTTGATTGGTATTGGCCTGTTCCTTGTGACGCTTGGCATGGGCTTTACCGGATACCTGCTTCCGTGGAATCAGCAATCCTACTGGGCAACGACGGTCGGTACGCAGATCGCGGGAAGCGTGCCGTTCATTGGCGATTTCATTCTCAAGGTTTTGCGCGGCGGATCGGATTTGAGCGCCCTCACGTTACAACGGTTTTTCTCCGCCCACATCTGGATGCTGCCAGCCGCTTTAGCGGGTTTGATCGGTGTTCATCTGTATCTCATCATCAAGCATGGCGAGTCGAACTTCCCGTCGAAAGAAGATTGAGGAACACGCTATGGATAACGAAACAAAACAGAAAATCAACAAACGCTACGAGCGCGAACTCAATCGAGGCGAACGTTTTTGGCCGGACAGCATCTTCAAAGACCTGATCGTATCTTTGGGCATCTTCGTCCTGCTGATTATGCTGGCTACATTTATCGGCGTGGACGCCCAGCCCAGGGTGGACCCCAGCGACACCACGTATATTCCGCGACCGGAATGGTATTTCCTGTTCCTGTTCAAGTTCCTGGCGATCTATGGACAAATTCCGGTGCTCGGAAAAATCGAATGGCTTGCAACGGTGGCTGTTCCAGGACTCGTAATCCTGGTCCTGGCATTGATGCCTTTTATTGATCGCAACCCGAATCGCTATTACGGCAAACGTGTCCTGCCGATTTCAGTCATGGCGATCATCGTCGTTGACATCGTAATGCTGACCATCATGGCCGATGTTCCAACCGTCACCGAAAATGGCTCGATGCTGCCCGGTATTCTTCAAGCAATTGCCGGCATGGTCATTCCCCTCGTCGCGATCATTCTGTTGTTCCTGATGACATTTGTCTTCAGGAAAACTTCCACGAAAACCATGATTTGGACAGCGGCTATTTCAGCCATTTTGACGATCGGCCTGACTGGTGGCGTGTTGGCATGGTTTCCTGTGCCTGCCACAACGGAGACGGCTGTTGCAACGACACTGGTTGATCAAATTTCAGCGGGCCAGGATTTGTATTCTGTGAACTGTGTTGAATGTCATGGCGACGATGGCAAGGTCACCAAGATCGAAGGCGTAAAAGGACTCGAGGGTAAATTAATTCCCGCCATCAACAGCACCGATGTGCTGTACACGCTGGATGATGCCACGCTGGCTGAAGTCATTGCATATGGGCGCCCGGAAGCAGGCATGACTCCATTTGGCAAAGCCTATGGCGGGCAGCTTTCCACAAGCGATATCGAAAACATCGTCACCTTCATGCGTTATACATGGGATGACCGCTTCGAAGCGCCAAAGCTCAAACCGCTTTATCCTCCGCTGGCCGCAGGCGAAGTGCCATCGTATGATGTTCACATTGCGCCGATTGTCAAACGCTATTGCCTGTCATGCCATCAAGCCGGAAAGCAGAATAATAATTATTTGATGGATACATACGATGACATCTTGAAGACCGGCGATCAAGCACCGAACGTGACTGCGGGCGACGAGAACAGTACCCTGCTCAAAGTCATTGAAGGCACGCCTATTCCCGACCCGAAAGATCCAACGCAGACTCTGATCCGCGCCATGCCGCCGAACGGCCATATGAGTCCGGATATCATTAATGTATTCAAACTCTGGATTATGAACGGAATGCCGCAGACAGCTGAGGATGCCGCAAAACTTTCGGTCACACCGACGCCGGGAGCGGGTTCCACGGGAACACCTGCTACTACACCGACGCCGTAACATTAAAGCGAAAAATGCAAGACAAAAAGGCCACCTCAATTTGAGGTGGCCTTTTGCGTTTTGTTTTTTTGCGTTTTATTTTACATGTGTTTGATGATCGCGTCTGCGAACTCTGAGCATTTGACTTCGGTGGCGTTGTCCATCAGGCGGGCAAAGTCATACGTGACGACCTTTGCATTGATCGCGCCTTCCATGCCTTTGACGATCAAATCGGCAACTTCCGTCCAGCCCATGTAGCGGAACATCATCTCGCCGGAGAGAATGACCGAGCCGGGATTGACTTTATCCAGATCAGCGTATTTCGGTGCAGTGCCATGCGTCGCCTCGAAGATGGCGTGACCAGTCTCGTAGTTGATGTTTGCACCTGGAGCGATACCGATACCGCCAACCTGTGCGGCTAACGCATCGGAGAGATAATCGCCATTGAGATTCAATGTGGCGATCACGTCGTAATCCTTCGGACGAATGATCGTGAACTGCAGGCTCACATCTGCAATGGAATCTTTGATCAGTAGCATCTTCTTCCATTTGCCCTCGCCGTGTGTGGGCCACAACTTCAGGGCTTCTTCCACTTCTTTCTTTATGTCGTTCTGCTGATCAGGCGACATCATGTCGAAGCCGGGGTCAATCATCTTTGCGTTTTCTTCCAGACTCAAGTTCGGATTCTTTTCCTTGTTTCCGAGAATCCATGACTCGCGTTCGGTCACAATGTCGTTGCGGAATTCACGTTTGGCTAGTTTATAACCCCAATCCTTGAAGGCGCCTTCGGTGAACTTCATGATGTTGCCCTTGTGGACGAAGTTCACGCTCTTGCGTTTGTTGTCAAGCGCCCATTGGATCGCGGCACGCACGAGACGTTCCGTGCCTTCGACCGAAACGGGTTTGATGCCGATGCCCGCCGTATCAGGGAAGCGCATCTTGGCATATTCCTTCGGGAAAGCTTCCTTGAATAATTCCTTGAATTTCTTGTTTTCGTCCGTGCCGTATTGGAATTCGATGCCGGTGTAAATGTCTTCGGTGTTTTCGCGGAAGATGACCATGTCCACGTATTCCGGATGTTTAACGGGGGAAGGCACGCCGTTGTAATATCTCACGGGGCGCTGACAGACATACAGGTCCAGGATTTTGCGAAGCGCCACATTCAATGAACGGATGCCGCCTCCAATCGGAGTCGTGAGCGGGCCTTTGATCCCCACCAAAAATTCCTTGAAGGCGTCAGTCGTTTCCTCGGGCAGCCATGAGTTGAACATCTTGAAAGATTTCTCGCCCGCGTACACTTCCATCCAATGGATCTTGCGTTTGCCTTTGTAGGCTTTTTCCACCGCCGCGTCGAACACACGCACCGACGCGCGCCAGATGTCGCGGCCAGTGCCGTCGCCTTCGACGAATGGAATAATCGGATTATCGGGAACTTGTAATTTGCCGTTTTTGATGCTGATCTTTGCCCCACCTGCGGGGACTTTGACGTTTGTATATGCCATGAGGATGCTCCTTACGAAAGATGCGCGGATTATAACTGTGGGCTTTTCAGCCTCCAAGTGACGATTGTCCTTATTCCCGATGTCATTGCGAGGCTGATGGTTGAGTAGCGTTCTTTGCGTATCGAAACCTAGCCCGAAGCAATCTCCTGTGAAAAAGAGATTGCCACGTCGCCGATGTGCGGCTCCTCGCAATGACATTAATTGCCCTTGACAGAATCCCTTGCCTGCATAGAATCAGCCCGAAATGAGAAACCGCTTCTTACATGACTTGTTATCTTTGCCCGTCAAATTGAATTTTTCTTTTCCTGTTTCGAGAGTCGCTTTTAGCGGCTCTCTTTTTTTGCCTGTTGACTGGATACAAACATGCTCAAACTACCTGGATTGATTGATCCTCACGTCCACGTGCGCGAACCCGGACAAACCCACAAGGAAGATTGGGACACCGCGACGCAAGCCGCCCTCGCTGGCGGCATAACGATGATTTTGGCGATGCCGAACACCAAGCCGCCGATCTTCGACGCATCCACTCTTGACCTCGCGCTGGATTCCGCTAAACAAAAAGCGCGCTGCGATTATGCCCAATACGTCGGCGCAGGACCAAATAATGCAGATAAGGTTGCCTCGCTTGCTGATAAGGCCGCCGGTCTGAAAATGTATCTCGACTCAACCTTCGGCGAGTTGCGCCTCGACGATATGACTCTTTGGGTGCCACATTTTGAAAAATATCCAAAGCAATATCCAATTGTGGTTCACGCGGAAAGCCGAAGCATGGCCGCCGCGATCTTATTCGCGGCGATTTATGATCGTCCCGTTCACATCGCACATGTTTCTTTGAAGGAAGAAATTCTGCTCATCAAAGCCGCGAAGGAACGTGGAATTAAAGTCACATGTGAGGTCTGTCCGCATCATTTGTTTCTTATGGAGGGTGATGTTCCCTTATCCCCTAGCCCCTCTGCATTTCCAGGGATAAGGGAAAGGGGAAAAAGTGGACGTGCTGAAGTCAGACCTCGCCTCGCCACGCAAGAAGACGTTGACGCATTATGGCAAAACCTCGATGTCATTGACTGTTTCGCCACCGACCACGCGCCGCATACTTTGGAGGAAAAAGATTCCGAGAATCCTCCGCCTGGATTCCCTGGACTGGAAACAGCGTTGCCGTTGTGGCTTACAGCGGTCAAAGACGGGCGATTGACAGTGGACGATATTATTTCTAAGATGTATGTGAATCCCAAAAAGATTTTCAATCTCCCTGAACAAGCGGACACTTTTGTTGAAGTGGATGAGAATGCCAAATATGAAATCAAAGCCGCGAATCAATTCACGCGCTGCGGCTGGACTCCGTTCGAAGGCTGGAAGGTGAAGGGACGCGTAACGCGCGTCGTTCTGCGCGGACGCGAAGCATTCAAGGATGGCAAGGTGCTTTCGGAAAAAGGCTTTGGAAGGAATGTGAGAGAATATTAGAAAAGGCAACGAAATGATACTTGCTGAACGAGTTATAGAAACACTAAAACAAAAATCAGGGTTATCTGATAGGCAAATTGCCGATGAATTGCTGGGCAAAGATAAACCGCAACAGTCTATCAATATTGTTTGTAGAAGCTTGGAAAGTAAAGGAATCTTGGTTCGTCGGAAAATTGGCGAAGACCCGATCAAAAATTATTTGACTGGTCAAGAAGTAAATATCCCGCTCAAGAGAGAAAATCCAGATTCAAATAGTAAATATTTTTCTGAGGATGCTATCAAAGAAGTTTTAGAAAAGTGGCTAGTCGTTCAAGACTGGAAAGTAAAAGTTGCATGGGGACGAGATCATGGAGTTGATATAGAAGCGATTAAAGAAAATCGAAGATGGTTAATTGAAGTTAAAGGACATGGCTCTCGTGATGCCATGCGAGTAAATTATTTTCTTGGAATTCTGGGAGAAATGCTACAACGTATGGAAGACTCCAACGCAAAGTACAGTATTGCATTGCCCGATATACAACAATTCAGAAATCTCTGGACACGACTGCCTTTGCTCGCAAAATCACGTACAGGAATAACAGCCATTTTCGTAACTGGTGACGGCAAGGTGAGCGAGATTCGATGATGAACATATGTGTCGAAACTGAGTCGCCTCACCCGTCGCGCGTATTCGAACAGAGAAAGAATGAAGCGTAGAACAAAGTGATTAAACGGGATTCACTCTCAGTGCGCAACAAAATCCCGATATTCAAAAATGTCATTGCGAGGCGCGCAGTGCCGTGGCAATCTCAACGAACCTGCAAACAAACCATTACATAAAAACACAGGATTGCCACGCTCGCCAAAGAACGGCTCGCTCGCAATGACAGAAATCAAAAGGAGACTAACTTATGCCCACCCCATCTTCATCCCAACACCTGCCGTTCGGCGAGAACAAAAACGCTGAGTGGTACGGCAAGGACATCATATCCGTCAAGCAGTTCAAGCGCGAAGATTTGGAATACGTCTTCGGCGTGGCGCACGAAATGCGCGGCATGGTCGAGCGCGTCGGCACGTTCGATCTGCTCAAAGGAAAAATCCTTGCCAATCTTTTTTATGAACCATCCACGCGTACCTCGTCGTCGTTCACTGCCGCGATGGAACGACTCGGCGGCTCGGTCATCCCAATCAACGAGGTGAAATATTCGTCAGTGACGAAAGGCGAGAGCCTGCCCGATACCGTCCGCACGCTGGAAAGTTACGCAGATGTGATCGTGCTGCGCCATCCTGAAACCGGCTCGGCGGCAATTGCGGCGAAAGCGGCGCGCAAACCTGTCATTAACGCCGGCGATGGAACGGGCGAACATCCCACGCAGGCTTTGCTCGATACGTTTACGATCTTTGAAGAACTTGGTGCGGGGCTTATTGATGGTATGACCGTGACCATGCTGGGCGATTTGAAATATGGACGCACCGTCCACTCGTTGGCGCGTCTGCTTTCGCTTTATAAGGTCAGGCTCAATTATGTCTCACCGGATATTCTAAGAATGCCAAAGGAAGTTATGGATGAGGTCGCGGAGAAAAATATTCCGCAAGCCGAGTTCTCGTCGCTTGAAAAAGTTTTGTCCGAAACTGATGTGTTGTACGTGACGCGCGTCCAAAAAGAACGATTTGAAGACCCCGCCGATTACGAAAAGGTCAAGGGCGCGTATGTGATTGATCCCGCCATCATGAAAGCCGCAAAGAAGGATATGATTGTGATGCACCCGCTGCCGCGCGTTGGCGAGATCAGCACCGACTTCGATGATGATCCTCGCGCCGCATATTTCCGCCAGATGGAATATGGTCTGTATGTGAGAATGGCATTGCTGGCGATGGTGTTAGGGAAAGCATAAAGGAATAGAACGCGGATAACACCGATTAAGCGGATATTCGCGGATGCAGATAAAATAAAAAACATCCGCGAGAATCTGCTCGAACCGCGTAAATCCGTGTTCTATATTGATGAATAGAACGCGGATGACACCGATTAAGCGGATATCCGCGGATAAAAATTAAAAAATCTGCGGAAATCCGCCTGATCCGCAAAATCTGCGTGCTATTTTCAATATAAGGAGTCAAGATGCTTCACGAAGGAATAACCTCTGATATCATCAATGCCTTCTACAAAGTCTATAACACATTGGGATATGGGTTTCTTGAGAAGGTCTATGAAAATGCTTTAGCAATGGAACTCGCGGAACGCGGTCATGTTGTGAAGCAACAATTACCCATTCAGGTTTATTATGAAGGCAAAGCTGTTGGCGAATATTTTGCCGATATGCTTATTGACAACAAAGTCATTCTTGAACTTAAGACTGCCGAAAGCATTGCCAAAGAACATGAGGCGCAGCTTGTCAATTATTTGAAAGCCACAAAAGCTGAGATTGGTCTCTTGCTCAATTTTGGCAAAGAGCCGAATTTCAAACGGAAAATCTTTTCCAACCAAAAAGAATCCCAAACATATCCGCGTCAATCCGTCAAATCCGTTTAATCCGCGTTCTATTTATTTACTATGGAAACCTTTTTCTCTTTTCTCGAAAAACGCGTCGACGATTGTTCCTCGCTTTTATGCATTGGACTCGACCCGCATATTCCTGACTTAAAGGAACCCACTGCCGCCTCTGCCCTCGACTTTTGCTTGAATCTCGTCAAACAAACTTCATCTTACGCCGCAGCTTTCAAACCCAACGCCGCGTTCTTTGAAGTCTTCGGTGCGGACGGCTGGACCGCGCTCAAACAAGTGATTGATGCGATCCATGCAGAATCGAATCGACTCGGCTCGAAGATTCCGATCATCCTCGATGCCAAGCGCGGCGACATTGCGTCCACGGCGGAAGCATATGCCAAATCTGCGTTTGAAAATCTCGGCGTAGATTGCATTACATTGAGTCCATATCTCGGAAAAGATTCCATCGAACCGTTTATTACTAATTATGAAAAAGGCGTTTTCCTTTTGTGTAAAACCTCCAATCCGGGTTCGGGTGATCTGCAGGATGTGTCCGTCGTAGGGGCGACTGGCCAGTCGCCCCTACCTTTATATGAACACGTTGCCTACCTAGCCCAAACATGGAATACAAAAAACAATATCGGTCTTGTCGTTGGCGCAACTCACATTGACGCGATGAAACGCGTCCGTGAAGCCGCTCCAGACTTGTGGTTTCTCGCCCCCGGCGTTGGGACTCAAGGCGGCGATTTGGAATCCGCGCTGAAGGCTGGCTTGCGAAAAGACGGCAAAGGGATGCTGATCAATGTTTCGCGCTCGATTGCCCGCGCCGACAATCCCAAACCCGCTGCCGCAGAATTGCGGGATCAGATCGTAAATATCAAAAGAGATTTGAATCGCAAAGCCCGCTAAGAACGCAAAGAAAAAAGAATCTTTGCGGGCTTTGCGTTCTTAGCGGTTTGAAAAAAAGGAATCCTCTATGGCAGAACTTAATCTCTCGCAAACATCTCTCGCTGACGGACTCCTCTCGGCAGGCTGTATCAAATTTGGTAACTTCACTTTGAAATCGGGATTGCAATCCCCGATCTACATTGATTTACGGCAAATTATTTCTTATCCAAAATTGTTGGAACAAATCGGCGCGGCATATTTACCTCTGCTCAAAGATCTGAAATTTGATCGCGTCGCAGGTTTGCCTTACGCTGCGATTCCGATTGCGACGGCAATTTCTTTGCAGGGAAATTATCCGATGATCTACCCGCGTAAGGAGGTGAAGACCTACGGCACGAAAGCTGAGATCGAAGGCGAATACCATGCAGGCGAGACGGTTGTCGTCATTGACGATCTCGCCACGACTGGCGGAAGCAAATTCGAAGCGATTGAAAAATTGACCGGCGCAGGCTTGATCGTACAGGATGTTGTTGTGCTGGTAGATCGTCAATCCGGCGCGAAAGAATCGCTGGGACAGGCTGGATTCAATCTTCATGCAGTTTTGACAATTACGCAATTGTTGAATTATTGGGAAGAGACAGGCAGAGTGGAAAAGGATAAAATTGAAGAGGCGAGAAAGTTTTTGAGGCAAAGCAATTAGCCAAGGAGAAAGTATGAATTTATTGGATTACATAAAACAGGTTTACGATTACACCTATTGGGCGAATAAACGTTATTTTGCGGTTGCGGAAAATTTGTCGGAAGAATTGCTCCGCAAAATGCAGGGACACAGTTGGGGCGACATCCATGCCATGTTTGTACACATGATGAGCAGCGAATGGGTTTGGTATCAGCGCTGGCACGGAACTTCGCCTGCAGGCCATTTGAACAAAGATGACTTTCCGACGCTGACATCCGTCAAAGAGCAGTGGGATAAAATCGAAACCGATATGCGGACTTATATCGAGTTGCAAACTGAAGAAAGCTTGCAAGCGAAGATCATTTATAACAATTTCCGCGGCGAGACGTTCAGTGTGCCGTTGTATCAGATGCTAATGCACGTAGCGAATCATGAAACACATCATCGCGGCGAGCTGGCGGCGATGTATGCGTTGATGGATGTTCCACATCCTGAAGAAGAATTGATTCAATATTTCCTGAACTTGAGCGGGCAGAAAAAGTTTTAGGTGATCGCTGGTCGAGTAGGCGGCGGGGTCTCGATATATCCTGCGGATCACTCGACCAACGCCGCCGTACCGAGACCACCGTGTATCCTTTCTTTCGTCCTTTCCTCTTTCGTCTCGAACCCGAACGCGCACACCGGCTTACACTGAACCTTTTGCGTTTTGCGGGCAACTTTCCTCCCTCACGCTGGATGATGCAGGCGATGTTCGCCGCACCATCCAAACCTGTCCACGTTTTTGGATTGGATTTCAAGAATCCAATCGGACTTGCTGCGGGATACGATAAAGACGGCATCGCCATCCGCGGACTGGCCGCTCTGGGATTTGGTCACGTCGAAATCGGGACGGTCACGCCGCTGCCGCAAACGGGAAATCCACAGCCGCGGTTGTTCCGCCTCATCGAAGATGAAGCCATCATCAACCGCATGGGATTCCCAAGCCGCGGCACGGAATTTGTCCAGGCGCGGCTGAACGCTGGATTGTCAATGAATTGGGTGGAAAGATTTATCGGCATGTCCCGCAAAAAGCCGCATGTAAGCCGCCACAAATTTACTGCAATTCTTGGTGTGAATCTCGGCAGGAACAAATCCACTTCCAATGAACAGGCTGTCTTCGATTATCTTGCCCTGCTGCAAAACTTTGCGCCGCTGGCAGATTATCTGACCATCAACGTCAGTTCGCCGAACACGGAAGGTTTGCGCCGCTTGCAGGAACGCGATGCGCTCGAAAGCCTGCTAAAGAATCTTCACCAACAGCGATTGATCGAACAGAACCAGCTTCAGCGGCGCGTGCCTTTGCTCGTTAAGCTCTCACCGGATTTGACGGATGAAGAACTCGATGACGCGGTGGATGTCATCCTGCGTACGCACATGGACGGCATCATCGCCACCAATACAACTTTGGAGCGCTTCGGACTACGATCAAATTATCGGGGTGAAAGCGGCGGGTTAAGCGGCGCCCCGCTCAAAGTCCAGAGTGAAGCGATGTTACAAAAAATCGTCAAGCGCGTAGGTGGAATGGTCCCGGTTGTCAGCGTTGGCGGCATTATGTGTCCCGAAGATGCCAAGCGCAGACTCGATATGGGCGCGGCGCTCGTCCAGATTTATACGGGCCTGGCTTATCAAGGTCCGGGCCTGGTCAAAAGAATCGCAAGGTTCCTATAAAAGCTTTTATGGTATAGTTTTAATCATGGACGAAAAGATTACCATTATCGAAGGCCCGCCGCCCGTGTTCGAGCAAGTCAGTGACGCGTGGGCGCTGGGCTTGAACGAAAGCCCGAATGTGCTGGTTCCCGCGTTAACGCGCCTGCGCACGTTCAACGGGAATGCGTTGGTCGAGCGATGCCATCGCGCCTGGAGCAACCAACAGCCGATCCATTTGCATTATCGCAATGATATGGGACTCGAAGAGACCGCGCCAATCCTCGCGGCCCGCAATGTCGAAACATCCGAAGGACACGTTTTGCTCTTGTGGGTTTATCTGGACAAGGAACATGTCGAATATGAATTTGGTTCGGACGATGACGACGAGGATGCCGAGCCGGACGATCACAATCTCTAAAATAAAATGAAAGGGGATAAGGGATAGGGATCCAAAACTTCCCTATCCCTTTCTTTATCCTATGCCAACGCTTCCTTCCAAGACCGATAACGGCGTGCTGACCCTGACGCTGAATCGCCCCGAACGCGCCAACGCGTTCAACCTTGAGTTGATCGGCGAATTGCAGGACGCATTTGCCAAAGCTTCGAGCGACTCTCAAACGCGCGTGATCGTGCTGACGGGCGCGGGCAGTTCCTTTAGCGCTGGCCACGACATCACCGAAATGTCGAGCGTGCGCGAGCAGGATATTTCTTATGGCGAGCACTTGCGCCAAACGTATAATCCGCTGATTCTGCAAATCCGCCAAATCGAAAAACCCATCATTGCCGCAGTCAATGGAACCTGTGCGGGTGCGGCATTGGGAATAGCACTGGCTTGTGATTTGCGCTGCGCTTCGGATGAAACCAGATTGGTCGTTGGCTTTGGAGGAATTGCGCTTGCCCCTGATTCAGCCGTGTCATTGTTTTTGCCGGTTTTGATTGGCTTGGGACGCGCCGAAGAATTTTATTTCAGCAACGCGCCGATTTCCGCGCAACAGGCATTAGAATGGGGATTGGTCAATCGCGTTTTTTCCCCCGCAAGTTTTATGAAGGAAACGTTGGCTTACGCGGAGCGATTGGCAGCGGGTCCCATCGGCGCGTTTGGGTTGGCAAAGCAGGCATTCAACAAGGCCGTGTTGCCAAATCTCGAAGAGGCGTTGAATGCCGAAGCCGATTTGCAGGAGATTGCCAGCAAACACGCGGAACACAAAGAAGGCGTCGCAGCATTTTTGGAAAAGAGAAAACCGAAATACATTTAATGGTAGGGGCACAGCGCCGCTGTGCCCCTACGCGAGACATCATGGAATTTGAACCTGTCATTGGCCTTGAAGTCCACGCCGAGCTTCAAACAAAATCGAAGATGTTCTGTTCGTGTGCAGTGGTTGATTCCATGACCGCCGCGCCGAACACAACGGTCTGCCCTGTTTGTTCCGGGATGCCGGGAACATTACCGGTTGTCAATCAAAAGGCGGTTGAGTTCGGAATCCGTGTGGCGCTGGCATTGGACTGCGAAGTCCAACATACCAGCATCTTTGCGCGCAAAAATTATTTTTATCCAGACCTGCCCAAAGGTTATCAAATCTCGCAATACGAACAGCCGCTGGCAATCAATGGCAAGCTGATCATTCGAACGTCTGCAGGCGAACAGACGATCCGCGTGCGACGCGTGCATTTGGAGGAAGATACCGGCAAATTGACACATGTCGAACGCGACGGAAAATCCTATTCACTCGTGGATTTGAATCGTGCCGGTGTTCCGCTGCTTGAAATTGTGTCCGAGCCTGATCTTCATTCCGCAGAAGCCGCGCGGGCTTACGGCGAAGCTTTACGCGACATCTTGCGTTACCTCGGCGTCAACAGTGGCGATATGGAAAAAGGTGTCATCCGTTTTGAAGCGAATGTGTCAGTGAGGGAAAAAGGGGATAAGGGATTAGGGATAAGGACCGAGGTAAAAAATTTGAATTCATTTCGCGCACTCGAACGCGCCATTGAATATGAGATCGAACGTCAGGGCAAAATCATCGAGGCGGGCGGAACCGTCGAACAGGAAACACTTGGTTGGAATGAAACGCGCGGCGAGACGTATTCCCAGCGCAGCAAGGAAGACGCGCACGATTATCGTTATTTCCCTGAACCGGATTTGCCACCGTTGGCCCTAGAGCAAAATTGGATTGATGAGATCCAAAGCAAATTGCCTGAACTTCCACGCGCGAAATATTTGCGGTTTATCAAAGATTATGGTTTGACTGAATACGATGCGGCGCGCCTCACCGATGAAAAGGAAATCGCTGATTATTTTGAATCGGCGGTCCATCATTTACCGTCCACGGTCCAGCCGAAGACCGTGGCAAATTGGATGCTCGGAGATTTGTTCTCGCTGATGAATCAGGCTGATTTAAAGGTCGGCCAGCTCAAAGTCCGGCCTGAGGCGCTGGCAGAGTTGGTGAAGATCGTGTCCGAAGGGCAGATCAATCAAACCAGCGCACGGGAAGTCTTGAACGAAATGTTCGAATCCGGCAAAAGCGCCTCGGAAATTGTCGGAATGCGCGGACTCAAGCAGCTTTCGGACGAATCGTCCATCGCGGAGCTGGTCAGCCAGGCACTAAAGGAAAATCCAAATGAAGTTGCCAGTTATAAATCGGGCAAAACGGGTGTGGTCAACTTCTTGTTCGGACAAGTGATGAAAAAAGCGGCAGGCAAGGCCAATCCGCAGGTGGTGCGTACCGAACTGGAAAAGCAACTGGCACAGTGACCTCATCCATGACCTATTTGTGATAACCTTCATATTGACGGAGGGAAAAAAGTCGAGTAAGGTTAAGCGGCAAGTGAAAACTCAGGAAATTTATTGATATGACCTGTTTTTTGACATAGGCATTTTGTAAGCGGGCACCGTCCGAACGTGCCCGCTTATTTTTTTCTAAAAAATCCTTTCAGGAGAACAGAATGGCTGAACAACTTAATGCGTTTGAAATGGCGCAGGAACAATTTGACCATGTGGCAAAACTGCTCAAATTGGACTCCACCGTCTCAGAGATGCTTCGCTGGCCGATGCGCGAATATTCCTTCCGCATCCCGGTGCGGATGGATGACGGCTCAACACGCGTCTTTCAGGGATTCCGCGTGCAGCATAACGACGCACGCGGCCCCAACAAAGGCGGCATCCGTTTCCATCCGGCTGAGACGCTGGACACCGTGCGCGCGTTGGCAACCTGGATGACGTGGAAATGCGCCGTGGCGGATATCCCGTTGGGCGGCGGCAAAGGCGGCATCATCGTGGACCCGGCAACGCTTTCCGTTCACGAAAAGGAGCGTTTGTGCCGCGGCTGGGTGGACGTGATGTGGAAGAACATTGGTCCGCGCAACGACGTGCCCGCCCCGGATGTTGGCACAACGCCGCAGATGATGGGCTGGATGATGGATGAATATTCCAAGCTCGTGGGGCAGTACACGCCGGGTGTGTTCACCGGCAAGCCTTTGGGTGGCGGCGGATCAGAAGGCCGCACCGAAGCGACCGGTTATGGCGTGATCTACACCGTGCGTGAAGCGATGAAGCATTTGAAGATGGACCCGAAAAATTCCGTGGCGGCCATCGAAGGTTTTGGAAATGTAGCGCAGTATGCCGCGATTGGTTTTATCGAAATGCTGGGCGGAAAGGTCGCCTGTGTTTCCTGCTGGGATCGCAATGATAAAAAGTCATATACCTATAGCCACAAGGATGGCATTGACCCGCATTTCCTGCTGACCATCGTGGACGAGTACGGCACAATTGACAAGAAGAAGGCTCAGGACAAAGGTTATGTGGTTGAAGATGGCGGAGCATGGATCACGAAGGATGTGGATGTGTTGATCCCCGCGGCGATTGAAGGCCACGTCAACGCCGATACAGTCAAGACAATATCGAAGCGCGTCAAGCTCGTGGCGGAAGGCGCCAACGGTCCTGTCACGCCCGAAGCGGACGAATACCTCAAGGCGAACAAGATCTTTGAAATCCCGGACTTCCTCTGCAACGCGGGCGGTGTAACAACTTCCTATTTCGAATCGGTTCAGAACGATATGAATTTCTACTGGACCAAGCAGGAAGTTCTTGAAAAGCTCGATACCAAGATGACGCAGGCGTTCAACGCTGTGCTTCACATGAGCGAGAAGGAAAAAGTCTACATGCGCGACGCGGCTTATATGGTCGCAATTGATCGCGTGGTCAAGGCCATGCAGTTGCGCGGCTGGGCGTAGAAATTTATCTTTCCAAAATAAAAGTAGGGGCACAGCGACGCTGTGCCCCTACAATTTTTAAGATTGATTTTATATCTCGCAGAAGCGATCTATCCGTTTGCCGATGATCGCAATGCTGTCTTCCCAGAATTTGCGCTGGCGGATGTCAATGCCGAAGCGCTTGGCAAGTTTTGCAGCAGACTCTTCACCTGTAGAGGCCAGCAATTTTTTATAATCTTCCACAAAAGCCGCGCCGCGCTGCTGGTAGATGGCATACAGACCGGTCGCAAATAATAAACCGAACGCGTATGGGAAATTATAGAAAGATAGACTCGGCGAATAATAATGCGGCTTCCACGTCCACATGAATTTTTGGAGATACTTTTCATCGAGGCCGTCGCCGTAGGTTGCCCTTTGCGCGCGTTCCATGATCTCGTTGAAATCATCGGCTGACAGTTCGGCTTGCTCGCGGCGCTCGAAGACTTCCTTTTCAAAAAGATAGCGCGAATAAATGTCCACGACGATCTGCGCCGCGCCCTGGATTTGCGCTTCGAGCACGGCCAATTCCTCCTGCGGGTCTTTCGTGGAGGAAAGAACGGCTTCGGTCACGATGGTCTCGCACATGGTGGATGCGGTCTCGGCCAGCGTCATCGGCGTGAGCTGCTGCAATTCGGTTTTACCGGCTTTGAACGCGCAATCGTTGTGGAAGCCGTGACCGAGTTCGTGCGCGATGGTGCTGACTGTATCGAACGAGCCGTCAAAGTTGCACAGCACGCGGCTTTCCTTTACGCCGGAAATGCCCATGCAGAACGCGCCGCCGCGTTTGCCGTCGCGCTGTTCGGCGTCAATCCAGTTGTTGTCGAAGGCGCGCTTCGCAAATGCTTTGAGATCGGGCGAGAACTTCCCGAAGTTATCCAGCACAAAATCGCGCGCTTCCTCGAATGAATAGACTTTGTCCGTTTTGCCAAGCGGGGCAAAAACGTCCCACCATGCCAGTTGTTCCTTGCCAAGTTTCTTTGCTTTGGCTTTGAAATACCTGCGGAACATCGGGAATGAATCGTGCATTGCGCCCAGCATGGCTTCGAGAGTCTTGCGGTCAATGCGCGCCGAATCGAGCGCGGAATGGACGGCGTCTTTGCGGCCACGGCGTTTGTTCAGCGTGTTCGCCTGGCCTTTGACTCCGTTCATGCAGGCCGCCAGTGTTTCCTTGACTGATTCCCAGGCTTTGTTCTCTGCCTCATACGCGCGGCGGCGAACCGATTCGTCTGGGTGCGAGCGCAGGTTGATCAGCGCGGGCATGGGCAATTTCTGGGTTTTGCCGTCCAGCTCGAAGTCCACGGAAAGCTGCGAGGTCACCGTCCCCTGCAATTTCTCGAAGGCGTTGCCTCCGCTCAGGCTGAGTTCCGAAGCGAGTCCTTCCAGTTCATCACTCATTTGATATTTGCTTTGCTCAACGGATTCCTTGATCATGAAGGCGTGCGCTTCCGCAACCTTGTTTTTTGCGACGGCTTTGTCGAGCTTCGGGCCGACCTTGCCGAGCCAGCTTCGGAAGCGGGTGAAGAGCTTGTCCATCGGCAGGCTGGCTTGCTCGAACTCGGACATGGCGCGCATGGCGGTTTTATCGCGCGAGTCTGTTGTGACATATGAATAGATGAACGGCACGATGGTGCCGGCCAGCGTCTGGATTTTATTGATGCGGTTGATGGCGTCGCCGATCAGCGCGGCCAATTCCGCAGCGGGAGTCTTCGCTCCGGCTTTGCTCAGTTTGCTGGCAAAGAATTTTTCCAAAGCGGCGACCTGCTTTTTGTAATCTTCGACAGCAGCTTTGTATTCTTTTGACTCAAGAGATGGATAAACGTTGGTTAAATCCCAATGTGGTGCGGTAGACATGGCGGCTCCTTATTCTGATTGTGAATAGGTTATGGCAAGTATACTCAATACCTTCACAAAAAAACGCGCGGGAAATTGAAAACTTTTGGACACGGATTTTTAAAAAGGGTTTTCCGTGCAATCCGTGGCATCCGTGTACTGAATGGCCGAATTATTCATGATGTGCAGATTCTGAATTGGTTTCTTTTTGTTCCTTCTCTGGCGCGGCGGGCAATTCCTCGCGGGCGAGATAAGCGGCAGCGCGGTTTCGCTGGGCGTCCATGACGAGATCAAGAACGTGGCGAGGACGATAATCCCTCACATCAATCAGGCGCAAGGCTTGCTGGATGGAGGGGTCCGCGTTGACAAAATCCAGGAGCCGATTGGGAGTCGAGTAGAAAAATTCTCTGTTGAAGGCGGTATCCTTATCGTTAAGGAAAACAGCCAGCGGGTAGATGCGCGCTTCCATCAAATCCTGGAAGAAATGTGTGCCAAAGGACGGTTCCGGCAAAGTGCTTCCTGTTTCATCTGAAAGCTCGATCAGCGCCCGCGTGTTGTAGATGTCGCCATAGGCAACATGCACTCCAAGATCGGGCGTGGAACTTCCCCAACGTCCCGGCCCAACCGCGATGAAAATTTCGTCTTTGAGCGCGGCGTTTAATTTTCCAATGGAATGCTGCAATTTGATTCGTTCAACGTCTGTGGAAAGATGGAAATATCCCTCCGGCGGGACGAACAGCACGTAACGTATGTTGAGCACCGCGCCCTGCGGAACCATGCGTTGTGATGAGAAGATGAAGTCCTGCGGTTTTATGTTTTTGGGGATGGAAGCTTCCACGGTATCCTGAATATGACTTTGGGGGCGGCATTGCAGAAGCGTGATGCGTATGCCGGGATGCTGCGAATCGGGTTCGACCACTTGCGCGGTAAATTCAACATCCACGGGCGAGCCGTAATGTTTTTCGAGCAACTGCAAAGCTTCGCGGATGCGGGCGGGGAACGGCGTGTGTCCAAGCAGGCCATCGAAGGTGACGAAGAGTTTTTCCGGCTCCACTTGATTTGTGACCATGGGCGAAAGATCGCCGTCCCATTCCACTTCCATAATGTAACGTATGGGAGGATAACGCGGCGTGATCACTTCGCGAACCGGGATGGTGCAGAACTGGTTGGCTTGCAAGTCAATCACATCTATATTCCGCTGCGAATAGCGCCGGATGGAACGCGCATCCGATGACGGATATAAGCGCGGGTGACTCAATGCCACCAAGCGCGGATGATCTTCGGCGACCATTTCCACAGCGCGCGTGCCCAATCCCCAAACCAATCGCAGGAATCCATCCTCCTGTTTGATTTGCGGCGACCAGCGATACAGATTGCGGCTGAATGCCACGCCCGCCGCCTCCGGGAAGTAGTAACGGCCCATCGCTTCGCCTTCCACGAACTGAATCAGGATGGCGATGCGCTCGTCGTAATCGGTCAGCCCTTTGTGATGGCGGTACAGAAGCGCATCAGGATGCAGCGCGCTGGCATAGACGCGGGCAATGGCTTTGGTCAACGCCAGCAAATTTTCTTCGGGAGTTCCCTGGTTGGGGCAAAAGACGCTTTCATATTTCCCGGCAAAGGATGTGCCGAAGTTATCTTCCAGCAAACTGGATGAGCGCACGATCAATGGAGACTTGTCTGCCTGACGGACAACCTGCTCCAGCCGCTCCAAAACCTCCGGCGGAAAATTCCCCTGCGAGAATTCGGCGCAAATTTTTGGATAATCTGCGCGCATCTCCTCCTCGGATTTATATTTCTGGTCGTTCCAGTGCATCAGCCCGTTCAGCGACATGAAATTGTAGAACGCGTCCGAGCCGAGATAATAGGATACAGGCGTTCTGAAACAATCGCGCACTTCGGGCGGAGCCGTGGCTTTCAGGATTCGCATGGCGAGCAACATGCCGGCAGCCTTGCCTCCCACTTTTCCGCCGCCGATCTTGCGCTGGCGAATTTCTTTTAAATCCTCCACCTCGAACCAGCGGCGCGCAATATTGATGTATCGAAGCTGGTCGCTGATCATGGTGCGGATGAGCACCACTTTGATTTCCTGCAAGCGCGCCTCGTGCTTTTGCCGTTCCTCCGGCGGCATCGAGGCGATCAGCTCCGCCTGCTCGAACAACATGTTCTGCGGAGCCAGTTCGGGATTGAACCACACGAAGTCCGTTTCCGCCTGGCCGTGTTCCGTCAAAACCTGCCGCACAAGAGTCTCGAAATCGGAATAGGGAAAATTGTAGGCAAAGAGAAAATCGGTCAGCGAATCGCGCACGCGCCGCAGGCGGGTCTCCCATACTTCGGCGTTTTCCTCGATGAGCGGCTCATGCACGCCTTCCCGGATTTGGGACGCCATGGCTTTGTTGCGCGCTTCGTCCTCGAAATCGGCCTTGCTGATGATCCCGCGCGTGAACAGCTCACGCCGCATCCGCGAACGGATGCGCCCGCTCAGAATGGGGTACTGGCTGAGCGTCAGGTAGATTTGCAAAACGTTGTCGGAAGGCGGCTGTGGAAACGTCATGACTTGTCATCACTATTATACGAGCGTGCTTGAATCTTGGCGGCAAATCCTGTACAATTTTGTATGAACAAGCCCCTCTTTACCTGCCTGGGAGGCATACATGGATATGATCAAAGTTTCCGCCAACTCCCGAACCTCTGCTGTCGCCGGGGCGATTGCGGGGGTCATACGCGAGCACAAACATGCGGAAGTGCAAGCGATCGGAGCCGGAGCCGTGAATCAGGCCGTCAAGGCGCTGGTGCTGGCAATCGGTTACCTGAAGAACGACGGCATTGACGTGGTCTGCGTCCCCGAATTTGTGGATGTGGAGATCGAAGACAAAGTGCGGACCGCCATCAAGCTGGTGGTTGATCCGCGCTGACGCGTCGCTTCAGACCGTTCGCGGGCTGCCGTTTAAAGACCGACTCTCAGGGAGAGTTTGACGCGCCGTGCTTTTCGATTTGGAAGGCGCGGCGCGCCGCGTTTCTGCTAAAATAAATACAATGGCTCGATCCAAATCGTACTTGCGTGGTTTATTCGTCCTGTTCATCCTGGCGGGCTTGGTGGGAATTGCCATTGCACCGAAAGTTGATTCCGTGAATGCCGCGCCGCAACAAGTGGTTTCAACAAGTATTGTTATAAGCCAAGTTTATGGGGGAGGTGGTAATTCGGGCGCTACGCTCAAGAACGATTTCATTGAATTGCATAACTTAGGTAGCTCCCCAGTTGATGTAAGCAGTTGGTCAGTGCAGTACGCCTCAGATACTGGATCTGGTTGGGCCAAGACTAATTTATCTGGCACTATACAGCCGGGGCAGTATTATCTAATTCAAGAGGCAGTAGGTTCAGGTGGAACTGTTGATTTACCAACGCCTGATGTTATCGGTACAATTGCAATGGCGGCCAGTGCAGGAAAGATTGCATTAGTAAATAATTCGACTCTATTGAACACAGCATGTCCAAGCGGTGTAGTGGATTTCTTGGGTTATGGCACTACTGCTAATTGCTTTGAAGGCGCTGGCCCGGCTCCTGCACCAGGTAATACAACCGCTGATATACGAAGTAATGACTGTACTGACACAGATGACAACTCCGTAGATTTTGCAGCAGTTGCACCCACTCCTCGTAATTCATCTAGCCCCATAAAACTTTGTATGGATCCTTTAACTGTTACCGCGGTTGCAAATCTTACTGGCACAGCAGCGTCAAACCTCACGGCCACTGCATCCGCTGTAAATGCTACCGGCACTGCTGCCGCGAATCTCACGGCAACGGCATGTGCATCAGCTACAGGTTATCATAGCTTGCTTATCAACGAAGTAGCATGGATGGGAACGAAAGCAAACTCATCAGATGAATGGATTGAACTCTATAATCCCAGCGCGTGTTCCATTGACCTGACCAATGGTTGGTCGTTGGTTGGCATCAATTCTTATTATTACACTTCCACTAGCTACAATTTCGCGATCAGCTTTCCAGCTGATTCAAAAACAGGTGCGCATATCATTATCAATCCCAATGGCTATTTGGTAATAGCCGCAGACGCGAACGTTTTCCAGGCGTCATCCATAACGTTTACTCCTTTTGTTCCCGACTCCAACACCACCCCTTGGACTCTTGCCAATAATTATGAATCTTTGAAATTGGTCAGTCCGTCTTCAACCACGGTTGATACCGCCAATGCTTATGCTACTAGTTATTATGGCAACTATTACTGGCCCGCAGGAACATCCTCGCCAAATTATGCCAGCATGGAACGGTATCACAATTTGGACGATGGCCCCGGCGCGTGGGTCACATATGCCAATCCGAATACGCCATCAACAGGGCCTAAAGACAGCAAAGGTAACTTGATTCAAGGCACACCCGGCGGGCCAAACTGGGCTTACAACGTAGCAACAATCACGCCCTCGCCAATGCCAACCGCCACGAAAAAAATCAAAACGCCAACGCCGTTTCCTCCCACGCCCGCGCCGAAACTCGCCATCAACGAATTCCTGCCGCGCGCCGGCCACGATTGGAACAATGACGGGCAGATCAATGTCTACGATGAATTCATCGAGATCGAAAACGTCGGCGTGATCAACGTCAGCTTGTCGGGCTGGTCGTTGAGCGACGATCCGAACATCGGCGGCAAACGATATTCATTGCCCGCCCAAACCATCAAACCCGGCCAGCGCATGGTCTTTTACGGTTCGACGACCGGCATCCTGCTGATTGACAGCGGCGACTCGGTGCGCCTGACCAATTCGCGCGGCGTCATCGTGGACGCGCGCACCTACGGGCCCGTCGAAGCGGCGGATCAATCCTATTGCCGCATCCCCGATGGAATCGGTTATTGGACGCATCCGTGTTTCCCGACGCCGGGCAACGAAAACGCGCTGACGGGTGTCGCGCCTGTCCAGCCGACCAGCATCGCCATCGAACCGACTCCGTGCCTGCTGGCGGATACCGTTCCCGGGCCGTTTGTCCAAGCTATCTGTGACGCGTTCGGTGCGGATGTTTGGAATCAAAATTATTGGAATCAACTTGCCGGTCAAAGCGATTTCCCCGTGCAGGATAATTACAGCAAGTGGCAGACGACCGTAAGATAAAATGTCAACGCCCTGCGCTCTTTCAGGGTTGCAAGCGGTGCGATGGTTGAGTAGCCGTGCTTTTTCGGCGTACCGAAACCCAGCGCCGCGTGGCAATCTCAGGTACACATCAAACAGGAGATTGCCGCGTCACCTTGGTCTCGATATGTGCTTCGCACACTCGACCAGCGGCTCGTTGCAATGACATAACATCAATCCTCCGCCGCTCTCGCCACTTCCTCCGCTTCGAACACAACTTCTTCATTTCCTGTCAACTTTTCCTGAATCTTTGATGCGACCAACTTCAAATGGCCGGAATGCGCGACGTAATCCAGATCGTCGGCGGGAATCGTCAGGATGGGGCAAAGCACAAAATCCGAGATCCACGTTTCGTAGAGATCGTTCAGGCTTTGCAAATATTCGGGAGCGATGGTCCGCTCGTAGTCCCGGCCGCGGTGCGAAATCCGGTTCATCAGAGTCGGCACCGAGGCGCGCAGATAAATCATCAAGTCGGGAGGCGGCAAAAGCTGGACAGCCGTCTCGTACAATTCGCGGTATGTTTCATAATCGCGCGGCGCGATATATCCCTGCATGAAAAGATTCTGCGCGAAAATGTCGGCGTCCTCGTAAACGCTCCGGTCTTGAATGACAGAGTTTGGAAATTGCGATAATTCGTAATGCGAGCGCAGGCGGCGCGTCAAAAAGAAAATCTGCGAATGGAATGCCCACGCAGACATATTGGAATAAAAATCGGCGAGGTATGGATTCTCGCTGACCGGCTCATAGAATGCCTGCCAGCCGAGACTTTTGCATAACATCCCCACCAGCGTGGATTTTCCCACACCGATATTGCCAGCCACTGCCACAAATTTTTTCATCTCTTTCCTCCGTGTAGGTCATGCGCTTGAAACTTATTTATGCAGCCGCTCAAGCCGCGCTTGCGTTTTGTTCTTTGAGTGTCCCCGGCGGCGGGACGCCACCGGAAGCCTTCGTAAACTTCTTGAACGCAAACCATTATAAAAATTTGGGCGACCAACCGGTCGCCCTGTGAACTAATTGTTTGGAATTTGTCCGGCGAGTTCCTTGTCAATGACCTGCTTGAATACATCAATCGGCTGCGCACCAACCACGGCCAGCCCGTTGATAAAGAACGTCGGCGTGGAGTTGACGCCCAAATTGGTGGCGAAATCGCTGTCGGCTTGGATCGCCTGCTGATATTTATGCGTGCTGTAACACTGGTTGAACTGATCCATGTTCAAGCCGAGTTCCTGCGCGTATTGCTGGTACACGGCATCACCGAGGTTCGAACTGCTGAACAATTTGTCATGGAATTGCCAGAAGGCATTTTGTTCATTGGCGCATTGTGCGGCTTCCGCGGCGGGCATGGCATCCGGATGAATGCTCGTGAGCGGGAAATCGCGATAGACGATTCGAATCTTTCCGGGATACGCGGCCAATAGCGGTTGATACGTTTGTTGTTCCCAGGCGCGGCAGTACGGGCATTCGAAATCCGCAAACTCGACGATGGTGATCGGCGCGTTCGCCGGACCGAGGCTGGGGAATCCGTCAGTCGGAATTTTATAACGGACATATTGCGGCGCGGCGGTGGCTGGCGCCTGCGCGATCTCTCCGGGATTTTGAGCGGCCACCGTTTGCGCGGCGGGTGTGCGTCCCCAAATGAGATATCCGAGAATCACACCGACCGAGAAAGCCAGCACGACCAATACCGCGTAGAAGTGTGTGGCTTTGAACGTGAAGGTCTCCGGTTCTTCCTGTTCCTCTTCGACCGGTTCGTCATCAATAGGTTCAATAACAGGTTCGGGAGGAATTTCTTCGATTGTATTTTTCTTTCTGATTGGCATGGGCGCATTATAACATGCGGAACAAATTATCAATTAGGACGTATATCCTAGCGGAGGTTTTACCATGACACATAATAATCATCATCACGTTTCATGGCTGCTGTGGCCGTTTGTTTTCATCTGGCGGTTGATCGCGACCATCGTTGGTCTGACCGGCCGCTTCGTGGCGATGGTGATCGGGCTCGTCTTCATCATCGTCGGCGTGATCGTCAGCCTGACGATCATCGGCGCCATCGTCGGAATCCCGATGGCGATCATTGGATTGCTGTTGTTCCTAAAAGGGATATTTTGATTTCGTTGGGGCGCAAATCTTTGCGCCCTTACCGCGTTTCCGCTTTTGGCTGCGGATTCGATTTTGAAAACGGAATCCGGATTCGGGTGCGGACGGATGCGAAGAATCTGCGGATGAACGGCAATCGCAGGAACAACAAGAGTCCGATGACCGCACCATACGCAACCGGCTGGCTGATGTCGCCCGACAAATGGAAAACATCGCCCTTGACCGCCATTGCATAATGCAGCGCGGCAATCGGCGCGGCGAAATAAATCAATTGATGGAGCCGCTTCCAGTTCTTTCCGAGGCGGGATTTCCAAATATCGAAGGAAGTCATCGCCATTGGAACCAGCATGAGAAAAGCTGTCATCCCATAAAGGATGTATGACTTTTGAATCACGGTGTCAATGAGCAGACTCCACGCCAGCCCATTATTCAAATCAATAAAGATAATGACGTGCAGAACCGCGTACATCAATGCGTACAACCCAAGCGCGCGGCGGCGTTTGATCGGCTCGCGCCAGCCGAGGACGGTGTTCAACGGCGTGCACACCAGCGAGAGGACAAGCAAGGCGAGCGCATGGCGTCCCGTAAGCAATTCCATTTGCTGGATCGGATTGGCGGTCAGGTGATGCGTGAAGAGATCGAAGATGATGATGACCAATTCCGACCACGCGTAAATATGCACCGCTAACTGAAGCGGCGTATATGGGAAATTTTTAATTCGTTCCATCAAAGCGGTTTGCACGGAAAGTCTTTCTGCGGGCACAAGTTTACACTAATCTCCGCGAACGAGAAGCTCCATCCGTTCGCGGAGATTATGAAAGAGGGATATTCCTCGAATATCAGTAATTTGCCTTCAAATCCATTCCCTTATAAAGATAAGCGACCTTGTCTCCATAACCGTTGAACATCAACGTTGGGCGCATGGTGATCTCGCCAATGCGCCGCTCGGATGCCTGCGACCAACGCGGGTGCGGCACGTTCGGGTTGACATTGGCATAGAAACCGTATTCATCCGACGCAATATCCGACCAGAACGTGTTCGGCTGTTGGTCAACCAATTCGATCTTGACGATGGCTTTGATTCCTTTGAAGCCATATTTCCACGGCACGACGAGTCGGATCGGCGCACCGTCCGGAGGCGGCAGCGGCGCGCCGTACAAACCGGTCGCCAGGATCGCCAGATCGTTCATGGCCTCGTCGAGGCGCAAGCCTTCATGATACGGCCACGGATAAAGAGTCGTATCCGCCTCTTGTGGAAGTTGTTTCGGATCCATCAACGTTACGAAGCGAACATACTTTGCAGAAGAAGTGGGCTGGACGACGTTCAGCAATTTCGACAGCGGGAATCCCTGCCACGGAATGACCATGCTCCACGCCTCCACGCAGCGCAGGCGATAAATGCGGTCTTCCTGCGGGAACATCTTGATTAACTCATCTATGTCGAACGTTTTGGGATTGCTGACCATGCCGCTGACTTCGACAGTCCACGGGCGGGATTTGAAATTTCTCGAAAGCGGGTTGACGGCGTCCTTGGCAGTGCTGAATTCATAATAGTTGTTGTAGTTGGTAATATCGTCGTAACTATTAAGTGGGTCGCCCAATTCATCGGTCTTGCCTTTGTACAACGCCACGCTGGCCGGGTCGCTGGGCGATGGTCCGCTGCCTCCGGTGGGAGCGCACGCGGCGAGCAGCGCACCGCCTGTCAGAACGCTGGCGGCTTTGATGAAGTCGCGGCGGCGAAGATACAAGGATTTCGGTGTGATCTCTGATGAACGAACGGGAACGGAATTGTACATGTCATCCATATCTGCCTCTCATTTCCAAAGATAAACTTCTGCAATAAAGTCTGGATGTGTGATTGCTTGATGACTCAATGATATGGAATCTTTCTTAGATGCGAATAAGAACAAATCGTATGCGACGGATTTCAATCGAGGATGAACGTTTCGCCTCGCGCGTGGACTTCGAGCTTTGTCCCGTTTCGATAGAGCGTCACTTCACCCGCGCCGTATACTGCCCAATGCCCGGACGCGTCGCTCAGAATCCCGGTCTGTTCTTCGAGACCGATCAAAGTTGCCCGCGGCATAAGCTGAGTCAATTTGCCGACCCATTTTTTCCCAAAACTGGAATGATGCGGTAGGACACAGCAATTTGGCAAGAGATTAAGTCCAGGTAGAAGTTTATCTTCGTATGGATCGTAATAATGTTCGCACAAAACCATTGCACCCGCGCTGCTCCCGCCGATGACCGCGCCAGCTTGATACGCCGCCAATGCAGAATCCCAAACGCGGCTGTCGCACAGAGTCTCTCCAAGGTGACGCGGAAAACCGCCGAGCAAATAAATCAACTTCGCGGTGCGGAGGCGCGCCGCATAATCAGACTTGTCTGCGCTCGATTTATCGGTGACCGGCACGAGGTCCACGCGTGAAGCGCCGAGGGATTCAAACCAGCGCACGCCGTTCCGCCCTGCGCGTCCGTCGTTATGATCCGGCGCGGCAGCGGTTGGCAGGATGGCAATCGGCGCGTCCAGCCCACCCGCCAACTGGATGGCTTTTAAGTCCGGCTCGGACATCCGTCCGCCAAATTCCGCGCCGCCTTCCAGCAATAAATAGCCCATGCGTTAATTCTAATCCGCCTGACATTTTTGCAAAACAAGTTGCGGACTGCGCATTTCCCCGCTACAATGATTTCATCCCGGACTTACCATGTCCGGGAAATCTCAAAGAAAGGAGAAGCTGCCATGTTGTTCGCCCCTAAAGAAAAGGGCCAGGGCCTGGTCGAATATGCGTTGATTCTTGTTTTTGTTGCCATTGTTGTTATCGCAGCCTTGATGATTCTCGGCCCGGTTATCGGCAACGTATTCAGCACCATCAATGATAGTTTGACCAATGTATAGCTTGCCCAATCTTCAAACAAAAGGGTTCCGCCGGAAGACGGAGCCCTTTTGTTTTTTGGTTATGACACAATTATTTTTTCTCGACGCTGACCCACATCTGCTTGCCATCGGTCATGATTTGGATCCAGCCGTTTTGATCGGTGCGAAGCAGGGAACGCCCAGCCAGTGCGTCCAGTGTTTCCTGATCGGGCAGGCCGTTGATGTCGCCTGCCGCGACACTCAACACAACCAACTGCGGATTCAAATTCGCGATCCAATCAGGCGGAGAAAGCGGCGCGTACCCGCTCTGCGACAGAGACAATGCCGTAACAGGCTGAACGGCGCTGCCATTTTTCAATTGAGAAAGGGTGTCGAGATTTTCGCCAATGGGAAGAAGCAGGCGGAAATCTTTCCACTCGATCAACAGCGCC
>JAKAKJ010000082.1:38854-159819 GCA_021824575.1 Chloroflexota bacterium
TTCCGATCTAGCGTCGAGCCAAGCGATGAAACATTCAAAACCTTTAGCGTTGCGCCGTTGCCAAGATCAAAAGCCTGTCCCTCCTGCGCCTGCATCACCGGAATGGATTGATCAGCCAGGAATTGTGCGAGGTTCCTTGACGAGAACGAGGCCTGCTGGTTTCCGCTCCATAAAACATTTTGTGGGGGATAACGCTGGAGCACGCGCGGCAGAGCTGCGACCTGATCCTCGGCAGTGGATGCGACGATCAGCCAGTCCAGGTTGCGGTCGAAGAACGATAATCGTTGTCCCAGCGCGTCCGATAACGTGGATGTGGATGGTCCCCCGTTGATGAGAATATTCCTGCCGGTTGGCGTTTCGATCAAAACCGCGTCCGCCGAACCAACGTCGAGAAAAGTGATATGAAGTTTGCCGTCCGGCGCGTTGGCGGCAACGCGCCAGGTCACCAGCGTGCAGATGAACAACGCGGTGAGAATCGTCGCTGTTGGCAGATATTTGAAGCGATTACTCAATGACACATAAATTTCTTTTAAACGGGAGCCGCCAAATGTCACGGTGAAGAGCGCAGCGTAGAACAACGCAACGAAGGCCAGCGAGAATCCGCCGAGATAAATCACGCCGTGCGGGATCGAGTCGAAAAGTTCAACAACGCGATTTGTGTAGGCGGTCAGCGGCCACGCGATCCACGCGATGATCTGCCCGATGGGAAAGATGATGAGACTTGCGATCACAGCCAGCCCGCCGAGGATCATCACAGCGGGCTGCGCGGGCAGGATGAACGGATTCGCAATGAACGAGACAAGCGAGATTTGTTTGAATTGGAATGCCATAATCGGAAGGGTTGTCAGTTGTGCGGCCAGAGTCAACAAAACATAATCGCCCAGAAGTTTTGCAATTTGCTGTGCGTTGGAGGCCGGAAAGAATCGGGCCACGAATCTTTCCGCGGTTTGTTGAAATGGCTCGCCGTAAAGAATCAAACCAAGCGTGGCAAAGAATGAAAGTTGGAAACCTGCATCCCAGATGATGAGCGGATTCCAAAGTGCCATTAGCGCGGCAACGATAGCCAGTGTGTTCAGCCCCATCTGGCGGCGGCCAAATTGCATTGCAAAAAGCGAAAGCGTTCCCATCAGCGCAGCGCGCACAACTGCCGCGCTCGCGCCAACAAGAAAAGTATAAAACGCAATGCCGAGAATTGCCATGACCGCGCCGCGGCGCTGTCCGAGGACGCGGCTGAAAAGCGAGAAAAAAATTCCAGCGATGATGGAAATGTTAAAGCCAGAGATGGCAATGATGTGTGCCGTGCCGGTATCTTTATAAGCCTGTTGAAGCGCGTTCGGAAGGCCGGAATCCACGCCGAGCAAAATGCCAGCCAGCAGAGATGCTTCGGGGTCGGGGAAGAGACGGTAGACATTGTCGAGGGCTTTCTCTTTGAGCGCATACGTCGCGGCGACGATCGGATTTCCCGCATTTCCCGGCAGAAGAGTTACCTCAGCGCTGGACATATAGCTGAGGATCCCCTGCCGCGCCAAATATTCCTGATATGAAAAATCTTCGTTGCT
This sequence comes from Chloroflexota bacterium, assembly GCA_021824575.1. Classification (GTDB taxonomy): domain Bacteria; phylum Chloroflexota; class Anaerolineae; order Anaerolineales; family Villigracilaceae; genus Fen-1038. Next base: position 40,414 of record JAKAKJ010000082.1, read on the forward strand.
TGGCGGGGTTTCCAGTTTGCCGCGCAAACGGACGATATCGCCGTAATGATACGTTTGATTTGGCGGAATGCGCGCCAGCATCAAATCGTGGACGGGAAAAATGTCCCTGCCCGTATCGAGTTCTGTCGCCTCAACGCGCAGGTTTGTATAAGTGTCTCTGTAATCAGGCGGCTCGACAAGATAGCCCGTGACAAGCACTTCATAGCTGCGGTCGTTGTACCAGGCCACGTCGGATGGATTCAGCCTGTGAGTCGAAAAATGAAAACGGGCCGCACCCAATAACATGGCGATCATGCTGACAGTGACGGTCCATTTGAAGGAGCGTGATTGATTCAGCGGAAGAAACCACGCCAAAAGAATAAAAAGAAATGCCAGCATCAGCCAGCCATCCAGCGGCGGATGAAGCTTTGCGTTGACCGCGATGCCGCCCAGAAAAGCCAGCGAAGCCCACATCAAAGGCATGAGGAGATTGTACAATAAAAAACGATGCTGTGCACATGACGAAGTTATAATCGGGGACAATGTCGAGCGATAAGCTGATTCTTGTCACGGGCGCAACCGGTTACGTGGGCGGACGACTCGTGCCGCGCCTTTTGGAATCCGGTTACCGCGTGCGCTGTATGGTCCGCGATGCCAAACGTCTCGATGGATTTTACTGGCGCCGCCAGGTGGATGTCGTCGAAGGCGATGCGCTCAAACTTGAAACGCTGATGCCTGCCATGCAGAATGTGTCGGCAGCTTATTATCTTATTCACGGGATGCAGGACGATAAAGAAAGCGCCGAACGCGATATGGCTGCGGCAAACAATTTTGCTCAAGCCGCTGAACAAGCCGGGATTGAACGTATCATTTATCTCGGCGAATTGGTTGATCCCACTTCGAATCTTTCCTTGTATCTTCGTTCACGCCACGAGACTGGTTACATCTTGCGTCATGGACGCGTGCCTGTCACTGAATTCCGTGCCGGCATGATCGTTGGTTCTGGCAGTGTGTTGTTCGAGATGATTCGTTATTTGGCCGAACGCGAACCGTTATTTATTTGCCCGGCATGGTTCTTTTCCGAGGCGCAGCCTATTGGAATTCGCGACACGTTGGAATATCTGGTCTCCGCGCTCAAAGTGCCGGAAAGCATCGGCAGGATGATCGAGATCGGCGGGCCGACGCGTCTCACCTACGCGGATATGCTCCTCATTTATTCGAAAGAACGCGGGCTTAAGCGCAGGCTGATCCGCACGCCAATTTACGCACCGCGCCTCTCGGCGTACTGGATTCACATGATCACGCCGATTCACTGGCGCGTCATGTTGCCGTTGATCGAAGGCTTGCACGCTCATCTCGTCGTCCATGATGACGCGGCGAAAAAACTTTTTCCGCAGATCAAGCCGTTTGATTTCGAGACCGCTGTCCGCAAAGCGCTGGGACGTGTCCTGAGCGATACCGTCGAAACATCGTGGTCGGACGCGTTGGTTACAACCGCGGGCGATGTCAGACCCTATAAATTCGCCATTGATGAAGGCATGATGTTCGAACGGCGCACGCTCCTTCTGGACCTTCCGGCGGATACCGTTTTCAGGGCTTATACCGGAGTCGGAGGTGAGCGCGGCTGGCTGTACATGGATTGGGCGTGGGCGCTGCGCGGCTGGTTCGATAAACTCATCGGCGGAGTCGGGATTCGCCGCGGTCGCCGTCATCCCGATGATATTCGCGCAGGCGAATCGCTTGACTTCTGGCGCGTCGAGGCCGTCGAGCCGAATCGGCTGATGCGTTTGCGCGCCGAGATGAAAGCGCCGGGAAAAGCCTGGCTTCAATTTGAATCCATTCCGCAGGAAGACGGCAAAACGCTTTTGACCGAAACAGCTTATTTTGCGCCGCGCGGTTTCTGGGGATTTGCTTATTGGTACGCCATGTGGCCGTTCCATGCCTTTCTGTTCGACGGGCTGATACGCAGGCTGGCTTCGCGTGCCCACTTGTTGGCGCACGCATAACCCCGCATCTTACAAAGGATTTATCGGTAGAAGACTGTGACTTCCAAACTCATCCTCGTTACCGGCGCAACAGGTTATATTGCCAGCCAATTGATTCCGCGGTTATTGGAGCGCGGCTATCGCGTCCGCACAATGGCGCGCAAACCGGATCAACTCAAAGGCCGGGCATGGTTTTCTTCTGTCGAGGTTGTCCCCGGTGATGTGATGTCTTCGACATCATTGGCTTCCGCTTTGACGGGTGTTCACACGGCATATTATTTGGTCCATAACATGCTGATCGGACGCGGCTACACCGCGTTCGAACTCGATGGCGCGTTCAACTTTGCCTCGGCTGCTGCGGATGCAGGCGTCGAGCATGTTATTTATCTTGGCGGCTTGGCTGATCCAAGTCAGGAGATCGCGCCGCATTTGCGCTCACGGATCGCAACTGGCGAGGTTCTGCGGCAGGGCAAAGTGCCGGTTACGGAATTTCGCGCAGGCGTCATCGTTGGACCGGGAAGCATCTCATTTGAAATGATCCGCTTCATGACGGAGCAATTCCCGCTCTTGCCGGGGCCGAATTGGCTGCAAAATAAATCCCAGCCGATTGCAATACAAAACATCCTCGATTATTTGCTGGCCGCGTTGGAAAACCCGGATGGGCGCGGGCGAATCTTCGAGATCGGCGGGCCGGATGTCAAAGTCTATGCCGATTTGATGCTGACGTATGCGCACCTGCGCGGCCTACATCGTTGGCTGTTCATGCTGCCTGGAATTCCTGTTTGGTTCATGGCCTGGTGGATCGAAAGGTTGACACCTGTGCCGTATCGAATTGCGCGTGCGCTGGTGGATGGATTACGCAGCGACAGCGTCGTCCGCGATGATTCGGCACAGCGTGTTTTTTCATCGGTAAAGTTGATTGATTATGAGACAGCAGTAAACTCCTCTTTGGCAAAACTTCATCCCAAAATACTCGAGCCTGTTTGGACAGATGACGCCCGTACAGTCAGCGTAATCAAACATGAAGGTTTCTTTGTGGATCATCGCCGCATCGAAGTCAACGCATCGTCCGAATCCGTTTACCGCGTCCTTGCGTCCATGGGAGGACAAAGCGGCTGGCCCTATGCAAATTGGTTGTGGCAATTACGCGGCTGGCTGGATAAATTTTTCGGCGGCGTCGGCCTGCGCGGACGCAATGACGCGCTGAAAGAAAATGACAATATGGATTATTATCACGTTGATAAGTTTGAGCCTGATCACATGATGCGTCTGCATTCCGACTTGCGCGCGCCCGGCGAAGGCTGGATGGAATGGCGCGTCGACATTATCCCCGCAGAGGAAGCGGCATCCGCTCAAACGTCCATTCTGACGCAAACAGCTTTCTTCGCCCCGCGTGGATTATTGGGCTTCTTATATTGGTATCTGCTTTATCCATTGCATAGCTTTGTCTTTCACGGTTTAATCCATGCCATTGCAAAGCAAAGCGAGTCGCAATGAAACGTATTGCACTTGTTCTTCTTTCTTCTTTTGTCTTTCTTCTCATTCTTTCCATCCTGCCTCTCCCCATTCCTCCCTATTTGGATTTTCAAGTCATCTATCATGCCGATATGGGACTCCTGCGCGGCATTCCGATTTACGATCACGCCGGGCAGGTGAACATGATCGCGGCGCTGGCGCATGTTTCCCCTGAGCAGGTGTATATTCTGCCGTTTCCGTATCCGCCGTGGTATGCGCTTGTGACTTTGCCATTGGCACTCTTGCCAATCACAATTGCTGCGCGTCTATGGTTCGGACTCAATTTGTTGATGCTGTTTGCATCCGTCCGGCTGTTGACGGATGGCTGGGAACCGCGAAAGCGATTAGCTTCATTTCCGGTCGCTTTTTTCTTTTGGCCAATCCTGGGCAGTATGTTTGTCGGCCAATATAATTTTCCAGTTTTGCTCGGCGCGGCATTGTTTGCTTATTCCCTGCAAAACCAAAAAGTTGGTCTGGCCGCCGTCGCCGCGGCTTTGCTGACTTTCAAGCCGCATTTGGGGATATTGGTGTTGCTTATTGGTTTGGTTTATCTTTTGTTTCGACGCGATGAATTCAGCCGCCGCGCGTTGTTTTATATTTTGGGCGCAGGCGTTTTCCTCTTTTTGATCGGTTTCTTGGCGGATCATGCCTGGCCATTAAATTACCTTCATTCTTTGCTGGCTTTTCAACGCGATTCCAGCGTTTCTTCCTGCGGGCTTTGTGCGAGTCTGCCAGTCGCGCTTATAAGCATTTTTGGCGGACAGTCAAATTTTGTGCTTGCATCGTTGATTGGTTTGGCTATCTTGATAATTCTGTTGTTATGGTTAGGTTTGTCGCGTCGTATCGTGTTTCGGGACGCGAGTATTGCCATCGCAATGGCGATTCTGGTTACTCTCTTATCCAGCCCGTATCTTCTCAACTACGATTTCATTCTCCTCATCCTGCCTTTCTTTTTGCTTGCCGGGCGGGCGCATACTCTCTTTGAATGGAGTGTGATGATCTTTGCTTATTTGCTTCCATTTATTGCGCTTGACATTTGGTACAGGCAGGGCAACTTTGTTCTCTTAATATCCACATTCATTTTGCTTTTACTTCTTTTTCGCAACATTCGTTTACTTGACGGAGCATCGAAGGCGGCATACAATCCGCTCGCAACTGAATAATGATTGGAAAGCGGCGAAGCCGGTGTAATTCCGGCGCTGTCCCGCAACTGTGATGTTGGTTGAATAGTTCGATAGTTTTGTGGTTGACCTACATAACTACGAAACTAAATAACTACCAAACTAACTAAGTCAGGTCGCCCGCCTCTGATCGGTTCACCACACTCTCGTGGAAAGGAGGTGGAGGACGGCTGACACAGCGACCCTCTATCTCCCCAGTCATCGGCTGGGGATTTTGTTTTGGAATGTGGTAACGCCATTGCCGCAAAATCAAACTTTGTATTGCACACTACAGGAGAAGATATGTTCCGCAAGATTCTGATTTTTACTTTATTGGCTGGACTGCTCTTCGGATGCGCTCCCGCGCCGGCCCCCGTTTCCACGGCGACTCTCGCACCTGCAACCGCTGCCGTTTCCCCAACGCCCGCGGGCATCACTTTGACCGATGGCCTTGGCCGCACCGTCAAGCTCGATCATCCCGCACAGCGAATCGTTTCGCTGGCCCCATCGAACACTGAAATCCTTTTTGCCATCGGCGCGGGTTCGCAAGTGGTTGGCCGCGATGATCTTTCGGATTATCCGGCGCAAGTCAAATCCCTGCCAAGCGTTGGCGGTTCGATGGGGCAATACAGCACAGAAGCCATTGTTGCGCTCAAACCTGATTTGGTTTTAGCCGCGGAAATCAACACGCCCGAATTAGTGAAGTCGCTTGAATCCTTGGGATTGACTGTTTATTACTTGAAAAATCCGGACACGCTTGAGCAAATGTATGGCAATCTTCAAATCGTTGCCCAACTGACCGGGCATGAATCGGACGCGTCCACTTTGATTGATTCGCTCAAGTCACGCGTCGCCGCTGTAGATGCGAAAATTTCCGGCGTCACCGCCAAGCCAGTTGTGTTCTATGAAATTGACGCAACGGATCCAACCAAACCTTATACCTATGGCCCAGGTACATTTGGCGACGCATTGATCACCGAAGCTGGCGGCGAAAATTTTTCTGATGCCGCCGGGATCAAAGATGCGTATCCACAGGTGAGTCTCGAACAAATCGTCGCGACCAATCCGCAGATCATCATTCTTGGCGATTCAGCTTACGGCGTAACGCCTGATTCGGTCAAGTCACGCCCCGGCTGGGATACGATTGACGCAGTGAAGAATGGGCTGATCTTCCCGTTTGATGATAATCTCGTCAGCCGTCCCGGTCCGCGTCTCGTGGATGGCCTGGAACAATTGGCAAAACTTTTACATCCCGAATTGTTCAAATAAAATGTCCTCGCCCATCCCCTTTCCCAGTTTTGGGAGAGGGGCAAGGGGCGAGGAATAACCGATGAAAATTCGCCCCTATCTTTTTTCTTTGGTTGTCCTCGGCTTTGCGCTGATGTTGAGCCTCGCCGTCGGTTCTGTTTTTCTCCCGCCCGCGCAGCTTTGGGACGCGTTGATCGGACACGGGACGCGCGTCCCCGATGCCATTTTATGGGACATCCGGTTGCCGCGCACAGTTCTGGTCGCGCTGACCGGCATGGCGTTGAGCGGAAGCGGTGCGGCATATCAGGGTTTATTTCGCAACCCGCTGGCGGATCCGTTTTTGATCGGCGTCGCGTCCGGCGCGGGATTAGGCGCGGTCATTGCCATGAGCATCCAATGGCCATATTCATTTTGGGGATTGATGGCAATTCCCATCGCATCGTTCATCGCTGGCCTTCTCACAATTTTTATTGTTTATTCGCTGGCTCGCGTTGGCAAGACAATTCCAACGACAAATTTGATTTTGGCGGGCGTGGCTTTTTCATCGTTCGCCACGTCGCTGACTTCATTTCTGATGATTCGCTCAACGGGTGAAGTTCGCCGCGCATTGGGATGGTTGTTGGGCGGCGCGACGCAAGCCGGATGGACGGCTGTGATTGCCATTCTGCCTTATCTGTTGATCGGCCTTGTTATCTTGACCTTTGGCGGGCACGCGTTAAATTTGCTTCAATTTGGCGATGAGCAGGCTCAGCAACTCGGACTCAACGTGACGCGCTCCAAAACCGTTCTATTGATTGCGGCTTCGATGGCAACTGCCGCGGCGGTTGCATTCTCAGGCATCATCGGTTTTATTGGACTCATTGTCCCGCACGTAATGCGCTTGTGGTTCGGCCCGGACTATCGCCGTTTGATTCCGCTATCCATCATCGGTGGCGCATCGGCGTTGATTTTTTCGGATGTGATTGCACGCGTGGTGATCGCGCCGCAGGAAATCCCGGTTGGAATCGTGACGGCACTTGTCGGCGCGCCATTCTTCCTTTGGGTTTTGCGCCGCGCAAAAAATCAAGGTTATTGGTGATCTGGTCTCGATATGGCGGCGGTGATTGAGTAAGCCAAAGGCTGTATCGAAACCCCGCCTCCTACTCGACCATCGAGAATAATTATGTTGAAAATAGAATCCCTTTCCGTCAATTATGGCGGGCGCAGTCCACGCCGTGTGTTGCATGACGTTTCATTAAACGTGCAAAGCGGCGAAATCGTCGCATTGATCGGTCCCAACGGCGCGGGAAAAACCACGCTGATCCGCGCTGTCAGCGGCGTCATTCCATCTCAAAGCGGACGCGTCCGCACGAACGGCGATGACTTCCACTCATTGAATCCAATCCAACGCGCAAAATATTTGGCTGTAGTTCCGCAAGCTGTTTCGCTTCCGCCCGCATTCACAGTCTGGGAAACGGTTTTGATGGGACGCACACCGCACCTTGGATTTCTGGGTCAGGCTTCATCGTTGGACGAATCCATCGCACGCGGCGCACTTGAGCGTGTGCATGCAATTGAGCTTGCTGAACGCCGCGTCGGTGAACTTTCGGGCGGCGAGGCACAGCGTGTTTTGTTGGCGCGTGCCTTATGTCAATCCACACCGATTTTGCTGTTGGACGAACCCACCGCGCATTTGGATTTGCAATATCAAGTCAGCTTATTGGAATTGGTTTGCGATCTCGCCCATCACGATAAACTCGCGGTTTTGATTGCTTTGCATGATTTGAATCTTGCTGCGCGTTATGCGGACCGTGTGGCGCTGATGGTGGCAGGCCGAATCCAAGCTAGCGGTTCACCGCGCGAAGTGTTGACAGCGGAATTAATTTCAAAAGCCTATTGTTTACCGGTGCAAGTGGTCAAGTATCCATTCATGGATGTGCCGCTGGTTTTGCCGGGAAAATAGAAATCTTTTCTTGACTCTCCCCGTATCGGAGCGTATAATCTTGTCAACCTCAAGAGGAGTAAGCAACCTGTGGACTGATAGAGAAGAAGGTCACTGGTTGAAAGCCTTCGCAGAAAGCGGTTGCTGAACGTCGCTTGAGAGAGTTGCCGAAGAAATCCACGCGAAAGTAGACCGGCACGGGAATGCCCGTTACAGCATAAGCCGATGTTGGTCGGCTGCCGAGTGCGCTGCATAAAACAGCGAATTGAGGTGGTACCACGGAGTTCGCGCTTCGTCCTCATCATGGACGAAGCGTTTTTGTTTTAAAGCCGATACATGATATTCGATCATCGAATTATGAATATCGAATTTCGATGATCACGCGACAAAGGAGTAAGAATGACAAAACACGAATTACCCAAAGCTTATGATTTCAAATCCACCGAGTCGCGCATCTACGAGATGTGGGAGAAGGGTGGATATTTCAAACCGTGGAACGACCCGAACAAACCGGACTTCGACCCGAATGTGAAGCCGTTCGTCATTTCCATCCCGCCGCCGAACGTGACCGGTGAATTGCATCTTGGCCATGCCATGTTTGTCAGCATGGAAGATTTGATGATCCGCTATCACCGCATGAAGGGCTTCTCCACGCTGTGGGTTCCCGGCTCCGATCACGCGGGCATCGCCACCCAGCTCATGGTGGAACGTCATTTATTGAAAACCGAGGAAGTGACGCGCGAGGAATTGGGCCGCGAAGAATTTGTCAAGCGCACTTGGGACTGGAAGCAAAAATATGGAAGCATGATCACGACCCAGATTCGACGGCTGGGTGCATCCTGCGATTGGGATCGTGAACGCTTCACTCTGGACGAGGGGCTGAGTCGGGCAGTCCGAGAGGCTTTTGTGCGCCTCTATGAAAAGGGGCTCATCTACCGCGGCCCGCGACTGATCAACTGGTCGCCAGGATTGAAGACTGCCGTCTCAGATTTGGAAGTGGAATACAGCGAAGAAGAAGCCACGCTGTATTACTTCAAATATATGTTGAAGGATTCGAGCGATTTCATTCCTGTGGCAACGATTCGGCCGGAAACAATTTTAGGTGATACAGCCGTTGCAGTTCATCCTGATGATGAGCGCTATAAAAAATTCGTCGGCAAGACTGCCATCGTGCCAATCATCGGGCGTGAAATTCCAGTGATCGCGGATGAATACGTCAGCATGGAATTTGGCACGGGCGCATTGAAGATCACGCCGGGGCATGATCCGAATGACTATGCCATCGCACAGCGACATAATCTGCCGATCATATCGGTGTTGGATCAGGCGGCGAAGATCAATGAAAACGGCGGCCCGTACCAGGGTCAGGATCGATTCGACGCACGCAAAAATCTTTGGGCTGACATGAAGCGCGCAGGGCTTGTCATCAAAGAAGAAAAATATCTGACAACCATCCCGCGTTCGCAGCGCGGGGGTGAAATTGTCGAGCCGATGATCTCGACTCAATGGTTCGTCAAGATCGAACCATTGGCCGAGGCTGCCTTGGCCGCGGTCAAGGATGGACGAATCAAGATCGTGCCGGAACGATTCGAAAAGGTGTATTACAACTGGCTCGAGAACATCAAGGATTGGTGTATCAGCCGCCAGCTTTGGTGGGGACATCGCATCCCGGTGTGGTATTGCCCCGATGGACACATGACAACCGGCCGCGCCGACCCGACCGAATGCGCGACTTGTCACTCGAAAGACATTAGGCAGGATGAAGATGTGTTGGATACATGGTTCTCGTCCGGGTTATGGCCCTTCTCGACATTGGGCTGGCCCGATGAAACGCCGGACTATAAATATTTTTATCCAACATCGTACCTGGAGACTGCTTACGACATCCTGTTCTTCTGGGTAGCGCGCATGATCATGGATGGACTAGAGTTCACAGGGCAAGTGCCGTTCCATACGGTATATCTGCACGGCCTCGTGCGCGATGAGATTGGACGCAAGATGTCCAAAACTTACGGCAATGTGATTGATCCGCTGACTGTCATGGATGACTTTGGCACAGACGCGTTACGCTTCACCCTGCTGGTTAACTCTACCCCGGGCAACGACACAAATATTGATCTTAAGAAGGTGGAGTCCAACCGCAACTTCGCCAATAAGTTGTGGAACGCAGGACGATTTGTAATCAATGCAATCGATTCGCTGGACGGTGGATCGAAGACGGTAGATGGTGGAGGACAAACGGTTCACGGTCAACCGTCCACGGTCTGGACTTTGGCCGATAGTTGGATTTGGGCGCGGCTCGAACAACTCATCCGCGATGTGGAACGACTTTTCCAAACCTTCCAATACGGCGAGGCCGGACGGCAGATTTACGAATTCTTCTGGTCTGATTTTGCGGATTGGTATGTGGAAATTGCCAAGGAGCAGATGAAGAGAGAAGAGATTAGAGAGCAGACGATTGAAACACTTGCCCGCGTGTTTGATTTGTCATTGCGGCTCTTGCATCCGTTTACGCCATTTGTCACCGAAGAGATTTGGGGACATCTGCGAAACGCGATTCTCGATTCTCGTATATCGAATATCGCGAAAGATTGGCCTGAAGCATTGATTGCCGCTAAATGGCCGGAGCCAAAACAACTCGAAGGTTGGGAAGATGCGAAGATCGCAGACTTTGCGCTAATCCAGGAGATCGTGCGCTCGATCCGCAACCTGCGCGCGGAAAAATCCGTTGCGCCTGCAAAGCGTATCGCTGCAAACTTTGCAGCCGGCGAAAAGACTGCGCTCCTGCAATCGCAAAAATCTGTTATTGCATCGCTTGCAGGTTTGGACGAATCCCAATTTACGATTCAGGATTCGCTTTCATCAAAGCCAAAAGACAGCATGGCGCTTGTGATCGGCACAGTTGAAATTTATATCCCGTTAGCTGGCATGGTTGACCTTGCTGACGAAAAAGCGCGGCTGGAAAAAGAATTGAAAGAGGCCGGATCGCAAATCGAACGTCTCGAAAAACTTTTGTCCAGTGACTTTGCCAACAAGGCTCCCGCGCCCGTTGTTGCAAAAGAACGAGAAAAGCTGGCAGCGTTCAAAGAAACAGCAGAGAAACTGAAAACGCAGTTGAGATAATTGATTGCGGCACATTCCCATCGAGTGTGCCGCAATTTTATATGACGAAATTTTTCAAACCGACGACATTCGTCATTTGACGGCCTTCCTGAGATGAATTAACGTAGGCGTGAAATTTTCAAGTAGGAGAAAAAACTATGACAATGAAAATCAAAGAAGACTGCATCGCTTGCGGTGCGTGCGTTCCGGAATGCCCGACTGAATCCATCAGCGAGGGCGATGGCATTCTGTACGTCATCAATCAGGACACCTGTGTCGAATGCGAAGGCCATTACGATTCGCCGCATTGTGTCTCGGTCTGCCCGGTTGAGTGCATCGTCAAAGCCGAGTAGTTAACGCCTGAAACGAATTTACAATTGAAATTCCTGCTCGTTGTTTGAACAAGGACGCCCGCTATTTCTTTTCGGCCGACTGCTTTGCTGATTTGGGATGCCTGCCATTCGATGAAACGATGGCAGGCGTTTCTTTTTTGACTCGTGACGGGACATTCGAAGTCAGCCATCCCGGTTCGCGGACGCGCTCCTCGTGCAGACGGCGCAGACGCGCCTCCATCACTGCCGAGCGCCCAAGATAGCCGACCAGTTTCCGCGGATCACGACGATCCACAACCGGCAGACGGCCAATGTCGTGACGCAGCATCTTGTGCACCGCATCCTCCATCAATTCATCAGGATAAGTTACTACAGGTTCGTTATTTCCTGCCTCGAGCACAGTCTTTTCATTGGCCATGTTTGCGGCCACGGTTTTTGTAATATCGCCCCATGTAATGATTCCAGCCAGCTGATTCTTTTCATCCACAACCGGAAAACCTTGATGATTTCCTAGTTCTCCGCGCGCAATGCGGTCGGCCAGTTCGCTGACTTTCATCGTGCTTGGGACCGCATCAGGCTCGCGGTCCATCACTTCGCCAACATAAATTTGCTGGAGGATATCCGCTTCGTAATCTTGAGGAATGCGGAGTCCGCGGCGGGCAAGTTTTTCAGTCATGATCGAATTTCGCATCAGGTATAACGCTACGCCGTCCGCGATGACGCAGACCAGCATCAGAGGCAGGATTCCGTTATAGTCGCGCGTGATCTCGAAGGCAAAGATGATCATCGCAAATGTCGCGCGAGCGGATGATCCAAACACTGCGGCCATTGCAACCAATGCGCAAGCCGCCGGTGACAAATTGGCGCCCGGAATGATTTGATTGACGATCATCGCAAATGCCCCGCCCATCGCCGCCCCTGACATGAACATCGGCGCCAGTAGTCCGCCCGAAGTCCCGGAGCCGAGCGAGATGACCAGCGCCAGAGCTTTGAAGAACATAATGAGCAATAATGTTGACAAGGCCAGGCGCGCATTCAGGATGTCCGTGATGGTGCCGTAACCAACGCCCAGAACGCGCGGCACAAAGAATCCAATGATGCCCAGGCCCAATGCTCCGATGGCAGGCCGCCAAAGTTTATCAATGGGCAGCCGGTTGAATTGATCTTCGATCCAGTAGAGAACATTGCTAAAAGCGACTCCCATCAATCCGCACAGAATGCCCAGGAGAAGATAATAAGGCAGTGCAAACGGCACACCAAAATCAATTGGCTGAACGGAAAACAAGGGCCCTGCGCCTATCAAAAGAACATGGATGACGGTTGCCAAGACGCTGGAGATGACCAGCGGAATGAATGAGCGGGATTTGAATTCAAACACCAGTAATTCAATGATCAGAACGACAGCTGCAACTGGCGTGTTGAAGGTGGCCGCCATACCTGCGGCTGCGCCGCACGCCAATAAGACCTTCCGCTCTGCGGCCGTGGTGTGGATCAACTGGCCGACCAGCGAGCCAATCGCTCCGCCAGTCTGGATGATCGGTCCCTCGGCGCCAAAAGGGCCGCCGGTGCCGATTGCAATCGCCGCCGAGAGCGGCTTCAAGATTGCGACGTTCGGAGCGATGCGGCTCTTGTTGACCAGTACAGCTTCCATGGCTTCCGGGATGCCATGACCCTTGATTTTTTCCGTTCCATATTTTGCCATCACTCCAACGATCAACCCCCCGATCACCGGGACTACAATCACAAACAATCCTAATGGGTTGCTGGTAATATTCGGAAGTTTCAGGGAAAGCCGCTGGAAGAAAACCGCATTGGTCAGGAGCGCGATCAGGGAATAGAGTCCGTATGCGATGAAACCCGCGATCAGCCCGATCAGAGCCGATAACGCTGATACGAATAACATGCGGAAATCCCCGGAAGCTTCGACACTTGCAGCGCGCTTATAATCCAAGTCTTTTCTTTGCATACTTCATTCCTCTAAAAAGAATATCCGAAATTATATATCGTTATGCGATATAATTCAATGGTGGCCTCGAAGAAAATTTCCGCTACAATTGGCCGATCAGCACTGGAGGAAAAATGGCTTCCGTTAAACAATCAGAATATGAAGCGCTGGCTGCATTCCGCTATTCGCTGCGGCAATTTCTGCGATTCAGCGAGGAAGCCGCGCAATCAATTGGTCTGACCCCCCATCAGCATCAGGCTTTATTGGCGATCAAAGGTTTTCCGGGCCGCCAAAGAATCACAATTGGCGAACTTGCGGAACGTTTGCAAATCAAACATCACAGTGCGGTGGAACTGGTCAATCGCCTGGTTGCGGATGGCCTCGTCATCCGCGAAGATTCGGAGAAAGATCATCGGCAGGTTTTTGTCCTCCTGACCGAACGCGGCACGAATCTTTTGGAACAGCTTGCGGCAACGCACAAACAGGAATTGCGGCGCATCGGCCCGCAATTGAATCAACTACTCGAACTTTTGTCGAACGATAAGTGAATCCTAATTTTTGAGTTGACACTGCCACATGCGCTCGTTATAATCTTCTCAACAAAATATCAACCTTCGGGGCAGGGTGTAATTCCCGATCGGTGGTAAAGCCCACGAGCCGCAAGATGGCATGAGCCGGTGGAATTCCGGAGCCGACAGTTAAAGTCTGGATAGAAGAAGGATTGACTTGGCCGATGATTCGGACGAGTCCGCTTTGACGCCCCCGAAACAATTCGTTTTCGGGTTTTTTGTTAAGTCCTACGAAGTAGGAAGGTCCTACGAAGTAGGATAAGCGGCTCGGTCCGGACTTCGAGCTTTGTTCCACGCCCCGCGGTTTAATCTGTGCGAGGCGTTTTTCTTTTGAAAACGAACATATATGGCTGATGCTCTTCGTAACATTCACCGCAACCGCCGCTGGCTCGGATTGATTTCTTTGCTGATGGGATTGTTCCTCTGGTGGCTGGTTTCGCAGACGGCGAATCTTCCGTCGTTCATTCTTCCATCGCCGATGGAAGTTTGGTCGCGCTTTTTGGTTGCGCTTGCCGATGGAAGTTTGTTTCTCAACACAGGCGTCACTTTGTTTGAAATCCTGTGCGGTTTGTTCGCGGGCGCGGGATTGGCAACCGTCATTGGTTATCTTGTTGCGAAATCACGCGCGCTCGAACGCGTGCTTGCACCGTATCTGGTCGCAAGCCAGGCTGTGCCTCTGGTTGCAATTGCTCCATTACTGGTCATTTGGTTTGGACCGGGAATGTTTTCCAAGATTCTGATTTGCGCCTTGATCGTGTTCTTCCCTGTGCTGGTCAATACCGTTGTCGGCGTACGCGCGGTTCCGCCCGCGTTGAACGATTTGATGCATTCCCTGCGCGCCACGCGCGGACAAATCCTTCTCAAGCTCGAAATTCCCGCCGCGCTGCCGATTTTTCTCAGTGGGTTGCGAATCGGGGCGACGTTATCGGTGATCGGCGCGGTGGTGGGGGAACTCGTCGGCTCGGATCGCGGCCTGGGTTTTCTCATCAACATCGGGCGCGGTCAATACGACACGGCGTTGGTATTTGTTGCAATTTTCATGTTGATTATCCTTGCGCTGGTTCTTTATGGAATCGTGGCATGGATCGAAAGCCGCGTGTTGAGCTGGCAAGAGTGGAGAAGTCAATAAATTCAAAGAGGTGAAGTTATGTTTCGCAAGTTAGGTTTGCTCATGCTTGTTTTGATGATCGGTCTTTCGGCCTGCAGCAACTCGCAGTCTCAGAATGCCGCGGGATCATTGGTCCAAATCAAATTGCCGGTTGGATATATTCCCAATATCCAATTCGCACCGTTGTATGTCGCCATTGATAAAGGGTATTTCAAAAACGAAGGCATCCAGATTCAATTTGATTATTCGCTCGAAACCGATGCGACGGCTTTGGTCGGCGCGAACAATTTGCAATTCGCCGTCGTTTCAGGCGAGCAGGTTTTGCTGGCGCGCGCGCAGGGACTGCCTATCGTCTATGTGGGCGCATGGTATCAACAATATCCGGTGTCGGTGGTGTCGAAAGTGGATCAGGGAATTGTCAAGCCTGCCGACTTGAAAGGCAAGAAGATCGGTCTGCCCGGCTTGTATGGCGCGAGCTATATCGGACTCGATGCACTGTTGTTCGCGGGTGGTTTGACCGAGAAAGACGTGACGCTCGATTCGATTGGATTCAATCAAGTCGCGGCGCTGGCCGCGGATAAAGATCAAGCCGTTTCAGTTTACACAACCAACGAACCGATCCAGCTTGCGGCGCAGGGAATCAAGTTGAACGAAATCCGCGTGGCTGATTATGAGCAATTGGCGTCCAATGGTTTGATCACAAATGAGACAACGATTGCGAAGAATCCCGATCTGGTGCGCCGCATGGTTTCCGCTTTCTTGAAGGGTCTCGCCGATACGATTGCGAATCCAGGTGAAGCATATACCATAAGCGAAAAGTATGTCCCGAATCTTTCCGCGGCTGACAAGACTACGCAGATGGAAATCCTTACGCGCTCGATTGATCTGTGGAAGGCGAGCCGACTCGGTTATTCCAATCCGCAGGCATGGCAGAACATGCAGGATACTTTGCTCAAGATGGGATTATTGAAGCAGTCGTTGGATTTGACCAAAGCATTCACAAATCAATTCGTTCCGTAAATATTTTTAATACGAAGGGCACAAAGCACATAAAAGAAAATCTTTTCCCTTCGCATCCTTTGCATAAAAAACAAAAACTGTAATCATGACAACTGCGCCTATCCTGACTGTTCAAGATTTATCTGCCGTGTTTCCCGATAACAATGGCGGTTTGCGCGCATTGCAGAATGTTTCATTTGAAATCTGCCCGCAGGAATTTATTTGTGTGCTTGGACCGTCGGGCAGCGGCAAGACCACATTGCTGCGAATCCTTGCCGGGCTTCTAAAACCAACATCCGGCAAAGTGGATTTTGGCAATGGACGCCAGCCGCGCATCGGCATGGTCTTTCAGCAAGCCAATCTCATGCCGTGGCGCACGGCGATTCAAAACATCATGCTGCCGCTTGAGTTGGACGGCATGGATCATGACGCGGCAAAAGAGCGCGCGCGAAAACTGATTGATCTTGTTGGGCTTCAGGGATTCGAGTCATCGCTGCCGCGGGACTTATCTGGCGGGATGGCGCAGCGTGTGGCGATTGCGCGGGCGCTCATCCATGACCCGGACCTGCTCCTGCTCGATGAGCCTTTCGGGTCGCTGGACGCTTTGACCCGCGAACGCATGTGGACGGAGCTTTCCCGCATCTGGCAGGCGCGCCAAAAAACGGTCATCATGGTCACGCATTCGATTGAAGAATCTTTATTTCTGGCTGACCGCGTGCTGGTGTTGACTCAGCGTCCGGGCAGGATCAAACTCGATTTAACGGTGGACATTCCACGTCCGCGCGAAGATGAGATGCGGTACACATCCCATTTTGGAGAATTGGCAAAGAAGTTGAAGGAAGCGATTGGATGAAAGAAGGCCGCAGAAAAAATCTGCGGCCTTCTTTTTTATACTCTGCGGAGCAGTCTTATCGCAAATAACAAAACTGCCGCACCGGCGAAGGCTGTAATGATATTGTTGATGATCCCCGTGCCGATTGAGATGTGTAACACGCCAAACAACCAGCCGCCGATGAAGGCTCCCAAAATGCCGATGATCACCGTTCCGATACAACCGGCATTTACGCCACCGATCAGCCATTCAGCCAACAAGCCGGCAATCCCGCCGACGATGACCCAGGTTACGATTGCGTCCAGTGTCATAGCGGTCTCCTTTCCTTATGACTTATCGAGGAATTCGGGAATTTGTTATGGGGCGCCGATCATACAAAAGTACGGTCAAACATGAGCGAATGTTAATCCTTTCGATGACTGGTTAACAAAAAAAGAGCGACGCATTTTGCGCCGCTCTTTCCGATTTGGATTAGCGCCCGCTGTTACCGGAAGATGTATCGGCTTCAACTTTGACAAGAACCGCGCCAACTTCCACGCGATGAGCGTAGGTGTTTGTGCTGGCATTGTAATCCTTGCAGGTGATGAGCGTCAGCCACGGCTGGTTTTCGTGCTTGAACGCCGACATGTCAGTTGGAGAAATAACTTTGTTTTCGCGCACTTCGTAGATGTAACGCTGGCCCTGGAAGTGGATGATGATCTGGTCACCCCATTTGAGGGTGTGCAGATTGACGAATGGACCGGGTAATCCATTGGCGCCGTATACATGACCGGTCAGCACGCTATTGCCGGACCAGGTTGGGAAGGCGGTTCCGTCCAGATAACCGACCTGATTCGCCAGCCAGGTCACATCCCAGCTATCGCCGGATTGAGGCACACCAACGATGGAAGTCTTGACGCCCAACGCCGGTATTTCGATGGTAAGGTCGGAACTTGTATCGTAGATGTTCGCTGGTTCGGGCGCAATGGATGTGACAACGCCGGGCGCAAAGCCGGTGTGCGGCAGGAGGCTCCAATAAGCGCCTCCGCCATTCCCATGAGGGGCGGATGGAATTGTCAATTCCACCGATGCCAAATCGTTGAAGGTCGGTTCGTTGAGTGAACTGGTTGTGATGGACGCGTTGTTGACGCCTCCCGGCGGCCGGCCAAGGCTGTTGACTTTCGTCAAAACGGTCACAGTATAAAAATCGGTTGGAGTAACTGTCCCAAAATTGATCGTGAATGTGTTGCCAGAAATGACGACCGGGAAATTTTTATTCGGCGAAACATTGATGCTGACAATGTCAAGAAATGCAGGCTTGGTATCGGTCAGGACAACATCCAATGCGTCCGCATTGCCGTTGTTTCCAACCGTGATTGTGTAAATCACGGTATCGCCAACATGAGCCGTACCTGGATCGCCGTATTTGGTCACAGCCGGATCAACGATCGTGGCGCTGGTCTCCCGGTCACCGTAATCCACCACGGCATCGGTTCCACAACCCATCACGACACTCACATGATCGAGCGTGGTGCTGACATAGCCGCTCAGATTGGTCTCCATAACGGTGTATATGCCCGGTGACAAATTACTGAAGCTATAACTGCCAGTACTGGTTGTGGTAGTAGTGGCAATGATATTGTTATTTTGGTCGTAAAGTGTGATCGTTACATTGGGTATGACAAGCTCACCACTATCCAGAGCGCCATTGTCATTGGCATCGTTGAACACCACGCCGTGGATACTGTTGCTGCCACATCCGCCGATCAGATGATCCGCATCGGCAGCACTGTTATTGTTCGGATTGGCATCCGAAACATTCGAGGGTGCGGTCACGGTAACGGTATTGACCACATCACTGGTTGCGGCGGAGGAAACAGTTGCAGTGAGTGTGTAAGTGACCTTTTTCCCGGCTGGTATATTGACACCAGCATCGTTGAGATTGCCTGACCCGCTGGCGGTACACGCTGCGCCCGTATCCGGTGAGCAAGTCCAGGTTGCATGGATGAGTGAGGCTGGCAGGCTGTCAATCACAGTCGCGCCTGTCGCATCGCTTGGTCCGGCATTGCTGGCAACGATGGTGTAGATCACGGTTTGGCCAAGCCCCACCGCTGAATTTCCGTCGGTTTTCGTAATGCTCAAATCAGAAACATAAACCGGCGTGTCAGTATCCGTTGCGGAATTATTATCCGGTGTTGGGTCTGTAAAGCCGTTCAAACTTGCGCTGGCAGTGTTGGACAAATTGCCGGTCGCGCTGGAAGCCACTATGGCGTTGAGCGTGTACGTCACATGCCCGCCCACCGGAATGCTGACAGTATCGTTGATATTATTTGTCCCGCTTGAGCCGCAAGTGGCGGTGCCGCTGCCAATGCAAGACCAGGTTACGTTGGTCAACTCGGCTGGCGGGTTATCGGTCACGGTTCCCGGCGCTGTGATGTTGCCATCGTTGTAGACCGTGATCGTGTATGTGATGGCAGTGCCCGGCGTGTATGTTGTTGATCCGTCATCTTTCGCCACGCGCAGATCAGGGCTATTGACTGTGATTGGCGCTGACGCTGACGCGGCATAATCATTCAACGCGCCGCCTGCGCCGTCCGCGCCGGTTCTTTCCCCGGATACCGAGCCGGGTTGCGATGTCCAAGTTTCCAACACACTGTTGGTTGATGTGCTGCCAATCGCGCCGCTGACGGTGACATCGTATGTGACCGTCACATCACATCCAAGCGGAATGGTTCCGATGGTCAGGTCAAGTTGGGTTGACGTTGATGCCGAGGCATCAACACCCGTAGCGCATCCGTTTGGATTGCTGCTGGTTACATTTACATTCGTCAGGCCGGTCAATCCCAATGGCATGGCATCGGTAATGTGAGTATCGTACGCAGGAGCATTGCTTGCGCCGCTGTGCGACACCGTCAAGGTATAGGTGAGCGTCGAGTTGTACGACGGTGTTGCTGAATTGACAGCTTTGCTGATAGTCAGATCTGGTTCGATGACCGTGACCGCAGGCGCGGACGAATTCAATGTCAGCGTGCCAGCCGCGTTTGGATTTGTATATGTAAAGCTGGTGGGATTCGTAAATGATGTCCCGGATTGATTTCCTATAACATTCGCAACTTGTGCCTGGAAAGTTACCGTGATGATTCGGTCTGTTGCCAATGATGCGGGCGATGTGGTGATCGAGCCAAATGTCAACGTTATGATTTGACCGTTCAAATTGAAGAACGAAGCGTTGGCGTCTGTGTATGGTGCGGCGGTGCCAATGCTCATCCCCGATGGAACATTCACCGACAAACTGCCCGGAACATAATTCAAGCCGTTTGGCAAAACGTCAACCAGGTCTGCTGTTGGATTGCCCGTTACGCCTTTGGGAGCAAAGATTTGGATGCGATAAGGAATCGTCGCACCAATGGCGTATGTTGTCCCTGTCGGATCGATATCCTTTAAAAGTGACGGTGTGCCAAGTGTTGTAGTGACGGTATTGCTTGATGCAACGTAATCGTTCGTCCCAGTCGGACCATCTGAGCCATTACGTTCGCCGTTCGTTGCGCCTGAAGCGCCGGGAGTGGTCGAGCCGGTGTTATTCCCGCCGCTGCCGTTCGGTGTGCCCGTGCCCGGAAGACTTGTGTACGTCAGGCCTGCCGCGTTCGAGAAGGTTTTGCCTGTCGGCGCAGTGCTGCTTACCACAGCAGAAATATCAATGGTTGCCGTCCCGCCCGCTGCAAGACAAGTCAACGTGGCGACTGCTGTCGGCGCGGCATAAGAACCGCTCACTGTCGGAGTTGTGGAACCGCATGAGCCTCCGGTTGCCGAACCGCTGACAGTGACCGGCCCTGTCAATGTGGAATCCAAAACATCGGTCAGATTGATATCGAAGGCCGGGGCAGATCCATTGTTTGTGAATTGGAATTGATATGTGATCGGGTCGCCCGCATTGGTGGGAATGACAGCTACAGATTTTGTGATACTCGCTATGGATGGCTCTACAACGGTCACTCGATTGCTGTTGCTTTGCGATGATGTCACGAGACTGGCACCACTGACATATACGCTGAATGAATTGTTACGCGTGCCGCCACTTGAGTTTGTGCTGACGTTATCTACCAGCGCGTTGAATTCGATGACGACGTATTCGGCGTCCGCATCGTTGTCATTGTTCGTGATCGTGCCGAGACTAAAGAGCGGATCGTTGCCATCCGGGAAAGGATTTGTGCCGATGCCTGGCCCATTGTTCGTGATGTCGGTGGATGGCAAAACAAAGGTCGGTGTGACGTTTGCAGAGTTGCCGGAAATTACAGGACTGGAACCAATGCCCGGGTCGGAGGAAGATGCGCAGTTTGCTCCGCTGTTGCAAACAAAAGCCACTTTGGTTGTGCCGTCATTGAGATAGCGCATCCCGGTGACGAGGTTATCCAACACCGCGACGCTGTTGGTTGTGCCTTCAGGAAGATTCATCACGAGATGATAGTGGACGATTTCACCAATCAGTACCGGACGCGGCGAGGCGACCTCGGAAGTCGAGTCTTCCGAGGTGCCAACGATGGTTTTGGTTGCGCTGATGACGCCCAGCTTGGCCGAGGCAGTGTTACCGGTGCCGCCCTCAGTCGAGGTGACCGCGCCGCTGGTATTAACAATCGTTCCACTTGTTGAAGTGGTCACGTTTATCGTGACTGTGCATGAGCCGTTGGATGCAATAGAACCGCCCGCCAAAGTGATCGAATTGGCGGTACTGCTGACGGTGCCTCCGCATTGCGGCGTTGCCGGTGTTGCGGAGCGGGTCATTCCAGTTGGGAAGGTATCGGTGAAACCAATGCCGTTCAACGTTGTGCCGCTGTTCGGATTGGTCAGTGTAAATGTCAGCGTCGTGGTGCCGCCCGGAGCAATCGGATTCGGCGAGAAGGATTTGCTGATGATCGGCGGTGCGATCACTGTCACACTGGCCGAAGCCGTGTTGCCTGTTCCGCCGTTTGCCGATGCAACATTGCCTGTCGTGTTGTTCTTGAGTCCGGCAGTTGCGCCGGTCACGGTTACATTGATCATGCAATTAGCGCCCGGGTTGAGCGAGCCTGCGCTCAATGTGATAATGCCTGTTGCAGCAGTTGTTGTCAGCGTCCCGCCGTTACATTGCGTCGAAGTAGAATCGGCGACGGTCAAACCGGCCGGTAAGGTATCGCTGAACGCAATACCGGATAACGAAACTGTATTTGCAGCCGGGTTCGTAATCGTGAAAGATAATGTGGTCGTGCTGCCCTGTGCTATCGAAGTCGGTGAGAACGATTTGCTGATCGTAGGCGGCGCAACTGCTAGCAGACTGGCAGAGGAAAAATTGCCGCTGCCGCCTTCTGTGGATGTTACATTGCCTGTAACGTTGTTCAGCGTTCCGGCGGTCGTGGCTGTGACATCAACTGTCACGGTGCAGGTTCCGCCTGCGGCAATCGAACCGCCGCTGAACGAAAGGCTCGCATCAGCCGCGGACGGTGAGAATATCGGCGTGCTGGATGCGTTACAACCACTGACAATCGCATTCGGTGCGCCTGCCACTTGCATTCCTGATGGAAGTGCATCGGTGAATCCAACGCCGGTCAAAACTGCCCCCGCGTTTGGATTCGTGATTGCAAATGTGATCGTGCTTGTACCGCCGACCAAAATGGAATTCGGCGAGAAGGATTTGCTGATGGTCGGCGGCGCGATGACCGTCAGGCTGGCCGATGCGGTGTTGCCATTTCCGCCGTTTGATGAGGTTACCGTTCCAGTGGTGTTGTTCTTAACGCCGCTGGTTGTGCCGGTCACATCAACCGTTACAATGCAATAGTTGTTGATGTTGCTTGAATCGTTTATAACCGTCCCGTTTGTCAGTGTAATGGAATTGGCTGTAGAGCTTACTGTGCCGCCGCATTGCGCTGAATCCGGCGTGTTTGCCACGACAACGCCAGCCGGAAATGTGTCGGTAAACCCAACGCCAGTCAATGGGACCGCGTTGGTGGAGGGATTCGTGATCGTGAACGTCAGCGTTGAGATCGCTCCGACTTGAATCGTGCTGGGCGAAAATGCTTTGCTGATTACCGGCCCGATGATTTGATAGACCGTGACACTGCTTGTGTTCGATGTGACGGTGTTGCTGCCGGAGTCCTGTGCCGCTGCCGTTGCGATGTTCGTTACGTATCCGGTTGTCGCATCTCCGGTCGTTACAGCATACGTTTTGGATGAGCAAATCAAGTTCGCGCCGGGCGTGAGGCTCGAAGGAGGAGTTGTAACGCAGTTAAATGGCGTTCCAAGAGGTGAACCGATATGATCGTCAGTAACAGTGAACGGCGGATATAAAGTTACATTGCCTGTATTGGTGATGGTGTAGTTGTAGGTAATTGTATTTCCCGCGCTTCGATAACCAGCAGTGGTTGTGCTTTTCTTAAGTGTCAAAGCTTCAAGGTTAACGGTCACACTGCTTTGATTTGAATCTACAGGCGTTGCCCCGGATAGCGCGTGAGCTGTCGCTGTATTGGTTACGGACTTCGCCGTTACATCGGTGGCCTGAACTGTGTAAGTCGCTGTGCAAGTCACGCTCTGCCCTGCATTTAAACTGGTTGTTCCCAGCGGACAACTTACCGTGGCCTTGTCATCGGTCACCGTAAATTCTCCGCTTGCGCCATTTCCATTTAGCGTTGTGTTACCTGTGTTTGTCAGCAGGTAACTGTAATTGATCGAGTCGCCAGACTTTTGATAGCCAACAGTGCTCGTGGATTTTGCTAACGATAATCCAGGGCCGTTTACCGTCAACGTATCACTGGCAGTGTTGCCGGTCCCGCCGTTTGTCGAATTTGCTGCTCCGGACGTATTAGCGTACGTGCCGCCATTTGCCGTTACGTTGACTGTAACAGTACAGGAATCGTTCGCGCTAATGGAGCCGCCCGTCAAAGTGATTGAAGTAGATGTGGAAGTTACCGTGCCGCCGCATTGAGGCGAAGTCGGCGCGGTCGCAACTGTCAAGCCAGTTGGGAAAGAATCAGTGAATCCAACCCCGGTCAATGCGACAGGGTTGACAACCGGATTGGTGATCGTGAACGTTAAGATTGGAGCGGGATCGCCCACATTTATTGATTTGGGTGAGAACGATTTGCTGATGGATGGCGGCGCAATTACATTCAGTGTCGCAGACGCAGTGTTGCCAGTGCCGCCGTTGGTCGAGGTCACAGCATCACTTGTGTTTGGATAACTTCCTGCGGGCGCAGTCACGCTGACGGTCACTGTGCAGGAACTATTTGGGTTGATTGTGCCGCCGGTCAGTGTGACCGAATTGCTGGCGCTGGTGACCGTGCCGCCGCATTGAGATGTATTGGGAACGCTTGCCAGTGTCATGCCGGTTGGGAAAGTATCGGTAAAACCAACGCCGGTTAAAGCAACCGTATTCGCGGCCGGGTTTGTGATGGTAAACGTCAGCGCGGAGGTTCCTCCGGCCGGTATGGGATTCGGCGAAAACGCTTTCGCAATGCTTGGCGGCTGGGGAACGGGATTCACTGTGAGCGTATCGCAAGCTGCTTCTTGATTGGTTGCGTTTTGGTTATCTTTCAGCGTACCTTTGGGAATGCAGTTCTGATAGCTGCCCGGTGCGGGTGCGGTCACGCTGACAACGATGTCACAGGTTGTGCTGTCCGCCAATGACCCGCCAGTCAATGTGATCGAATCGCTGGTGCTGGTTACCGTGCCTCCGCATTGCGATGAAGCGGGCGGGCTTGCAACCGTCAGACCGGAGGGTAAAGTATCAATCAGGCCGACGCCATCTATCGGAAAATTGCTGAGATTCTGAATCGTGATGGTTAACGTGGACGAGTTTCCGCTCCCCGCGAGAATCGGATTCGGACCGAAGACTTTGCTGAGGCTCGCGCCCGGCAGGTTGGTCAACGTCGCGGAAGCGTCCTGTGTATTTGTTGCGCCGTTTGCGGTTGTTACCGCGCCGGCACCAATCGTATTGATGAGATTGTTATCCACATTCATCGTTGTGCTGACGGTGAGGGTGCAGCTGGCATTGGCCGCCAGGCTTCCGCCGCTAAAAGAGAATGATGTGTTGCCGGGCGCTGCAGAAATGGTTCCGCCGCATGTTCCCACCGACGGATTCGGCGGATTGGCAATCATCACACCACGACCAGCATCTGCGCCCGTGCCTTGCGGCAGGTTATCAGTGAACATGATGCCGGTCAGGGGTACATTATTTGGATTGATGAGTTGGATGCTCAACATGGAGGCTGAGCCACCATAAACGGTCAGTGGATCAAAAGCCTTGACCACCTGAATCGTAAGGGGAGCAATTTTGAGTGTGGCAGCTGCCGGAGAAGGCGGATGGATTACAGTTGTTGTGTTGTGGATCGTCCCTGAAACACTAGTTGTCGAAATGCCATTGTCATAAGTTCCGGCTGTTGTGCCGGTTACATCCACATTGATTGTGCATGTGCCGGGCACGCTTCCAACCTGTGCTGGGATGATTCCATTGATCAACTGAATTGTCGAAGTTCCCCGATCAGCTGTCAGGTTTAGAGTCGGGTCCCCGTTACAGGTTGTTGACGCGTTGGGTGAGTCCGCGATGGTCACGCCGCTGGGCAGGTCATCTGTCAGCGAGACACTATCGAGTTGACTGGTATTTGTATTGTCGAGCGTGATCGTCAACGTGGAAATTCCGGTTGGGTTGATCTTCGGTGGATAAAAAGCTTTACTGATCGTAAGTCCGCTGACGGTCAAGTCGGTCGCTATGTTTCCCGAAAGGCTGCGGTTCTGATCATCCAAAATATTGGCGGGGGAAATCGTGTTGGTGTAAGCGCCCGGTGTATTGCTTGTCACATTGACTTTCAACGTACATGTCTTTCCTGCCGGGATCGTCCCTCCGGAATAAGTGAGAAGTGTATCCCCTGCGGCAGGAGAGAATGTTCCTCCAACACAGTTGGCATTTTGTGATGCGGACGGCAGATTGGCTACCTGCACCCCTGCGGGAAGCGCATCGGAAACGGCGAAATTCGTAAGCTGTGTGTCAGCAGGCGCAGTGAGATTCAACGTTAGCGTAGATATGCCGCCGACTGCAATTGTAGGCGGACTGAAGCTTTTGCTTCCCGTAACGCCCAGGCCCGTGGCATATACCGTGATATTTGCCGTCGCGGCAAGCACATTGGTAGCGCCCTGGGTCGTCGTCAATGCACCAGATGGAATCTTGTTGGTATAACTGGCAGGCGTTGACGATGTGACCGTCGCTGTGATTGTGCAAGTGCCCGGGGTTAGCACAGAGCCGGCAGGGATTGTTCCCCCGCTCAAGCTGACCGATGAAGATGTGCTGGTGACCGTGCCGCTGCCGCAGGTTGTGCTTGGCGCTGGCGATGCTGCCACTGTCAAACCTGCTGGCAATGTATCGGTAACCGTCGCACCTGTGTACGCGGAGCTGGTTGGATTTTTCAGAGTGATTGTCAGTGTGGCAGAACCGCCCTGCTGAAAATTGGAGGGTGAGAACGCTTTCGCAATTCCGATGGATTGAACGTTCAGCGAAGCGGATGCCGCGCTGGCATTCGTCACACCCTGCTGGGTTTGAATGGCACCAGCCGGAATATTGTTTGTGTAGACTCCGGGAACTGTGGATGTCACTACAACGACCAGGCTGCACGAAGACGATTTTGCAATGCTGCCACCGCTCAAGCTGATGGAAGTGGAGGTGTAACTAACTGTCCCGCCATTGCATTGAGAAGGGGCTGGAGCAGATGCGACTGTCACATTGGCTGGTAAATTGTCCGTGATGGATACGTTCGTGAGGGAATAATTTGAGTCATTATTTCGCAGTGTGATCGTCAATGTGCTGATCTGTCCCACCCACATGGTATTTGGAGCGAAACCTTTGTTCAAGGATGGCGGCTGCACTGCGTTGACGTTCAAGGTGGCACTGGCATCCGATGCGCTGGTGATATTGATCGTCCCACTTGGATCCGTCGCTTTCAGCGTTCCTGCCGGGATCGTGTTGATGTGGTTTCCGGTAACCGTCGAGGTGACGTCAACCGTGACCGCGCAGGAGCCTTGCACGGTCCCAACCTGAGCCGGAACTGTCCCGCCGCTGACAGAAAGGACATTGCCGCTCGTTGTCACGGTGCCGCCGCAGGTGGTGGTCACATTGAGCGGGTTGGCAAAACCTACACCCGCTGGCAAAGTGTCTGTCCATGCGGCTGGAGAGGACGAGAGAATAAGAGGAAATGTATTCGGGTTATAGATGGATACGCTGAGAGTGGACGTTCCCCCAGCCGGAATGGCAATGGGATTGAATTTCTTGTTCATATCCACTTGAAAATACGGCCCCTGCGCGTGGACAGTATTGATTTGCCCAACCGAAATACCAATGACCAACGTAATAACAGCGATCAAACCCGCGCGATAAGAGATGTGACTTCTCACTGGTGACCCTCCATATCGATTCGACAAACAAGCCCGGAATCAAAAGATGATTTCAAACCACCACTCTCGCCAACAAACCAAAATGAAACAGGGCGATTATATTTCCATTGAGTTTTCTGAACAAGAAAATTACATATCAATTTTGTCGGTTGCCTTTTGCAAATCAAAATCTCCCGTCATTTTCCGGGAGACTTTGCGTAGACCGCTTTGTTTTCGCGGTGAGGATCAGATGATATTTTCCAGATGTTTATTGTTCACGCGTTTGGTTCACCGAGAGATTCGTCAGCAATTTTTGTGTGGACGACGCGATCTCACGCACCGCCGTGTCGAACGCGGCCTGATTGGCCTTGGACGGCTTTCGATATCCGCTTACTTTGCGGACGTATTGCAGCGCGGCTTCGCTGATTTCCTGTTCCGCTGCGATGTGATCTGGTAAACGCAAAACTTTAATGCTTCGACACATATCATTTTCCTTTATATAAGCGACCGTCATCTTCGCGGAGCACTCCCGAAGGGAGTAGGATGACGGGCACTTCATTATCGAATATGGATTGTACTTTTTGTCTCTTTACTTTTTCAACCTTGCGCCATAATGATTCATCGTTCAACGTCCGCCAGCGGCGTTCGGCCTGGATTTTTTATCCGCCGCTGACGCGTCCGCGCCCATTTCGTTTGGAATGGTAGACGCGTTCATCGGCAGTTTTCAGCAGTGCTTTCGGCGTATCGCCATCTTCGGGAAAGTTCGCAACGCCCGCACTGAATGAAATGCACAGCGGCGGATCACCCTTTATGGGTTCTGTGCGCGCCTGTTCCATAAGCCGCTGGATCAACGCCTGGCCGCGGACCGGGTCGGTGCCCTGCAGAATCAACACGAATTCATCGCCGCCATAACGAAAGAGCAAGTCGGTCGTGCGCAGCTCTGCCATCACGCGTTGCGCAAAGGCAACCAGAATCTCATCGCCGCGCGCATGACCATAATTGTCATTGACTTCCTTGAAGTGATCGAGATCAAGGAAAGAAAGAGAAAAACCATATTGATACAACATCGCGCGCTTGATAACTTCATGCAGGCGCTCATCAAGCGCTCGACGCGATAGCGCGCCGGTCAAATGATCGAATAACCCCGCACTATACTCGGCAGGTTGTATCTCGCGCAGACGGGCGCTGAGCAGGCGCATGATCTCGATTCCCACTCCAGGATTTTGCTGGAGAAGTTCATGGAACTCCTCGCGCGTCAACGATTTCAAATGTGTTGGCACAACAGCAGCAATGCTGGCAGTGCGCGGAATATCCTCGAGCAGGGCAATTTCGCCTACTAATTGGCCGGGATGGCGAAAGCCAAGCAAACGCGGATTTTCCAATTCGCCTTGAAGGATGGCCAGCGCGCCGCTTTTGATCCAATAGACGCGGTCAGCGTAGTCATTTTCGCAAAGGAGAATTTCACCAGCTTCCAATTCACAATCCCTGCCGGACGTTTCCACAATCCGCGCGAATAGCTGGACGCTTTGAGACAGATCGTTCCCCTCGGGCCTGTTTGTGTACGCGTTCTGGATTTTTGCAAAGACTTGGTTCGTCAGAGATTGAGCATTACTCATGGATGGTCAGCCGATTTTAGCACGGCTGGAAGCAACACGCGTTGCAAGCTGTTTGACCCTGCGAAAGTAACGCGTGAAACGTGACTTACACTTTCGGCCAATCGAGCAGAAGGATTTCCGCTAACAGCCGCGCATTGACGTTGGCTTCGAGCTGCGATAAGGCTTTTTCCAAATCGGATACCACGCGCCGCGCCTCGGACAAATTGATCCGGCCCGCTAAGAATTCGATTTCCTGCACCCGGTCAATGTTTGCAATCGGCGTGGACGCGCCGCCCACGCGCAGCAACACATCGCGCCAGAATGAAAGCCATAATAAAAGAACAGTCCGCATCCCATCTTTGTCTTTGGAAAGTTTCTCGGCATAGGAAAATTTGTCCACGCGCGTGGCGGGAAGCAATGTTTGCAGATCGCCCAGCTTTTCATCGCGGAACGATAATGCGTTTGGGTCTTGCAGCAACCGCAGCGCATAACCCGGCCGTCCGCCGCTGACATGCGAAATGAGCCGCGCCGAGTCCTCGTTCGCGCCGCGCTCCTTTAGAAATGATTCGACGATTTCCAAAGGCAGTGGACGCAATCGCAGAACTTCGCAGCGCGAAACGATGGTCGGCAAAAGCCCTTCGGGATTGTCGGCAGTCAAAATCAAAACCGCGTACGATGGCGCTTCTTCAAGTGTTTTGAGTAACGCGTTGGCTGCGTTGTCGTTGGCTTCTTGGAAGCGGAGAAATAATGCAACGCGATATTTGGATTGATACGGCTTAAGCGTCAGTGAACGGCGCGCTTCGCGGACCTGATCCACTTTCAGCGTGCCGCCTTCGGAATCGGCTTGGATGATTGTCAAATCAGGATGCTGCATTGCTTCGATTTGTTTGCAGTCGCGGCATTTGCCGCAGGGCACGCCCGGTTCGACAGTCTGCGTGCAGTTCAAGGCTTGGGCCAAACGCAAAGCCAATGTGCGGCGTCCCACGCCCGGAGGCCCCGCGAAAAGATACGCATGGCGCGTCGCATCGTGTGCAACATGCTGGCGAAGCATATCCACAGCCCATTCGTGTCCGAGCAAACCCCAGTTGTCAGTCATCGGTTTTTCAGTATTCAGGCTGAATCGTAAATCGTCAATCGGTAATCGTCAATCTTGTCCCGTGCGCAATCGCAAATACGATTCATATCGTTCGGGATGAATCTTGCCTTTGTCCAATGCGGCGCGCACCGCGCAGCCCGGTTCATGGATGTGTGTGCAATCGCTGAACTGACATTTTGCCACGAGCGGCGCAAGCTCGGGAAAATACGCATCCATCTCTTCAGGTTCGGTATCCCACAACGCCAGCGATTTCCATCCGGGCGTATCGGCAACATAACCGCCGCCATCGAGCTTGAACATCTCGCGCGTGACCGTTGTGTGCTGTCCTTTGTTGACCGCGCTGATCTCGTTGACCGCCAAACCCAATCCCGGTTGGACCCCATTGAGCAGGCTTGATTTACCTGCGCCGCTTGGCCCGGCCATCACGCTGATTTTGCCAATCAATTGTGATTTGAGTTCGTCCACGCCTTTGCCATTTTTTGCTGATGTATAAATCACGCGATAACCAAGCGGCCCATAAAAACCAAAAATCTTTTTTGCTTCTCTCAAACCGATCAAATCAATTTTGTTCGCGACGATGACGGCGGGCACGCGCTGTTTTTCTGCGATGACGAGATAGCGGTCGAGCATTCGCAATTTTGGATCCGGTTGTGCGCAGGCGAAGACAAACACAGCCTGATCGGGATTCGCCAACAGAATTTGTTGGTACGCGCCTTGCGGTCTCGGGTCGAGCCGGACGATGGCCTGCTTCCGTTCTTCGACCTCATCTATCATCCCGGAGCCATCTTCCAAAACCGTAATGCGGACGCGGTCTCCCAGCGCAGCGATATCGCCGGTGGCTTTGCCTCGTTTGAGTTTGCCGCGCAGTTGACAAATGACGAGGCCCTCTCCAGTCTCGACTGTAAAGAAACCGGATTGGGCCTTGATGATCAAACCTTGTCGAATTGTTTGCGTCACCGCGTATTTATGGAACTGGAGTAGGCTGATTGTTTCCGCCTTTTGGCCGCGGCGTCCTCGTTGGGATGCCGCCTATAGGCGTGGGCGTATATGGATTCCCAATCGGGCCAAACCACGGCTGCGCCTGCGGGCTACCATAATAATAAGTTTCCACCATGGCGCGAAAAATCGGAGCGGCATAGTCGGCACCTTCGCCCGCATTTTCCATGATGACTGCAATGGCAATGTCCGGTTTGCCGGAATTCTGCGCGTCGTTGGTGTAGCCCGCGAACCACGCGTCCGGTTCCAGTCCCGGACCGGTTTGCGCGGTTCCCGTTTTGCCGCCCATTGGAATATTGAGACCGAGCATCGCATAATAGCCCGTGCCAAGCGGGTTGGTCATCACCCAATTCATTGCTTCTTGTATCGCCGCAAGATTGTCTGAACGCACCGGGAGCGTGCCTTGCGCGTTCGGCTTGAACGTCTGGATGGGGCTGCCATCTGCCGGCTGGACTTTTTCAACGAGTTGAGGCTGATAAAGCGTTCCGCCATTTCCAACTGCCGCGACGAATCGCGCGACTTGCAGTGGTGTCACCGTCACATCGCCCTGACCAATCACCTGGTTGGTTGCCTGCAGTAAAGTGGTCGGCACGGAAATGCTGCCTGTTGCCTCGGCGATATCATCAATGCCGGTCGGCGAGCCAATGCCAAAGGCGTGCGCCATGTTGGTAATATCGCCAGCGCGGTTGTTGTTGAACAGGTCAACGCTGATGTGCCAGAAATACGGATCGCAAGAGCGCATAAGTCCCTGCTGCAGGGTGATCAAGCCAGACGGCGTAGTAGATGGATCGTTACACTGCTTTCCAGCTTTCAACGCGTTCTGGCAGAATTCCCATGTCCAATCATTTAGAGTGATTCCGTTCAGTTCAGTGAAATGGTACTGGCAATCGTATGTGGTTTTAGGCTCGTATAAACCGCTTTCCAACGCGGCGGCCATCGCAATGATCTTGAACACGGATCCAAGCGGATACTGTCCCTGCGCGGCGCGGTTGACCAATGGCTGGTTGGTGTCATTAAGTAAGTTGTTGATCAGGTAGCTGTTATTGAAATTATTGGCATCGAACGCGTTCGGATCGAATTCCGGCGAGGATGCCATGGCCAGCACGCGGCCTGTGTTGCGCTCCAGCACAACAATTGCGCCGTTGTATCCGGTCAATGCTTGCTGCGCCCAGTATTGCATGTTTTCGTCAATGGTCAGGTAAACCGAGTCGGCGGCCTGCGGATTTGCAGCCGCGATTTGTTTTACGATCTGGCCGTTCGGGTCCACCACGTAAAGCGTCCCGCCATGCTTTCCAGCCAGGTACGACTCCATTGATTTTTCAATGCCGGATTGCCCAACGCTTTCCGTGCCGCGATAGCCCATGCGCCGGTATTGATCGAGCTGCTGCGGCTGGATCAGTTGGGTATAACCTACGACCTGCGGCGCAATGCCGCTGTCGAAATAGAAACGCGAGTTATAGGGTGTGGCTTGCAGGCCCCCAATTCCCAGGTTCAGAGCGGCTTTTGCCTGATCCGCACTGACCTCGCAGATGCCCACATACCAATCCGGCGCAGCATTGGCATACAAAGCTTTGATCTCATCTGGCGGCATGCCGCATACCTTCGAAAGTTCCGTGTCCAGCACCGCCTCGGATTTGGCGCCGATCTGTCCCGGCACGACGCCCAGCGCGTACGCGTCGGATTGGGCCACGATGGGCTTCCCGTTCTGATCATAGATATCGCCGCGCGCAGGGATTTGGTAATCCGTTTTCAAGACATCCCCGTTTGCCATTTCGGGCAGGATCAGGTTATTGTTCCACTCGACGCGCCATTCGCCATTCTCGTTTTTCAGGTTTGCCGAAAATTCCCGCTGAATGTCGCCGAATAACGCGGTGTGATATGTGATGCCATATCCGACCAGTGCCGTATCGGGATGAAGAGTTTCGGTATGGACTTCGTAATCCAGTTTCTCCACGCCCATCGCATCAAGGGCATCATTATATTGCTTGGCGAAGGCATCCTGGGTAAGAGCCGCTTTGCTGTCACTGGCAAGCAAGGCGTACATCGAAGCGAAATCATTGGTCTTGAGCGCCTCGAGGAAATTCGTGATGGCAATGCGCGCGTCCGGCGCGTGCGTCACAGACACGCGCGCGGTGGGCAGCGGCGTGGGACTGGGAAAAACCCCGAAGATGCCGGAGCCGCCTCCGCCCGATTTTGGCGCGCAGGCACTCAGGAAGACCAACAAGAGGATCAGAAGCCATCGAATCAATTTCATTCATTCACCTTTTATCCGGCTTGTTCGCCGTTCAAAATTCGCTGCGATACCGGGCATGGATAGTGCAAATGGTTTTGGCAATTAGCCGGGACGTCGCCGTTTGGCGTGACATCCAATTTGTGAAGGACGCGCACCAGATGACACATCGGCAGTCCCATGACCGAGGCAAAACATCCACTAAAATTTTCAACCGGTTGAAATTGCGGATGCTGAATGGCGTAGGCGCCCGCTTTATCGAGCGGATCGCCAGTTCTCACATACGCATTGACTTCCTCGTCACTGTAGTTTCGCATCGGAACATCAGTAACGCACAAATCTTTGATCAGCCTTCCATCGCCTATTTTCAGAACGGCCAGCCCCGTGTACACCTGGTGCTTGTGCCCGCGCAAACGTTTGAGCATTTGAATCGCTTCGGCTTGATCGAGCGGCTTGCCGAGAATTTTGTTTCCGTCAACAACGGTGGTATCTGCGGCAACGATGATCTGATCGGGTTGTGCCTTTTTCTCCGCGGCGCGCGCTTTTGATTCGGCCAATCTCAAAACGTAATCAGCAGGCGATTCGCCTGCGCGTTCGCTTTCGTCCACATCCGAGATGGAAACGGTAAATGTCCAGTTCCCAAGTGCGATCAATTCCTTCCGGCGCGGCGAATTGGATGCCAATAAAATCAAAGCTTGTTCATTCACGGATAAATTCTAACACAGTCATTCGATGAGGCTTTAAGGCGGGATTCATGTGTGCTGGCGGGCTGTTTGCGAGTGTTGTACAATTCGGGATGTCTAGACGGCGACAGAATAAAAAATTATTTGGAGGTCATGTGAAAGAACTTCAAGAACGGATTCTGCGTGAGGGCCAAATTCTCGGCAATGGAATTTTGAAAGTGGATAGTTTTGTCAACCATCAAGTGGACGCGGCGTTGATGGATTTATGTGGCAGGGAATTTGCGCGGCGCTTTGCGCATCTGGGCGCGACGAAAGTGCTGACCGCCGAAATCTCCGGCATCGCACCCGCGCTGACAACGGCGCTTCATCTCGGACTGCCGGTTGTGTACGCGCGAAAAACAAAGCCGATCACCATGCCCGATCAAGTCTATCTCACGCTTGCGCCTTCGCATACAAAGGGCCGCATGGTGGAATTGATCATCTCGCCCGAATATCTTGCCAACCACGAAAGGGTTCTCATCATTGACGATTTCCTCGCGTCCGGCGCGACGATTCTTGGACTCGTCCGACTCGCGGAAGCCGCGGGCGCTACAATCGTCGGCATCGGCGCGTTGATCGAGAAGACTTTCGAAGGCGGACGCGATGCGTTGAAGCACCTGAATCTTCCGGTTGAATCATTGGCATCCATCACATCGCTGGACGATAATAAGATCACGTTTGCAGATTGATGCAACGAATTCTTCGTCTACCGCCTCTTTCCCGGACGATCGGCTGGATCTTCGCTAAAATGAGTTTTATCCTGCCTGTAAATCGCCTCCGCGAAACGGACACATTGCTCGCGTTTTATCATCCGAAGCCCGCGTATCCGTTTCATGTTTTGATCGTTCCGAAGAAGGCTGTTCAAAATTTGGCGGGCCTCGATACAAATGATTCTGCGTTTCTCACAGATTTATTTTCCGTTGTTCAAAACATTGTCGAAGAATTTCATCTTTCTGCATATCGGTTAATCGTCAACGGTGGAGAATATCAGGATTTTCCCCAATTGCATTTTCATCTGATATCAAATGTAGGGGCGGATGACCATCCGCCCTTACGGGATTAATTATGAACTCGATAGCAATCCTCGATTTTGGTTCTCAATATGCTCAACTCATCGCGCGGCGCGTTCGTGAAGCGCATGTCTATTGTGAGTTGTTCCCGTGGGACGCGCCCGCGGAAAAGGTTTTAGCCATCCATCCCAAAGGCTTCATTCTTTCCGGCGGACCGAAATCGGCTTATGAACCGAACGCGCCATATATTCAAAAATATATTTTCGATTCGGGCTTGCCCATTCTCGGAATTTGTTATGGAATGCAGGCTTTGACTCATGCCCTCGGCGGTCAAGTGGACGCTTCTGCCCGTCGAGAATATGGCACTGCCGACATAAGCCCCCTGGTCTCTAGTCCCCTGGTCTCTAATCTCTCACGCGTCTGGATGTCGCACGGCGACCGGATTACCCGCATGCCCGAAGGTTTCATTGCGCTCGCTACAAGCGGAAACAGTCCGTTCGCGGCGATGGGCGATATGCAAAGAAAATATTTCGGTGTGCAATTTCATCCCGAAGTCAAGCATACGCCGAATGGCGCAGCAGTCATCAAACATTTTGCGGTTGACATTTGCGGAGCAGCGCCTGATTGGACCCCAGCATCCATCATCGAAGATTCGATTGTCCGCATTCGCCAGCAAGTTGGAAAAGAACGCGTGCTGGCCGCAGTCAGCGGCGGCGTGGATTCGTCGGTGGCGGCGGCACTGGTTCATAAAGCTATCGGCGATCAATTGGTCGCCGTATTTGTGGACACTGGTTTGTTGCGCCAGGGCGAACCTGAACAAGTTGTTTCTACTTTTCGCGAGAAGATGCATGCGGAATTGATTGCGGTAGATGCCAGCGCTGAATTTATTGGTGCGCTGAAAGGTGCCACCGAGCCGGAACAAAAGCGAAAAATCGTCGGTGAGAAATTTATTCGCATCTTTGAAGGACAAGCCAAACAACTCGGATCGCCAAAATTTTTAGTGCAGGGAACAATTTATCCCGATGTGGTCGAATCGTCCGCGCCGGATCGCAGTAAAGCCGAACGAATCAAAACGCATCACAACGTCGGCGGATTGCCGGAGGATATGCAGTTCGATCTGGTCGAGCCGCTGAGATATTTGTTCAAGGATGAAGTGCGCGCAGTCGGTGAAGCGCTCGGGCTGCCGGAAGCGATGGTTTGGCGGCAGCCGTTTCCAGGTCCGGGATTGAGCGTGCGCTGCCTTGGCGAAGTCACGCACGAACGGCTGGATCGTCTGCGCGCCGCGGATGCCATCTTCCAGGAAGAATTGTCTCATGCCGGTTTGATCGGCAAGGGTGCGGATTTGTCGCAGGCGTTTGTTGTTCTATTGCCGGTGAATTCCGTTGGCGTAATGGGCGACCAGCGCACCTATCAGGAGGTCGCCGCCATCCGCGCCGTGACCACAGAAGATTTCATGACCGCGGATTGGGCGCGCCTGCCGAATGATCTTCTGGCAAAAATTTCCAGTCGTATTGTCAACGAAGTCCACGGAATCAATAGAGTGGTGTATGATATTACGAGCAAGCCGCCCGCTACGATTGAATGGGAATAGGCTGTTTTACCTCGATTTCATCCACAGATTTCGCTGATTACACAGATTAAAAAATCAGCAAAATCTGTGGAATGCTCTTTCGAGTACGATGTCTGCGGATTAGTATTAATGACTGGAGATAAAGTATGACCAACCAAATTGAGCCGCGCCAGCCTCGATTGAAAATCAATCGCAGTCCGATTCCGTCTGCACCCGTGCATCCGCTCTCGGCGCTGGCCACAATTTTGCTCGATAATGTTTTTGGCGCAGTGGAGATCGTTGATCCGTTGTTGATTCTCCTGACCGGTCTTACCGTTGGAGTTGTCAACACAGTGACGGTTACCCTCGTGCAACGTTATCTCGCCAAGGATGATTGGGGACCGTCGGTTGCCAAAGGATTGGTAATGGGTGTCATCGCGGGCGTGCCTTTTTCAGTCAGCGGCACGGCGGTCGGCGGATTGCTGCTGGCATGGGCTGGGGCGCATGAATGGATCAAACTGCCATCCTCGACAGACGGATCAAGCAGCGACGATAATGAGATCATTGACGTGAATCCGAAATAACTCAAGAAATCAACGAACCCGGTGGAGGGACCATGAATTTTGGCGAAGTCGTAAGCAAAGCGTGGAAGATTACCTGGAAGTTCAAGGTGTTGTGGATTTTTGGAATGCTTGCCAGTTGCGGAACGCGCAGCGGCGGAAACTTTAATTTCAATAGCACGTATCGAACCGGCGAAAATAATTTTTCTGGCTCAGCGCCCAATTTGCCTCCAGGAGTCTTGAATTGGTTCAATCAATTTGTGCGATCATTCGACAATCCGCAATTCGTCTGGGGATTCGTTGCGGCGATCATTGCCGTTGTTTGCGTGATCGTCATTGTGGAGCTTGTTGTAGGAGCACTCGGCCGCGTTGGTTTGATCAAAGGCATCTGGGAAGCCGATGAAGGCGCGGAGAAGTTAAACTTTGGCGGTTTGTGGAGCCGAAGTATGCCATTCTTCTGGCGTGTATTTTGGCTTTCGATTTTGGTTGGCTTGCCATTTTTCATCATCGCGCTCATCATCGCAGCTGGTTTTGTTCTGGCACTGATTCCCGTCATAGACAATAACTCAGCAGGCGCGGGATTGGCGTTCCTAACATTACTTCCCGTTATATGTGTGCTGGCCTGTGTTATTTTCATCCTTGCGATCCTGGTTGGATTCATCGTCCAGATGGCGGAGAATGCGATTGTGATCGAAAATCAAACCATCCTCGGCGGCTTCCAACGCGGCTGGGATGTGCTGGTCAAGAATCTTGGCCCAATTTTGATTATCTGGCTGATCACGGCGGTAATAGGGTTTGTGGCCGCCATCTTAATTGCTTTGCCACTTTTGATCGTTCTTGTTCCACTTGTATTCGCATTCATCGCAAATGCAAACAGCGTAAATTTCTCCCTCACACCCTGGCTCATTGCCTTCGTGTGCATTATTTGCGCTTACATTCCAATCTCCTGGATTGCCAATGGCATTCTGATGACATACATTCAATCTGTTTGGACTTTGACTTATCTGCGTCTTACAAAACCTAAGGAAGAATCACAAATACCGATTGCTTTGCCCACAAATGCGTAAATTTCTTATTGTCGTCATCAGCCTGATCCTGCTCTTCGGATGGGGCCTGCCGGTTCGCGCCCAGACTCAGGCTGAAGTGGATCTTTATCCGGCGGATGCGTCTGCCTTTCCGACTGTGTCCGCGTTCATGGATGTGTTCGACGCGTCGGGCCGGTTCGTTAGCGGACTCAAAGCGCCGGATGTGACCGTCATCGAAGACGGCAGCCCGCTTCCCGTCGCGGAACTGACCGAGCAGGCCGTCCCCGCGCAAATCGTCGTGGCAATCAATCCCGGACCGGCGCTGGCTGCGCGGGATACCCAGGGTATAGCGCGCTTTCAACGCGTGGTCAACGCGCTGGACGCGTGGGCGCAGGCGCTTTCGACGCAGCAGCCCGATGACTTGAGTCTGGTCACGATTGCCGGGCCGATCATCGCACATGCCAGCGCAAAAGATTGGCGCGTGAGCCTGGATTCGTTTCAACCTGATTTCCGTTCTACGACGCCCAATTTACAATCGCTTTCCATCGCCCTCGATACGATCACAAGCCAGCCGCCGCGTGTTGGCATGAAGCGGGCTATTCTCTTCATCACACCGCACATGGATGACCCCAACATTGACACGCTGGTCCAGCCGCTGATCCAGCGCGCCACGCAAAATCACGTGCGCGTCTTCGTCTGGTTTGTGGATGCGGACATGTACGCGGCCACCACCAGCGCAGCGGCGTTCAATACGCTGGCCATGCAAACCGGCGGCGGATTCTTCGCGGCTTCTGGAAGCGCTCCGCAATACCCAAACCCTGATTCGTATTTTGCTCCATTGCGCCGCGTGTATTTGCTCAAATACAATTCGGTGGTGGCAACCGGTGGTTCGCACACAATGAGCGTGCAAATCAAAACGTCGGCTGGCGAAATCAAATCCGGCGACCAGCCTTTTTCGGTTGATCTCCAGCCGCCGAATCCGATCTTCGTTTCGCCGCAGCTTCAAATTGTCCGCGCACCGCCGCAGAATGATCCGTACAACACAAAAGTTTTGCTGCCCACATCAACCCAAATTAACATCATCATCGAATTTCCTGACGGGCATAAACGTTCGCTGGCAAGCACGACATTTTTTGTGGACGGGCAAGCTGTTGCTGTAAACAAAAGCGCGCCATTCGATAAATTCACATGGGACTTGAGTCAATATCAGGTCAGCGGCGATCATAAGATTGCGGTCGAAGCGGTTGATTCGCTTGGGTTGAGCAAGACCAGCATCGAAATCCCGGTGACGGTCACAGTCGTGCAGGCGCCGCATGGCCTGACCGCAGTGTTTTCCCGCTATCGCCAATACATCGTTGTAAGTTCCATTTTCCTTGCCGGCGTTGTTCTTCTTCTCATCATTTTCATGGGGCGCCTGCGGTTGCTGTTCTCGCATGCGCGCGCCGCGCAGCAAGCGCAGGCGGACCCGGTCACGCAGCCAGTCGTGGCGATTGTCGAAGCACCGTCCATCGAAAAGGGTCAGAAGACCAGACGCGGACGAGCCGCGCGCGGACGCAAGGATGCGCCCGCTTATCTCCACCGCCTCATCCCGGACCTTTCAGCGGGCTCCGCCCAAGCGTTCAAGCCCGCCGGCGATGCGCCGATCCCGTTAAACGAAAAAGATATCACGTTCGGGACCGACCCGGTTCAATCCGCTATTGTGTTGAGCGATCCGTCCGTGGCAG
Organism: Chloroflexota bacterium; assembly: GCA_021824575.1. GTDB lineage: Bacteria > Chloroflexota > Anaerolineae > Anaerolineales > Villigracilaceae > Fen-1038. Next base: position 79,981 of record JAKAKJ010000082.1, read on the forward strand.
CGCTTCACGCGCGCGTTACGCACACGGACGACGTCAACTTTCTTGTTATGGACGCCGGTACGATCGCAGGAACGTGGGTCAATTTCGAACCGGTGGGAAAAGAGGGTCATCTGCTCCGGCATGGAGACGTGGTACACTTCGGAAAATTGATTTTCCGCTTTGAGTTGAAGAATGCTCCGCCTGCGGCGGAACCCAAAATCATCAAAGAGAAATCTCGATCATGAATCGATCCCAGCACACCCATCTTAACGTCGCGGCCCTGAGCCACGCGGGCATGTCTGGCAAAAATAATGAAGACCGTTACGCGGTCGCTTCCTACACCAATGAAGAAAACAAACCGGTAATCTTCGCAGTGGTATCTGACGGGATCGGGGGACACCGCGCCGGCGAGGTCGCGGCTGAACTGGCAGTGAATTACATCGTCGAAAAAGTTTCGGAAAGCAATGGCAAAAATCCCTCGGAAATCATGGAGGCCGCAATCCACTATGCCAGCCAGGCAATCGCCTCGCGTTCGGCCAGCAAAACCGAACAATACGGCATGGGCGCGACGTGCGCGTGCGTGTGGATTGACGGAGATCGGCTCTACACCGCGTACGTGGGCGACTCGCGCACTTATCTGGTGCGCGATGGAAAAATTCAACGCCTGACAGTTGACCACACGTGGATTCAGGAAGCCATCGAGAAAAAAATCATCACGCCCGATCAGGCGCGTGACCATCCAAATGCACATGTCATTCGCCGGCACTTGGGTTCTGTGGAATTGCCGAAAGTGGATTTCCGTCTGCGATTGAGCAATGAGGACAGCAGCGAACAGGCTGTCAATAATCAGGGTACCCGCTTGAAAGCCAACGATGTTTTGTTGTTGTGCAGCGATGGCCTGACCGATCTGGTTTGGGATGATGAAATTCAGCATGTGATCATAACGCGGAGTTTGTTGAAGTCCGCGGCTGAGGATCTTGTCGCACAAGCCAATGAGCGCGGCGGCCACGATAATATTACGGTAATTCTGATCGGCGTGCCAAAAGAAGGTTTCGCAGAACCGCCCAAAAAGAAAAAAGGATTGCTGGACAGCATTTTTGGAGAATAAAAAGGAGTCCGAAGTCGCATGACTTCGGACTCCTTATATGGCAGAAAAGAATCAATCGCTGGCTTGCCAGCGATTCTTTTTTTATTTGTAACCGTTCCTATTGGTGCTTTTCGCGGTCAAGCCAAAGTTCGCCGCGATACTGGCGATTCCAGTCAATCAGAAATCGTAAGGCAATGATGATACCAGCCGCGACTGCAATCCAGAATCCAATTCCGCGCAAACCAAATAGCCACAGCGCAGGCGCCGTAACAATTCCAGTAAAAACACTGGCACGCGCCGGATGGCGAAGAATCAAGACAAGCACGATCAAAACCGCGGCCGCGATCAAAAATGAAAGCGGACTTATCACGAGGAGACTTCCGCCAGCGCAGGCCAATCCCATGCCGCCGCGGAATTGCGCGAAGACCGGCCAGCAATGACCGATCACAACACACGCTGTCGTCAGCGGGATGATCCAAATTGCAGGCGCGTATCTCAAGGCCAGCCAGGTTGGGAGAAAACCTTTTGCCAGGTCGAGGATCAGGACCAGCGCACCGGGGCCAAATCCGGCTTGGCGAATCGTGTTGGTTGTCGTCGCGTGTCCCGAACCGGAGTCGCGCACATCCACGCCCTTGAAAAGCCGCGTAATCCAAATCGAAAAAGGAAGCGAGCCGCTTAAATATCCAAGCGATGAAAATCCGAGGGCGGAGAAAATGGTCATAGTCATGGATCGAAAAATCACGTTTGCGAAAATGAAATTTATTTTTAATAAAACGAGGTTGATGATAAGCCCGGTTCGTAGGTTTGTCACGGCTAAATCAGGAGAGGAAAACGAAAAAAGCCCGCGTGTCCTTTCTAAATTGTTAGATTACAGATATGTGGATGTGCTTGGAGCTTCCTACTTTTATACTGCTGAGCCGATCAGCGGAAGACCTTTCTGCAACAATCCGTTACATAGGTTCCGCCTCTGATCGATCCTTTATTTTTAGCAGGAGAAAGTATGAAAAGAACAGTTTATCGGATAGCGAGTTTCTTAACGTCAATTGCTTTGCTGTTTGGAAGTTACATCCTTATTGGCGCTTCGTCTGCATCTGCAAGCCCCAACTCTTATTACGTTTCGCCAACCGGGAATGACACCAATCCGGGCACATTGACATCGCCATTCCAAACCATTACGAAAGCCATCAATACCGCTGTGGCCGGGGATACCATTTATGTTCTCACGGGAACATATCCGGGTTTTGAAATTGACAAGAGTGGCATAACTCTGACCGGATACAATAATGAGATGCCTCTTATCAGTGGAGGCACTGGAATAAAAATTGTTGGCGCGTCCAATGTTTCGATCAAGGGGTTTGAAGTTGTGGGGGCAACCGGCAATTGGACGGGTGCAATCTATTCCACAGGCGGTAGTTATAACCTTATTGAGGGCAACAAGGTTCACGACAATATCGAAAACGGCATGACCGGAATTTTGATCGAGAGCGGTTCCTACAATAAAGTCCTTTACAATGATGTTTATAACAACAATTTTGTCGGAATCCGAATCTATGGAACATCCACGGATGTGATGCCCGGAAACGAAATTGGCTTTAATGTCAGCCACGATAATGTTTTATCGGGCGGCAACTCGGATGGGATTGATATTGACGCTCCCATCTCGACAGGCGCATATATCCACGACAATGTTGTCTATGGAAATGCCGATGACGGGATAGATACCTGGAACAGCTCGAATAATCTTATCGTTAGAAACGTAGCCTACGATCAAAACGGCGTGGGCGATGGCAATGGCTTTAAGATGGGAGGCTGGACAGGATCGGTTGGCGGTGGAAACAACACCGTCATTGGAAACGTTTCCTACAACAACAAAACCGCCGGGTTTACAACCAATGGCGGCTATGGCAGCAAATACTACAATAACGTTGCCTACAATAACGGTTCCTACGGTTTTGATGATGGCTGGCGGGATTTCTCATGTTCTGTGAGTACCTGTCCCAGCGTATATATAAACAATATCGGCTACGATAATGTCAAAGGAAATTTCTCCGCTTATATCTATACTGCCGTCTCTCACAACAACATTTGGTATTCGGATGATGGTTCGGCCAATGTGCTATATAACTATATCAATTACACATCCCTGTCTTCGTTTTTCGCAGCAAAAGGACTGGACGATCCTGACGGCGGCGATTTGGCTTCCATACAGGCCAATCCGCAATTTGCAAATCCAGCTACAGGATCATTTACTTTGCAGTCTTTGTCCCCGGCGATTGATGCCGGTGACCCGTCCAATCCCGGACAGATCACAGCTGTCAATCGCGTTGACATAGGTGCATTCGAGTTTCAGGGCACTTCCCCAACAGCCAGTCCAACCGCATCTCCCACACCATTGTTACCCACTTTTACACCAACAGCGATCCTGCCCACAGCTACTCAGACAGCTTCTCCTGTTCCGCCGTCACCAACTTATACCCCTACATCTCAACCGACTTTGACATCTACAGCAGTGCCGACACAAACCTCGCCTACATCAACGCCCACTGCCGCGCCGACACAAATCCCACCCACGTCAACGCCCGCATCCATTCCGGAGACTCCAACTGCACAACCAACCGTTCAAGTGCTCGCACAAGTCACTTATGATGACCTGAACAGTGCGTTTGTCTACTCCTCAGGCTGGAATGATGTATCCAACAGCAAAGCATACGATGGATCATATAAGCAAACCAGCACTCGGAATGCGTCGGTAACTCTGCAATTTACGGGTCAATCAGTCGGCATTCTATATACAGGCGGTTCAGGTTTTAGCCGCATGGACGTTTATCTGGACGGTGTGCTGGTCGGTTCGATCAATGAAAAATCATCGAAGCTCGTTTATCAAAAGCGTTGGAGCTATTCGAGTCAAAGTGCGGGGGCGCACATACTGAAACTCGTTTTCATGGGTTCGCATTCAACAAAGGGTACTTTGGACGCGGTGATCATCCAATAGCCAGGAAACTTTCGTGATCGTAATAGAAGCAGCGTAGATTTCAATACGCTGCTTTTATATTTACTCTTCGTTCAAAATCTCTTTTACTCGTCCCACTGCCCCGCTCGTCAAACGCACTTTGATCCCATGCGGATGCTTCGGCGATTTTGTCAAAATGTCTTTGACAATTCCTTTCGTCAATTTGCCGGTTGGCTGATCCTGTTTCAACACGATCAAAACGGTCATGCCTGGTTTGATGTCTGCGCGAATTTGTCCGTTCATTTTGACTGCTTTCCGATCATTGAAATTAATCCAAAGTCCGTACGGCAGGATGCGTGAGTCCCAGCATGGTGATGCACAGCGTAATCACTCCGCCGACGATGAAGACGCTGGATGGGCCGATCAAGTCCGTTGCCCAACCGGCGACTCCGTAACCTATCGGCGTGAACACCAATGATCCCAAATTATCAATGCTGGACACGCGTCCCAACAGATTGGCTGGGACCAGTTCCTGAAGTGTGTTGACCCAGATCAAATTGCCAATGGACAATCCCGCGCCGCAGATGAAAGCCGCGGCTGCAACGCCGATGACCAGCGGTGAGAATCCGATTGCAGTCATAACCAGCGCACTGACCAGCCATGACCCGTAGGTGAAGATGCCTCGTCTCCGAAGGCGCAATCTGGAACCAAGCCAGACCGCGGTCAGCACCGATCCAAGGGAAATTGCCGAATACACCAATCCCAGGGAGCCAACACCGGCATGCAGGTGATCCTTGATCAGGAATGGCATAGTCACGCTGAAAGGCCCTGCCAATGTAATATTGGCAAAGGCCGCCAGCGCAATTGTGATCCACAGCCAAGGCGATGCACGGACTGTTCCGATTCCTTCGCGCATGTCGCGCAGCACGCTCGATGATTCGCGGCGCTCGTTTTCAGCTGGCGCCATGGACAAAATGGCAGCCAGACAGCCGGCGGATATAAAAAAGGAAATTGCGTCCAGCACGAATGCCATCGAGGTCCCGCCCGCTGCGACAATTGCCGCGCCCACTGCCGGTCCTCCGATGCCCGCAATCTCATTGCTGAGAGATGTCAACGAGTTTGCGCTTGTCAACGTTTCACGCGGGGCGATATCTGGAACGATTGCGCTATAAGCCGGGCGAAAGAAAGCTTCTGCCAGGCCAAACACAATGCTGGCCGCGTAAATGTGCCATATCTGGAGCAGATTTTGAAAAGCCAGCAGGGCGACAATGGCGACAACAAGACCGCGCAGCAAATCGGAAGCAAACATCACGCGTGGACGAGGCAGGCGATCCACCACCACGCCGCCAATCAGCAAAAATAAAAGCATCGGCACGGAGGAAAATATAAGAACGGCTCCCATTGCAACCGCAGAGCCGGTTTTCTCCAATACCCACCATGCAAGCGCGATCTGATAGAGGCTGTCTCCCATGCGGGAAATGGTTTGGCCGCTCCAGAGAAGAGCGAATGGGCGATATGTAAGGGCGCGGAACAGTCTCATGGAATCATGGCAGTATAGCACATGGAAAAAGATCGGCTATGATAAGATTCGTTTCGAGATTCCAAATCTCACACAGGGCGGGACACGTCCCGTTGTGATGAGCGGGAACTTTTTTCGTCATTGAACGTCTTGAACATGAAAAACACAAAGGAGAATCGAATGAAACGAATTACTTTTATTATGACAGTGATTGCGCTTGCGGCAATTGCCCTTAGCGCCTGCGGTCCGGCAACGATTGTTGCGAATCCGCTCCCGCCTCAGCGGACACTGGTTGTGACCGGAACTGGCATGGTCCAGATGACACCCGACATTGCTTACATCAACATTGGCGTTCATACCGAAAAGCCAACCGCCGCGGAAGCCGTTGCTGAGAACAATACCCAAACCCAGCAGGTAATCAATGCCATCAAAGCCGCGGGTGTGGATGCGAAGGATATCCAGACTACCAACTTCAGTATTTACCCGAACAATCAGTACGATCCTCAGACCAGCCAGAAGACCGGAACAACCTACGTGGTTGATAACACCGTGAATGTCACCGTCCGCAAACTGGACCAGCTTGGTGACATGCTGGACGCGGCAGTGAACAGTGGCGCAAACAGCGTCAACAGCATCCAGTTCGATGTGCAGGATAAGTCGCAGTATCTCCAGCAGGCTCGCGCACAGGCCGTCAAGGACGCGCAGACTCAGGCACAACAGCTTGCCGGCGATGCGGGCGTGACGCTCGGCGCGATCCAGACCCTGAGCTTTGCTAACAACATACCGTCACCCGTCATGGAGACCTTTGGCAAAGGCGGAGGCGCTGCATTGGCCGCACCATCTGTACCGATCCAGTCTGGCCAGATGACCATGACAGTGACAGTCAACATCACCTACGAGATCAAATAATCGCTCCTTTCTGGAATTCAACCGGCCTCCATTAACGAGGCCGGTTTTTGTTTTGACCCATCCTCATTCCTCCCCATTTTCTGTGAAGATGGGAAGGAGGCCGAAGGCCGGTGGGGACGGCAGGTTATAATCCCATCAACTTTTCCAAAGGAGTCACCTTATGCTCAAGGTTGGATATATCGGCCTCGGACTGATGGGCAAGTCCATTGCCCGCAATATTCTCAAGGCAGGTTTTCCGCTAGTCGTCCACAATCGCTCGCGCGCCGCGGCGGATGAACTTGTGGCAGAGGGCGCGACGGCTGCCAGTTCGCCCGCGGTTGTTGCCGCGCAGGTGGATGTGGTCTTCACCAATCTGCCCGATACGCCGGATGTCGAGAAAGTCGCGCTCGGCGAAAAAGGAATTATCGAGGGCGCGCATAAAGGTTTGATCTTCGTTGACAATTCAACCATCAAACCTGCTTCGGCCCGCATGATTGCAAAAAAGCTCGCAGACAAAGGCACGCTGTCGCTCGACGCGCCCGTTTCCGGCGGGGACATCGGTGCGAAGAACGGCACGCTGACCGTCATGGTCGGCGGCGATGCGTCCGCCTTTGAAAGAGTCATGCCAGTATTTCAAGCCATGGGAAAAACAATCACGCTTGTTGGCGACTCCGGCGCAGGCCAGGTTGCAAAAGCCGCGAATCAAATCATGGTTGCGGCACAGATGGTTGCAATGGGCGAACTGCTGATTTTTGCGCGCAAAGCCGGAGTCGATCCGCAAAAAGTTGTGGACGCCATCAAAGCCGGCGCGGCCCAATGCTGGACTTTGGATGTCAAACCACCGCGCTTGTTTGTCGGCAATCGCAATCCGGGATTCAAGGCATATATGCAGTTGAAAGATCTGAAGATCATCATGGATACGGCGCGCGAATACAACATGCCGCTTTCGTCCGCAGCCGAGCACACAAAACTTTTTCAGCAAATGATTGACATGGGGTTGGGCGAGCAGGACAATTCAGCAGTGATCGGCGTGATCGAAAATTTGGCGGGTGTCAATTTGTTGGATGAATCGTAGGGGCAGGATAATATGCTTCCAGCGCCGAGAACGGCGGCAGAACAGAAATGGATTTTCTCAAACGCTTCTGGCCTTTGTTCTTTGATTATCTCCTGATCTCCCTCGGTTCGGCGGTGCAGGCAATCGGTTTGCGCCTGTTCCTGGTTCCTGCGAATCTTGCCAGCGGAGGCGTGACCGGAATTTCCCAACTCATCAACCATTTTACAAAATGGCCGATTGGTGCGATGGTGCTGATCGGCAACATCCCGCTTTTCATTTTGGGATGGCGTTTTCTTGGCGGACGGCGCTTCGCGCTCCGCACCGCGTTCGCCGTTGCGGTGTATTCCGTTATCGTTGATTTGATTCCCCGGCTGAATCTTTTTCCCGCCAACGGCATCACCGATGACATTTTCCTCAACTCGCTCTACGGGGCGGTGGTCAGCGGCGTGGGGTATGGGCTTGTCTACCGCGCCCGCGGTACGAGCGGCGGTTCCGACATTCTTGCGCGGATTCTGAATCATTATCGCGGCGTTTCGATGACGCAAAGTTATTTGATGGTTGATTCGGCGGTGATCCTTGCGGCGGGCTTTGTCTTCGGCTGGAAGCAGGCGCTGTACGCGATCATCACACTTTACGTGAGCGGACTGGTATCAGAGTTGACCCTCGAAGGTTCGGGAACCGTCCGCACCGCGCTCATCATCACGTCCAAGCCTGACCTCGTTTCCCAGCGTGTGCTGGATGAGTTGGAGCGCGGCGTGACGATCCTTCAAGGAACCGGCGCATATACCGGCGAAGATCGTCCCGTGCTCTATTCCGTAATTACGCGCTCTGAGGTCGTCCAACTAAAAACGATTGTTCAGGAAATTGATCCGCTGGCATTTATTGTTATTGGTCAGGCGTATGAAGCATTGGGTGAAGGCTTCAAACCGCTAATCAAATCGTAGGGCTTTCTGGCACAAACAGTGGCATGAGAGAAATATATTGCTCTGACAAACGGCACTTGACAACGCGTACTCAAAAAAGTTAAAGTGGAATCGGCCAATAAGGGAGGCCGTTATGTTGAAACGCGTGCTACCGTTCCTTCCACTATTGGTAATTCTTGTTTTTACCGCTTGTTCGTCAGTATCACCGCAGCAAGGTGGGATTTCCCCGGAAGAAGTGACCGCTGTTATTCAAACCATGACAGCTGCTTTATGGACGCCCACGCCTTCTTTGACGCCGGAGCCGGATTCGCGAACTATCACCGATCTGCTGAATGGCGTGATGATCGGTTCAGACCCTCTGAGCGAAACCATTGAGGCAAAGTTCAATGTGCTCGATGTGCGCTTTCCGATTGAGCCAAACTCCAAAAAAGTTGTGACGATGCAGATGGACGTTGAGTGCGAATGGATATTTACCGATAACTGCACGCCGGAGGAAACTTTTGTCCATTTGATGAAAGGTTTTGATCCCAAAAGCAAGTTGATAGACAAAATAAGCGCTCAAGTTCCTCCCACAGTCAAGATCGTGGAGGTGACTACATTCAACCACAGGGTGCAGAACGGCAAGATCATTGTCAATTGGCAGGATATGGTGGATTTTGCGACTGGTAAAATCAACGGGAATCAATTGGGTTCGCGAATTGTGAGGCTCACACATTAGTCATGTCCGCTATCACTGCCCAGGCTTTACCAAATATCGCCTTCATTAAATATTGGGGAAATCGGGATGAAAAATTGCGCCTGCCGGTTAACGGATCCATCTCGATGAATCTGGATGGACTGTTCACGCGCACGACGGTGAGCTTTCAGCCGTCGCTGCCATTCGACGAATTGGTGATCAATGGACACGATGTCGCTGGCCCGGGGTTGGATCGCGTTTCGGCCATTCTCGATTTGGTTCGTGGGATGGCGAAGATCGAAGAACGCGCAGAAGTCGTCAGTGAGAATAATTTTCCGTCTGGCGCAGGGATTGCTTCATCAGCGTCGGCGTTCGCGGCGCTGGCGTTGGCCGCGAGCAAAGCGGCTGGACTCGAATTGAGCGAACGCGAGTTCTCGCGTTTGGCGCGGCGCGGATCTGGATCGGCGGCGCGTTCCGTTCCTGCTGGTTTTGTAGAATGGCAGGCCGGAACAAGCGATGAAGATTCTTTTGCGTTCTCGATTGCGCCGCCCGAGCATTGGGCTTTGATGGACTGCATTGCCGTGATCAGCGCGGCGCACAAGAAAACCGGGTCCACTGAGGGACATGCATTGGCTGGCACGAGTCCGCTGCAAGCCGCGCGTGTGGGGGATGCGCCTCGCCGCCTCGATATTTGCCGGCGCGCGATTCTCGAACGCGATTTCGAGGCGTTAGCGTCAGTTGTTGAATTGGATTCGGATATGATGCACGCGGTGATGATGACTTCTTCGCCTGCGCTGCATTACTGGCAGTCAGCCAGTTTGGCGGTGATGCAAGCCGCCCGGCAATGGCGCGGAGACGGGATTCCAGCCTGTTACACGGTGGATGCCGGGGCGAACGTCCACGTCATTTGTCCCGAAAAAGAAGCGAAAGAGATTGCGACGCGTCTTCGCCTCATCCAAGGCGTCACGGATGTGCTCACGGCTCGCGTCGGAGGTCCGGCAAAATTTCTGGAGGAAAATCTGGGGGATTAGAGTCGTAAGGCACAAACGGGGAACATTATCTATATCTCTGTTCATTTACCGCTCATGTAACGCGGATATAATAATTGCGAGTTGACTATGAATATTACACTTCTTTCCGGTTTGATTTTTGTGGCTGTGTTCGCGGGCGTGGTTTTCATCCACGAATTCGGCCATTTTATCGTGTCGAAGTTGCTGAAGGTCGAAGTCGAGGAATTCGGCTTTGGATTCCCGCCGCGCATGTTGACGCTGTGGCGTCAAAAAGGTTACCTTCTGCTAAAAAGCGGACAACGTCTCGAAATTCCGCGTTCGTTCGGTTTGTCCGGATGGTCAGCGGTTCTCGATCACGAGTTGAAAATTACTGCGGATCGCGAGGACAATAAATTGATCCTGCGGACGCTCGAATGGACAGAGACAACGCCAGGGAAAAAGAATACAAATTCCGCCGATCCGCTCAAGAATGTGGATATTTCGATTGACCCATCGGGCCATGTGATTGACAAGTCGCTGGATAAAACGGCCGAGCGTAAAGTTACGATTGGATCGCAGGCTGGCGCAATCGAGCTAAAAGATGTTATCGCGGAGGCGCATCCCGGCACGGAATTCACTCTCAACTGGCTGCCGCTTGGCGGTTTCGTCCGGCCCAAAGGCGAGAACGATCCGACCGTTCCGGGCGGTTTGGCCGCCTCCAGTCCGTGGACGCGGCTGGCTGTGCTTTTTGCGGGACCGACCATGAATCTTTTGTTGGGTGTGATCGTTTTCAGTTTTCTGTTCTTCCAAATGGGAGTGCCCGATTACACCAAAGTGCAGATTCAAGACGTGCTGGCCGGTTCGCCCGCGCAGCAAGCGGGCATTCAAGTCAATGATGTGGTGTTGACCGCGAACGGCATTGCCATCACCGACGCGACCCAACTGCATGACATTATTTATGCCAATCTTGATAAACCGGTTTTGCTTACGCTCAAACGCGGCAATCAAACTGTCAGCGTCACGGTGACGCCGTTAAGTTCGCGCCCGCAAAGCCAGGGCGCTGTCGGTATTTCGATGGGGCCAATGATGGTTCAGTCTGGTTCGGTCATCGAGTCGCTTCAATTCGGCACGCTGGCCGTTTATGAACAAACGCGCGCGCTGATTTTGCTCCCATCGCAGATGCTGCGCGGACAAGTCAGTTCACAGGACAGCCGCTTCATCGGCTTAAAAGGAATTTACGACCTCTTCGGCCAGGCGGTCAGCCGCGATGTTCAGAGCCGCGAGCCTACTGCTTCGACTTCAAGTTCACCCGCCGCACCGACCTCGCCGCAAACGCCGACATATTTCACCATCCAACTGATCGGCATTCTGACCATCAGCCTCGGCGTTTTGAATCTTTTCCCGTTTCCCGCCTTGGACGGCGGACGCATCCTTTTTGTGCTGCCTGAACTCATCATCCGCAAACGTATTCCGACCGCGTGGGAAAACAGCATCAACGCCATCGGCATGGCGATCCTTTTGCTGTTCATGCTTTACGTCAACGTGATGGACTTTGTAAACCCGGCCGTAATTAATTTACCGAAATGACAACCAAAAAAACTTCCTTCGAAAAAGCAATGGATGAACTGCTGGACGAGGCGCATGATCTGTCGCGCCGTTCCTTGCAGGAATTTTCGGACATTGATCCCGCTTCGCTCAAAATGCTGATGGCGGGCTGGCCCCGCGTCAAACCGGAGCGGAGGCGGCTCCTGCTCGATAAGCTTCAGGATGTTGCTGACAACGACACGCTCGTCTGCTTCGACGATTTTGCGCGCGCCATGCTCACCGATGACGATTCGCAAGTGCGGGCCCGCGCCATTCGTTTATTGGCCGAATGTGACGATGCGAAGCTCGCCGCGTCTTTTATCAAAATTCTTGCAAGCGATGATGATGTAAACACGCGCACGGAAGCCGCATTCGCGCTTGGAAAATATGTCGAGCTGGGCGAACTGGAAGAAATCCCGGAAAAGACTCGACGCCAGGTGGAAGATGCGCTGTTGGAAAAAGTCAACAGCGAGGACAAATCAGGTGTCAGGCGCGTTGCGTTGGAGGCGCTGGGTTATTCATCACGCCCGGAAGTTCTCACGTTGATCGAATCCTCTTTCCGCCGCGAAGATCCTGAATGGCAGGCCAGCGCCTTGCGTGCCATGGGAAATTCGTCCGATGAGCGCTGGGAGGAGCAAGTCATCTCGCACATGCTGGATGTGAATCCGCACGTGCGGCTGGCTGCTGTCGAAGCCGCGGGCGACTTGGGACTGTCGGCCGCGCGAATGCTTTTGTTCAAAGTCCTGGAAGACGAAGATGACGATGATGTTGTCGGAGCCGCGATCTGGTCACTTTCACAAATTGGCGGCGAGGATGTGCGTATCTTCATCGAAAATCTGATTGACCGGGCTGAAGATGATGAACAAACTGAGTTCCTTGAGGATGCTTTGGATAATCTCGCGTTCACCGAAGATATGAGCCACTTTGATCTAATGTCTTTCGACGCGGACGAGGAAGAATAAATTCTTTCGTTTATAAATCAACCGCGAAGCTATCGAATCGAGCTTCGCGGTTTTCGTTTCCAGGTCATCGCTCACCCCCCCGTCACGGCGGCACAAAAATTTATCGCAAAACTCGCGAAGAACGCAAAGAGAACTTAAAAAACTTGGCGGCCTTTGCGACTAAGCAGCTTTGGAGAATCTTGAGAATTCGATTTGGATATTTTCACACTTCCCTGTAAAATACACGGCGCGGATACTTCATGTTTATCAACGAACTACTGACAACCTTTGCTGACAATCTGCTGCCCATCCTGCTGATCGGCGGGGCGGGCTTTTTGCTTGGCAAATCCCTCTATGTCGAATCTCGCGCGCTGGGCCGCGTCGTCTTTTACATTTTCAGCCCAATCCTCGTTTTCGATTTGCTGGTCAATACCAAACTCGATTCGGCTCAGATTTTCACTACCATGGGATTCTCCATTTCTGTGGCTTGTATGGTCGGTTCATTGGCTTTCGTGGTTGGAAAAATGCTTGGCTTCGAGCGCCCCACCCTGATGGCAATGATCCTGACATCTGCGTTTGGCAATACAGGCAATTACGGACTGCCGCTGGTTTCCTTTGCATTCGGCAAGGACGCGCTGGCTTTTGCCACGATATATTTCGTCACTAATTCCATCATGTTCAATACCGTCGGCGTGTTGATTGCCTCGCTCGGTCACATGGACTTCAAAACTGCCGTGCTCGGCCTGTTCAAAGTCCCAACGGTGTATGCGGTTACCGTGGCCGCATTGTTGAATCGCTTCCAAATAGTTTTGCCGCTGCCGCTGGCGCGCACGGTTGACCTGGCATCCAATGGCAGCATTCCGGTGATGATTGTTCTGCTCGGCCTTGAACTTTCGCGCGTCCAATGGTCGCATAGTTTTCGCGCGATGGGACTCAGCGCAGCGCTGCGTTTGTTGGGCGGGCCGGCAGCGGCGCTCCTGCTCGCGATTCCATTTGGATGGCACGGTGTGGCGCGGCAGGCCAATGTGCTCGAAGCCTCCATGCCAGCCGCGGTGACGAATACAGTATTGGCAACAGAATATGGACTCGATACATCGCTCGTCACTGCCACGGTTTTTATCGGGACGATTTTGAGTCCGCTCACGCTGACGCCGTTGCTGGTATATTTAAGCAGGTAACTTGCCTCACGCAGTGTCATTCTGAGCGAAGCGAAGAATCTGATTTTTTATGCGAAGAGACCTCTCGCTGCGCTCACATCGTCCCGATATCCTTCGGGAGGGTGACATCGGTAAATAGAGATATGCAGCGAACACGCGCACTTTTCTTTCTTCTAGCCTGGATCACGTTCGGGTTCACGCGCCCGCCTCAAGTCCAGAGCGGACTCGATGTGAACAACGTCGGCGTTGTGTACAACTTTGGCCAGCAGATCACATTCAGAGCGCGGCTCACTTCATCCATCCCCATCACGCAGGCAACCATTTCATTCCGCGAGGTCAACGAGCAGAACACACGCGTCGAACCGCTCGCGCTTGCATCCGATGGAACGACCGCATATCAATATGACGCGTCGCAGAATCTCATCCCGCCTTTTGCGACAATTGTCTTTTCGTTTCAAGCCACGCTTGCGAACGGCGGCACGGTTTCAAGTCCCACCTATAATTTTCGTTACGACGATAACCGTTTCAATTGGAAAACCTTAACAGACGGCCCAATTCGCGCGCACTGGTATGAAGGCGATGACGCGTTCGGCCATGCCGCGCTCGATGCAGCGCGCGGCGGCTTGCAGTTTGTGAATCAAATTGTGCCGGTCTCGCTCAACAGTCCGCTCGATGTTTACGTTTATGCCAATGCCAGTGATCTTCAAAGCGCACTGCAGCTTGGCGGACGCTCGTGGGTGGCTGGTCATGCAGACCCGACGCTGGGCGTTGTGATGGTGTCTGTGACTCCCGGCGATACGCAAACCATCGAATTGCAAAGACAGATTCCGCATGAACTCGCGCATGTAATGTTGTATCGCAATCTCGGAGCCGGATACAATCGTTTGCCGGTCTGGTTGAACGAAGGCATCGCATCCATCGCGGAACTTTATCCGAACCCTGATTATGCGAGCGCGCTAAAAGCCGCGAGTCAAAACAATACACTACTCCCATTTTCGGATTTGTGCGCTTCGTTCCCCGCCGATAGTGGAGGCGCGTTTTTAGCTTATGCCGAGTCTGAATCCTTTGTCCGTTACCTGCGCGATACATATGGTAATACCGGCCTCGTGGCTTTGGCCAAGGCCTATGTCGACGGACTTGATTGCAATCTCGGGACCATGCGGGCGGTCGGCGTGCCGTTGAATGTGTTGGAAACGCGCTGGCGCGCGTATGTTTCTGGCGAAAGCGTGGCGAGCATTGCCGCGTTCAATTTATTGCCGTACGTTATTTTCCTCGGCCTGACGCTGATCGTCCCGATTTGGGGCGCCCTCGATATTCTGCGCGAAAGGAGACGCAATGCCCGATCCAAATGAAATTGTCCGCGCCCATGTGTGGGTGAAGGGACGCGTGCAGAACGTCGGCTTCCGCGCGCATGTGGAATACAGCGCAAGTCTGATCGGCGTCACGGGCTGGGTGCGGAATGTTGGCTACGATACCGTCGAAGCCGTGGCGGAAGGCCCGCGCGAAAAAGTTGATCGTTTTATCGAAGCGATGAAAGAAGGTCCGCGCGGCGCGCGCGTGGATGAATCAAGAATCGAATGGGAAAATGTAACGGGTGAGTTTAAAGAGTTTGGCGTGAAGAGAAGCATGTGATTATTTCATGCTTGACTTTTATCGCAATGAGTAAAGATAGCCATCTTTGGTAGAAAAGTAAGCTTTACCATTTGATATTACTACTTCTGAGTAAATTGTGCTGTCAGCTTTGAAGTTCCATAACTCCTTGCTTGTTGTATCTATTGCATGGACAGTCCCATCCTCGTCACCAAAATACAAAACATTATTTACCACTGTTGTATCGGTGGAAGCACATGAAGAAAGATGGAGTTTCCAAATCGTATGACCAGCTGTCGATTCCACAGCATACAGATAACAATCACTTTGTTGGTTATCATCATTTAAGTAATGGGTAAAAGAACCTGTAAAATAAATAGCGTCATTGGCTATGGCCACATTCTGGTCAATTGATATTCTGTCAACTGACTTTAAGCTAACTGATGTCAAATCTTGTATCTTAATTTCCCATTTCAACTTTCCATTTTCATCTATCGCAAAAACATCACCGTCATTACTCCCAACATATATCGTCCCATTTAATACAGATGGAGAAGAAAGAATAGTTCCAAAGTTTAATTCCCATTTTTCATTGCCGGTATCGTCTTCAAGCGCATATAAATAACCATCAAGGCTAGTGAAGTAAATGCTTCTATTTGATATTGCTACTTCAGTTGCTATTCCTCCTGGCATTTCATAGTTCGAAGCAGCAGTTGGAGATTTCAATGGTTGTTCTAGGCCATTAGTTTTGAATTTCCATTTTTCTTTGCCTGTCCCGGCATCGAATGCATATAAATACCCAGCGAGGTCCCCAATATATACTATGCCATTGGATATCGCTGGTGAGGAAACAATCATGTTACTCATGGCTGGCGAGGAAACAGCCATGTTTTCCGTTTCAAATTTCCACTTCTCTTTACCATTTTTAGCATCCACGGCAAAAAAAGTATTGCCATACTTACCAGCATAGACTATACCGTTTGATATTGCAGGTGCACGGCCCGCATATTTTTGTTGATTAAATACCCATTTGATTTTTCTGGAGTTTGCATCAACTGCATATAAAGCTCCTGCTCCATTGGCAAATATCATTCCCTGCGAAACTATCGGCGAAGAAAGCGCATGATAAGAATCTAATTCTGTTTTCCAATCCAATTGACCAACTGGCAATTGACCATTTGTATTATATGAACCAGTCCGCTCTAAGTTTTCCCGATACATAACCCAATCACTACTTGTTGAACTGCATCCAGCTATAGTGATTAGGAAAACTAGAATCAAAATTAGTTTGAGTAATTTGTTTTTACACAAATCCCAGCCCTCTTTCCTTCATCGAAACGAATTTCCCCAAACCAATAATCAAATGATCTAAAACGTCCACGTCAATCAACTTGCCTGCCTGCACAAATGCGCGCGTCACGGCCACATCGTCCGGGCTGGGCGTTGGGTCGCCGCTGGGATGATTGTGTACAACGATCAGCGCGGTGGCATTGCGTCGAATCGCGGCTTTGAACACTTCGCCAACGCGAACCTGCGATGTATTCACCGATCCGCGATAGACCTCGACGATGTCCAAAACATGATTGCGCGTGTCGAGCAACAGCACGCGCAGATGCTCCTGTTCCAATGCGGACATTTCATATTGCACCAGCGCGGCAGCGTCTGCGGGCGAATTGATGGTCGGACGTTCCTCCGGTGATTCGAGAGTCAACCGTCTGCCCAATTCAATCGCGGCCTTGATCTGCGCGGCTTTGGCTTCGCCGATTCCATGCTGATTCATCAGTTCCTCGAACGGTGCGCGATGCAATCCGCTGAGTCCGCCGAATTGTTGAAGCAGGCGCTGTCCAACCTGGACCGCGTTCTCGCCGGTCACACCAACGCGCAAGAGGATGGCGATCAATTCGGCGTTGGTCAAGGCCTGAGGTCCGAGTGATGCGAGACGCTCGCGCGGCCGTTCGGTCTCGTGTAAGTCCGTGATGCGGTAAGCGGGTTTAGTCGGCTCAGTCATGGCATTCCCTCGATGGATTTGTAATATACAACAAAACTATCCGGTTGCGGAAGTTATTTTATTCCGCGAATCAGCTACTTAAAGCAGGAGTTCGACAATGGCCGCACCACCGTCGAACTCACGGAGGAGGAGAAGAGAAACGTTACTGATTGATAAGGTCATTTTAGAATCTGCGCGTGAACATCAGGTGACAAAATTGTGTAGAGAATCTGCAGACCGCTATTAGCCTTGTCTCAAGATATTTATTTTTTTAAATTTTTCTAACAAGAAGTCATGCGCTGTGACTGCATTGGGACAATAAGCAGGCGATCCGAGAAAACAATCCGCGGCGGGTCGCCAGGTGACGCACCTTATCATTAAACAAACCGTGGGACAGGCTTTTAGCCCGTCCCGTTTCTTTCAGGCAGTATAATCAAACAGTATGAGCGTCCTGAAAGATAAACATATCCTGCTCGGCGTTACAGGTTCCATCGCGGCATTCAAGGCGGCTGACCTCGCATCCAAGTTGACACAAATGGACGCTCAAGTGGATGTCATTCTCACACCCACTGCAGAAAAATTCATCACACCGCTCACATTTCAATCCGTCACCGGACGCCACGCGTTTACAGAGTCCGATCTTTGGGGCGGCGAGGCACATGTGCTTCACGTTGGCCTAGGCAAGAGCGCTGATATTCTTGTTATCGCGCCATGCACTGCAAACACGATTGCAAAATTAGCGCACGGCGAGGCTGGTAATTTATTGACCATCACCGCGCTTGCCGCGCAATGCCCGCTGCTGGTTGCCCCGGCAATGGACGGCGGCATGTTCGATCATCCCGCCACGCAGGAAAATCTTGCGAAGTTAAAAGAACGCGGCGCGTATGTCGCTGGCCCTACCGAGGGACATCTTGCATCAGGATTGGCTGGCAAAGGACGTTTGATTGAACCTGCTGAATTGATCGGTCACATCCGCTTCGTTCTCGGACGAAGGGGGCGGCTCGCCGCCAAAAAGGTCGTTGTCTCCGCTGGCGGGACACAGGAACCTCTCGACCCTGTCCGTGTTCTCACCAACAAATCTTCAGGCAAACAAGGTTACGCGTTGGCACAGGCCGCGCTCGATGCGGGCGCAAACGTGACCTTGATTACCACGCCAACATCGTTGACGCCGCCGGTTGGAGCGCGCGTGATCAATGTTCAAACCGCAAAACAAATGTTGGATGCCGTATTGAAAGAATCCGCCGATGCCGACGCGCTCATCATGGCCGCCGCGGTGGCAGACTTCAGGCCGAAGCAGGCCGCTGGAAACAAGATGAAGAAACGGGACGGCATTCCGCAGATCGAGCTTGAAGAGACGGAAGATATTCTCGAAGCAGTAGCCGCTTTGAAATCCGGGAAGAGGCGGCCGCGCGTCATGGTCGGATTCGCGGCTGAGTCGCGCAATCTGCTCGAGAACGCAAATGAAAAACTTAAGGCGAAAAAATTGGATTTTATTGCCGCCAATGACATTTCGTCGAAAGACGCAGGTTTTGGCGTGGAGACGAATCGAGTTACTTTGTTATTTGAAACTGGGAAGCACGAATCTTTGCCGTTGATGAACAAAGCGGAGGTGGCCGATGCCATCATCGAACGCGTCGCGGCGCTGCTGGAGTAATCATGCGCATTCTGGTCATTTCGGACATTCACGCCAACTACACCGCACTGGAGGCTGTACTTAATGATGCAGGCACGGTGGATGAAACCTGGTGTCTCGGCGATCTGGTCGGTTACGGGCCGGACCCGAACGCGGTTATGGAACAAGTGCGGGAACTGGCGCATTTGACCTGTGTTTTGGGCAATCACGATGTGGCGATCATAGGCAAGATGCCTTTGGAAGCTTTCAACGGTGACGCGCGCCGTTCGCTTGTTTGGACTGAGAAGGTGCTTACCGCCGATAATATGGACTTCATGCGTTCCCTGCCGCAGAACACAAAAGTGCGCGGACACGTGACGCTCGCGCACGGCAGTCCGCGTGACCCGGTTTGGGAATATGTCTTGAATACGCTTTCAGCGCGCCTCAACTTCGAGCATTTCGATACGCCATTTTGTTTTGTGGGACATTCGCACATCCAAAGCATGTTCCAATTGAACGTCAAGAACGACCGCGTGACGATGGAAGTGGCGCGGGAACGCGAAGCGACGGAGCTTACGCCGCGTGCGATTCTAAATCCCGGCTCGGTCGGACAGCCGCGCGACCGTGATCCGCGCGCCGCGTATGCCATTTACGACAGCCAGGCCGACACGTGGGAGGCCCGCCGCGTGGCATATGACATTGCGGAAGTCCAGCAGCGCATTCGCGAAGCAGGATTACCAGAAAAACATGCGGTGAGATTGGCAGAAGGTTGGTAATTCAGTAAGCAGTTGTCAATACGCAGTAACAGTGGGGAGGGCTGGAACTTTTAGAGTTGCGTTTCGTCATTAAGGCAAATCAATCACCTTACGCCCTTGTCGAAGGAGGACGAAATGAAACGCTCATTCACGGTCATTGCTTTCATCACGATTTTGATTCTGTCGGCTTGCAGCACAATGCGCCTGTCTCCTGCCGCAACTCAGGCTCCTGCTCTTTCTTATGGCAAGGGAGGAGGTGCTCCATCACTACAGGAAGCGCCCGCTGCGGCGCCCGCCCCATTTTTAAATGATGCTGCAAAAAGCGCGGCTCAAAATTCGGTTGTCTCAACAACCGGCGAAACAGCACCATCCAGCAACCGACTTGTCATCCAAACTGCTGAACTGACCATCGTGGTAAAAGATGTCAACGCCCGCGCGGCGGCGATCCAAAATATGGCGACGCAAATGGGCGGATTCGTCGTATCGGCAAACAATTATCAAACCTATGCCAGCGATGGAACGCAGGTTCCACAGGCGGATGTTGTTGTCCGCGTGCCTGCGGACCAACTCGAGGCCGCGCTGACTCAAATCAAGCAGGGCACGGTTGACGTCAAGAGCGAGACGCGTTCCGGCCAGGATGTCACCGATCAATACGTTGACCTGCAATCGCGGCTTACAGCAAAACAGGCCGCCGAAGATCAATTGATAAAGATCATGCAGAACGCCACGCGGACTCAAGATGTACTTGATGTCTACCAGCAGTTACAGCAGGTCGAGAGCGACATCGAAGTGTTGAAAGGCCAGATCAAATATTACGAGCAGTCCGCCGCACTATCCGCAATCACGGTTCATATCGTGGCTGAAGAAACGGTCAAGCCTCTTCAGGTCGGCGGATGGAAACCGCAAGGCGTCGCGCGCGATGCGATCCAAAGCCTGATCTTTTTCTGGCAGGGTTTCATCAATTTCCTGATCACATTCTTCCTGCTGGTCCTGCCGGTGCTCATCACCATTGCCATTCCAATTTTCCTGGTGGCCCTGCTTCTGCGCTGGATCTTTCGCAAGATTTGGAAGCCAAAAGCCAAAGCGGTCATGCAGGTCCAGGAGAACAAGAATTAGTCCCAGCGTACTCCCCTCCCGCAAAATGGAGGGGAGTATAATTTTTTCATCAGGCATGGATAAACTTGTTCAGCACGCACAGGAATTATTTCACGTCCATCTAATGGGGCGGCAGGTCATGGCGCTGGTCACGTATGAGCGCGAGCTTCTGGATTGGAATCGCAAATTCAATTTGACGGCCATCCGCGACGCGGAGTCGATTCGCACCAAACATTTTTTGGATTCGTTCTCCTGCGTGCTGGCGTGGGGTGCGAATCCGCCGCATCGTCTCATTGACGTTGGAACGGGTGCGGGTTTCCCGGGCCTTCCCCTGAAAATTTTGTATCCGCAAATGAAGCTGACGCTCGTGGAGTCAGTCGGCAAGAAAGCGATGTTTTGCGAACATATCGTCCGCATGATCGGTCTCGATAATGTGGAAGTCATCAAGACGCGCGCCGAAGATATTGGACAAAAGCCAGACCACCGCGAGAAATATGATTGGGCCGTGGCGCGCGCCGTCGCTGACATGAAAGTGCTCGCCGAATATCTTCTGCCCCTCACGAAAATCGGCGGGACGATGCTCGCGCAAAAAGGTGAAAACGGACCCGCCGAAGCGCAGTCCGCTGAAAAGGCAATGAAATTATTGGGCGGAAAATTGCGGCAGGTGATTCCCGTCAATTTGCCGGGAGTGCCCGATGACCGCTATCTGGTTCTGGTGGATAAAACCGCAGCCACGCCGCCAAAATATCCGCGCAAAGCTGGGATGGCAGCAAAACAGCCGTTGTAGGTCGGTCTTCCAAGTCAATAAGTCCAACAAGTCATATTGGTTGCCCAGCAGCTTGTTGGATTTTTTAGACCCCAGACAATAAGACCAATTAGCAACTCGCCTCATCCATAACCACGACTTTGTCTTCCTTGTTGGGGATGATGCACAAAAATTCAAATGGTTCTTCGCCCGTGTTTAGATACGAATGAATCGCACCTTCGGGGATGAAAACCACGTCACCGGCTTTGACATGATGCGTCTCATCGCCGATGGTGATGGTGGCTTGCCCGCGCAAAACATATTGTTCATGTTCAACAGTGTTCGTGTGGCGCGGCATGCCTCCACCCTTTTGCATCGAGAATTTCCGCAGGGCAAAGTTTGGTCCTTCTTTCGATGAGATCAAGACTTGAATTTTCGTGTCTTTGGCGTTCAAGACATCTTTCGCTTCGACATCACTGGCATGTTTGACGGTCATTTCTGCCTCCATTCATTTTGGAACCGCGAAGCACGCTAAGAGCGCAAGGTTTTCTAAAATTTTCTCTTCGCGTTCTTCGCACCCTTTGCGGTTAATTCTTCTTTACAGTTCCATCTTCCACTTTCCATACTTCCGCTTTCTCTACAAACTCCGGAGCGAACATATTCACATCGGTTGCAGTGAAGAAAACCTGTTCGCTCTCGCCAACATATTTTAGTAAATCTGCGCGGCGTTGTAAATCCAACTCAGCCATCACTTCATCCAACAAAATCACCGGCCACTCGCCCGTGCGTTCCTTCATCCAATTGACTTCAGCCAGCTTCAACGCCAGCAATGTCGTACGGATCTGTCCGCGCGAGCCGTAATCGCCGAGGTCAATGCCGTTGGCGAGGAAGCGCAATTCGTCGCGGTGCGGGCCGATGGTGGTCACGCCGCGTGCGATCTCCTCGGAGCGGATTTCTTTCAGGCGAGTCAAAAACCCCTTGCGGATGTCGTCCGCTTTGAGGGCAGAGCGATCCGTGTCTGTTGTCAGCTTCATGCTGATCGGCGGAAGCGGGTCGTACGCTGGCTGATAGTTCAATCGCAAAACTTCGCGGCCATGAGTCAATTCATTGTGGACGCGCGCCGCGAGACGTTCGATCTGCTGGACGGCCTCGACGCGCCACTGGATGATCTGCGCGCCGAGACGCGCCAGCGCCTCATCCCAGACTTCGAGCTGGTCGCCGCTTCCTCCGCTTTCGTATAACGCCTTGAGCAGCGCGTTGCGCTGACTGAGCGCCTGGTTGTAATCGCTCAACACGCCCGCAAAAGTTGGGACGGCTTGCGCCAACGCGAGATTGAGATAGCGCCGTCGTTCATCGGGGCCGTCTTCGATGATGGCTGACATTTGAGGAACGAAGATGACCGCGTTGAAATGACCGATGACATCGTTCATCTGCTTCTTCACGCCATCGAGCAAAATCTCTTTGCGGAGGCGCTGACCATTTACGCCGGTTGGTTCGAGAATCAACCGCGCTTCGATGTGATGATTGCGTTTGTTGCGTTGATAATCTGCAACGAGGCGCGCCACTGCCAATGGATTTTTTGCTTCGACAAGGTTGACCATTTGACGGTCGGTGTTGGTTTGAAACGACGTGAAGGATGCAAGAAAATAAACAGCTTCGAGAATACTGGTCTTGCCCTGCGCGTTATTCCCCACCAGCAAAATAACCCGCCGGGGCAGGTCAATATCCAGGCGGGCAAAATTACGGAAGTTGGTGAGGGAGAGACGCTTGAGGTGCATGGTTTTTGTAGGGGCACAGCGTCGCTGTGCCCCTACCGCAATCTATAGATTCATTTCCAATTCAAGCTCATCGCGTATCGGGATGTCATCGTGACCAGTCGGCGGAATGCTTAATTTTATTTTGCGAGATTCGTTCACGGCGCCGCGATGAAGCGCCGAGAGCTCAAAGCCGCGTTTCTGAAAAAAACCAAGCGCCGGCAGATTATCATTGGTTGTGATGAGGAAGAGGCGCTTGCAGCCTTTTTCGCGCGCTGCTTTGATGGCCGCTTCGAGCAATGATGTACCGATGCCCTTTTCCTCGCGGACACTGTCAATCGAAACGATTTCACAGTCGTCATCCGAATGCGCCAGCGTGATCGTGCCCACGATCTCCCTGCCATCCAGAGCGAGAAATCCGTCCATTGTGTCCACGCGATAGACGACCCCATGTGCCACAATGGTTTCATCGCCCCAGCGCTCCACCCAGAACTTACGCAGGCGCGGCTGGTCTTCACGCGTGATACTGCGGATCGTAATCATCAGACCATATCCTCCTCTTCCTCGGGTTCCGGCTTCCAGACTTTGGTGGCGCGGTCCGGGAAGACAATGCCGTTGATGTGATCAATCTCATGCTGGAAGATGCGCGCCAGCCAGTCCTCCGCTTTGACTTTCATCGGCTTGCCATGACGGTTCAATCCCTTGACCTGTATTTTCGAATACCGTTCGACTTCTCCCACCAGGCCGGGAATGGACAGGCAGCCTTCCACGCCCATCACAGTCTCCTCTGAAGTCTTTACGATTTCCGGATTGATCATCACGTAAAGTTTTGGTTTTACTTCTTTGGGCTTTGCGCCTTCTATAACATCCGGTTGATCTGCATACTCCACAACGATCAATCGTTCGGGGATTCCAACCTGCGGCGCGGCCAATCCAACGCCGGGGGCATCGCGCATGGTATCCACCATGTCATCAATCAACGTCTGCAAGTCTTTATCGAATTTACTAATGGGCCGGGCCTTTTTCCTCAAGACCGGGTCCGGAAGGGTTACGATTTTTCTAAGAGTCATATTCCATACCTCGAAAATTGTCCCCGGATTTTACTCGTTTTTTGTCTCATTTTTTGGCTGGCGCAGTTCGTTGTCGATTTCCTGAATATTTTCGTGATAACTTGCCAGCCAGTCTGCCATGCGTTCGCGTTCCGCCTTTGCGCGGGCCTCTTCCTGCCTGGCCCGGCGCGCCAGGCGGCGGTCATCAATATCCTGCTGCACGGCGGCTGGATTGTAAACATCCTCGAACTCCAGCCGCGAGCCGCCGACGGTAATGTAAACCGTCCCGTAATTGAAGATGTGACCGATGATGCCCCACCGTTTCGATTCGGTCGCGAGGATATTCTCCAGCGGCGCGGCTTTGCGCTCCTCCGTGCCAAAGGGCTTCTTCTCGATATCAATGATCTGATCGTCTGTGACCTGATAAATATCGTTGCGCCAGTCAACGTATTGATAACCCAATTGGTAAAGCCCATAAAAGAAGAGGAGCAATAAGAAAAAGAAGATATAGTCAACGTGGAGAGTTCCCGCCTGCACCCAAATAAAAAACCGCCAGAACATTCCAATGGCAAGGAGCAGGCAAAATAATGCGGGAAGCCCGGCATGTTCGACCAAAACGAAAATGTGTTTGCGATACGTGATGGTGCCAGCCGATTCAAAGCGGACTTTGAGCAGCATGGAATCCCTGAACAATTTGGATGCCAGAATTTTCAAGATGCCCGGCTTGTACATGCTGCGAACGACAACATCCTGTTCGGATTCGGACCCGGTTGTTTTCGCTTCCTCGGTCAGCCCCAGCTTCCTGCGAATCTCGTTTCGCATTGCCTCTTTTTCGTGTGCGGAAGCCACGTGCTTGCTGCGGCCCCAAAGTTCCTCGACCATGTCCGCGGCCTGGTTGGGATGCGAAACGTGATGAAATGGGATTTTGCCGACGAACGTCCGCACAACTACGTTGCCGTAATCCATCATGCGGCCAGTAAAGTCCGTCTCGACGCCCACCGAAAGGATGGTGGATAGCGGCGCTTCCATGCGGCTGTCGTAAAGCATGACCACTTTCTCGAGCCACACCACCCGCTGGTTCGTGACGATGTAATAATCGTTGCCCCAGTCAATTGCGCGCCAGATCGCCCAGCCAATCAAATAGAGGGTTATGATCGAACTTATGGCGATGGCGACCCATGAATGCACGTGAATAGCCCATGCCAAAAACAGGAAGGCAAAAAATGTCAGCGCAAGCGGAAGAGCCAGCGCATCAAATAATAAAATGGGATGCTTGCGAGCTAGGAAGTAGATAACCTCGTCTTTTCTCAGCCATTTGAACTGGATCTGGCGCGCCAGCCTGCGGCTCGCGATCGAAACCTCGAACGCCGCCTTCATTCTTGGAAAGCGTTTGATCAGCTTGTTGAATTCTTCGCGGGTGAGCGAGAAAATGAACGTCGTTTCTGAGGCTGTGATCGTTGCAGAGCGCTTCCGGCTCACGTAAAGAGCTTCTTCGCCAAAATAATCTCCGCCCACCAGGGAAGCCAACTCCATCTGTTCATTATGCCGCGTTTGCGTAATCCGCACATTGCCTTGATAAATGATAAAGAACCTGTCTGCCTGCGAGCCTTGCGAAAAAATTGGCGCACTCGCTTCAAAGGTTTCTTCCTTAAGCTCCTCTGCAATAGTAGTCAAATCCTCATCCTTCAAACCCCGAAAGAGATGAATACGTTTAAGAAATGCAACGCGAGCAGGGGTGGATATCACGTTTTTATTCTACTGCTTCGCGAATGATGGCGCAACCATAGGCCGGAGTCTCTGCCAATGCGGGCAAATGCCCATTGAGCAGTGCGTCCACCGCCTCGTCCAGAAAGAATCGGGTTGGCTTGCGCTGGCGGAACGTCACATCGTCCACCGCGCCGCGATAACGGAGGATTCCGTCGCGGTCAATCACAAAGACATGAGGCGTGGTCTGCGCGTCATACAAATCCGCGACCGTTTGCTGCGCGTCGATCAGGACGGTGGGCAGGCGGCGCGCTTTAGCGGCCTCTTCCATACTTTGAATTGACTCGCTTCGATTCGACGCGATGGACAGCATCACCACATCTTCGCGCCATTGAACGAACATGGACATTAGTGCGTGATCGGCGCGTTCCGAATGTGGGCATTCGCATGACCAAAAATTGATGATGACAATTTTGCCGCGATACTGGCTGAGACGGTGAAGATTTCCGTTTATATCGGGCAGTTCAAAATCAGGTGCGGATTCGTTGATTTGCACAATTGAATTATATCGTAGGGGCATGGCGCCGTTGTGCTTCCACCACAAACGCCATGATAAAATCACACCCTATGAAACGATGGCATTTTTGGCTTGGAGTTCTCATTAGCGTTGTTTTTATCTGGCTCGCCTTGCGCGGCTTGCGTCTTGACCAGTTTTGGGATGTGGTGAAACACGCGGACTACTGGTGGCTGATCCCCGGCATCGCGGTTTATTTTGTGGATGTGTGGGCACGGGCATGGCGCTGGCATTATTTGTTGAGGCCGGTCAAAAAGATTCCGACCCGGCGCATGTTTCCCATTGTGACGATTGGCTTTATGGGCAACAATATCTATCCGGCACGCGCGGGGGAAGTGCTGCGCGCGGTCATTCTGAAACGCAAGGAAGATGTATCCATTTCGGCCGCGCTTGCAACCATTGTCGTGGAACGCATCTTCGACGGCGTGGTGATGCTGTCGTTCATATTTGTCAATCTGCCGGAGCTCGCCAAGCTGACGGGGCAATCTGGATTCGTCGGTAACATTCAACAAGTGGCTGTGATCGGCACGGCGTTTTTTATCGGCGCGCTGATTATCTTTTTATTGGCCGCCATGTTTCCGCAAATCACCATCAAAGTCGGCGGATGGTTCATTGATCGTTTTCTTCCCGAACGCTTTCGCCAGCAGACGAATGGCTTAATGCACAAATTTCTTGATGGCCTGGCATCCCTGCGCTCGCCGCTGGATATTCTGATGGTGTTCGTTACGTCGGTGGTCATCTGGTTATTGGAAACGGGAAAATACTGGTTCGTGATGCACGCATTCAACTTTAGTGTTTCGTTCTTTGCGTTGATGCTGATGAACGGCATCGTCAATCTTGCAACGACCATTCCGTCCGCGCCGGGATACATTGGCACATTCGATGCGCCGGGCATCGCGGTGCTGACCGCCTACGGCGTGGATCAAGCCACCGCGGCGGGCTACACATTGGTTTTGCATGTCGCGCTGTGGCTGCCCATCACGTTATTGGGCGCATATTTCCTGACGCGCGAAGGAATTCACTGGAGCGATTCGCTGCGCGCAGAGACAAATGAAATTAACGCGTAGGGGCACAGCGTCGCTGTGCCCCTACCGGAGGAATTATGAAAATTGCAATCATTGGCGCGGGATTTGGCGGCATGGCTGCCGCCTTCGACCTGCGCAAGGCCGGGCACAATATCACCATTTTCGAATCCGCGGATTACGTTGGCGGATTGGCCAGCGGATTCAAAGAGCCAAATTGGGATTGGTCGGTTGAAAAGTTTTATCACCACTGGTTCCAGTCCGATAAATCCATGCTTGGACTCATCCGCGATCTGGGGTGGGAGGATCAAGTTATTTTTCCGCGGCCGTATACTGTTTTGCTTTATAACGGAAAATGGTATCCGTTCGATTCGATTTTGAAAGCGCTTCTTTTCCCGGGACTTGGATTCGGTCTCGATAAAATTCGCTTTGGCCTCGTTGGACTCTATCTCCGTTTAACGAACGACTGGAAATCGCTCGAAAAATATACTGCCAATGAATGGATGCGGAAATGGGCTGGATCAGCCGTCTATGAAAAGATGTGGGAGCCGCTTCTCATCGGAAAATTCGGGCCGTATTACAAGGATGTCAACATGGCGTGGATGTGGGCACGGCTTAAGGCGCGCACCACGCGTCTCGGAACATTCGAGGGCGGCTTTCAACGATTCGCCGATAAATTTGCTGAACGATTGCGCGCCATGGGCGTCGAGATCAGAATGGAGACGCGCGTCAAGTTCATTAAACGGGGGCCAGATAAAGGTCTGCTCGTTGCGGCGGGACAGGTCGAGTCCTTCGATAAGGTGCTGGTCACCACCTCGCCAAATCTGATGGCAAAAATGTGTCCCGATCTGCCCGAAGATTATTTGCAGGGTTTGTTGGATCTAAAATCAATGGGTGCAGTCGTGATGGTGCTGTCGCTCAAACGCCAGCTTTCAGAACAGGGCTATTACTGGTTCAATCTTCCAAAGGAAGAAGGCTATCCGTTTTTGGCATTGGTGGAGCACACGAATTTCGTGCCAGCCAAAAATTTCGGCGGCGATCATATTGTGTACGCCGGTGATTATCTGGAAAACGACCACGAATATTTTGCGATGAGCGATGATGAATTGCTCGAGCGTTTCACGCCTGCGTTCAAAAAATTCAATCCTGCGTTTTCACAGGATTGGGTAAACAAGATTTGGGTGTTCAAAACTAATTATGCCCAGCCTGTTCCGCTCGTGAATCATTCGAGGAATATTCCATCCATCGAAACGCCGATAGATGGTTTATATTTCGCTTCGATGAGCCAGGTCTATCCATGGGATCGCGGTACAAACTTCGCAGTTGAGATTGGACGGCGCGCCGCAAGCCTGATGTCGAAATGAAAGTCATTGGCATTGATCTTTCAGGGCCGCGCAATGTTGCTGATACTTTTGTGACGGTCTTTGAAGATGCAGGAAACCATTTACGTTTCATGGAAGTAATCGAAGGGGCGGATGATCAAAGAATCTTTCATACGATTTCTGATTTTGATAATAGCGAACGCGTCGTGATTGGAATCGACGCGCCGCTTTCCTACAATCCCGGCGGCGGAGATCGCGATTCGGACCGAGAGTTGCGCCACCTCGTTTTGGAAAAGGGACGCGGTGTTGGCATCATGCCTCCGACGATGATCCGCATGGTTTATTTGACTCTGCGCGGTGCAGCTCTGACGCGCATGTTAGAAACGCTGAGGCCGAATCTCGATTTTCAAATCGTGGAAGTTCATTCCGGCGCGTGCATGTTGTTGCGCGGCGCAAATGCCAAAGATGTCGCGGGATTCAAACGTAACATGCAAGCGCGTTTGAATTTGCTCAATTGGTTGGAAACAAAAGGATTGAGTAATTTACCAAGAACAGAAAATGTTGCAGATCATTTCGTCGCATCCTGCGCGTCAGCACTGGGCGCGTGGCAGTGGTCGGTGGGCAGGCCGGTTTGGGTCCATGCCGCAGAGCCGCCGAATCATCCGTATGATTTTGGATGCTAATCACAAAATAGCGTCTTCATCTCAACAAAAAAAATTTGGAAGCCGGGGACAAACTATATGATGTCTCCATATTCTTTTTACAATTTCGAAACAACAAAATCATCATCCTTTTACGCTCATCTTTTATCCTTCGCTGATGCGCCAATAGCATCTCTCGAAGAATACAAAGATGTACAAATATATAAATTCACTTTCAAAAAGGTTTCTCCTTCCCTGCGTTACATTGACTGCCATTTTGCTTGGCTCCTGCGGGCCATCCGCCTCAACGAACTCAACAAACACCCTCCATGTAATCTATACTGCGGCCGCGCAGACTGTCGAAGCCCAATACACAGCAGATGTGCCAACAACGACCGAACAAACCGCAACACCCATTCCGACTGACACGCCTTCCGATATTTCCGTGCCAACGAGTCTGCCTGTGTTGGAGTTTGCTGCAACATCCACTCCATATCCAGCCATAGCTGGAGGAACTGCCTGCGACGACTCAAGCTATATTTCAGATGTGACGATTCCTGATAACACAGTTGTCCCCGCCGGGCAGACCTTTGTCAAAACATGGATGTTCCAGAATACCGGTTCCTGCGCGTGGAATGCAAACTACACCCTGACTTTTATCAACGGCGACCCAATGAATGGAGCTGACGCAAGCATCGGCGGCTCGGTTGATCCGGGACAGCAGGCGGCATTATCAGTGACGTTGACCGCGCCAACAACTGCCGGACAATATACCGGTTACTGGCAGTTAGCCAACGACTCGGGCGAGGCTTTCGGCGTGACCGTCTACGTGTTGATAGATGTCGCCGAAGATGCAACAGCAACACCAATCTCCACTGATACTCCAACAGTCACAGCAACGGAAGTTGTTCCGACCGCGACAATCGAAGAATCACCCACTCCTACGGAAACGTCTCAACCATCCGCAACGCCAAGCCCGACGGCTGAAATGTCCACACCGACCGGCACAAACACATCCATTCCCACGCCGACCAATACACCATCAGGGCCGACAGCCACCAGCGTTCCAACCGATACAAAGGCCCCCACTAACACTGCTGTTCCCACGGATACGCCGCTGCCAGCTCCAACCGCCACGCCCTAACGTTGACCACGTAAAAGTCGAGCGCAAAAAAATGCGAGAAAAATCTTCCCGCATTTTTTCATGCTTGAACGCCGCATTTGGCTGATCGAATATTGCTTTCGAGCGAACAGGCAATAAATAACGCCCATCCGAAATCCTAAATGATTCCGGATGGGCGTCGAAAGGAGGAGCATGTTCAGGCCCGCATCAGCCTATGTTTTTATTCTACATCTGCAAGATGACACTGTGATGAAACATTCCTGGAGAGTCACCCAATCCATTTTGTGATTCGAAAAGCGGCGCCTGCGGTCAGCCCGGCAAGGACAACCACATGACTGGCCGCGACCGCCGAAAGTCCCGCGGCGAGCGCAAATGGAACGGTCAAGCCGTCCGATATGCCAATCATAATGTCGCGCACATTTTCAGAAGCAGTAAAATGTTTTTCGATGTGTGAAGTTTTCGGCATTAATTCTCTCCTCTGATTCGTTTCCGTGAGTATGCTGCTTTTGAGATGACGCTCTGAAACTCGACCCACAGCGCAGAACAGAAACCCGGAGAATGCCGCGACTCTTACGATTCGATTCTAGCCAAACACTAATATAAACCTACCAAAACTTACATTGACCCGATTGGCAACCCGAAGCACAATCGCATCATGAAATTTCAGCCCAGCGAGGGATAACATGCAGGATCCAAACCAACCGCGTTCCAACGACAAATCACACATGCCCGCAAATTCAGCGCTTTACGAAAAGGTCATTCCCGCGGCGCTCGTGCTCATGGGAATTCTAACAGTAGCGCTGATTTTGTTTGCGGCCTTCGTTCTGCTTGGCGTCATCCATCTCTAAATTCGCCGGAGTAAACATGTCCATCATTCAAATCCTTCCATTCATCTCAACTGCGATCATGCTTGGGTTCACCATTTATGTTTTGCAGCGTTATTTTGTCCGCCGCGCTCCGCACTTTTTATTCTGGGGCATCGGCCTCGCGATGTTCGGCGCGGGGAGTTTCGCGGAGGTTTATCTTTCACTGGCCTGGAGCCGGGCTGTCTTCATCATTTGGTATTTGTGCGGCGCGATTCTGAACCCGGCCTGGATCGGACAAGGCACGCTGTATTTGCTGGTCAGGAAACGATGGGTCCATATCGTAACTGGGGTTCTGATCCTGGCGAGTCTTATCAGTGCGGGCCTGATGCTATCCATCCCTATCAACGACAGCGCCTTCCAACTCGGAATGCCGATCAGCCAGCAATATAAGGCAATTATTCCAGCCGCATCGTTCAATGTGATTCTTATCCCCACCATTATTTTTGGAACCGACGGTCTCATCCTGCTGGTGGGTGGAGCGCTTTATTCGGCGTTCCTGTTTTGGCGCAAACGTGTTCTGCCCAATCGCGTCATCGGTAATGTTTTGATCGCTGCCGGTGCGCTGTCCGTGGCATTCGCCAGCGAACTGACGGGATTGGGCTTCGGGCAGTACCTGTATGTCGGTGAGTTGGTTGCAGCCATTTTGATGTTCATCGGATTCCTCTCAGCCGCCCGGCCCCAGCCGAATGAGACACCTCAAGCTGTTCCTGCCACTGCCGATTGATCTACAACCTTAACCTTAAAAATTGACCGTCACCTTGGAAGCGACGGTCAATTTTTTTAAATCTCCTCGCAACGATAGATAATAAGTGTAAAATGGAAACAACAATCGTCAACGCCGCGACTGCGGCGTTCCCTTAACTCAAAAGGAGATCCCATGTACCACACCATTATCATTGTTGGCAATCTTGGCAAGGACCCCGAAATGCGCTACACGCCGTCGGGACAGGCAGTTACTTCTTTTTCCGTTGCCACAAGCCGCAAATACACCTCCAGCAACGGAGAACAAGTCAATGAAACGATCTGGTTCCGCGTATCCGCCTGGGGAAAGCAAGCCGAGATCTGCAACCAGTATCTAAAAAAGGGATCCAAAGTGCTCATTGAAGGGCGATTGACGCCCGATAAAAATACAGGCGGGCCGCGTATTTGGCAAAGGCAGGACGGAACTTCGGGCGCCTCTTTTGAAGTCACAGCCCAGACGGTACGCTTCCTCAGCTCGCGCGGTGATAGTGACGGAGGCGGTGGTGTGGTGGATGCAGGCGATATGGCAACTGCTCCCGCCGAAGATGATATTCCGTTCTAAATTCATTCGTCTTCAAGTCGCGCTGTGGACTTGTAAGACAGAAAGACCTGTGGGCTAATCCATGTCTCTACCTCAACCTCCAGCTTCCCCCGTGCTGATCGTCCCGGATGGACTTGAGATCGCTTACGCCAATTTGGCGCGTATTTCCCATTCGCCAGCTGATATTGTCATTGATTTTGCTCACCTGCTCCCCGCTGAAACCAAAGCAACGGTCAAAGCGCGCGTGCTGATGTCGCCGCTTTCGGCCAAGTTGCTGCTGCGCGCATTGACCGAAAACATTGCGCGCTACGAAGCCGCCTTTGGAGAAATCACAGTTCCGGTCAATTCATCGTTGGCTGAGAATCTTTTTCGTCCGCACCAGCCGCCGGAGCCTCCAAAGAACGATCAGGCTTGATTGGCTTTAGTATGCATAAACTTCAAAGCATTGCCGAACAAATCCGCCAGGGTTTTGACGCGCGGACCTCTGCCCGCGATCAAGCGCTGGCACAGGCGCGCCAATTGACACGCGCCTGCTCGCTTGCCATCCGCGCCGTCCACCGCGATGAAGCGGATGTTATGAATGAACATCTTGCTGAGACGCATACGCTGGCAGAGTCGCTGAAGCGCGACCTGGCTGATTATCCCGACCTGTTTTTCGCTGGATATACACAGGACGCGTTGAAGGAATTTGTCGAGGCCAATGTCACGTGCGCGTTGATTCAAAACCAGCCGCTGCTCACGCCGGAACAACTTGGTGTATCCGGCTTCACATACTTAAATGGTCTTGCTGAAGTGGTCGGCGAATTGCGGCGCAGGACTCTTGATATTTTGCGCCACGGATATTCTCAGGAAGCCGAACGTTTGCTCGGCATCATGGATGAGATCTATTCCGTGCTGGTGACGATGGATTATCCAGACGCGATCACCAACGGCTTGCGCCGCCAAACCGATCTGGCGCGCGGCATCATCGAAAAGACACGCGGTGACATTACGTTCAGTCTGCGCGGCGAGCATCTCGAACAAGCCATCGGGCGATTGAGCGATCAATTAAACGGTGGCGAATCCAAAGTCGAGAAAAGAGGCGAACGGACCGTTCCGCCAGACGAATCAAACGAAGAATGATCAGCATGGCAAAAGCGGGAAGACGTTATCCACTTTTGATTTATACGCGTATGATGGACCGCTGGTGGCCGGCGGTCTTTTGCATTGGGCTGGCAATGATCGCACTGGCCTGGCCCTTTTATAGCGACCTTTATATCCGCCTGACAGAACCATGGCGCTGGATGACATCAGCCGGGCTGGGCGCGGCTGTGATTTTCATTTCGCTTATCATGCTTGCGCTGCGAAAGAGCGCGTATGTCCAGCCTTTTAGCGATCGCTTCCAGTTGGTCACGCCGCTGCTGCGATTGAACATTTCCTATCGCCGCGTTCGCCGTACGACGACCGCGACCATGTATTCCCTGTTTCCACCGCGTGCGCTCTCCGGTACCCGGCGCGCCATTCTCGAGCCGCTTGCCAGTCTTACAGCGGTCGTAGTCGAACTCAATTCATTCCCAATTTCACCCGCGGCTTTGAAACTTTTTCTTTCCCCTTTTTTCTTCAAGGATAAAACCCCGCATTTTGTAATTTTGGTCCAGAATTGGATGGGCTTCAGCACCGAACTGGAAAGCATGCGCGCGAGCGGAAACGAATCCGTCCAGCCGCCGCGGCCAGGCAATTATTCTATCTTGTCGCGGCTGCCCAAGAAATGAACATCTACTTTGCCTGTTCCATCACCGGCGGACGCGAGTTCGAACGCGTCTATCAGGACCTGATGGCGGCCCTGCTTTCGGACGGCCACCAAATCCCGACCGCACATCTCGCTGACTCGAATGTCCTGGCAATGGAATCTGTGATCGCGCCGCGCGAGGTCTACGACCGCGATGTGACATGGATCCAATCTGCCGACGCGTTGATCGCAGAAGTCAGCGCACCATCGCATGGGGTGGGCTTTGAAATTGGATTTGCGCTTCAAGCGGAGAAGCCGGTGCTTTGTCTTTATCAGGCCGGACGAAAAGTTTCCAAGATGATCACGGGAAATCCAAATCCAAAGCTGTCAATAAAAGAATATAAAGATTCCGAAGAAGCAGTTTTGTTTGCGCGCGAATTCATCTTGAAGCTCCATTCCGGGAGCGAAGTTTTATAAAATTTCCTTGATTTTTCCCTGCAATTATTTGTGAAGATAATCACCAAGCATAAGTGACATTTGATAATGACTTGACCATTCCCCCTAGTGTATGATGAGCATGGAGACGGAACAAAGACACCTCCAAGATGCTCCTCACTGTCTCCTCCTTTGGCGAAAGCCACCGCCGGTTCTCCCCGGCGGTGGCATATTTTAACGACAAGTGGGGTCTATTGATTTTCCTGCGGCGCAAGCGCGGGCAAAACCACAAAGAACGAAGCTCCCTGATTGAGTTTGGACTCCACCCATACGCGGCCATGATGAGCATCCACAATGGATTTGACAATTGCCAATCCCAGCCCGGTGCCCCGGCTGCTCTCGGCCACATTTGTGGCACGATAGAATTTATCGAAGATGAGATTTTGTTCGGCCAAAGGAATCCCCGGGCCGTTATCTGATATCTGAAAAATAATCTGACGATCCTCGGTCTGCAGGGAAATGCGGATCTCGCCCTCCTCCGGTGTGTATTTGATGGCATTCCCGATCAGGTTATCAATCATCTGCCGGATGCGAATGGGATTGGCGCGCAGAGGCGGAATATTCCTGGCGATTTCCTGCGTCAGGTGAATATTCTTTTGCCTGACCAAAGCGTCCAGCAACCCAAGCGAATATTGCAGAACATTTTCGATCTGAACAGTCTCGCGGCGGGTATCGAATCCCGCTTCGAGTCGGCCCAAATCCAGCAGGTCATTGACCAACGCAGTAATGTTCTGAACACTTCCTTGAATGCGATGAACAAATTCGGTTTGCTGTTCGTTGAGCGGACCCACGCGTTCGACCAATTCTGCGTAACCCAGCACCGCCGTCAGTGGAGAACGAAGATCATGCGAAACGGTATGCACGAAATCGTTCTTCATCTGGTCAAGGCGTTTGAGATAACTGATATCCTGCATCGTGATCGCCGAGCCAATGCCTGGGATTGGTGTATGCTGGGCATTGAACACGCGGCCATCGTCGAAGTTCAGCTCGTAGTATTTGACGCCGCCATCATCCGCCTTGGTCATCAGAGCCTGGAAGTCGGTATTGGAAATCACGTCAACGACAGGTTTGCCGGTGATATCCAATTCGTCCAATGAGAAGGCGCTGCGTGCGACTCGATTCATCATCAGGGTATTCTTCTGTTCATCCAAAACGATTACGCCATCCTCGATATTGGCGATGATGGTTTCGAGGCGGCTCTTCTCGGCCTCCGAAATCTCGGCGCGCCTCTCGAGCGATGATGTCGTCTTCCTGACCTCGCGGCGGATCCAGTCACCGAGATGCCGGGCGCGCGCCAGGCTTCGTTTAACGGAATCCACTAAATCGTCCGTTTTGAGCGGCGGATAAAGATATCCGCTTAGTCCTGCGCTGACAATCGCCTTCGCGGTGCCAGTCGTATCTTTTTCAGCATATAACAAAATGGGAAGGGTCGGAAAGCGGTCGAGTTGTTTCTTTGCGATCTCGATGCCGTTTTCCCCATGGAAAGTTTCGCCGATCAGCAAAAGTGCGGGCGACGATTCATCCAACACTTTTTCCAGCCCGCCCATATCATGAACGATTGCCACTTCGTAATCCACAGCCCGCAAAGCGCGCTCCATGAGTCGCAAGATTTGCGACTCGTCCATTGCAAGCAGAATCAATTCGCTCGCTGCCATCGGTCACTTCGTTTTCACGGCAGACGGCGGAATGGTTTTCTCCGCCGAGCGCGACAATCGCTGCAGGGAATTTTGTACGGTCTTCAAAGCCTGCGATTGCGCTTCAGTAAGCGATCCTGTCTGGCCAGAGATCAAAGCTTCGAGCGGATAGATGGAAACTTGAAGTTCCTCCTGAATGGACTTTCTCAAAAACTCCAGTATTGCGCTGCGGGACTTTTCATTTAGCTTCGCGGCCTCAGCCGTTTGCTGAACGGCGCGGAACAGCTGCGCGTTGACCAGCGAGATGGAAGCAAAATCCGCAACGGCTTCGAGCAAATTTTCGGTATTTTTCTCAAACTCGTGGTCGGCTCTGCGGACGACGATCAACAAGCCAATCACTTCATTTTGGACTTTGAGCGGAATCACTGCCGCCGATTTTCCGAGCGCAGCCACCCTGAACTTTTCGAGCGCCGCGCCGTGGATGACCAGCGGCTCACCGGAGACGGCCACGAGCGAACTGATGCCGTCATCCAATGGCTGATTTATTTTCTTCGTCCAGCCATCCGGAAGGTTGCGATATGCCGTGAGCAAATACGATTTGCTCTGCTCATCCCGCAGCATCAGCCAGCCGACATTCGCCTCCGCAACTTGCAGCGCGCCTTCGACAATCTGGTCAAAGAGCTGGTGCTGGTCAGTGATGGAAAGGACCGCTTTGGCAATCGCCAAAATGGTGGTCAGTTCGCGGACACGGCGCTGAAGTTCCTGATTGGCGGACTCCAACTGCTGCCCAAGCTGTTGACGCGCCCGCGTTTCGCGCGTCTGCTGGAGGGCGCGTTCCACCACGCGCACGATCTCAGCGTCACGCGCCGGCCAGAATAACGCGTCCACCGCCCCAAGTCGGAAGGCTTGAATCGCACTTTGTTCCTGCCCTTTTCCCGTGATAACGACCAGCGGCGCGCTGATTCCTTGCGAGGCGAGCGCGGTCAATAAATCCTTTCCGCTCAAACCAGGCAGGTTTAAATCAGCCACGATCAAGTCTGGCGAAGTCTGAACCGCCTGCTTGATGGCCGCCCCCGCGTCCCCGACCAGGGCAACTTCATAACCAAGCGGTTTTAACGCCTGCCGCGCAATAAAATCACTGATATCGGGGTCGCTTTCAACAACAAGAATCCGTTCCCTCGAAGACGCCATATTTGCCCGTGAAAACCTTTGTTCGCCTAAATCTGGAGCTATTCTAACGCAAAAAACGCCAACGCTCCGCGCGAAGGTTCGATTACAATTATCTGAAAATGTTTCAGCCGATTGATCTTCAAAAGTATTGTATCGCGGCGGTGATTCCGGCGTATCGCGTGGAACGCCAGATCACGTCTGTACTGGCTGGACTCCCGCCATTTCTCGATCATATTATCGTTGTGGATGACGCCTCGCCGGATCGCACCTCGGACCTGGTGGCAGATCTCGTTAAAAATGACTCTCGTCTCATCCTGGTGCGGCACGCGCAAAACCAGGGCGTGGGCGGCGCGATGATCACCGGCTTTCGCAAGGCTCTCGAACTTGGCGCGCAAATCGTTGTCAAAATTGACGGCGACGGTCAGATGGACGTCAGCCGCCTGCCTGAGCTTCTGATGCCTTTGATCGCTGGAAAAGCCGATTATGCCAAGGGCAACCGTTTCCGCGATTTTGCCGCACTGAGGCAAATGCCGATCATCCGGCGCGTCGGCAATATGGGACTTGGATTTCTCGCCAAAGCCGCCACCGGCTACTGGAATCTTTTCGACCCCACCAACGGATTCATCGCTGTCCGCGCTGAGGCATTGTCGCAGCTGCCGCTGGATCAAATTGATCGCGGCTATTATTTCGAAACTTCGATGCTCGCGAATCTCTATCTGCTCGGCGCGGTGGTGCAGGACGTTTCGATGCCGGCGCGATATCAAGGCGAAGCTTCGAGTCTGGTCATCCATCGCGTGCTGTTCGAGTTCCCGCCAAAATTGATCGGCACGTTAATCCGCCGCGTTCTTCTGAAGAACTTTATCTACGATTTTTCGATGGCGAGCATTTACATCCTGACTGGTTTGCCGCTCCTGTTGTTTGGCCTGATTTTCGGCAGCGTCAAATGGATTCACTACGCCAGCGAAAATATTCCCGCGCCGACCGGAACCGTGATGCTGGCAACGCTCTCGGTTTTGCTTGGCATTCAATTTCTACTCTCAGCCATCGAAATTGACCTGCATGCCGTTCCGAAAGAACCGCTCTCAAACTCCTTATAAACATCAATACTGACGGTTGTTTTTTATTTTGGGAATTGTATACTTAGTTCATGGAGAGCCTATCCTACATTCCCGGACTCAAACCGGCGGACCCCGGCCCACTATCGCGATTCATTCCTCCGCTTGAAGAGGGAACGGTTTCGATGTGGCTCTCGCACCACGCCTCGACCTCAAGCTGGCTCCTCGACCCCTTTGGCTTTGCTCCCCGATTGCCCCTCGAGGCTGCGCGTGCAGGTTATCGCGTGCTTGTTACAGTCAATAATCCCATCACGCGCTTTCTATTGGAGATGGCAGCCAACCCGCCATCAGAATCGGATTTCAAAGCGGCATTGGCAGATTTAGCTGTCTCGAAAAAGGGCGATGAGCGGTTAGAGACTCATCTTCAATCGCTTTATTTGACCCAATGCGAAAAATGCGGGCATGAGATTCAAGCGCAGGCTTTTCTTTGGCATAAAAACGAGGATGCGCCGTTTGCTCGAATTTACGAATGTAAAAATTGCGGCGATAAAGGCGAAC
The DNA here is from genome assembly GCA_021824575.1 of Chloroflexota bacterium. Lineage (GTDB taxonomy): Bacteria > Chloroflexota > Anaerolineae > Anaerolineales > Villigracilaceae > Fen-1038. Next base: position 119,469 of record JAKAKJ010000082.1, read on the forward strand.
GCGTAGCAACATCCGAAGATATCGAGGGCGCAAAAAAAATTGCAGCGACGGACGCGCTGCATCGCTCGCGTGCGCTCGAACGCGTGACGGGCCTTGATGACGAAGACCGCGTCTTTACGGAAGAAGCAATCCAACATTATTTACCGCGTCCGCTTTATGTATTGACTACGGTTATCAATCGTCTCGATAGCTTGAATCTCACATCGGAACGCCGCCGCGCGCTGACCGCGTTGATTCTGATGGCTTGTGACGCAGGCAATACGTTATGGGGACATCCAACCGAAAGGCCGAGGCCGAAACAACTGTCCACGCCAAATCAATTTCGCGAGCACAATATTTGGAAAATGCTCGAGGACGGGATTGCATCATGGACAGAGACCGCTTCTGGCGTCCCGTGTGTGGCGTGGCCAAATCAAATCCCGGAAAGCGGCGGCATCTGCATTTATGAAGGTCGACTCAAAGACCTCGCGCACGAAGTCAAAAAGGAAATTCCCATTGCGGCGGTGATCGGTTCATTACCGCGTCCCAATCAGGCATTTTGGACTCTCTCGGCTTTGTGGGCCGGATGGTTGTGGGGGCGCACTGCGGTCGAACCATACAAGATCGCATTGCGACGCCGCCGTTACGATTGGGCATGGAACGCGACTGCATTGAGTTCTGCATTCAGTCATCTGTTTGAACTGCTAGCGCTTGGCACACCGTTCTTTGGGTTATTGCCTGAAGCGGAGCCGCTTTTTCTCACATCCGCGTTGATGGCCGCCAGCGCGGCAGAATTTGATTTGAAAGGCATGGCCTTGCGAACGGAGCATGACCCGATTCAAATCGTGTGGGAACGCGGCGAACATCTGAAACGCAAATTTGTTGACCCGGATGTTGAAATCGTTCGTCATGCTGTACATGAGCATCTTGCCGAACGCGGCGAACCAGCAAGTTATCTTCACGTTCACGCCGCGGCATTATTGGCTTTGAATGAAACACGTTCGTTGAAAAAAACAAACCAGGAATTCGATGTTGCATTGAGGGCAATTCAGCCATTGATGGAAACAGCTTTGAAAGAAGATGATCGTTTTGTTCATCATTCGACCGGCGAAAGCATCGAGACCGGATTGTGGAGTCTGCGTCAGCCGCCGCCAACCGAATCACTGGCGGACCGCGTGGAAGTGGAAATCGTCACCTTCCTCCAAAAACACCCAGAGAGCATTTATCTCGAAATCGAAGGTGCGCTTTATCAAAAATTTACGGGCCTGCTTACGCCGTCCAAAGCCATGATTTACGCGGTGCTGAATTCGTACGCCGAGAAGGATGGCGCAAGATGGAAATTGAGGCTGGAAGACCACGCGTCCGCCCGGCGCGCGGATTTGAAGAAGACCGAAGAGTTGATCTTGTCCATCGGTAAACGATTGGAATATCAGACTCAAAAACAGGATCAAGTTTTGATTTGGGAGGAAAACGGAACACCGGCGCGTGTATTTTTTGTTTTGGCTTCCGCGCTGGTTGGACGCGTGCTGGCCCACAATTCTTATCCGTCGGCGCAAAGCCTTATCATTATTCCCGGCGGACGGGCGGGGCTTGTCGCTTACAAAGAGCAGCGCGATCCGCAATTCGCGGAACGGGTGAAAAACTATCGGGTGGTGAAATATCGTTTGGTGCGCGCCCTCTCTGAGGTCCCGATATTGACGCGGGAAACATTCGATGAACAGATTGCCAGTGATCCGGTTGAACAAGCGAAGGGTCAGATGATGATGTTCTAAGCGCCGCAAATCTTCAGCGTGTCGAACAGTCAACAAGCCGTTCCCAAGGAGATGGTCATGAAAAAATTTTTCAGTATAGTATTTCTGATGCCTTGTTTGCTTATGGCTTGCAGCGGCAATACGCCGGTCGCACAACCGCCCACGATGACGCCGGTTCCGCCCACGATCTCAACGCAACCTCCTGTTACAGAAACATCAACGCCCGCACCAGCCACACAAACGCCGATCGCTCCACTGCCCACCAATTCGCCTGATTGCACTGACTCGGCAGCTTTCGTTGGGGATGTGACCGTGCCGGACGCCACCTATTTCGATCCGGGCCAGTCGTTTATAAAAACATGGCGCGTCCAAAATACGGGAACCTGCACATGGAACAGCCAATATTCGCTGGTGTTTGTGTCCGGCAATCAAATGGGCGCACCTAATTCGACTCCGCTGAGCGAGACCAGGCCCGGCGACATGCTTGATATTTCCGTGGATATGACTGCACCCAGCGATGCCAAAATATATCGCGCCAACTTCGAGATTCACAATCCGTCCGGTGCGAGGCTGACGATTGACCAGAACACCAAGGTATGGGTCATCATCGGTGTGAACGCTGTCGCGGCGAGTTCAGGTGGCGGATCTGGAGGCGGATCCACCAGCGCAAACGGTTCGAATTCGGTTACGAACACACCGAGCGGCTCCGGTTTGCTTGTATCAACGTGTGCGTTCACTGCTGATTCGAGTCGAGCAAACGATGTGATTACCGCGATCAATGCATATCGCGCCCAAAATGGATTGCCGCCTTATAACGTCAACGCGCAGTTATCCCTGGCCGCGCAGTCACACAGCGAAGATATGGCCTGCAATGGTCTGTTTACGCATGGCGGCTCGGACGGTTCCACGCCGATTTCACGCATTGCCGCGGCGGGTTATTCTGCATCCAGCGTGTCGGAAAATGTTTACGGGAGTTATCCGCCGCGTACCGGCCAAGGTGCTGTGACCTGGTGGGCCACCGACCAGACAGACCCAAATCATAATTTGAATCTTCTCAGTTCAAAATACAAGGATATCGGCGTTGGGTACGCGTTCTTCAATAATTTCGGTTATTACGTGGTTGATTTCGCCGCGCCGTAAATGGCTATTACAACCATGCTTATGGAACGCACCTCTTTTTGTTTGCTCGCCCATGCCAATTTTCACAAACAAAACATTGGCGGTTGATATAACGATTCTGCGTGGGCTTTTTTTGCTTTAGAATCGTCACATGCGTATTTTCGTCTTGATCTCACTTTGCGCGATCCTCGCCCTGACATCGTGCAGTATTTCCATCTCCGCACCCGCGACGCCCAATGCAACGCCATTCTTTGTGACCGCGACACTGCCGCCGACGTCAACGCCGTACGCCGGCGCGATTGCCGCTCCCTCCGCCACACCCGTAAGTTCGACTTCAACGACTCCCTCCGCCGCTTCGAGCGGCACGCCGTTTTCGATGACCGCATCGCCCAATTGCAAAGATTCAGCGGTGCTGCTTCAGGACGTTACCATAGCCGACGGGACCAACGTGCCGCGCGGTTCGAAGTTCACAAAAACATGGCAGTTCAAAAACAACGGACAGTGTCCGTGGAATGGATATACTATCGTTTTTGTTTCTGGCGACCAAATGAATTCTCCGCTCTCTGTGCCTGTCCCGCCGACCGCGCCGGGGTCAACCGTGAATATTTCCGTTGATTTGGTCGCGCCGACCGCCGATGGAACCTATACCGGCTATTTCGAGTTGCATAATGCGAATGGAATTGTTCTTCCGATTGGGATCGAAAAGAATTTCTGGGTTCAGATCACAGTTGGCAGCGCGCCAACCTCGGCTGCGCCAACCGCCCAGGATAACGGCACACCGGTCAGCGTGCCGAAAGGCCCGGCGAGCTGCAAATATACGGTCAGCGCTTCATACCCGGACGAAATCATGAGCCTGATCAACAACGCGCGCACGCAGGCAGGTCTCAAGGCACTGACTCTCAATTCCAGGCTGGCTGCGGCCGCCCAAGGTCACAGCATTGACATGGCGTGCTACGGATTGCTGAGTCACAGCGGCTCGAATGGTTCGACCATTGGCCAGCGCATCTCCGCCGCAGGTTATCCCGCCACTTTCTATGAAGAGATAATCTATGGCGGGGGATATCCGCAGGATGCATTCAACTGGTGGATGAATGACCCGATGCATCACGCGGTCATCTTTGATACCCGCGTAACCGAAATCGGCGTGGGATACGCCTATGTTGCGGATACCGCCGCTGGCAGTTATTACACGGTGGATGTGGGAAGCCAGTAAATCAGGCCGGCAGAAATCGGGTATCTCGCCTGTCCGATGAGACAGGGCACAACTCCCCGTGCGGACGGGGAGTTTTTATTTTCATGAAGCTAGACTATTCGTGTTGAATTATGGATCGGTGAAACTTCAAGGAGGAACTGTCGTACATATTGGTGACGATTTTGAAAAGCAAGTTGTGAAGGAAAACATGTCTAACTTAACCTTGAGGGCCGAGGGGCTGAAGTTTGAAAGCAAAGCATCAGATTCTTCATTCGCTTCTACAATCACCCGGTCAGCCAGCAAACAAACTTATTACACCATCCACCTGCTTGCGGATCGCGACCGCGTTGCGGATGCCTATCGCGCTTACGCTTATTTCCGTTGGGTGGATGATCAGCTCGACCAAAGCGGGATAACCAAACGCGAACGCCTTTATTTTGTGGGGCGCCAGCTGACATTGATGGAACGCTGCTATCGCGGCGAATGGCCGCGCCGCGCATCGGATGAAGAAATGATGCTCGTGCAGTTGATCCGCTCTGAGCGCGGGGAGCGAAGCGGTTTGCGGTCTTACATCCATCACATGATGGCGGTCATGGCTTTCGATGCCGAACGCCGCGGCCGTTTGATATCCGCCGATGAACTGGATGATTACACGCGCAATCTTGCAACCGCAGTCACCGAAGCCATGCACTATTTCATCGGACACAGATGCAAATCGCCGCAGGACGAAACGCGCTATCTTGCCGTCAGCGCGGCGCATATCACACACATGCTGCGCGACACGCTGGACGACATCGAAACAGGTTACTTCAACATTCCGAGTGAAATTGTCGAAGCAAATCATGTTGATCCGCGCGATGTTGAAAGCGAACCGTATCGAAAATGGATCAAGGACCGCGTCGGGCTTGCCCGGGTCTGGTTCAAAACCGGACGGCGTTATCTCAGCCGTGTCGAGAATCTGCGCTGCCGTATTGCGGGTTTTGCCTACACTGCGCGATTTGAATCGGTGCTGTCAGCCATCGAAAGCGATGATTATCGTTTGCGCCGCGCGTATCCCGAATGCAAAAGTTTTATGTCGACGCTGAACATGGGATGGTCGGCAACGTCACGGGCTTTGATTCCACAATAGTAATGTCATCGCGAGCGCCCAAAAGGAGCGAAGCAATCTTCATAATGATTGAGGAGATTGTTTCGAGGAAAGAGCATCGCCTTCGGCGTGCTTCGCGACCTCACAATGACACAGGAAACTTAAATGAAAACACCATCAATTATCATCATCGGCGCGGGCGTAGGTGGGATTGCCGCGGCGGCGCGCCTCGCTCAACACGGATTGCATGTCACTGTAATCGAGAAGAATTCGCGCCCTGGCGGACGCTGTGACCGCATCAGCCGCGATGGACACCATTTCGATACCGGCCCGACTCTGCTGGTCATGCCCTTGCTGTATGATGCGGAATTTGCCGCGCTGGGATATTCCGCCCGCGAGATGCTTCAACTTCAACGCATTGACCCGACGTATCATTTGGTTTTCGACGATAGCAGTAAACTCGCGCTTACATCCGATATGAATTCCATGCGCGAACAGCTGGAATCAATCGAGCCAAACAGTTACTTGGGATTGCTGCGCTATTTGGAAGAGGGCCATCGCCACTATCATCTGGGCATGGACCGGTTGGTGAACAAGGATTTTCGCAAGGCATCCGATTTCTTCACGCTCAGCAATCTTCCGCTTTTGTTTCAGCTCAAACCGTTCATCGGGCACTATCGCAACATGTCGGCGTACTTCGACAATCCGCGGCTGAAGGCCGCGTTCACGTTCCAGGATGTGTACATGGGATTGAGTCCATTCGAAGCGCCTGCCACATTCTCGATGATGCCGTACACGGAACTGGCTCACGGCGTCTGGTATCCAAAGGGCGGGATGCGCCGCATCGTTGATGCGTTGATGGAAATTGCCGAAGCCGCAGGCGTGGAGTTCGTCTGCGACGCGAGCGTGGCGCGGATTGACGTCAGCGGAGAAAAGGCGCGGGGTGTGATCCTCGCCGACGGTCGGAGGTTGGATGCGGATGTCATCCTCGCGAATGCCGATCTGCCTTACGTCTATCGCGATTTGCTCCCACAGGAGGGAATGGCTGATCAATTAGAAAACAAGCGCTTCTCGTGTTCGGTTGTCAGTTTCTTTTGGGGCGTGGATAAGACTTATGAAATGCTGGCCCCGCACACATTGTTTTTAGCGGACGATTATCGCGAGAACTTCGAGAGCATTATTGATGATTTGGCGCTGCCGGAAAATCCAAGCCTGTATGTTCATGCGCCGGCACGGCTCGATCCTTCGATGGCTCCGGTGGGCGAGGATACGTTGATTGCCATCGTGCCCGTCGGACATTTAAGCAGAAACGGCGAACAAGACTGGACTGAAATTCGGGATAAAGCGCGGGCACACGTATTCCGCCGATTGAAAACGTTCGGCATCACAGATTTGGAATCGCACATTAAGTTCGAAATCAACTTCACGCCGCTTTCGTGGCGCAAGCGCTACAACCTGATGAAAGGCTCCACACACGGGCTGTGCCACAACCTGACACAACTTGGTTATTTCCGCCCGTCCAACCGGCATGCGCGCTATCACAATCTATACTTCGTCGGAGCGAGCACGCGTCCTGGCACAGGGATTCCGACCGCGCTGGTTTCGGCTCGCCTCGCCGCGGAACGGATCATGGATGATCTTGGAATGCGCGCCGCATGATCGGAAACTGCCAAAAACAAAATCTCGCTGACAATCATGATTGTCAGCGAGATTTTGATTCTGCTCATATAACAATGATCTAATTTCCTTGATACGCCGACCAAACTTCCTTTCTGAGAGCGGCCTGCGTATCCGCACTGGGATACCTTTCCACGAATTCGATCTCCACCTGGTCATAGCCCTGTCTTTGCAAATACTGATAAGCGAATGTCGCGAACTCCTGTGCGTCCTGTGGAGTTGCATCCGGACCATAAAGTGCCGGATCGGTGGCAACCCAAAATTTTATGGTTTTCATGGCACACTCCTGTCTTGAAATCAATTATAGAGGGAAATCAACGTCGCACGATTCGCGGATGCGGCCAGTGCGGCAATCAGCCATATCGAAACGAAGGGGATAACGACTTCTGTCGTAGAATCAAGGAACAACTAATTCAGGAGAAAACATGGAATTCACTCAGCTTGGCCGCACCGGCCTCACGGTTTCGCGTTTCTGTCTGGGGACGATGAACTTTGGCACGCATACAAGCGAGGAAGATGCGTTTGCCATCATGGACAAGGCCCACGATCTCGGAATCAACTTCTTCGACACCGCCAATGTTTATGGCCGGCCGCGCGGCGAAGGCGTCACGGAAAGCATTATCGGACACTGGTTTGCCCAGGGCGGCGGACGACGCGAGAAGACGGTCATTGCCACCAAGGTCTACGGGCGCATAACTGACTGGCCCAATCAGTCGAGGCTGTCTGCGCTGCACATCCGCGCGGCGTGCGAGGCTTCGCTTAAACGTCTGCATACCGATCATATTGACTTGTATCAAATGCACCACGTTGACCGCAATACACCGTGGGAGGAAATCTGGCAGGCGATGGAAGTGCTTGTGCAACAGGGAAAAGTGCTTTATGTGGGTTCGTCCAATTTTGCGGGCTGGCATATTGCCCAAGCGCAGGAAGCCGCCAAAGCGCGTCACTTCATGGGGTTGGTCAGCGAGCAGAGTATTTACAGCTTAAATGACCGCATGATCGAACTGGAAGTGATACCGGCTTGCAAAGACTACGGGCTTGGACTTATCCCGTGGAGTCCGCTCTCAGGCGGATTGCTCGGCGGCGCGCTGCAAAAGATCAAGGAAGGCCGCCGCGCCAGCCGGAACGCACAGGATGAAATCAAAAAGAAACGCGCGAAGCTCGAAGCATGGGAAAAATTTTGCAAAGCCAAAGGCGAACATCCCGCGGATATGGCATTGGCGTGGCTGTTGAAGAATCCCGTTGTGACCGCGCCGATCATCGGGCCGCGCATCATGGATCATTTGACCGGCGCGCTGCGCGCCTTCAAGATTAAGTTGTCGAAAGATGAATTACAGAAGATGGATGAGATTTGGCCCGGTCCCGGCGGCGAAGCGCCCGAAGCTTACGCGTGGTAAATTGACGTGATCGGAGAAAACAATGAAGCCCCTTTGAGTCCCACAACTCTCAGGGGCTTTCACCATTAAACTATCCAACTGCCGAACTAAACGACTACGCTCACCAGCCTCTTTTGCGCCACAATAATCTTCTTTGGCTCTTTGCCCTCCAAAAACTTTTTGACGTTCTCACTTGCCAGCGCAGCGGACTTGATCTCATCTTCACTTGCCTCGGCTGGCACGACGATTCGATCGCGCACTTTGCCGTTGACTTGAACAGGCAATTCGATCATATCTTCTTTCGCAGCATCCTCGTCAACTTTTGGCCATGATTGTTGATGGATGGAATATGTCTTGCCCAGTTGATTCGTCCACAACTCTTCGGCAATGTGCGGCGCGACCGGAGCTAACATCTTTAAGTAAATTTCAGATGCTTCGTTCCATTCGGGGCTTCCAGCTGCTCCCGCTTCACGCGCTTTGTACATCTCGTTCAGCAATTCCATCAACGATGAGATGATGGTGTTGAATTCGAAGTTCTCGAAGTCACGCGTGACGCGCTTTAGGGTCTGATGAACGCGTCGGCGCAGATTCTTTTTCGTTTCATCGGAAGCCGCTCCGGCCGGAGTGTGATCTGTGAACAACGTCCACACGCGTCTCAACCAGCGCGCGGTTCCATCAATGCCCTGTGAGTTCCACGGCCCGCCTTCCTGCCAGCGATAAGCGAACATCAAATACGTCCGCAGCGCGTCCGCACCGAATTGTCCGACTAATTCATCGGGCGCGACCACGTTGCCGCGGCTCTTCGACATCTTCTCGTTGTCTTCGCCCAAAATGATGCCCTGGTTTCGCAACTGCATCATCGGCTCGTTGCCTTCGACGATGCCCGCATCGCGCAGTGCCTTGTGGAAGAAGCGCGTGTACAGCAGGTGCATGTTGGCATGTTCGATGCCGCCCGTGTATGTATCAACGGGCATCCAATAATCATATTCTTTTGGATCGAAGGGCGCCTTGTCGTAATGCGGCGACAGATAGCGCAGGTGATACCACGACGAACACATGAACGTGTCCATTGTGTCAGTCTCGCGCACAGCATGTTCGCCGCACACCGGGCAGGTAGTGTTCTTCCATGTTGGATGTAACTTCAACGGCGACTCGCCCGTCGGCTTCCATTCGACATCATCAGGCAGCAGCACCGGCAGTTGATCTTCGGGAACCGGGGTCCATCCATGCTTATCACAATAGATCATTGGGATCGGCGCGCCCCAGTAACGCTGGCGCGAAATCAGCCAATCGCGGTAACGATAATTGACCGCTTCCTTGCCAATGCCTTGCTGGGCCAGCCAGTCAATGACTGCGCTGATGCCGGGATTCTTTCTGCCTTTTTCCGTGTTGACCCTTGTCCCGTTGAACGGACCGGAGTTGACCATAACGCCTGCGCCAACATAGGCGGCCTGTAAGGGCGAGTCGTGACTCGTCCCTACAGGTTGAATCACAGGGATAATTGGCAAGTTATACTTCCGGGCAAACGCGAAATCGCGTTCGTCGTGCGCGGGGACGGCCATGATCGCACCTGTGCCATAACTCATCAACACGTAATCCGCGATCCAAATCGGAATGCGCTCGTTGTTGACTGGATTGATGGCATAGCCGCCAGTGAACACTCCTGTCTTTTCTTTGTCCGCAGATTCGCGCTCGATATCTGATTGACGCGCGGCTTGCGCCTTATACGCTTCAATCGCAGCCTTTTGTTGAGGCGTCGTAACTTTGTCCACCAGCGGATGCTCAGGCGCGAAGACCATGAAGGTCGCTCCCCACAACGTATCGGGGCGCGTCGTAAATATCTCGATAGGCTCACCAGCTTCGGTCTTGAATATCACCGATGCGCCTTCGCTTCGACCGATCCAATTCGTCTGCAAAGTCTTGACACGTTCGGGCCAATCAATCTCATCGAAGTTCAGTAATTCGTCGGCGTATTTTGTGGCCTTGAAAAACCACTGCTCCAAATCCTTTTTGATGACGGGCGTGCCGCATCGCTCACAGACGCGATTCTCGCCGACCACCTGTTCGCGCGCCAGCGTGGTGTTGCAGGACGGGCACCAGTCCACGGCGGACATCTTGCGATAAGCCAATCCCTGTTTGAACAGTTGAATGAAGAACCATTCGGTCCATCTGTAATATTCGGGATCAGCCGTAATGGCCTCGCGACTCCAATCGAACATGTTGCCCATGGTCTTCAACTGGCGGCGCATGTTGTCAATGTTTTTATACGTCCATGTCTTCGGATGAATGCCGCGTTTGATGGCCGCGTTCTCGGCGGGTAGACCAAACGCGTCGAAGCCGATGGGGAACAGCACGTTGTATCCGTTCATGCGCTTGAAGCGTGCCCGCGCGTCCGATGGCGCCATGGGATACCAGTGACCGAAGTGCAAATCGCCTGATGTGTAAGGCAGCATCGTCAGCGCGTAATGTTTGGGCTTGCTGTTATCAATCACTGAGCGATACAGCTTGTCCTTTTCCCATTTGGCCTGCCACTTCCTTTCGATGACTTGCGGCTCGTAAGCAATATTCTTTACAACGGATGCTTTGTTTTTGGGCACAACTCTTTTTGCAACCACTTTCCTGGCCGGCGCGGCTTTCTTTACAGCAACCTTTTTGGCAGCCGGTTTCTTTGCCGCCTTTGCTTTTGAAACCGCGGGTCCTGTCACTTTTTTAGCTTTAACAGACGCGGCCTTCTTCGCCATCAAGGTCTTTTTGGCTTTGGACGTTATCTTTTTCTTGCTGGAAGTTTTCTTTTTCTTTATAGCCATTCTTTCCTCATCATGAAAAAATTCGTATTCATCAGTCAACTTGCGACTCTTCAACTTTGAACTTTCAAATTTAAATCTTCAACCTCGACAGGAGGCGCGCGGCATCGGCGATGAGAATCGCCGATATGCGCGACCCTGAAAGGGCGCAGGGCGTTGGCAGCTGGAAGCCGCTTCGTGCGAGAAGGCAGGACATCGCCTTAAGCCTGGAATTCGTCATTATATTCATTCGTGCATCCTTCCGATCCAGCCTCTCTCCCAATGAGAGAGGGCCAGGGTGAGAAAAAAACAAAAACTCTTCATCCACATCAGGGACGAAGAGTTCTCTCCGCGGTACCACCCAGCTTACGTTTTCAAGTTTGAGCGTTCAAACCTGCCAACGTCACTTTGATCGCTATAACGGGCTTTCCCGTCGCTGACTATTATTCAACACAAAGGCACAAAGTTCACTGAGTTTTACTTTGTGAACACAAAGAAAAAAACTTTGTGTTCTTCGTGTCTCTGTGGTGAGAGTTCACCAGCGCAGTATCTCTTTCGAGATGACAGGCGAGTTCAGACTTGGTGCGCTCCCGCTGGCGCTTTGAAAGGCTTCCACCTCGCTCTCCCTTCTCGCTGACGGGATGACTTACTACTCCTGCCGTGACTTTTATTGTCGAAAAATATTTCGACCTGCGTTGTGTGGACCCAGGGGGATTCGAACCCCCGACCTTCTCAATGCCATTGAGACGCGCTCCCAACTGCGCTATGGGCCCGGGTTCCAGAAGGCAGTAAGCGGTCCGCAGACGAATGACTGCCTTCTGCTCTCTGCCTACTGTTCTGGTGGACCTGAGGGGATTCGAACCCCTGACCTCTTCAGTGCGATTGAAGCGCGCTCCCAACTGCGCTACAGGCCCGGTTTCAAGGTGCAAGGTATTCTACTTGAGGCAGAGGGCAATGTCAAGCAAGCGAAAAACTTTCTCAAAGTCGGCGCGGGTATATGCCGCTCTCGATGTCGGATTCTGCCACCCGTCCCGATTTGATGCGGCTTGAAAATCAGAGACCGCCCGAATCCCGGTCATCCATCTTGCGCTCATGATCCGCTTCTCATTCATCAGCAAATTGACACCGAGCCGCATTGCCGTTCGGATATCTTTTGTAAACTTTCCGCAGGACTCGTTTTCGGCAATGAGAGGATGAGACGAAAGTTTTTTCTCTTACACGCAAGAGAGATTGAACTTTCAGCCGGAAGTCCGTATACTGAATGTGGCGGAGAAGCGGAAAAAACAAATAAATTAGAACTGGAGGATCTATGCTTAAACGGATCGGCTTGTGGATTGACCACAAAAAGTCGCTGATGGTGATCCTCGATGAAAAAAAGGAGAACATACAAACAATTGAATCAGGGGTTGGAAAACATATCCATTACCGAGGAGCCACGCACACGAAGACGCCATACAGCGCGCAATACCAGCAAGGCGACGATCAATTGGATAAGAAGTTTTCGGAACGTCTCAACAGGTTCTATAAGAATATCATTTCCAAAATCCGAGGCGCTGACGCCCTCCTGATCTTTGGCCCCGGCGAGGCAAAGCTCGAACTTGAAAAACGGCTGGCGCATGAAAAAGTCAGGGTGCAGGATATCCAAATTGAATGCGCCGACAAAATGACGGAACGCCAGGTCGCTGCAAAAGTCCGAAAACATTTTCGAAGATAAAATAGAAAACACAACTGCCCGCTGCAAATCCGGCGGGCAGTCTGTTCGAAGGCGGGTAAAATTACAATACAACAATCAGACAATTATGAAAAACTTCGACGCTCGTTACAATAACCTTCCCAAAACAGAAATCCATTGCCATCTCGAAGGTGCGATTCGGACTCAAACCATTATTGACATTGCCAAAGAATACGGCTTAAGCCTGCCATCTTATGAGGTGAGCAAGCTCGATCACCACGTCAAGGTTTTTGGTCAATGGCGTGATTTACATGCTGTGTTGGGCGCATTCACCATTGCGCAAAACAGCATCGCATCACCGGAAGTTGTCGAACGGATTGCATGGGAATTGTTCGAAGACTCTGCCAGACAAAATATTCGACTCTTCGAAGTCCGCTTCTCTCCGGACTGGGCTTTCAGCGGCCACCGTTTAAATTGGGACGCGGCCCTCGACGGCATTCTGCGCGCCAAAGAACGCGCCGAAAAAGAATTTGATATGGTGATTGGATTGATCGCCATCACCTCTCGCAGCAAGGGGCCGGAGTCATGTGTCAAAACCGTGGACTGGGCCATCCGACATAAAGATCAAATCCTCGGCATTGACCTGGCCGACAGCGAGCGCGATTTTCCTTTGCGCGAATTTGTTCCGTCTATTATGAAAGCCAAAGACGCGGGACTCAAGGTGACAATCCATACTGGCGAAGATTCGCCTGCTTCTTTTGTGGTTGACACCATCAAGCTGGCAAGCCCAGACCGGATTGGGCACGGCATTCACATCATCGAAGATATGGCCGCGGTTGAACTTGTCAAAGAACGAGGCATCACGCTCGAGATCAACCCGTGGAGCAATTACCTGACCAGTTCCGTGCGAACAATTGAAGAACATCCGTTGAAGGAACTGTTCGATCTCGGCGTGCGTGTCACGATCAATTCTGATGATCCTGAAGTGCTGGATACAAATTTGAATAATGAATATCGAATCGCACACGAAACTCTTGGAATGAGCATGAGTGATATTGCCACATGCAACCGCTATTCTTTTGAAGCGTCTTTCATTCCGAATGAAAAGAAACAAAAAGTCTGGAATAAATATTTTCAAGATATGCCACCCCGAGTGTAGCGAAGGTGCCAGTGTCGTTCGCTTCGCTTGCTCAGAATGACAAAAACTCTTTACCAGAACCCATGTTATGGCTGTAAAGATGAGATGAAACTTCAACTTTATTTGATTCTTTCAATTGTTGCGTCGACATTTACTGCTTGTGCCAGTTCAACAACACCAGCGCCAACGTTTGCGGCGATTCGACCAACTTCTCCAATTGAGATCAACGCAGCAACTTTCACACCTGCGCCTTTACCAAGCATCATGCCGACCTTCACTCTATCGCCGATCAATACGCATCCACAAATTGTCGTCCTTGCAACAAATTTGCCCGCGCCTGATGATCTTTTGCTTGCGCCCGATGGCTCAGTTTATCTCTCCGATGTCAGCGACGGAACCATCCGGCGATACACAAAAGAGACCGGATTGCAAATTTATCTTTCGGGTTTCGATGAACCGGAGGGTATGGCGGTTTTGTCGGATGGTTCGCTCATTATTGCCGAACAGGGAAAGAATCGACTCGTGCGTTATGATCCGAACGCGCAAACGGTGGCAACATTTTTGAATCTGCGGAACGCGACAAATCAAATGGGCGTGGATGGAATCGCACTCGATAAGCACAATCCAAATACACCAACGCTTATAATTCCCGACAGTCCCAACGGAACCGTTTTACGCGTCAGCCTCGATGGCAAAACGGTCACGCAAATCGCTTCCGGTTTTGTGCGCCCGACCGGTGCGTGGGTTGAGCCGGATGGCAGTATTTTGATTGCAGACGAATATGGCAATGCGCTGGATCGAATTCATTCAGATGGCACAATCGGAAAATTAGCAACCCTGCCGACACCCGATGATGTCGTTGAAGATGCGAATGGGAACATTTTTGTTGACACGCTTGGAGATAACGCCATCCATTTAATTTCTGCCGTGACAAAACAGAATTCGATTTTGATGGATGGAATAAACCAGCCGCAAGGAATCATCTTTGATGGCGATGGCAATTTGATCGTCACTGACCCCGGCAATCATCGCCTAATCAAATTGGTAATCCACTAAACAAGAATTGCGCGGCGGATGAAAAAAAGGTAAGATAGCCGCCAGCTTCACCACATCAACATGTTCGACCTCTCCAACGCGCGCTTCGCCTTCCTCGATCTCGAAACCACCGGCCTTTCCCCATGGTTCGGTGATCGTATTTGTGAAGTGGGCATTGTTATTACCGAGGGCAGACGCATCAAAGGAACGTATCAGACTCTGGTCAATCCCGAACGTCCGCTGTCGCCGGGCGCGGCCAGCATCAATGGTTTATCCGAAGCCGATCTCGAATCAGCGCCGTCTTTTGCAGAACTTGCGAATCGCATCGAAGAACAGATCAAAGATGCAGTGGTGATCTGCCACAACTCGAAATTCGATCTGCAATTCCTCGATAGCGAATATCGCCGCATTGGGCGCGATATTCAGATCCCGAATTTGATTGATACGTTGATGCTCGCCCGCCAATATTTCAAATTGACATCCTACAGTCTGCATGCCATTGCGGAAGCGTTTCATGTCCCGACGGTGGGCGGGCGCGGCGCCGAAGCGGACGCGCTCAACGCCCGCGGCATTTTCTTCGCCATGATGGACGCGTTGAAGGAGTTGAACAAACCGCTTGACGATTACATCGGCATTTACAATTCTCCCGCCTGGCGCGGTGAAGGCATCCAGCTGCCAATCGAATTAGGCGAAGCGATTTACGGCGGCAAACGCATGTTCATCCGTTATGTGGATAAGAATGGCGAGCAAACCGAACGCTGGGTCACGCCGCGCCACGTAATCGGTTTGTCCGATTACATTTATCTTCAAGCCTATTGTCATTTGCGGGAAGCCGAACGCAGTTTCCGCCTGGATCGAATCGTCCAGGTCCATGTAGAAACATGATCCATGTTGAGGAAAAAAGAGCCTGGCAAATTCCGCCAGGCTCTTGCATCAATCGCCCCTGCGGCGGCGGTAATATTGCCCTTTGTCCTTGTACATCGTATTATCGGCCTGGCTGATAACTTTCTCCAGGGACAGTCCGGGCTGGCTGGTTGCTGCGCCAAATGAAATACTCAACACAGGCTCACGATAATATTTGTTGTTCAATTCGATCAACAAGTGAAGATGTGATATCAATTCGCTGGCGGTTGCGCCATCCGCGCCGGGGAGGAGGATGACAAATTCATCACCGCCGATGCGCGCAACCAGGGTGTTTTCTTCAAGGCCGGTTTTCAGAACCTCCGCTGTGCGCCGGATCAAATTATCCCCGGCCTGATGTCCAGCCGAATCGTTCACCTGCTTTAGACCATTCAGATCAGCGATGATCACGCTGATGGGTTCATGGCGGTCTTTTTCAAGCTGTAAAAGTGTCTCCTCGAAGTAGGCGCGGTTATACAGCCCGGTCATCACATCGTGCGTGCCAAGATAACGCAAATACTCCTCGGCTTTCTTGCGCGCAGTGATATCCTGGATGGCAACCAGCACCCACGAGAAATCCTGTTCGTGACCAGGCATCATCCGCCAATCAAGTTGAATGTTGATCGGTTCGCCTGAAAGTGAATAATTGATCTCCTCCCGTTCATAATTCGTTTTACCGTCCCACATGTCCACAAGCTCATCAATGAAATGATCGCTCATGGCATCGCGAAAGACCCGATTGAGGTTCGATAACAATTCTTCCTTGCTTGCAGCTCCAAAAAGCTGGAGCGTTTTGCGGTTCACATCCAGCACGCGGATCAAACCCATGCAATGTTCGACTGCTTTTGGATGTTTGACCAGATAGCTGCGAAGATCTTTTACGCCTTGTTCGCGCAGGCCATCAAAATATGACTTGAGTTCGCTGTAATCTTCCTCCCAAAGCGAAATGGGAGCATATTCGAACAAATTACGCAGCCGGTCTTCGCTGACGGCCAAAGCGCGCTCCGCCTGTTTGCGGGCGGTAATATCTTCCAGCGTAACAAGCACGCGGCCAAATGTTTCTTCGTAGCCCGGCAAGATGCGCCAGTGAAGACGGATGTCAAGCGGCTCGCCGCGCAGCGTGTAGTTGACCCCCTCACCAGACCAGGTCAAGGCTCCTTGCCACAGGGCAAGCAGCTCGTCCTGAAAATGGGCGCGCATTTCATCGCGAAAGACCTCGCTGAGATGAGCGATCAATTCCTCCCGTGACGCAGCGCCGAACGTTTCAAGGGTCTGATGATTGACGTCAATGATTTTGATGCGCCCCATAACAGATTCGACTTCCGCCGGATGCTCTTCGAGATAACGCGTCAAATCTGCGACGCCCCGTTTACGCAGGCCGTCAAAGAAATTTTTTATTCCGCTGAAATCCTCTTCCCAAAGCGAAATGGGCGCATGCTCGAATAACATGGAAAAATGACCTTCATCCTGACTTGGCATTCGATTCTCCGCAAGACTGCCTGGCCCCATTATACGCGCAAACAAAAATGAGATGGCAAAAGCCATCTCATTTTGAATTCCGTACGTTCGTCTCAACTGGAATGTGCAAGGAGCGTGAACACATCTTCCAGCGTTGACTCGACGGTCTCGATGGACTGGACAGTGATGCCGCTGCCGGCCAATTTTTCAGAAAGACGTTCGGGAGTCCATTCGCCGGGCTTGACGATGACGTGCGCACGGTCTCCGTGGAGGCTTGCTTGTGCGATCCCCTCCGTCCCGCTCAGCAATTCGACGGCTTCGAGAAGGGGCGTGGCCGCAAGGTCCCATGCCGCGCCTTGGAGATACGTTGACTTTAATCCGGCAGGCGTGTCCAATGCAAGCAGTTTGCTGCGATACATAAAGGCGACGCGCGTGCAGTGTTCGGCTTCATCCATGTAATGCGTCGTGATGAAAATGGTTGTGCCTTCGGATGCCAGTCGGTAGATCAAATCCCAGAATTCGCGGCGCGCCACCGGGTCCACGCCGCTGGTTGGCTCGTCCAAAAACAAAAGCGGCGGTTTGTGGATCAGCGCGCAGCCGAGCGCCAAGCGCTGCCGCCATCCACCGGAGAGGTCGCGCGTGAAGGTGCTTGTGCGATTCTCCAAACCAGCCATACGCAGAACTTCATTGATGCGGCCTGTCTCTTCAGATTGGGGCACATCATAAACGCCAGCGTAGAATTGCAGATTCTCCAAAACTGTCAGATCATCATACAAGGCGAATTTTTGTGACATGTATCCGATATGCGGTTTGACCGCTTCAGGATTCTTCGTCACGTCAATGCCCAGAATGCTGGCTGTTCCTTCGGTTGGTTTAATCAATCCGCACAACATGCGGATGGTTGTCGTCTTCCCGCTGCCGTTCGGTCCCAAATACCCAAGCACTTCTCCGGGCTGCACAGTAAATGTCACATGATCAACAGCCGTAAAATCGCCGAACTTTCTTGTCAGCCCCTGAACATCAAGCAGCGGAGTGGATTGGTTTTCCATTTTCATTTCCTTCCGTCTCCAGGAGCTGAATGAACACATCTTCCAATGTTGGTGCGACGGCTACAAGGTGCGTCATGGGTATACCGGCGGAGGCAAGTTTTTCCGGGATGCGTTTTATCGGGCCCTCGGCAGAACTGACGCGCAGATGCAGATAACCGCCAAACGAATGAACATCCTCGACTTCGGGATCTTGAACTGCTATCTCGCGCGCGGCCATTTGGGAATCGGAAGCCAGTTCCAAAATCCGGCCTGAAAGACGGGACATCAAAGTGCGCGGCGCGTCCTGCGTCAGAGCACGGCCGTGGTCCATAAAAATCACACGGTTGAAGCGCATGGCTTCGTCCATGTATGGTGTGCTGACCAGAACTGCCGAACCCTCGCGCAGTAATCCAATCAACAAATGCCAGAACTCCTGGCGCGCAACAGGATCAACGCCGCCGGTCGGTTCATCCAATAAAAGAACTTTGGGGCGATGGACAAGCGCACAAGCCAGCCCAAGCTTTTTCTGCATACCGCCAGAGAGGGCGGCCGCTGGACGATTCTGGAATTCAGAAAGCCCGGCGAACCGGAGCAATTCCTGCGAGCGTTGTTCGCGCTCTTTATCCGGGATGTCGAACACTTCGCCGAAGAAATCAAGATTTTCCTTGACAGTCAAATCACCATACAGACTAAAACGCTGGGCAAGATAACCGATCTCCTCGCGCGCTTTTTCGACCTGAGCCGGGACATCATAACCAGCCACACGGATCTTTCCGCTCGTCGGCTGGAGCGCGCCGCACAGCAGACGGATGGCTGTGGTCTTTCCCGCGCCATCCGGGCCGACGAGACCGACCATTTCTCCGGAACGGACTTGCAGGTTCAGACCATCTACGGCGCGGGTTGAACCGAACGTTCTAACCAGATTTTCCGCTTCCAGTAAAAAATCGCTTCCCATTTTAGGTCTTATTTCAATATGAACGTTACATCACCAGGCATGCCCGGTTTGAGTTTGCCGCTGGTATCAGGCAGTTGAAGCTTTACCGCAAAGACCGTCGTTTGACGTCCTTCCACCGTTTGCACGTTGCGCGGCGTGAATTCAGCCTGATCAGAAATGTAGGTGACTTTCGCCTGGAATGTCTGGTTGGGGAATGAATCAAATTTGACATCTGCCATTTGACCGAGGAACACCTGTCCCAGCCGATCTTCCGGGACATAAACCGTCATGGTCAGGTTGGTGAGCCGACCCAGTACCAAAACCTCCGCTCCGGGATTGACCGTTTCGCCCGGTTCCACAGCGCGCGTCAATACAACGCCATCGGATGGAGCCGTAATCGTCAGCTTGGCAACCTGGGCATTGAGCAAATCCAGATTGGCTTGCGCTTGCTCCACTGCCGTCTGTGCCTGCGCTGATGCGGCTTTGGCTTGATCCAAAGCCTGCTCTGCGGTCGTAACGGCTGGCGACTGGCTCCCTGTCCGCAGGAAGCTCACATAATCCAATGCCGTGTTGTAACGCTCCTGCGCCAGGCTTACCTGTGCGCGCGCCTTCTCAACATTGTTGGCGGCATCCGTGGTCAGCGCCGTGTTGTACGCGTCCTGGGCGCTTTTGAGATTGGCTTTTGCATCGTCAAAGAGTTGCTGAGACGCGTCTTTGATGTCTTGGTCAATGTTGCTCAAATTCAACCTGTACGTGCGGTCACTGCTGTTTGGATTGTTTTGCTGCCGGTGCATGTCCAAAGCCAACAGATAAAGCTGGCGTTTGGACAGGTCATCAATAGTCTTCCCGTTTTGCACACGATTGTTCAGGTCGTTCGCCACATCATAACTGGCGCGGGCCTGAGCCAGATTGTTTTCGATCTTCACAAAATCGCTGCCAGCCGCGGAATTCTGAATATCGTTCAAGTTGTTCTGGGCGTCGGTCAAGGCTTGTTGGGCCGCATCCACCTCGGCTTGCGCGGCGGACATTTGTTCGGATTGGCTGAAATACCACAGCGGCAATGAAAAGTCCGAAGGCGCAGACATGACCCACTGCGAGGTCCGCTGGGCTTTGTCCGCGGTTACGGAAGCATTCAGCGCCAGGTCATATTGCGTCTGTGCGGAATTCAGAGACGCAGCAGCCGTGACCGCAGCGGCTTTGGCGGAATTCAATCCGGCAGCAGCCACAGCCTGTTGAGCCTTCAGGATGGTGCCATCAAGAGTAAGTAGCACATCCCCCGCCTTGACCGAGTCGCCTTCCTGCACATTCACGGCCTGCACTCTGCCTCCCACTTCCGGGGCGATGGATACCTGCGTTGTCTCGACCGTGCCGGAGGCGGTCAGCGCGGTGCTGTTGTTCAAACTCGACTGCCGCAGTAAAACACCTATGGATACTGCCACAAGAGCAATAATCACGATTACGACTATCACTGTCCTTCGATTTCGTAGCGCACTCATGAAACATTCCTTTCCTTTTGAAAAGCGATTGAATTTCTTGTTCCTGTACTAAAGGATCAATCAAGCGACTTGCGGAAACGCAACGCGGCCAATCCAAGAAGGATGATCGCAAAAACAATCAAGGCAAAAGTCTGGGGGAGGATCAGATCCAGGCCCGCGCCCTTGATGACAATGGCACGCATGATGTAAATAAAATATGTAAGCGGCAGGAGATTTCCAACGGCTTGCAGGACTATCGGCAGGGATGAGATGGGGAAGATGAAACCTGAAAGCATGAAGGAAGGCAGCATGATTGGCATGCTCATTAACTGGGCCTGCTGCTGAGTTTGAGCCATGGTCGAGATCAACAGTCCGAGTCCCAGGGTGGGCAAAAGATACAGGCCGGTCAGCGCAAACAGGAGGATCAGGCTGCCTCTCAATGGAACACCGAAGAGAAAAGTTCCAACCACCAAAATCAAAATGGTGTTTGCAAAAGAAACCAAAATATAAGGAATGATTTTGGCGAGGATCAACTCCCAACTTCGAATGGGTGTAACGATTAACTGCTCGATTGTGCCGCGTTCCCGCTCCCGGACGATGGCCAGCGCAGTAAGGCTTGTTGCCGTCTGAAACAGGATCATCGCAATCAGGCCGGGGACAATGTCGTAGCTGCCCAACAAGTCCGGGTTGTAAAGCACGCGTGTACGCACATCAATTGGCGAAGCGGACGCCATGCTGCTGCTTACGCCTTGAAGGGCTAGTTGTTGCGCGCGGATACTGGCTCCTTTAGCCTGGCCCGCAAGCGTCGCAGCGGAAAGCACAGCGCTGGCAATGGTTGGATCGGAGCCATCAATCAATACGGAAACCTGGGCCGTGCGGCCTGAGGCAAGGTCGCTGCTGTAGGTTGGCGGAATCACGATGCCCACTTTGACGTTTCCGCCATTGATTAAGCGGTTGACATCGGCGTCATTATTGGCAACATAGTCGAACGAGAAATAGCCGGTTGCCTTGAATGCGTCGAGCAGGGAGCGGCTCTCCACACTGTTGCTTTGATCGAACACTACTGTCGGCACATTTTTTATATCCGTATTATTTGCGTAGCCCAGTAACACTAATTGAAGTATGGGCATGATAAAAATAAATATCAATGTGCGCGGATCGCGCAGCATGTGGGTCATTTCTTTTTTAATCAGCGCTCGAAATCTTCTCATGTCTGTCAATGCTCCTTTTACAACAACTGCTTCACTGAATAATGATTATTTGGCTTCTGCCTGCAACGATGTCAGCAGTTTTGTCATCAATTGCAGTAACTGTTTTTGCTCGCTGGACGAAAAGTTTTCAAGCAGGCTGGCAATGCGCTGCTTGATGAATTCCATTGCTATTTTTGAAAACCGCTTTCCATTCTCGGACATCTGTATACGCACCACGCGGCGATCACTTGGATCGTTGACGCGCTCTACGAAATCGCTGTCCACCAGCAGGTCAATGATCCGCGTCGCGGAACTGAGGGGAATACCAAGCT
The DNA here is from genome assembly GCA_021824575.1 of Chloroflexota bacterium. Lineage (GTDB taxonomy): Bacteria > Chloroflexota > Anaerolineae > Anaerolineales > Villigracilaceae > Fen-1038. The sequence goes on from JAKAKJ010000082.1 coordinate 141,595, forward strand.
CGCTGCTCAATTCGCCCATCGTGGGCGGAAGCGTACTGTGCGCCAGGATGGCAAAAATCCGAAAGAAGAGAGGACGATCTTCAGGGTTGGCCATGCCGCTCTTTCTCAGACGTTCCATTTGCTTTTTGAATTGAACAGCCTGTTCAGGCTTGATCAGTTTCGGTTGCAAACGGAGGAATCCCTGCAGGAGTTCGAGGAATTGATCTGCTGTTTGTTCGGTCGTTGACATCGAATTTCCTTCCGTTTCTGGATATTTCCAAAACGGAAGGAATTCTAATCGTTTTCCCTTTTTTGTCAAGAGAAAAAATAACAGGACGCTTAACGTCCTGTTATCAGATTTGAAAAGGTATTGATGTTTGAACTCTGGGGAATCAGATCAGAATACCCCGTCAAAGATTGCTGATTAGAAACCCAGCGACTCTTTCACGATGATCATCGTGACGCGGTCCGGGCGGAACTCGCGGTTAAAGATCAAAATCTTGTTTGGACTGGTGCCGGTGTGGTAAAGCTGCTGCATGTGTTCCTCTTCATGAGGGACACAGTATGCCTCGACGCGCCGCAAGCCCTCGTTTACATCCTTGACAATCTTCTGTGCGCCGACCACCCAGATAATTTTTCCAGCGCCCGAGGCATACGGGCCAAGCTGGCTGCCCGTCTTCGATGCAATGATCACATGCCCATCTTCAGTGACAGCCTGGACACTTCCCGCAGCATAATCGGGTGCGCCGCCCAACTTGCGGATTTCTCTTCCCTGTGTTTCGCGATTCATCGCGAACATCTTTGGCCTGATCGTGTCAAAACGCCCGGATTTATCAATTTCATCTTTGATGCCGAGCTGTTCCAACGTAACGGATGCGCCAAGAAAGACTTCTGCGCCATCCGGGATCAATTCAAAAAACATGCGCCTGGCCTCTTCGCCATTTCGTGCAATCAATGTGTGAATGCCGTTGGCTTCAAGTGCTTTGGCAGTCCGTTCAATTCTTTGGTCTGACGCAATTTTGTCAAATGTGCTGTCGGGGATTGGTTTGATGGAAACAGCTTTGTCCAACATAATATCGGTTTTCCTTTCGTTCAATAAATGTGTGTGAGGATTTTTTAGCTCAAGATTTTTATGGCGCTCATCCAATTGGAGCCAAGTGTGCCTTGCAAAACGATGTGAAGGAATTGCATCCCTTCGATTTGACGGGCGCGGCTCAACAGACCGATATCAATCGGGCGCATGCCGCCATCCTTAACCAACTGTGCGACCTTGCTTTTCGCGTCCGCATCGTCGCCTGCGATAAAGACGTCGAGTTGCTGACCCGCTATCTGTCCCGCGAGAAGCGTGCCCGCAAATGTCGTATTGAAGGCTTTGACAACTTTAGCCCCAGATGTAATCGCCTTTGCAACGTCTTCAGCAGACGAAGAATCCGGCGCAGTGGCAAGCCCATCGAAGGTCTGGTTCAATGGATTGGCAATATCCACAACGACTTTCCCCGCAAGCTTGTTGCCTAACTGCTTCACGATTTCGATGTTGGTACCATACCAGACAGCAAGAATAACCACATCACCAAGCGTTGCATTTCCCAGGCTTGATGTGGATACCTTCGCGCCGTTCTTTGCCGCACTTTTTACATCTGCCGCGGTCTTTTCCGCGACTTCAGGATTCGCGTCCACAAAAGTGACCGAATGGCCGCCGGCCGCAAGGCGCGTGCCAATGCCGCGCCCCATATTTCCTGCACCAATAATTGTTACATTCATTTCTTGACTCTCCTTATGGATTATGATACATTTCTAACATCCGTTGCTTACACAACAGATGTTGTAAAATTTACCATTCTTACCTAAGCAAGGTCAACCACCAAAAACTGGTTTTTGTTGCTTAGGCAACACGGGAGCAAAAATGTTGTCTAACTTGAAAGAGGGGCAGGAAAAGCTCGATCCTCGCGTGAGGCGCACCCGCCAATTGATCGAACAGGCTTTTATGGAGGTCATTAACGAAAAAGGCTTCCAGGAAATGACCGTTCGGGATATTACCGAGCGAGCCGGGATCAATCGCGCCACGTTCTACGCCCATTTCCAGGACAAGTATGGCCTGCTCGACCAGAGTATCCGCCAGGGATTTCTGCAAGAGGTTGATAAGCGCATGTTGAATGCCTGCCATTTTACGGTGGACAATCTGCGGAATCTGATCATTGCGGTTTGTGAGTTCATCAAGAATGCCAATTCGAAATGCAAACCAGCGCAAAGCCAGTTTGAAACGCTGGTGGAAGCCCAGGTCAAAGAGGTGCTGTACGATTTGCTCCTGAAATGGCTGGAGCAGACCAGGACGAACACCGAACCTGAAATCGCGGCGACAGCCACAAGTTGGGCAATCTACGGGCTGGCTCTGCAATGGAGTCACAGCAAAAGGCTGGAGTCGGTGGAGAAGTTCGCGGATGAGGTGTTGCCCCTTATTGTGCCAAACCTGCAACTTGTCGAAGCGGCCTGAAAACCTGACAACTAGCATGACATTTGTAGGTCATTTGTCGGTTGTGCAGACGGGGTTAAGCATGTAAGATAATTAAGCCATGACAATCGTTCTGGCTGGTTTTTTGTTGGGCATTCTTATGCCATGAGGTCAGAAAGCCTGACGGGTATCAACGTACCTGTCAGGCTTTTTTCATCTTTAGTGACATTGGGATGCAAATTTCAATCAAAAAGGAGAACGAATGCAGACACCCTGGGAATACCGGTACGCGCATCGCACCAAACAGATGGGCAGTTCGGTCATACGCGAGTTGCTCAAGTTGACCGAGGAACCGGATATCATTTCCTTTGCGGGCGGGTTGCCCGCGCCAGATGTATTTCCTGTTAACGAATTTCGAGAAGCCTGCAATTACGTGCTCGATCATTTTGGCGCGCAGGCATTGCAATACAGCACCACGGAAGGCTATCGCCCTCTGCGCGAGATGATCGCGCGTCACACATCCCGCTACAGTGTGGAAGTCTCACCCGACAACATCCTCATCACATCTGGTTCGCAGCAAGCGTTGGACTTTATTGGCCGTCTGTTCATCAACCGCGGTGACTATATCGTTGTCGAATCGCCGACGTATCTGGGAGCATTGCAGGCGTGGAACGCTTACGGCGCGCAATACATTCCCGTTCGCACCGACGAGAACGGCATGATCGTGGATGAACTCGAGGCCGCGCTCCGCATCGGGCCGAAGTTCATTTATGTCCTTCCCAACTTCCAAAATCCAAGCGGCGCGACTCTCAGCCTCGAGCGGCGCAAACAATTGATCGAAATCGCCGACAAATACGGCGTCCCATTGATCGAAGATGACCCTTATGGGCAGCTCCGATACGAAGGCGAACATATCCCTTCGCTTGTCACACTGGATAGTCAATATCGCGGCAAAAACGGCGGAACATACAGCGGCAATGTAATCTATCTCAGTACATTCTCCAAATTACTTGCGCCCGGCATTCGTCTGGCATGGGTCGTGGCGCCGGAGAAGATCATCCGCAAACTGGTTCTGACCAAACAGGCTGCCGATTTGAATACAGCCGCATTCAATCAATATGTGGCTTACGAAGTTGCCAAGGGTGGTTTCCTGGATCAACATGTCAATGTGATTCGTTCGGTCTACAAGGAACGCCGCGATGTGATGCTTGAAATGATGGATGAAATGTTCCCGCCCGAAGTCAGTTGGACACATCCAAAAGGCGGCATGTTCTTATGGGGCATCATGCCTGAGCACATGGATGCGGCCGAGGTTCTCAAAATCGCACTCAATCGCAAGGTGGCATTCGTGCCCGGAGCGTCCTTCCATGCGTGCGGCGGAGGCAACAACACCATGCGTCTCAATTTTTCATATTCCTCCCCCGATACGATCCGCGAAGGCATTACCCGTCTCGGAACAACATTGAAGGAATTGATTGCGGAAAACAAACAAAACTAAAGATTGCAAATGCAAAATAAAATTGGGACGACCGGACGGTCGTCCCAATTGATTCTATTCAATCCTTTTATTCATCAGCATACGGAACATATTCCGCACGTGCAATGCCTTGCTCCATGGCCGTCATTGCCACTGCACGCGCTACAGCGCGGTGCACCGCCTTGTCGAGCGGATTGGGAACCAATTCGCCGGGCGGTGTCATGTCTGCAATGGTTTGAGCCGCGGCAAATAACATCTCATGCGTGATGCGCGGCGCGTTCGCATCCACCGTGCCGCGGAAGATTCCGGGAAAGCCCAAAACGTTATTGACCATCTTCCCATCAGCCGCAAAAGCCGCGCCATGTTCCATGGCAACATCCGGATCGATTTCCGGATTTGGATTCGACAACGCAAGAATGATCTGGCCTTTATGAACCATTTCTGGTTTGATCAATCCGGACGCGCCGGTCGTCGCGATCACAATATCGCATCTCGCCATGATCTCGTTCAGGCTGGACCCTTTGCCGCCCGCCGCCTCGAGACGCTTTATCGCGTCTGACGACAAATCCGCACCATAGACCGGATTGCCAGTTAACTTCATCAACATGCGTGCGATGGCATTACCCGCCGCACCCAAACCAATCTGACCAATGATTGTTTTCTTGATATTGGTATTTGTTTGACGGCATGCGTTCGTGAGCGCGGCAACGCTGACAACCGCGGTGCCATGCTGGTCGTCGTGCATGACTGGTTTATCGAGAAGCTTCTGCAAACGTTCTTCGATTTCAAAGCAACGCGGCGCGGAAATATCTTCAAGCTGGATCGCGGCAAACGTTGGCGAGATGGCCGCTACCGCCGCAACAATTTCATCGGGATCCCTGGTATTCAATAAAATGGGCATGCCTGAAAGTCCCACCAGCGATTCCATCAACATTGCCTTGCCTTCCATAACCGGCATGGCGGCCAGCGGACCAATATCGCCCAATCCCAAAACCGCGGTGCCGTCCGTGACGATGGCAATCATGTGACTTGTGCTGGTGTAAAGCCGCGCCAGCGACGGATCTTTTGCAATCTTCAAACAGACTTCTGCCACGCCGGGCGTATAGACGCGCCGCAACGTTGCCATCGAATCAATGGCATAGCGTGAGCGGATGGCAATCTTGCCTTTTTGATGCAATTCCAAAACCTCATCGCGAACTTCGAGAATCCTGGTTCCGGGGTTCGATCCCATCACCTTGACAATTTTCTCGACATGCTCGGCATCGTCGCCATAGACGGTGATATCGCGGATGATCGAGCGCGAGGTCTCGGTCAGCAATTGGATATCGCCAACAGTCCCGCCCATCTCCGCAATCGAGGTCAACAAATGCGCCAGCAATCCGATCTTTGGATCATTTCGCACGCGGATCGTGCGGCTGATTTTCCGTTCCCATGCCATGGTTCTGTCTCCTCTCGAAAAAATAAGGCGGCCATTTGACTGGCCGCCCTAAAGAGTATTTTACATTTGTTTCAGTACGGAAGGCAACTGGTCGAACGAGGTCAGCACCGGGCATTCGGCTTCGGGGAAGATTCCGCGCGGGTCGTAGAGTACCGGCTGAAGTCCCGCGCGACGCGCACCAACGATGTCGGCAAAATAATTGTCGCCGACGTAAATGGCTTCCTGCGGATTCACATCCGCACGCTGGCAGGCATGGATGAAAATTTCCGGCTCCGGTTTCCATGCATTGACTTCGCCGCCCGCCATTGAGAAATCAAAGTATGGACTTAACCCGAGCGATTCGATCTCTACTTGAAATGGTTTTTCGCGATTCGAGATTACACCCATTTTGAATCCGGATGATTTCAACGCGGGCAAAAGCTGCATGACATCATCCGGCACGACGCTTGCGGGTTTATATGCCTCTTCCATGTAACCGTGAACTTGCGGGGCCAATTCCTCAGCTTGAGCTTTTGATGCGCCCAATGCAACCAATTGTCGGCGGCTGTAATGCAGCCAGAAATCCCGATTCTCTTCGGGATAAATTTTCTTATCGGCCTTCAGGTCAATCGAGTTGGCCCAATAATAATTTTCCCAGCGAACCGCGCGCACGCGATCTTCTTGATGAATGGGCAAACCAAGTTTGGCCGCGTAATCCGCAAAAACCTCCCCGCCGGAGGGAATGTTATGACGGAGCGTGCCGTCCAGGTCGAAGAAGATGGCTTTGACGCCATTTGGTGAAAGCAAAAGAACCTCCAAATTCAATTTTTTAAACACAAAGGACACGACCCTCAAAAACAAAGGGCAGGCGGGCACGAAGGAAAAAAGTAGGCAGATTTACAGATTTAGATATTGCTCCACTTTGTGCCTTCGTGTTTAAGGTCTTTGTCACAAACGGCTCAACCGCCAATGTGTGACATTTCCACTTTGGGTAACGAGGCCGTGTTTTCAGAGCGAAGTTCGGAATAACGATCACTGCGATTGTTCCACACACGCATAATGGATTGCGAGATTTCATCATCGCTCGCACCGCCGCGCAGCAACGCGCGCAGGTCATTTCCTTTCACGGCAAACAAACAGGTATAAAGTGCGCCTTCCGCGGAGAGACGCGCACGGTTGCAATCGCGGCAGAACGGTTGTGTCACCGAAGCGACCACGCCAATCTCACCACTTCCATCTTTGTATCGCCAGCGATTTGCGACCTCGCCGCGATAGCTCGGCTCAAGCGGCTCAAGCGGCATTTCGGCATTGATCGTTTTGATAATCTCTACCGCCGGGACAACATCATTCATTCGCCAGCCGTTGGTGTTTCCAACATCCATGTATTCGATGAAGCGCAGGATGTAACCTTTCTTGCGAAAGAAACGCGCCATCGGCAAAATGCTGGATTCGTTCACGCCGCGCTTGACGACCATGTTCACCTTGATCGGCAGCAAGCCGACTTCGGCGGCGGCGTCCATTCCTTCCAAAACTTTTTCAACAGGAAAGTCCACATCATTCAACGCTTTGAAGGTTTCATTATCGAGTGAGTCCAAGCTGACAGTCACGCGTTTCAGTCCGGCATCTTTGAGCAGGCGCGCTTGCCTGGCGAGCAATGATCCATTGGTCGTCAGTGTGAGATCAACGTCAGGAATGGCCGACAGCATGGAAATCAGAAGATGCAAGTCGCGGCGCACGAGCGGCTCGCCTCCGGTGAGTCGAATTTTTCGGGCGCCGAATCCGACAAAAATCCGGGCCAGACGCGTGATCTCCTCAAAAGTCAGGATTTCAGCGCGAGGCAGGAATTGGTAGTCCGGCCCGAAGATTTCCTTCGGCATGCAATAAACACAGCGAAAGTTGCACCGATCTGTGACGGAAATTCGCAAGTCACGCAGGGGACGATTGAGCGTATCTGTAAGAGGCATGGTATATCACTTCATCAAAAAAACTAAAAAGCGCAGTTGGCTTCCCATTATAACTTTAACGGCTGGGCGAAACTCATATCCCGCTTATATCCTATTTGACTGTATAGACCAGCCATGCTATTATCTTGTTGTTTCTTGTGTAGTCTTGCACCTTATCAATAAAGGAGCTATTATGAGCATCGAATTTTTTCTTCGCATTATCTTCATGATCATTCTTGCAATCGCGGGCGGATATTGGGGTTACGATCTTTCAAAGCTCAATCCGCCGGAAACCATTCGCTACATACTTGGAATTGGCCTGGTCGGCGCGCTGACTGGTTTGATCCTCACGCCATATTTTACAACCCGCCCGGCACGCGCACTTCGTTCGCTTCTTGGACGAATAGCGGCAGAAACCCTTTTTGCCGGGCTCGCAGGCCTGGTTATCGGACTCCTGACCGCCGCACTGTTGGCTTTTCCGCTTTCCCTGCTGCCGTCGCCGCTGGGGAACATCCTGCCCTTCGTCGGCGTGATCCTGTTCAGTTATTTTGGGGTGTCGTTGTTCGTGATGCGCCAGGGCGATCTGATGAGCCTGTTCGGCGCGTTGAGCGGACGCGGCGGCGAGGGAGGCTCCGGTTCCTCTTGGACGAATCTCAACCGCACCATCTTACTCGATACCAGCGTCATCATTGACGGACGCGTGTCGGACATTGCCAAGACCGGCTTCCTTCCCGGTACGCTGCTCATCCCGCGCTTCGTGCTGAATGAACTTCAATACATTGCCGACTCGCCTGATGGCTTACGCCGCCAGCGCGGACGGCGCGGCATGGAAGTGTTGGCTGAGTTGCAAAAGCTTCCCAACATCCTCGTGCGCGTCAGCGACATTGACGTGGAAGGTGTGCGTGAAGTGGATGATAAACTCATCGTGCTTGGCAAACAGCTCAAAAGTCCCGTTCTGACCAACGACTACAATCTGAACCGCATCGCCGAATTGCAAGGTGTGACTGTGCTGAACATCAACGAATTGGCGAATGCTGTCAAGTCGGTTGTTTTGCCGGGCGAACTCCTGAAGATCAATATTTTCCAGGAAGGCAAGGAAATGGGCCAGGGCGTCGGCTACATGGACGATGGCACGATGGTTGTTGTCGAGAACGGCAAGGATTACATCGGCGAATACCGGGATGTGCATGTTACGAAGGTTCTGCAGACTGCCGCGGGGCGCATGATCTTTGCCCGCGTGGAAGAAGAGGATGGCAAGCGCAGAAAAACCAGCCAGGGATAATATATCATTGCGAGGGGTCGCGTGACAATCTCACGTAACAAGCGTTTGAATGTTGCATGTGATTGCTTCGTCGCCTGAAAATCGGCTCCTCGCAATGACATTAGGATCGAGCCATTATGCTTCGCATCTATAATACCCTCACTCGCAAGAAAGAAGATTTCCAGACCCTCGAGCCAAACGTGGTCAAGATGTACGTTTGCGGCGTGACCGTCTACAATGACGCGCATGTTGGACACGCCATGTTCGCACTGGTCTTCGACATCATCCGCCGCTACCTCGAATATCGCGGCTACAAGGTCAAACACGTCATGAACTACACCGACGTGGACGACAAGATCATCAACCGCGCAAATCAATTGAAAGAAGACCCGCTCAAACTCGCGCAGCGTTACATTGACGATTATGCCCAAAACCTGAAAGACTTGAACATCCTGCCTGCGACCATCAACCCGCGCGCCACGCAGACGATGGATGAGATTCAAACCATGGTCAAGGGACTGATCGAAAAAGGGTTCGCCTACGCGGCATCCAATGGCGATGTTTATTTCCGCGTCACCAAAGATCCCGACTACGGAAAACTGTCCGGGCGCAAACTCGAAGATATGCAGGCCGGCGCGCGTATCGAGGTCGGCGAGCAAAAAGAACATCCGATGGATTTCGCATTGTGGAAAGCCGCCAAGCCCGGCGAGCCGTCGTGGGATTCGCCATGGGGCAAAGGTCGCCCCGGCTGGCACATCGAATGCTCGGCGATGAACCTTAAAGAACTCGGCGAACAGATTGACATTCACGGTGGCGGCAACGACCTGATCTTTCCGCATCACGAAAATGAAATCGCACAAAGCGAATCGTTCACTGGCAAACAGTTTGCGCGCTTCTGGATTCACAACGGCATGTTACAGCTTGGCGGCGAGAAAATGTCGAAGTCGCTCGGCAACATCATCAGCATCAAGGAATTTTTATCGAAGCGCGATGCCGATGTGATGCGGATACTGGTGCTGACCGGAAATTATCGCGCGCCGTTGATCTTCAACGACGAGACGCTTGACGCGGCGGAGAAATCCATCGAACGCCTCAAGTCCGGATTTCGACCAGCCCAGCCCAACGCGAAAGGAATCCCGGCTGGCAGCGCATCCGAACTCACATCGCAAGCCGAAGCGACTCAGCAATCCTTCACGAATGCAATGGACGATGACTTCAACACGCCGCTGGCGATGGCTTCGATTTATGAACTGGTCAAAGCCATCAACACTGCGCGCGATGAAGGCGCAACCGATGAACAACTCAAACCTGCACAAGCTGCTTTGCGCGAATTGACCAGCGTGCTCGGCTTGCGTTTGCAGGAAAAGAAAGGCTCCGGCGGCGCGGACAAGTTCATTGACCTGCTCGTGGAAATCCGCAGTGAGGTCCGCAAACAAAAATTGTGGGCGCTCTCGGATCAAATCCGCGATAAACTGAAATCCCTCGGCGTGACGATTGAAGACAGCAAAGAGGGGACAACGTGGAGATGGAGTTAGTTAGTTTGGCGGTTGGATAGTTAAGTAGTTTGATAGTCAACTTCCGGGATGTTTGTAAAGCACCCGGAAGTTTTTGTTTCTCAAGTAAAATCACATCATGAAAGAATTCATCTACTCTCGCAACGCTGTTTACGAAACCCTCCGCGCCAAACGAAGAGAAGTTTTTCGTGTCCAAATTGCAGAAGGCACGCAGGAGAAGGGCAGGCTCGATGATATTTTGAAGATTGCCAGAGGGCGAAAGATTCCCGTTGAGCGCGTCCCGCGTTCGCGACTCGACAAGATTCATCAAAACCATCAAAGCGTCGTCGCAGAAATCAGTGAATACCCCTACAGCGACGTGATCGAGATTCTCGAATATGCTCGCAACAAAAGCGAATTGCCGTTTGTTTTGATCCTGGATTCTTTGCAGGACCCGCAGAACTTCGGAACATTGCTCCGCACCGCAGAAGTTGTCGGCGTGCATGGGGTTATCATCCCGCTGGCGCATACGGTCGAAGTGACTCCGGCGGTTGTCAACGCGTCATCCGGCGCGAGCGAGCATCTGCGGATCGCTCAATCCAATTTATCCCAAACCATTGACGCGCTCAAAGATTCGGATGTCTGGATCGTTGGCCTCGATCAAAACGGCGAAACCATCGGCGAGAAAGCGGATCGTCACCTGCGCGGCGCAATTGGACTTGTCGTTGGAGGCGAAGGCGAAGGTCTGCGCGAGTTGACGCGTAAGAAATGCGATATGGTGTTGAAGCTTCCGATGCGCGGCCAGGTCGAATCGTTGAATGCGGCTGTCGCCGGTTCGGTCGCGCTATATCTCGCGTATCTCGCAAGAAACAAATGAATGTAAAATCGTAGGGGCGGAGCGTCGCTCCGCCCCTACTACATAATTCACGGAGGCAACCATGCCCGAAGCTACATTCCATTTTCCGCGCGGATTTCTATGGGGAACCGCAACCGCGGCGCATCAAGTCGAAGGCAATAACACCAACAACCAATGGTGGAAGTGGGAACAGGATGGACACACAATGGCAAAGTCGGGTCTGGCCTGTGACTGGTGGGGCGGACGCTGGCGCGAAGATTTCGACCGCGCCGCCGAAGCCGGCCAGAACGCGCACCGCTTCTCCGTTGAATGGAGCCGCATCCAACCCGCACCCGATAAATGGGATGAAGACGCGTTGGAAAAGTATCGGGCTATGCTGCGCGGCTTGCACGAGCGCGGACTCACGCCAATGGTCACGTTGCATCATTTTACCGATCCACTCTGGCTCTCAGAAAAAGGCGGTTGGGAATCGGAAGACATTGTTTCGCTTTTCGAAAAGTTTGTTCGCAAAACAGTGGATGCGCTCAAGGAATATTGCACGCTTTGGTGCACGATCAACGAGCCGAATGTTTATGCACTCAGCGGATACCTCACCGGCGACTTTCCGCCGGGCGTTAGCGATCTCAAGCGCTCAATTCAAGTTGAAGCCAATATGGTGCGCGCTCATGTCGCCGCATATCATGCCATCCATCAAGTCCAGATGGAATCGCGCGTCGGCTATGCATTGCACTACCGCCCGATGGTGGCGAAAAATAAATGGTCGCCGTTGGATGCGCTCATGCGGAACATCCGCTATGAGGGACTCAACATGGCGTTTCCGTCTGCGATCAGCACGGGCGTGTTGAAGTCGCCGGTCATGAAGGTCAATCTTCCTGAAGCCAGGAACACACAGGATTATTTTGGACTCAATTATTATTCCACCGATACCATTTGGTTCAACATTCGCAAAGCCAATGAGTTGTTCACTGACAGCGGCTTTGAGAAGGATGCTGATTTCAGTGACGGAAATTACATCGCTAACGTGCCCGAGGGTTTTTATAATTCGATCAAATGGGCGGTGCGGATGTATCCAAATACGCCGGTCATCGTGACCGAGAATGGCATCGAGTGTGCCGATGATCATATCCGCCCGCGTTATCTCGCACAGCATATTCATCAGATGTGGCGCGCGGTGAATTTCAACTGGCCGGTCAAAGGATATTTTCATTGGTCGTTGGTGGACAATTTCGAATGGGAGCGCGGCTGGAGTCAGCGCTTCGGACTCTGGGCATTGGACCCGGAGACGCAGAAGCGCACCAAGCGTCCCAGCGCGGACCTTTATGCGGCCATCTGCAAAGAGAACGGGCTCTCGTCTGAGATGGTGCAAAAGTATTGTCCCGAAGTATTTGAAAAGATATTCCCAAGTTAATTTGCGTTTTACGCTTTTCTTCCCCGCTTCAAAACGCAAAGAACAAAATGTCATTGCCATGATCAAAGATTTCAACACGCCGAAAGTCGTATGCCGTCCCGCCCTGCCGCTTGATAGCACCGATGTTTTCGAGTTCACCAAATTTATTTGGGAAGGTCATGATTACATCCAATACGTTTGGAACGAATGGTTTGCCGATCCGCACGGTTTGCTGGCCGTTGCTGAGTATGGCGGACGCGCGGTCGGCATGGCAAAAGTCACGCTGGTCTCCAAAGGTCAGTGGTGGCTGGAAGGTTTTCGCGTGGATCCGAATGTTCAGGGTTTGAAGATCGGCTCGCGCATCCATGAATACGTCAATGGTTGGTGGGACGAATACGGTGATGGCATGGTGCGATTAATGACCAGTTCGGAGCGCGTTCAAGTTCATCATTTATCTGAACGAACTGGTTATCATAAAGTTGGCGAAGTAAACAGTTTCTCCGCTCCTGCACTCGATGAAAAAACAGATTCGTTTTCAACTGTTCGCCCTGATGAACTCAACGCCGCATTGGATTTTGCAATCACCAGCGAGCCCTATCAACTCAATCACAACCTGATTGACATTGGCTGGACACAGATGGCGCTTGACGAAATATCAATGAAACAATTGATTGCCGAGGAAAAGGTCTTTTGGTGGCACGGGCGGGGTGGGCTGTTCATCAAATGGGATGACAACGATGACGATGGAAATAAAGTGCTTGGCGTCAGCCTGCCCGCCTGCAAAATTGAATCCGTACCAGAATTGCTGACAAATATTCGCCGCTTTGCATCTGCAAATGGTTATGTATCTGTCTTTGGAATTTTTTATGTTGATCCGCAAATCGTATCTGCGCTGACAAAGGCAGGCTACAGCTTGCCGTGGGATTCGACGGCGTACATTTTCGAGCGGCGTCATCCTGCGCGGCCATGAGGCTCGAACTTCCACTTGATTTTGTTCAAACCATTCAGAATACTTTTAAAGAACGCGGCTATCAGTTTTTATCCGATCTTCCGGCGTTAATTGACGATGCCTCGCGTCGCTGGAGTCTGAAAAACATCCAGCCTGTTCCGAATCTTTCCTATAATTTCGTTGCGTTTGCAACGCGCTCTGCCTGCGCCAGTGCCGCAGGCACTGGTGAGCGGAGCGGCAAAGCCGCACAGTCGAAGAGCAATGTCGTTCTAAAAATTGGGGTGCCGAATCCCGAACTGACCAGTGAGATAGCCGCGCTGCGTTTCTTCGATGGCAGAGGCGCAGCCCGTTTGCTGGAAGCGGATGGAGCACGCGGCATGTTCCTGATGGAACGCGTCGAGCCGGGCAAAATGCTTGCATCGCTTGAGGATGATGACCGGGCAACCCATATCGCCGCGAATGTAATGTTGAATCTCTGGCGGCCCGCACCGACCGAAGGCGCGTTCATCAAACTGTCAGACTGGTTCAAAGGCTTCGAGAAACTGCGCGCCCGCTTCGAGGGGGGAACGGGTCCGCTTGAAAAAAGCCTGGTCGAGAGAGCAGAACGGGCAGCCACCGAATTTTTCAGCGAGGATTACGCACCGATGCTTATCCATGGCGATTTGCATCACTTCAATATTCTTTTGTCGAAAGATAGTTGGCTGGCGATTGACCCAAAGGGCGTGACCGGGCCCGCTGCGTATGAAGTCGGGCCGTTGCTTATCAATCCGTGGAGCGACGAAACAAAAATATCGCAACACACCGAAAGGCGAATTGCGATATTGGCTGAACGGCTTGGCTTTGAGCACGAACGAATTTTGGAATGGGGCCTGGCGCACGCCGTCCTTTCGGCCTGGTGGAGTTTGGAAGAGAACAGCGAATGGAAATTTGCGATGGCGTTCGCCGAAATCTTGTCCGAGATAAAGCTATAAAACACAACGGCCCCGCCTGGGCGGGGCTGTATCTGCGAACCGGTACGATTATTTATCAATGAAAAGAAGCACCGCGGAGGCAAGTGCAAAGATGCCGGTCAGGATGCCCCATAGCGACCCGCCGACCGATACGCCAAAGTAGGTCAAGCCCACAAACAGGAAGAACAAAATCATAGCCCATACAGAGTATTTGGATGGCATTTTCATTTGACATTCTCCTTTGATTGAGTTGACTGCCCGAAATCGGACAATTCTATCTAAATTAACCCTGCTTCCGGGCAATGGATACGTGCTGCGTGGTACAATCAAAAAGACATTTTTCTGAGTCGCAGCCTGCCGCGACCGACTGCGGGAGGCTTTTTACGCCCCATGACGACCCTCACTGCCCCTGCCGAATTCACTCTTACCCGTAAATCCACCGAACGCACCAAAGGCCCAGCCCGCTGGATCTGGTCACACGCCATGCGTTACTGGCCGATCCTGCTGATACTGGTGATTGGTGCGATTGGCAATGCCGCGCTGGCCTCTGCCGTGCCAGTGCTGGTGGGCAACGCTTTCAATGACATGCTCAAGCCCAACCCGGTTTTAAGTATTTTGATACCGCTGGCGTTGATCCTCGGCGCTTCGCAGATCGTGCGCGGCGTCCTTCAATTTGGACGCAACTTCGGCGCGGAATTGATGGCCCAACGAATCGAACGCGATATCCGTGACGAGCTTTACGTTTCGTTGCTCGGCAAGAGCATGACATTTCACAATCTCCAGCCGGTTGGCGACACGATGGCACGCGCGACCAACGACGTGCGCGAAGTCAATTTCATGTTCAGCCCCGGTGCGAACCTCGTCATCGGTTCGGGATTGTTCATCATCATCCCGTTCTTTGTGATCCCGCAATACAGCCCCGCGCTATTGCTCACACCCGTTTTGTTTTGCATCGGCTATTTTATATCCCTTCGGTACTATCTCAAAGACATGTCTCCGGTCACGGACGATGTGCGCCAGACCTTCGGTGAGATGAACACGCATCTCTCCGAGACGCTGGACGGCGTCGAGATCATGAAAGGCGCGGCGCAGGAAAGCGCCGAGACCGAAACCTTTGTCACCAACGCGCGGCGCGTGCGTGACGCTTTTGTCCAACAAGGCGATATCGAAGCACGCTTCATCCCGAACCTGTTGATGGGTCTCGTTTATGCGACCGGACTTTTTCACGCGCTGATTCTGTTCCGCGCCGGGACGATCAATATCGGCGATGTGGTTGCATACTTTGGTCTGCTCCGCATGTTGGAATTCCCAACCTATTCGTCGGCCATGGCATACACACAGATTTCGCTGGGGATTTCCGGTGCGCGCCGCATTTTGGAATTAATCAACCTCGAAACGAATCTGGATCAAAACGCCTCGGGCCGGACTTCGACGATGCGCGGCGAAATTGAATTTCGCGGCGTCTCGTTTGCTTATCCCGATGGCGAGACCATTCTTCACGATATTTCTTTTCACGTCAAACCCGGACAGACCGTTGCCATCGTTGGGCAAACCGGCGCGGGCAAAACGTCGCTCGTCCGATTGATCAACCGTACCTACGACACCACACGCGGACAAGTGTTGGTGGACAGCGTGGATGTCCGCGATTGGAATCTTGCTTCGCTTCGTTCACAAATCTCGATGATTGAACAGGATATCTTTTTGTTCTCGCGTTCCATCAGCGATAACATCGCTTTTGGCAGGCCCGGCGCAACACGCGAAGAAGTTTTATACGCGGCGGATGGCGCACAGGCACACGAGTTCATCGA
The DNA here is from genome assembly GCA_021824575.1 of Chloroflexota bacterium. Lineage (GTDB taxonomy): Bacteria > Chloroflexota > Anaerolineae > Anaerolineales > Villigracilaceae > Fen-1038. The sequence goes on from JAKAKJ010000082.1 coordinate 157,564, forward strand.
AACGTTCGATCAGAGTTATGAAACCGTCATCGGTGAACGCGGCGTGACTCTGTCCGGTGGTCAGCGTCAACGCTTGGCGCTGGCACGCGCCTTTTTAACGGATCCCCGCATCCTCATCCTGGACGATTCGACTTCTGCAATTGATTCCGCAACGGAAGATAAAATCCAGCGCGCAATTGCCAATGCTGCGAAGGGCCGTACAACGATCCTCATCACGCATCGCTTGTCGCAAATCCGCTGGGCTGATCTCATCATTGTCCTGCGAAAAGGCAAAATTGCCGCCATGGGCACGCACGATGAATTGATGAAAACGTCAGAGGCGTACAGCCGTATATTTAGAGAATGATTTGTGTGTGGGGGCGCAGCGACGCTGTGCCTCTGCCGGAGATATCATGAGTTTCTTTGCGGGTCTCAACGCTGAAAAATATGATCGTCAATATTCCGACCGCCAGTTGTTTGGCCGGATCATTGAATATTTCAAGCCGCAGAAAAAGCGGTTGGTTTGGGTTTCCATTCTGGTGGCTTTGATCGCCTTTATTGCTGCAGCCTTGCCTGTGATCGTAAGCCAAATTGTAAATTTGCTTAGTTCTGAACCGAGCTTGCAAGCGATTACGTTATCAGGACTTGCGTTGGCTGTTATCGGTGTCAGCACGTGGGCCTTGAACTGGGCGCGGCGCAGCCAGGTTGTGCGCGCCGTGGGCGATGTTGTTCTGGCTTTGCGGACGAATGCGTTCAACGCGGCTGCCGAACATGATCTGTCTTTCTACGATCAGTTTTCATCGGGACGAATCGTTTCGCGTATTACATCCGATACGAACGATTTCGGACAAATGATTATCATCGTCACGGATGTGATTTCACAGCTGGTCGCCGCAGTCATCCTTGGCGTGGTGATGTTTCAAACGGAATGGCACATGGCTTTGCTCATGGTCGCTTTTGTGCCGATCATGTTCATTGTGACATCCGCTTATCGAAGCCTGGCGCGGCGCGCCACGCGCAACGGGATGCGCGCCATGGCGGAAGTCAACCAGGCCATCAAGGAAACGGTCAGCGGCATTTCCATTGCAAAGAATTTCCGCCAGGAACAAAGCATCTTTGAATTATTTGACTCAGCGAATCAACAATCGTATCGAGTCAATGTGCAGCGCGGATTGGTATTATCGCTGGTCTTTCCAACGCTCAATGCCGTGAGCGGAATCTTCGTCGCGATTTTGGTCTATGCAGGCGGCATGGGAATCGTTCAAGGTGTTATCACAGCCGGCGCCTGGTATCTTTTCATTTTGAGCCTCGATAGCTTCGTCAACCCGATCTCGAATGTGTCCGCGTTCTGGACACAAATACAGCAAGGATTATCCGCTGCGGAACGCGTCTTTGCTTTGATTGATGCCGACCCGAACGTGGTCCAGACCGAAACGCGCGACGTTCCACGGTTGAAAGGTGAAGTCTGCTTCGAACATCTCAACTTTCGCTATACGGACAAAGAACCGATCTTAACGGACTTCAACCTTTGCATCCGGGCTGGAGAGAATCTCGCCCTCGTTGGACACACCGGCGCGGGCAAGACCTCGATTGCCAAGCTGATCGCGCGCTTTTATGAATTCCAGGAAGGCCGCCTGCTGATTGACGGCATGGACATCCGCACTTTCGATTTGCAAAAATATCGAAGGCAATTGGGAATCGTTTCGCAAGTGCCATTTCTTTTTTCGGGAACCGTTGCCGATAACATTCGTTATGCGTTGCCGTCCGTAACCGAGACCGAAATTTTGAAGATGGCAGAGCGCATCGGGGACGGCGAATGGCTGGAGACTCTGCCGGATGGATTGAACACTGAAGTCGGCGAGCGCGGCAATCGCCTCTCGATGGGACAGCGCCAGCTCGTCGCGTTGATGCGCGTGCTTGTTCAGCGACCCGCCATTTTTATCCTGGATGAAGCAACGGCCAGCATTGACCCGTTCACAGAATGGCAAATCCAGCAGGCGTTGAATCTGATTTTGGAAAATTCGACGAGTATTCTGATCGCGCACCGGCTCTCAACCGTCAAAGCTGCTGATAGAATTGTGGTGATGGAGAAAGGGCGTATCATTCAGGAGGGGAACCACGCGTCTCTGCTGCGGCAGGGAGGTCATTATGCCATGCTCTATAATACGTACTTCAGGCATCAAAGCCTGGCGTATGTGGAGCAGGCAAGGGAGTTGGTAGAAAAATGAAACAGGGATTTTCCGTTGATTAACTTGATCGAACTGTTGCACAGTTTTC
>JAKAKJ010000025.1 GCA_021824575.1 Chloroflexota bacterium
CGATTGCTACTTTGCGCGTTGCGCACGCCATCCCCAGCAGGTTCTACGAAGAATTGGTAGTCCCTTTGCCAAGCAAAACCGTAAAATTTAATTGGTTTCATTTAGATTGGCTGAAAAATTGTGGAGAAGGAAAATATATGCAGTCTAGGAACCTCGATGACCAGATAATCTATTACAAGGTAATTTACTCAACAGTTGCGCTGATCTTAGGACTCATTGTGGCTGTAAGTGGATATTGGCTAGGCTCATTAGATGGCTCGTATGCTCCTGCATCTCATTTTGAAGTCACAGGATGGACGCTCCATATCTTTGGTTGTGCAATTCTCTATAACGACAATAACATGTGGCCCAGTATCTGGCTCTTTCTGATTGGTTTATTCTTGATAATAGTAACTCAGTATAGAGTCAAGACAAATCGCCAAGTGGAAGATAAACATAACCTTGATGGACAAGCTTTGCGTTCCAAATTTATATCTTCAGTTGCAGGATTATTCGCAGGACTTCTCGTTACGATATATGGAATTACTTTTATGGAAAGCGGGATCAATTTGTGTCCTGCCGATTTAGTACCAAGATTCCAAGATCGTGATAGCTATATGTGGATAGGCCCTATAATTTTTGTGGTTGGTATCATTATAATTATAGTTACTCGGTATCGAGTCAGATTATATAAAGGCCCGAAATAATAAAACAATCAAACGCTTAATGAGAATTATATGTTGATACGACTTGAGTCTACCTGGTAGATTGAGAATACAAGAAATGATTTCAATCTCCTTCAGTCAGACCAAAATTCGCAATGACATTTGTTGCTTGCCATAAAAAATAAATCGTCCTATACTTCTGTCATCGCCATTGGAGAGTTCATGTCTGATACTGACACTTCGCCTTCGCTCAGCGCAAGCCTTGCCACACTTCATTCTGCAATCGAACAATACATTCCTTTGGGCCGCTCGGGGCTTTTGCCAGCCTTGCACGCGGCCCAAAAAATTTATGGCTGGTTGTCTGAACCGGTCGCGGCGGAAGTCGCAAAATCCCTGCATGTGCCTTTAGCCGATGTTCATGGTGTCATCGAGTTCTATACGCTGTTTTATAACAAGCCAGTCGGTAAGCGGATCATTCGAGTTTGCACGGACCAAGCTTGCGCGTTGAAAGATGCGGATGGGGTTTTGCACCATCTTTGTTCTCATCATGGGATCGAACCGGGTCAGACGACCCGCGACGGGACTCTGACCATCGAGGCGAGTCCCTGCCTGGGGCTTTGCGAACAGGCGCCCGCCGCGCTCGTGGACGATCAAGCCGAGACAAACATCAATTTGAAAAACGACTCTTATGGGTTGGGCCGACCAAGATCCATTGTCGGTGGTTCGCTGCGTTTGCTGACAGCCAATTGCGGCAGCGGCACAACCTCGCTTGAAAAATATGGCGAATATGCCGCGTTGAAAAAAGCGCGCGGGATGAAACGCGAAGATGTCATCAACGAGGTCAAAGCTTCCGGGCTGGTTGGACGCGGCGGCGCGGCTTTTCCAACAGGAATCAAATGGGAAGGAACAGCCAAAGCCGAAGGCAATCCAAAATATGTCATTTGCAATGCCGACGAGTCGGAGCCGGGCACGTTCAAAGACCGTGTCCTTTTGCTGGATGATCCGCATCGCGTGATCGAGGGTATGGCAATCGCGGGTTATGCCATTGACTCGCACAAAGGTTACATTTATTTGCGCGGCGAATATCCGTATATCGTGCCGGCACTTGAAAATGCTTTGAGTGAAGCGCGGCAGGCTGGTTACCTGAACGAAGATTTTGATATCGAAATCCGACTCGGCGCGGGCGCCTATATTTGCGGCGAGGAGACTGCGCTGTTCGAATCCATCGAAGGGAAGCGCGGCTTCCCGCGCGTGAAGCCGCCTTTCCCGACGACATTTGGTGTGTTCGGCAAGCCAACCATCATCAACAACGTCGAGACGTTGTGCAACGTTCCGCTGATCATTTCACAAGGTTCAGCCGTTTATCGTCAAATTGGTACTGAGAAATCGCCCGGCCCAAAATTGTTTTGTGTTTCGGGCGATGTTGCCAAACCGGGACTTTATGAAGTCGCATTCGGCGTAACGTTACGCGATTTGATTGTAATGGCGGGCGGCATGGCGAATGGCCAATCCATGCAGGCAGTTTTGTTTGGAGGCGCGGCGGGCGCGTTTGCAACGTCAGTGCATCTCGATGTGAAATTGACCTTTGAAGATTTGCGCGCGGCCGGCCTTCCGCTTGGCTCCGGCGTTGTCATGGTCTTTGACGAGACGCATGATATGCGCGATGTTCTCAAGCGATTGGGACATTTCTTCGCACATGAATCGTGCGGCAAATGTTATCCATGCCAGATGGGCACACAACGACAAATGGAAATTTTGAATCGCATCGCGGCTGGCAACATGATCGAAGGTGATCTCCAGCGGTTGCAAGATGTCGGCTGGACGATGATGGACGCGAGTCTGTGCGGCTTGGGCCAGACAGCGGCCAGCGCGGTATTGTCTGCTATCAAGTTGTGGCCGGAGATGTTTGAAGTTAGAAAGTCCAAAAGTTTGAAGGTTGTAAATGCGAAGAAGAAGGTTGTTGCAAAAGCAAAAGTCGTGAAAGCAAAGGCCAAAACGAAAAGCGTAAAGAAGAAAACGTCTAAAGCAGTTAAGTCAAAGAAGAAAAGCGCAAAGTCGAAAAGTAAAGCGGTTAATTCAAAAGTGATTAAGAGCAAGTCAAAGCCGAAGAAAACGGTTGCGCGTAAGTCTGCGAAGAGAAAATAGAATGTCGTTGCGAGACCCCGGAGGGTCGAAGCAATCTCAAGTAATCTTCAAATACGAGATTGCTTCGGGCTCCGCCCTCCCAATGACATAAACTTAGAGGCATCATGACTGAAAACATAACTTTGACAATTGACGGACAGCAAGTTTCTGTTGAGCAGGGGACAACTTTATTGAAGGCCGCTCAAGAGATTGGAAAAGATATTCCGACGATATGCTTCCACGAGGCGACCACGTCAAACGCGTTGTGCAGAATCTGCGTCGTCGAAGTCGAGGGGCAGAGACTGCTTCAACCGGCATGTATTGTCAAAGCCGCACCTGACATGAAAGTCCAGACGCGAAGCGAGCGCGTGATGCGTGCGCGCAAGACAATTCTCGAAATGTTGGCATCCACGATGGATTTGTCCGACGCGCCCGCCATCCTGACGATGATGGATGAATACGGCGCGAGGGCCGAACGTTTCCCCGATGCCGAACGCCGCGAGGTCGAAGTCAAAGATGACAATCCGATGTATGTGCGTGATTATTCGAAGTGCCTGTTGTGCTGGCGCTGTGTGCAAGTCTGCGCCAGCGACGCGCAATATACGTTCGCGATCAATTTCAACGGCCGCGGATATGAAACGCAAATCGGCACGTTCTTCGATAAATCCATTCCCGAAACGACCTGTGTGTTATGCGGACAATGTGTTGCTGTCTGCCCAACTGGCGCGCTCAAGCCCAAGCGCGAATTTTTGCTGGAGCAGGGGATGAGTCCGAACGAGATTAGTGTGATGAATACTGGAAGAAAAAGACGAAAGACCTAACCCCTAGCCCCTTCCCTTCAAGGGAAGGGGAGCAGAATATGCCAGTAAATAATATTGTCATTGGACAGAAGATTCCACGAGAATTAAACGAGCGCGCAAAAGAATTGCGCCGCAATATGACGCCTGCTGAAAAGATTCTCTGGGATCAATTGCGGACGAATAAACTGAAAGGATTTCACTTTCGTCGGCAACAAGTGATCGACGGATATATTGTTGACTTTTATTGTCATGCCTTTTCCTTGATTATAGAAATTGACGGTGATATTCACAAGCAACAAGTTGAATATGATGCAGAAAGGGATGCTCATTTGGTCGCTCGTGGTTTCACTGTGTTGCGCTTCAGAAATGACGAAGTTGTGAATGATTTACCTGTTGTGCTGGAAAAGATTCTTATTGCTTGCCAATCCTCTGATCCCCCTTCCCGATTCGGGAAGGGGGCGGGGGATAGGTCAGGAGAAAACTTATGATCAAGCCTGATCGAATAGTCACCACCACCTGCCCCTATTGCGGCGTGGGATGCAATTTACAGTTGCACGTCAAAGATGACTTTATCTTCAAAGTCACCTCGCCGTTTGACTCGCCGGTCAATCACGGCAACTTATGCGTCAAAGGCCGCTTTGGCTACGATTACATCTATCATCCAAAGCGCGTTACGACTCCATTGGTTCGAAGATATTTGCTGGAGGGAAAACCAAAGCCGGAGGGCAGGGAACAAGTCTTTGCAGTTAGCAAAGATGGCAAACCGATTGAACATTCGCAAATTTCCAATCTATGGGATTGGGTCGAAACCGATTGGGGCACCGCACTAAACATCACAGCCGATAAACTCGTTGAAATCTATCAGCGCGATGGCTCGGACGCGATGGCGGTCTATTGCTGCGCCAAAGCCACCAACGAGGATAATTATCTTTTGCAAAAAATGTACCGTGCCATCTTCCGCACCAACAACGTGGATCACTGCACGCGCTTGTGTCACGCTGGTTCAGTGGTTGCGCTTCAACAAGCGGTAGGCTCGTCGGCGATGAGCAATACCGCTTCGCAGGTCATTCAAAATGATGTGTTTATCGTCACGGGTTCGAACACCAGTGAGAACCATCCGATCATCGCACTGCAAATGAAGGAAGCCGTCGAGAAACACGGCGCAAAGATGATCGTCGTGGACCCGCGCCGCATTGATCTGGTGGACTTTGCCGAGTTGTGGCTTCCGCTCAAACCGGGCACGAACGTTCCGTTGTTCAGCGCGATGGCGCATGTCATCGTTAAAGAAGGATTAGTCAATAACGAATTCATTGCCAATCGCACGGAAGGCTATCAGGAATTCGTCGAGTCGCTCGAAAAGTTCACTCCAGAATATGCCGAAAAAATTTCCGGTGTGCCAGCAGAAGATATTCGCAAAGCAGCGCGGCTGTATGCCAAAGCCAGGAACGGCGCGATTTATTGGGGCATGGGCATTTCGCAGCTTTCGCATGGAACAGCCAGCGCACTGACGTTGATTCACCTTGCCTTTCTCACCGGCCACATCGGACGCGAAGGAACGGGACTTAATCCATTGCGCGGACAAAACAACGTGCAGGGCGCGAGCGATATGGGCGCCATGCCATACCATTACCCCGGTTACATGCGTGTGGATAACGAAGACAATGCAAAGAAATGGGAAACTGCCTGGCGTGTCGAACCCGGCGGTTTGAGCCGCAAGCTCGGTTTGACCACCACTGAAATTTTAAGTCACGCACACGAAGGCGGCGTGCGCGCGCTGTACATCATGGGCGAAAACCCGATGATGTCTGAGCCGAATCTCAACGTGACGCGTGAGCACATGAAGGAATTGGAATTTATTGTCGCGCAGGATATATTCATCAACGAGTCCGGCGCGTTTGCGGATGTGTTCCTGCCCGCGACTCCGTTCGCAGAAAAGGAGGGAACATTCTCGAATACGGATCGGCGCGTCCAGCGCGTGCGGCAAGCGCAGACGCCGCGCGGACAGTCGCGGCCCGATTGGCAGATCATCTGCGATTTGGCACTCCGCCTCGAGTTGAGATTGAAGCGGGCGACCGTTAAATGGGATTATTCCGACCCCGAAGAAATCCTGCGTGAGATGGCGAGTGTCAACACGGATTACGCGGGCATCACATATCAACGCATCGAGAAAGTTGGTTTGCAATATCCGGTGCCGACCATGGATCATCCCGGCACACCGACGCTTTTCAAGGAATCTTTTCCGCGCGGGCGCGGCAAGTTCATCCCGGTTGATTATGTCCCGGTGAAGGAAGAACCTGATGATGAATATCCTTTCATTCTGACGACCGGACGTTTGCTCGAACACTGGCACGGCGGCACGATGACGCGTCATTCGGCGTTGAATGAAATCTATCCCGAAGCGCGCGTCGAAATCCATCCCGCCGACGCTGAATTGCATGGCATCCGAAACGGCGACCCGGTCAAAGTCCAGAGCCGACGCGGTGAAATTGTCGTGCGCGCAACGGTTACCGAGAAGACGACGGTCGGCGTGGTGTTTATCCCGTGGCATTTCGCCGAAGCGGCTGGGAATTTGTTGACCAATGATGCGCTCGATCCGCAAGCGTTGATCCCCGAATTCAAAGCCTGCGCAGTGCAAGTGTTCCCTGCACGCGAAAATGAGTTGGCGCATCCTGATGTGATGTTGCAGAGGGGAAGATATTAAACCCCCCTTTGTCCTAATAACGGCACCTCCCCCAAATTCAAAGGATTTGGGGGAGGAAAGGTAGGAACCTAGATTCCCATTTCGTAAACGCGATAGCGGCGCAGGGGAACTGCTTCCAGCTTTTTGATGGCGTTGATCATCGGCCAGTTATCTTCCAGCACGTAGTTGATTTCCATCCACGTTTCGGGCGTGTAAAGCGATTCGTATAAGGCGCGGTAGAGCAGGCTGTCCACGGCTTTGCCTTGATATTCGGGAATGACCCCCAGCGCGAACATGCGGTAACGTTTCAGGCGCGGAATCCCCGTCAGAAGTTTGTACCAGCCAAAAGGGAAGAGCGAACCGTTCAAACCTTTGAGCAGAGAATTGACATCGGGGATCGCAATCGCGAATCCGACGGCGCGTCCGCTGGAGTCTTCCGCAAACAAAACGCCTTTGGGTTGAATCACGGGTTTGAGATCGCGCGCCGTGGCCTGTACTTCGGCCTCGGTCACGGGCGAATAGCCCCAGTTGTCAATGATGCTGGCGTTGGAAAGTTCGACGATCAGCTTGACTTCATCTTCGTAACGATGCATGTCAATCGAGCGGACGCGGATGCCGTAACGTTTTGCCACGGTGTCGGTGAGTTCCAAAATGCGCGGCGGAATGGCGTAACCTTCCCCGGCGTCCACATACCAGCATAACAAGTCTTTGACTTTTTGCAGGCCGAAGTTGTCGAAGTATTCGATGTAGTACGCGTGATTGTATGGAGCCATGACGACGGGCGATGGCGTGAAGCCATCAACGACCAAACCCCATTCCTGCGAGACGAACGTCCACGGGCCGCGCATGGATTTCATGCCGCGCGCTTTGAGCCAGTCACGCGCGGCATTGAGCAACAGGCGCGCCGCGTCTGGATTTTGAATGCACTCGAAATAACCGAAGAGTCCGATGGGTTGTTTCCAGAAGTCGAGGGCAAGTGTATCGGTGAAGGCCGCGATGCGTCCGATGGCTTTGCCTTTTTCTTCAAGCAGAAATAATTGATATTCGCAGTGATCGAGTAATGGATTTCTTTTTATATCGAACTGACTATGCTGTTCATCGCGTAAGGGTGGTACAAAGACCGGATCGTCTTTGTAAAGGCGGTAGGGCAAGTCAATGAAGTGGTTGAGATCGTGTTTGGTTTGAACGGGAATGATGTTCATGTTGACGATCTTATTTGTTCATCAAGCAGCGCTTTGCATCGCAAGTCATTGATTATTCTTCGATTTCGGAGCTTTCATCAAATAAGTTGTATTGTGCTTGCTCTTCCTTGATATACTGATTTCCAAAATCTTCAGATAAACCAATAAATTCTTCCAAAGGAATTTTTTTCATTGCTTTGCGTAAATATTTTTCTGTTTCACTATCGTTCATGCGAACCAAGTCGTGGTTAAATCCAAGTGTTCTGTTCAATACTTGAGCAACTTGTCTTGGCCAATATCCCGCGCTCATTTGAATAATTGTGCCTTGCACTGCTTGAGCCATACGTTCAATTCTGCTGTTTGCCCCAATTCGGTCAACAAGAATAATCGTTGCCATAAAGAACTTTGAGCGGCCCAATGAAATCTCGCGTTCAAAACGTGTTACTTTGTCCAGCGAAATTTCAGGATTGCCTCTGCCGATGAACCCGATGTCAAAGCGAACACCTTGACCTAACTCATAAAGAAGGGTAGCGTCACTTTCACGCTTTTCATTTCGTGAAGAAAGCCAAAAGACTTTTTCGTATTCTTGCGGGGGCGGGGTGACGTGTTTGAAACCCAGAATATGGAGCAGAGAGCCAAGCACTAATTTTTCAAAGAGTTTGCCGTAAGCGGATTTCTCTGAGCCTCGAATGGCAAGCGTTTGTGCTCCAATAGTATTCAAAAGATAGGTAATCCAAAGCCAATTGATTTGTGCCTTTTGGTTTCTGTTAATTGTAATTTCACCTTGCAGTGAACCTTTTTCTTCTTGTCTTGTGGCAATGACCTCGTTGCAAATCTGGATGTACCTGTCTCGATATTCTGCAAAGGCTTTCGGGTTATCTCTCAAAACATTTTGAAATGCCTTATCTGTTAAACCGAGAATCCATTGAGCAAGCCACCTTTCGGCTTTAGATAGGTTTCCTTTGGAAAGAATGTCGGTGGCGATTTTGGGAAGTTGATTCGCAAAATCTTTAGAGTTTGCTGCACCCCTGATAAATAACTCCATTGTTGCTAAATTCAATGTAGCAATTCTGCGACGCGTAAGGGACTCGGTTGAATCTCGCAGGTTCTTTCCCATGAGAATATCTAACACAACGCCACGTACAACATCGAGACCAATTTGCTCGACGAGTTGACTTCCGCTTGCTGAGAGCAAATCTAAATCGGCTGGCGAGATTAAGTCTGTCAAAATATTTAATTGTTTTTTGTTTTTGGGCATGTTACCCCTCAAAAAAGCATATTATCTGCGTCAATTGGAGCGCAGTTGATAGTGTGAATCTGCTTTGCTTCTTTTCCGAGCCAGGTCTTGGCCTCTTCTCGAATTATTGAGACATACTTTGGATTCTGCTCAAGTAATACAAAGCGCCTGTTGAGCTTTACAGCTGCTTTTCCGACTGTGCCAATTCCAGCAAAAGGATCAAGAACTACATCGCCCTTGAAAGAATAATATTTAATTACCTTTTCTGCCAATTCGACAGGGAAAATAGCAGGATGTCTCTGGTCGTGGGATGGTGTAATTTTCCAGATATTCGTTCGGTCGTAATCATCCGCGACTCTTGAAGCTTTTACAATTTCTTTATCAGGATGAGCGCGAATATTCCAATCAATCAATTTGTCAGTGTGCTTTCGGTATACCAGAATATATTCTGTGACGGGAACAGGCTTGTATTGCAATGGATTTCTGTCGGCGGCAAATCTTCTACCGCGACCCGTTGCCCAACCTGCGCCCTCAGGTTTTTCCCAAATAATGTCATCAATAAAATCGTAACCTTCTTCAATAAATAGTTTATGCATATCGAAAGGCACGGCAATTCGGCGCGATGCTTCGCTGCGACTGGCGCGACGCACAAGCACAGGCGAGATGTTCATGACAAAAAAACAACCCTCTGCTAATACCCGATGTGCATTTTGAATAATTTTCCGTATTTTGAGCAAATATTCTTCGTAGGTAACGTAATCTGTATATTCGGGACGGGCGTTGTAATAAGGTGGAGAAGTAAAAATTAGATTTACACTTCCTGCTGGAAGTTCTTGTAAAAGTTCTTCGCTGTCACCTTGTGCGATTGTGTTTCGCAGAGATGACAAGACATAAGTTCCATTTTGCTTCCTCACCCCCGTTTTTTTATGGCTGTTTCGTCCAAGCAAGCGTGATTCAAGCACTTCAGGATTTGTAGATTTATCTTCTACGATTAAGGATGTATATGCGTCAATCACAACTTCGCCAACTCGTTCATGCGATGTTTTTCCCACTAGAGGCACGCGCCATATATGATAACGGTCATCTACTTCTGGTAAACCAAATCCAATCGCATTTTCTAATTTTGCGCGTTCTAGCCAAAAAGATGCTACCTTCTTTGCGGATTTCACATTCAAGACATTGTATTTTCTTTTAGTGGCGATTGTTGATTTTGTAAGCATGGCAAGTCAATTTTACCATCTACCCTTTTGCTGTTTGTAGGCGGCTTTGCAATGTTCGATAAAGTCTACAGACGGTCTTTTCGATGCGCCCCATAATCGGCTCCTATTGATCGCTTGTCATCACTCTTTCGATAATAGATCCGCGTCAATCAAATCTTGTGGGCGGCCTGCCGCGCGCTTGGATGTGATCAAATCCTGTTTCGAGATGAAAACTACTTTCAACCCATCAAAGTCAACTTCCATGCGTCTGTTCCAACATTCTTCAAACTTAATACCCGGGATTCCCATCAATATATCCACACGCACGGGCGGGACACCCATTTGAAAGAAAAAGCCTTCTTCTGAAAAATCTTTTGCCGTGAGTCCAGTCAACGGCGCGCCAAACTCGCGTAAA
>JAKAKJ010000052.1 GCA_021824575.1 Chloroflexota bacterium
CAGATCAAGATTTCAGATGAACAAATGGCGGAAGTCAATCTCCAAGAACATGCCGTCCTGCCCCAATGGAATTACACCATTAAACCTTCGTGAAAGACTCGAATGTTATTTTTGCACAGTCCCTTAGATCTGTCCTTGACTTACCCTGGGAGATCCCGGCCAAGGGTTCGTATGGCATCATTTATAGGCGGCGACACGCTCCGGCGAGACGGTTGCATACGTCTAACACGTCATCTCAAAAAATCAACTGAGATGACTTAAAAAATCACGTAGATGAATTTAAGAATCATCTGAGATGATTCAAATGCCCATCTCAGATGATTTTGTCGATTCCGCAAAACGGCCCAAATCGCCACTTTTTTATGAACTAAATTTTCGCCCCTCGCAACCGCAAGCTATTACTTACCACAAACACACTGCTGAACGCCATCGCACCCGCGGCCAGCATCGGATTCAAGAATCCCATTGCCGCGGCAGGGATGAGAATGATATTATAGAAAAACGCCCAGAACAAATTCTGTTTGATTGTGCCAAGCGTTTTACGCGACAGAGAAACCGCACGCGCCACGCCGCGCAAATCGCCGCTCATCAACGTCACAGGCGCGGCAGCCATGGCGACATCGGTTCCAGTTCCAATCGCAATGCCGACGTCAGCCTGAGCCAGCGCGGGAGCGTCATTCAAGCCATCACCCACCATCGCCACCACGTTCGCAGGTTTGAAGGTTTGAAGGTTTGAAGGTTCAACGCCATCGGTCTTTAAACTTTCCAACCTTCTAACTTGCAGCCTTTTGACTTCGCTTGCTTTTCCTTCCGGCAAAACTTCCGCTAACACTTCATCAATGCCAACCTGCTTCGCGATCGCTTCGGCAGTCTTGCGGTTATCGCCCGTGATCATCACAACCTTCAAGCCCATGCGATGCAATTCGTCAACCGAATCTTTCGAGCTTTCTTTGAGCGTGTCGGCGACTGCGATCACACCTTCGACTTTGCCATCAATTGCGATCAACATCGCGGTCTTGGCTTCGGATTGCAGGCGCGTCACGTCGGATCCGAGTCCGTTCAACGGATAGTCGCGCGTCTCCATCATGCGGACATTGCCAACTGCCACGCGTCGTCCCTCGACTTCGGCTTCGACGCCGTGACCTGCTTCCGCTTTGAAACCTGACAGTTCACTCAATATCAGACCGCGATTGGTTGCCTCCGCCCAAATCGCTTCGCCCAACGGATGCTCACTGCCTTTTTCAACAGAAGCTGCGAGTCTCAACAAATCATCCGCTCTCCACTTTCCATTCACTACAACATCCGTCACCGCAGGCTGGCCCTTCGTGACTGTTCCCGTCTTATCCAGCACCACCACATTGACTTTTCCCGCGCGTTCCAACGCTTCACTATTTCTAAATAAAACTCCAATTTCAGCGCCCTTGCCCGTTCCAACCATGACGGCAGTCGGCGTGGCGAGTCCCATCGCGCATGGACAGGCAATGACCAGCACCGCGACCATGTTAATCAGTGAGGTGGTGAAGCTATGTCCGCCTAGACTCGATGGAACGACGAAATACCAAATTGCAAATGTAATCAAAGCGACGGCAATTACTGACGGAACGAAAATCGCCGAAACCTGATCCGCCAGTTTTTGGATCGGCGCTTTGCTGCCTTGCGCGTCTTCAACCAGTTTGATGATCTGCGCCAGTGCAGTTTCTTTGCCGACCTTCGTCGCTTCGAACTTCAACATACCGACCTTATTTAACGTCGCGCCAATGACCGCGTCGCCGGGCTTCTTTTCAACAGGCAAAGATTCGCCCGTGAGCATTGACTCATCAACCGATGAGCGGCCCTCGACCACCACGCCATCCACAGGAATCTTTTCGCCGGGTTTGACGAGAACGATGTCGCCCGCGCGAACTTCGTCCACGGGCACATCCGTTTCGGTTCCCGCGCGAACGACACGCGCAGTCTTGACGCGCAGACTCATCAGCTTCTTGATCGCGTCCGATGTGCGTCCTTTTGCGCGCGCCTCCAAAAATTTTCCGATGCGAATCAGTGTGATGATCATCGCCGACGTTTCAAAATATACGTGGCCGCCAATCAAGCCAAGCATTACCGTGATCGAATAAAAATACGCGACCGACGAACCCATCGCAATCAAAACGTCCATATTGGACGAGCCGCTCCGCAGCGCTTTGAACGCACCGACATAATATTGCCAGCCCACATAAAATTGCACGGGCGTGGCAAGCGCAAACATCAAAAGCATGGCCCAGGTTGATTCCATCCACGACATCGGAAGCAGTCCAAAGTCCATGCTCATCGAAAACAGGAACAGCGGGACAGTGAATATCAAACCTATGATGAGCAGGCGGCGCTGTGTGTTGATCTCATGCTGACGCGCTTTGGCTTCGGCATCTTCCGCTTCGCCGCCGAGTTCCAACGCTTCAAACCCGGACTTTGCAACGGCTTCCCTTATCTCGGCCTGACTCACAACGGTTGGCACATACTTGACGCGCGCGCGTTCCGTCGTGATGCTGACCTGCGCTTCGATCACGCCTTCGACCTTTTGCAAAGCCTTTTCGAGCCGGCGCGCGTCGCTGTCATCGGCAAGACGTTTGATAATGAGATCGGCTTCGCCGGTGGCGATTCCATATCCCGCGCGCTGGACGCGCGCGATCATATCGCCGAGTCCCGTCATGGACGGGTCGAATTGAACGACTGCGCGCTCTGACGATAAATTTACAACGGCGGTTTCCACACCGTTGACTTTCTTCAAATTGCGCTCGATGGTCGAGACGCAATTGGCACAATACATGCCGGTAATGGGTAACGTTAATTGTTTTGTTTCAGGCATAGCACACCATAAACGATAGGGGCACAGCAGAGCGATTTACTGCCAAGTCGAACAAGCTACCGCTGTACCCCTGCAAGATTACGCGGCAACAGGATAATTAATCTCAGCCAGAAGGGCCTTAATCTTTTCCTCGCTGGCAGGATTCTCGAAGCTGATCGTGACGTTCTTGGTATCCAGCTCAGCCTTGACCGATTTCACGCCATCCAACTCACCCACTTCCATCTCAATCGTGTGGGTGCAGTGTCCGCAATGGATTCCCGGAACATTGTAAGTAATTGTTGTCATTTGAAACTCCTTGTACTTATATTTTTTATTTACTTGCCAACCGCCATTTTCACGGCAGCATAAGCATCCACAATTCCATAGCCGTACGCGTCATTCGGCGTGCCGCCTGCAAAACACTGACCAGACGGTTCGCTTCCCGTGTACGGTTTCGCGGTCTGGATCAAAATCTGAGTCGTGCGATCAATATCGCCGATCAATTTTGGATTCGCCGACCACATCAACGCGACCACACCTGCAAGATGCGGCCCAGCCATCGAAGTTCCATCTTCGGGGCCATACGTGTTATTCGGCAGCGAGGAAAACACTTGCACGCCGGGCGCCAAAATATCCGGTTTGACGCGGTTCGATCCATCAACGGTCACCGGGCCGCGGCTGCTGAAATCCGCGACATTGCCAGCTTCATCCACCGCACCGACAGAAAATACCGCAGCGTAAATAGCGGGCGGATTCGTCAATGTGCTGCACAGCGGTCCATCGTTGCCAGCAGAGACGGCTACAAAGATTCCAGCATCGCGCAGCGCATCCACCGCGGGACGCAAAGCGTTCGCGTCACATCCTTCGAGCGTTGGACAACCCCATGAGTTGTTCAACACGTACGCGGCTTTGGTCGGGTCGCCATCTTTGAGCGGATCGCCGCCATGCGGAAACGGTGCCAGCATGAATTGCATACAATCCAGATAAAGCGGCGCGTCGCCGAGATTGCGCTCAAGATTCACGCATCCAATCCACTGTGCGCCGGGTGCGACACCGATGCCGCCTTTGCCAAGCGCGATTCCCAATGTGTGTGTACCGTGACCTTCCAAATCAATCGGCGATTTGGAATTCGACCACGGATCGTACCAGTTGTAATCATTGCCTTGATTCAAACCGCGATACGAATCGTGCAATGCAGGATGCGCTCCATCCACGCCGGTATCGGATTGACCGATGACGATGCCCTGCCCTGTCACGCCGAAATCCTGCCAGACTTTGTCCGCGCCGATCATTTGAATATTCCAACCGGGATTTTGCTGCACTGACGTGTAAGGTCCGGTCATCGGTGCTGCCAGTTGTGGGATGGCGCGCAGGCGCGGGCTTGGGATTACGCGATCCACTTCGGGACGGCTCATCAGATATAAACGAACCAACGCTCCACCGTCCACTTCCATGCCATTGACCAGGTAATACGGCGTGTAATGGATTCCAAAACGATCCAGCGTTTGACGCAAATCAGCTTGCGTCTGATTCGCATGATCGGTCAGCGTTTTGTAAACATAAGTCAAACGTTGGTTGCGATCTTGAATTTGAACAGCAGATGAAACGTCAGCCTGGGATTTGAGAATGACGAAGAGCCGGTCGCCGTAAAAACCGTGGAGTCCGAAAAAGCCATAAATAACGGCGGCCAGTCCCCACGTCAGGATGGAAGCGTAGAGCGGATTGAACGCGGGGCGCGTCGCCCGTTTGCTTCCAATCCAAATTGCGAGGCCAATCAGCAAACCGAGTCCCATCATCAAGAACGACGCTTTCATCGCCCACGGAAGCAAGTCACCGAGAACAATGGTCAATTCGGTTGGATCAATAAAAACCAGCGGCGCGGCGGCGAGCAAGCCAACGCCAATCGTCATCGCCGCAGCAGATTGAGCTACATAGACAAGCGCAAATCCAAATGTTGGAAGAACAACCAGCAGCAAAAGTTGGCCGCCATCGTATCCGAACGCAGAGCCAAGGATGGCAAGCAAAACGCCAATGCCAAGACCGTTGAGAAAGTAATTGCTTTCAGTTATAACAATGAGACTCGCGGCCAATAAACCAAATGCCAAACCAGCGAGCAGATTCAAAACAATATTCGTGCCAGAGCCGAACGCGCCCCACAACAGGAACGGCCAAATGCCAAGCGGGGCAATGGCAAGCGCAAACAGCGAACGGCGATCAAAACGAAATTCACGCTTACGAAAAACCAAAATCGCAGCGCCGCCAATCAACCCGATGAGAATCTGCAGGAAAGCGCCAACCTGATCATTGTTCGGTCCGAGAAAGCGCAAGCCAAACGCGGGAAGCGTGATCAGGCTGGCAACCATCCAGCTTCGATAGACCGGTCGAAAAGCGCTTTTTGAAACTCCAAATGCGATGCCGCACGATACAGCAATCAGAAAAGCCTGAATGAGAAACCAGACCTTGCCTGCATTACTCAATGCACCGAGGCTTTCCGACGCAAGCGCGCTTTGCTCCATGAACCACGCCACAGATTGCCCGATAAAAATCATCAGGTAAAGAGCAATCGCAGCCACGACAAACAGCGCGGCCGCACCGGCAGAAAATTTTCTGGGAGTCTCGGCAGTCATCGAATCCATATTAAACCTTTGTGGACATTTCGAATACTTCGGTGATTTCTTTCAAAACACGTTCGCGTTCGCCGGCATTGTTACCGCGGAGCGCGGTCGTCACACAGGAATTCAAATGGTTCTCCAAAATCTGCGTGCTGACTTTATTCAATGCTGATTCAACCGCCTGAATCTGGCGGATCACATCAATACAATAGGCATCCTGCTCCACCATGCGGATGACGCCGCGCAGATGACCTTCGATGGTTTTCAAGCGCCGGAGAGTCGTCACATCATTTTCCATATTCGCCTCTATATTTTCGATTGCTGTTTACCAATAATTCTTACCCCCCCCAGGGGGGATGGGTAACCATATCATACCAAGCGGCGGCTAAACCCGTCAAGGATGATGATTGTCATGATCTGTCCGGTGTAAAATCAACTCATGGGTATTTCGCGAAAGGACTTAAAGCAGGTCATCGTTTTCCAAAACGCAACTGACGATGATCTAAATCAAATCATCCAAAACAGCATTACGCGTTCGCTTGAGGAAGGTGAATTTTTCTTTCTTCAAGGCGACCCGGCTAATTATCTCTATGTGCTGGTAAACGGCCAGGTCAAACTTCTGCAAACGAATCCAAGCGGACAGCAAGTCAATTTGCGAACCATTTATCCGCGGCAAATGTTCGGCGCGCTGGGGGCCGTCCGCGAGCAGGCAGATTATCCGGCTTCGGCCCAGGCTTTGGAAAATAGCAGTGCGCTGGCGATCAAAAGCGCGTTCCTGCACGAGATGATGGAAACGCGTCCCTATCTTTCTTTTGATTTGATGAAGCTCATGACTTCCTACATCCAGGAAATGCAGTCACGTTACCGCGAACTTGCGACTGAACGCGTCGAACAGCGGATTGCACGCGCCTTGCTGCGTTTGACAGTTCAATCGGGTCAAAAAGTGGATGAGGGGATTGATCTGGCGTTCTCGAGGCAGGACCTCGCCGAAATGTCTGGCACCACGCTGTACACCGTCAGCCGCGTGCTGGCCGATTGGGAGCGGCAAGGTTTGATCCGGGCCGGACGCGAACAGATTCATATCACCAATCCACATGGAGTCGTCCGCATTGCGGAGGGGCTCGAAAAATAGGACAAAGCGTCCTATTTTTTTGTTTCAAGTTATTTGTGCCAGCGCAAAGAAACAAAGGGCGAAGGGTGATATTTTTCACGCTATATGAGCACCCCGCTGCTTTCGCCACATTTCACAGTTGCTGAAACTCTTCGACAGGAAAAAGAAACATCCAGAGTTTTCATCGCGCACAAAACCGCATGTGTCGGTTGTTATCTGGCACATTTCTGCACACTCGAAGATGTCGCAAAAACATACGGATTCCCGCTGGAGGATTTTCTGAGCGGATTGCAGTCAGAGGCTCAAACAAATTATTTCACGGGAGTGCAAAATGAAAAGCAAGTTTAGATTTTTTTCGCTCATTCTGCTGGCGGCAATGTTGATTTCCGCATGCGGCCAGACAGTCCATGCCGACCAGCAAAATAACATCAGCTATTCTTTGAAGACCGATATTCAGAACGGTCAAATGGTCTTCGTCGGCGTCGGTGGGCCGATTAACGGCGTGGTCAACCCAACGCTGGTCGCCTCGGTCGGTGATACTGTGACCGTCACTCTGACAAGCGGCGACGGCACGGAACATAATATTGATTTCCCTGATTTCAACGTCGTATCACAGAATGTTTCAGGCAAAGGTAATAGCGTCACGGTCACATTCGGCGTGGATAAAACCGGAACCTTCCCATATTTCTGCAACATGCCCGGACATCGCGAAGCCGGCATGGAAGGCAAGCTTGAAATTGATGGCGGCGCTGCAAATTCATCTTCGACTTCAACTTCATCCGAACCAGCTTCGACAGCAACCAGCGCCGAGGCGATGGCCGGAATGACAATGGCGCAAGCGCCAGCAAGCTCGACCAATTCGGACCCTGCAACCGGCGCGGACATTGTCCGGGATCCAACTGATTTACCGGGTCCCATTGGCGACCGCGGGCCAACCACGGTCCGAATTGATTTGGTTGCACAGGAAGTTGTCGGCCAGCTTGACGATGGGACAACCTATCCGTATTGGACATTCAACGGCAAAGTCCCCGGTCCATTCTTCCGCGTGCGCGTTGGCGACACGGTGGAAGTCCATTTGAAGAACGATCCTTCGAGCATGATGCCGCACTCGGTTGACTTCCACGCCGTGACTGGTCCCGGCGGCGGCGCTGTCTTCACGACGACCCAGCCCGGAAAGGAAACAGTGTTCACGTTCAAGGCTCTGGTTCCCGGCCTCTATGTTTACCATTGTGCGACACCCATGGTGGCCGAACACATCGCCAATGGCATGTACGGGATGATTTTGGTCGAGCCTGAGGGCGGGCTGCCCAAAGTGGATCACGAGTTTTATGTGATGCAGGGCGAAATTTATACGACTGGCGCTCATGGCGATAAAGGCGCGCAAAGCGTTGATGTGACAAAACTGCTCAATGAAACTCCAGAATATTATGTATTCAACGGCGCGGTTGGCGGATTAACCACCGAACACCCGCTCAAGGCGAGCGTCGGCCAAACCATTCGAATTTTCTTCGGTAATGCCGGCCCGAACAAAATTTCATCCTTCCACATCATCGGTGCGATCATGGATCAGGTTTACAACTTTGGCTCTCTTGACACACCACCCATGAGTGGCGTTCAGACGACTCTCGTCCCGCCTGGCGGCGCGGCAATCGTGGATTTGAAATTGCAGGTTCCCGGCAAATATACTTTCCTCGACCATGCAATTTCGCGCATGCAACGCGGACTCATGGGCTGGCTCGTCGTAGACGGCCCTGCCGCGCCTGACATTATCAACGGCACACCCATTCCCGGCAGCGGGCACTAGACCGCCAGCACAAGGCCAAAATAACAAAGAGACTCAATTTGATCGAGTCTCTTTGTTTGAATCCAGCCACATTCACTTGCCGATCTGAATCTTTTGATAGATGCTCTGCGCCCACCTGTAGAGCGCCTGCTGTTCATCCGGGGTTGGCTGCTGATCCCCATTGCCGCTGAAGGTCATCACACGTGTCATCGCATCCGCGGCGCCCTTCGGGTCGGAAAGGTCAATCATCACCTGTCCAAATTTCGTTGACCATTGATCGAGCTGCGATTGGTCACCTGCTGCAAAGAGTGTTTTCATGCTCGAATCTTTTGCCTGATTACACGAACTGGCATGAATTTCACCTGAAAGATAAATGGTCATCTCATCACAAAAACCAGCGATGCCGCCTGTCCGTTTCCACGAGACCAAAATACTTGCGGGCTGGACTTCACTGCCATCTGCATTGGTGTGATATTCGTACTGAACGCCATTGGCTTCCAAAACGATGATGTGTCCGGGCGTGACGATTTGCGCGCACATGATTCCTTCCTGCGCAACGCCGAGGCATGAATCCGACCATTCGACATCCGCGTCACTGACGACTGAAATCTGATTCGGATCAATTCCCTGCATCGAAGCCAGTTGTTTCTTCGCCGCGTCTTCCGCGGAACCAGAAACTTGTAGACCGCCAACCGGCAAGACCGATGTCCCGTCCTCGTTTGTGTGGAATTCATATTGTTTGCCATTGGCTTGCAAAACAATTTTGAATCCGGGAACCGGCCCCCTCATGCACATCACGCCGATGCGCTGAATGCCCATGCAGCCGTCGGGCCAGGTCACCGCGTCAGTGGAGATAACGCTGATTTGATCGGCAGGCAGATTCAAGGTCCGGGAAAGAGACGAGACAGCCATCTGCTGCGCAGGAGTCAAATCGCCCGTCCCACGCGGCAGAGGCGGATGAACCGGCGGGAAGTCCACCTGGATATGAGTCGGCGTGGCAAAAACCGGAGGCGTATCCAACGGGATTTGTGTCGGCGTCATGGTTTGCGGAAAGTCCGTCGCATTTTGCGGAGCGCACGCAGACAAAATCAAAACGCATAAGGCAAACGCTAAGAATCTTTTCATGTCGTCTCCTTGTTTTGAAAAGGACGAAAGGCGCGGCAAAAATGTTCCGTTATAATGAAGCGCATGTCTGGCAGTTTCAATCTTTTGCGCGCCCTGTTCAAAGGGCTGGCTTTATTCGTATTGTTCGAATTCGCATTCGTTTCGTCGAACATCAATGTCGGAGCAATCAATGTTTACGGCGCACTGGGACTTCTGCGCGAACGCTTTCCGATCAGCACGCACGCGCCGGAAGATGCGGCTTTGGATGTTGGCAATCTCGATGCGATGTTCGCTTCACACATTGTATCCCAACCCAAAAGCGCAAACGAATTCCGCGTTTTTGTGCTCGGCGATTCGGCAGTGTGGGGAATCGGTTTGACGCCGGGTCAAACGCTTCCGGGACAGATGGACGCGCTGGGACTGAAATGTGGAAACAAAAATGTGGACGTCTACAATTTGAGTTTTCCGCGTTCGTCGGCAACAAAAGACTTGATGATCCTTGACAAAGCCATACAATATAAGCCAGATATGATCATCTGGTTAATTACGTGGTACACACTGATGCCAAAGACGCGCACAGATCACACGATTATTCAACAAAACCCGGAAGAGTTCTATAAACTGGGGAAGCGATTCGATTTCCTGCCAAAAGGTTATCAGCCTCCCACTCTGACGGATAAATTTTACGATCAGAATCGCGCGTTGTTTCGTGTGCTCCGCTACCAGCTTTACAGCGTGATCAATCTTTCAACCGG
>JAKAKJ010000094.1 GCA_021824575.1 Chloroflexota bacterium
GGCCAGCCGCTCGGTGTCCCGATGTGGTTCGGCGGCCCGACCGTCGGATTCTTCACCACGAAGAAATCCTACGTCCACAAAATGGCAGGGCGACTCGTCGGCGAAACTGTTGATAGTCACGGACAGTGCGCGTACGTTCTCACGCTGACCGCCCGCGAACAACACATCAAACGCGAGCGCGCAACATCCAACATTTGCACCAATCAAGGATTGATCGCGCTGGCATCTGCGATTTATATGTCACTGCTTGGAAAGACCGGCATGAAACAGGTTGCCGAGCTTTGCTATCACAAGGCGCATTATGCCGCCGAGCAGCTCAGCAAAATTGATGGAATGGGCCTGTGCTTCACCGAGCCGTTCTTCCATGAGTTCGCGTTGTGCGTCAATCGTCCAGTCGAAGAAGTCAACGCACATTTGCTCGAGCATGGCATCATCGGCGGCTATGATCTCGGCCAGGATTATCCATCGCTCAAAGATCACATGCTGGTTGCGGTCACCGAGATGAACACAAAGGAAGAGATTGATGCGCTGGTCGAAGTTCTTTCGGAGGTGAGCCATGATTGAAGCGCCTGTTAACGTCACGCCGAAGATCATCGAGCCGACCATCTTCGATTTATCTTCACCAGGGCGGCCCGGCGTTACTTTCCCAGAACCTGATGTGCCGCGCGCCGAATTGCCAAAATCCATGCTGAGAGCGGATCTGCCCCTCCCCGAACTTGCGGAGGTGGATGTGGTCCGACATTACATGCATCTCAGCAAATTCAACTACAGCGTGGACGGCGGCTTCTATCCGCTCGGTTCATGCACGATGAAATACAACCCGAAGATTGATGAAGACACCTGCCGGCTGCCCGGATTTTTGCACACGCATCCGCTTCAACCGATTGAAACAGTTCAAGGCAATCTGGCCTTGATGTATCAATTGCAGGAATGGCTGAAGGAAATCAGTGGCTTCCCCGCTGTGACACTTCAACCCGCGGCCGGCGCACACGGAGAATTCACGGGCGTACTCATCATGCGCGCGTATCATAAATCACGCGGCGACACGAAGCGCATAAAAATGCTCATCCCAGATTCCGCGCATGGGACAAACCCTGCATCGTCGGGAATGATCGGATTGCAGATTGTCCAAATTCCATCCGACGCGCGCGGCAACGTTGACCTGAAAGCGCTGAAAGAACATTGCGATGACACCGTCGTCGGAATGATGCTGACCAATCCCAACACGCTTGGCTTGTTCGACGAGAACATCGAAGAGGTCATCAAGATGGTGCATGATTGCGGTGGCTTGATGTACGGCGACGGAGCAAATCTCAACGCGCTGCTTGGCATCGTCCGCCCCGGTGACGTCGGCTTCGATGTGATGCACTTCAATTTGCACAAAACGTTTGCCGTCCCGCATGGAGGCGGCGGACCCGGTTCAGGTCCGGTCGGTGTCGCCGCGCATCTCGCGGATTTCCTGCCCGAGCCGCTGGTTGGAATCATCGAGGAAGGCGACGATGAAACGCCTCCGCTGTTTGGCTTTGTCAAACCGGCCAAGTCCATCGGACGCATGAAAGCCTTCCACGGACATTTCGGCGGCGGACACGTGCGCGCGTTTACGTACATCGCCATGCACGGCCCGGATGGTTTGAAAGATATTTCTCAGTACGCAGTTCTAAATGCCAACTACCTATTAGCGCGCTTGCGGAATACATATCACGTTCCGTTTGACCGCATCTGCATGCACGAATTTGTTGCAGAAGGACAATTTGCTGGAAGCGATGTTCGCGCGTTGGACATTGCCAAGCGTTTGATGGATTACAACTTCCATCCGCCGACGAACTACTTCCCGCTCATCGTCCACGAGGCTTTGATGATCGAGCCGACCGAGACCGAAAACAAAGACACCCTCGACGCCTTCGCGGACGCGCTGATCAAGATCGCAGATGAAGCAAAGACTCAACCCGAGCTTCTTCACAATGCGCCGAGTACCACGCAATTTGGCCGCATGGATGAAGTCAAAGCCGCGCGCGATCTGGTGTTGTGCTGCTGGCTGCCGGAAGATTACGAGAACCAGTAACCAGTAATTAGTTTTCACTGAAATAGAATTACCTCGGAGATTTCAGAACTCCGGGGTAATTTTTTAAATGCTATACTTATTTCAACTTCCAAAAGGGAGCAAACCATGCCGCTCATTTATAGCTGCATCGTGCCACATGCTGGAGATTTGATTCCAGAAACCGTTGAAGACAAAAACAAAATTGCATTGACGCGTCAAACCATTCAAGAAATGGGCCAACGCTTGCAAGCGCTCACGCCAGAAATTGTGATCCTCATCAATCCGCATGGATTTCGTGTGCAGAGTGCGCTGAGCGTTTGCATTGCCGAAAAAGCCATCGGCGAGTGGTCGCCGGACGTGAAGCTCGAGTTTGATTTGGAGCCAAGCCTCGCAAATTCAATCGCAGATAAAGCAACGGAAATGAATGTTCCCGTTGTTAAATATATTTATGGCGCAAGCAGCGGCGACGGTTGTTACATTCCACTGGACTGGGGAGCAATTGTCCCGCTTTATTTCTTAGGCCATCGCTTCGAACCCAAACCGAAACTCGTTCACATCAGTCCCATGCGGACTCTGCCGCTTCAACTTCATTATGATTTTGGCCGCGCACTCGGACAAGTTGTCAAACAGTCATCGCAGCGTATTGCTCTCATCGCCAGCGCGGATCAAGCGCATGCCCATCAAGCCGAAGGTCCATATGGATTCGACCCTGCCGCCGATCAATATGATGCTTTGATGCAGAAAACAATCCAAGACGGCCAGCTTGATGAACTCTTATCCATAGATGCTACACTTGTCGAAAATGCCAAGCCCGATAGCCTCTGGCCAACCTTGATTCTTGCGGGCGCACTCAAAGAGAATCCGAGGCAGGGCAAATTGCTTTCCTATGAAGTAAATGAGTATTTCGGAATTCTGTGCGCGGAATATCAGCCGTAATAATTTCATTTTTGAATCGCTCTATATTTTATTGGAGTAACTTTGAAAATTCTTACCGTTGACATCGGCACCGGGACACAGGATATTTTCCTTTACGATTCCCGCCTCGACATCGAGAATGGCTTCAAATTGATTCTGCCATCGCCGACGATGATTGTTCATCGCCAAGTCAAAGAAGCGACAAAAAGTAAAATGCCGATTCTGTTGACAGGTCATCAAATGGGCGGCGGACCTTCAGCGTGGGCTGCGGAAGCGCATGCCCGCGCGGGACTTCCAATCTATGCAACGCCCGACGCGGCGGCGACGCTCAATGACGAACTCGATAAAGTTGCCGCGCTCGGAATCAAAATCGTTTCGGATGATGAAGCACGCAACTTGCCATCTGATATTTGTCGGATCGAATTTCGCGACTTCGATTTCGACACGATTGCCGAGGCGTTCAATCATTTTGGCGTTTCGCTGCGCGATCTGGACGCGGCCGCGGTTGCCGTTTTCGATCACGGCGCGGCGCCTGCGGGCGTCTCCGACCGGCAATTCCGTTTTGATTATCTTGATAAACGAATCCGCGAGAAGAATTCTTTATCCGCCTTTGCTTACCTATCGCCCGATACCCCCAAAATCATGTCGCGCCTGCAATCCGTCACGGACTCGGCGCGCGGACTCGATTGTCCTCTCGTTATTATGGATACCGCGCCTGCCGCGGTGTTGGGAGCGACGTTCGATCCGGTTGCCGCAAAACGTGAACGAAAATTGATCGCCAATGTTGGAAACTTCCATACGCTGGCGTTTCGACTCGGTCCAAATGGGATTGAAGGTCTATTCGAACATCACACAGGTGAAATTGATTTGCGAAAACTTGAATCGCTTTTGCGCGCACTGGCCGACGGCTCGCTTCAACATGAAGATGTTTTCAATGACATGGGCCACGGCGCATTGATCTATGGCAAAGAACCACTTGAACTTGGCAAAGATGATTTTGATGTAATCGTTACCGGCCCGCGGCGTTCTATGTTTTTGGGCGGACAGCCGTCCGCCCCTACGATAAAACCTTATTTCGCCGTTCCTTTTGGCGACATGATGATTGCGGGATGTTTCGGTTTGCTGGCAGCAACAGCGGATGTATTGCCAAATTTAGCCGAACCGATTCGAGATTCGCTTGCAGGCAAAGGCGCGCGCGGCGTCGCGCCATGGGATGTGGATTAGTTCATTAATCGGAATCCGCTTCAAGTCGACGCGAGAGGCGCTGCTTCATCGCAATATCATACGAACGTTTCAATAATCCAATCACGTTTTCAATATCGTCTTCTTCACGCAAATAAAAACTAACCCAGCCTGTCTCCGGCAAAATATGATGCGGCTCCGCCAATCCATTTGCCACAATTTCATCGCGCACCTTTTTCGGGAAGGGAATGTCGACCAAATAATCGCCGTGAATGTGGCCGATCTCGCGGCGGCCAATGCGAAATTCCGTGCCACCGAAGCGATGCGGATGCGCCGCGACACCATCCCATGTAAGCAAGGTATCTATAATTTGTTTCGACGCGCCGCGAACCGACATTTGATTTCCTTTGATGTAACAGAGCAGACAGACAAAGCGCTTCTTACTTGATGAGTAACATCATCTATCGCCCGCCAATCAATGAGAATATAATCCCGGTCGTTACTTTCAAAAGCAAGCGGTCTCAATGGCAACAGCGCTTCGACTTCGTTATCGCTCCGCTCCGTGCGATGTCGTTTACTCGACTGTCGAAGCAAAAAATGAAACAGGAGATTTTGAATGTGCGGTATCTTTGGCTACGTTACAAGTGATGAAGAAAATTTAGGTCCCATTCTGATCGAAGCCGCCAAGCGGCTTACCTACCGCGGCTATGACTCGGTCGGCGCGGCGACGCTAAATAATGGCAAGGTTGATCTACGCAAGGATGTGGGCAAGGTCGAGGATGTCTCGGCAAAATATAACTTTGCCGAGATGCGCGGTTCTCGCGGTATCACACAATTACGTTGGGCAACGTTCGGCGAACCATCGCAAATCAACGCCCAGCCGCACATTGACTCGGACGGCGATCTGGTTGGTGCACACAATGGCAATGTGGTCAACAATGTTGAGTTACGCCAGCAATTTATAGATGAAGGCATGACTGTCCGCTCGCAAAACGACGGCGAGACCTGCGTCCACGGCGTCGAACGATATCTCAATCGCGGCTATGAATTCATTGACGCAATCCGCCTGGCTTATGGTGATTTGCAAGGCGATTACGCCTTTGTTATTGGACGCGCAAATGATGACAAATTGTACGCGTTCAAAAAAGGTTCGGGCATGGTAGTAGGAATCGGCGATGGCTTTACCTGCGTTTCGTCCGACCTGCCCTCGATTCTGCCTTTGACGCGCAAGATCGTCCGCCCGCAAGATGGAGAAATCGTCACGCTGTGGTCTGACCGCGTCGAAGTGCGATCCGTCAAAGATGGCAGGGTGATCGAGCGCAAGCCTGAATTCGTCACCGAGTCAATGGACGCGGTGCAAAAGGGCGGCTATCCACATTTCATGCTGAAGGAAATTCATGAGCAGCCGCAGGTGGCACGCGAACTTTTGCATCTGCTGGATGGAAGTCCCGAAGTGGAAAACCTTGTTGAAAAAATGAAGAAGGCGCGGCATTTATATTTCGTCGCATGCGGCACGAGTTATCACGCGGCGTTGATCGGTTCGGTCTACTTCGCGCAGATCGCGGGACGGCCAGCCATCCCGGTGCTTGCGCCGCAGTTCATTGCTCAATACGCGCCCGCAGTCGGATATGAAGATGTGGGCGTGTTCGTCAGCCAATCCGGCGAGACGAAGGATGTGCTCAACGCGTTGGAAGCCGCTGAGAAGCGCGGCATGGCATCGTATGGACTCGCCAACGTCATCGGCTCGACGCTGACGAAGGCCACTTCGTTCTGTCTACCCTTGTGCTGCGGATACGAAATCAGTGTTCCCGCCACGAAGACCTTTACCAACCAGGTCATCACGTTTTTGTATCTCGCCTATCGCATGGCTGGACGCGACACGCGCGAACTGGAGAAAATCCCCGAACTGATGGAAGCCACGATGGACGCGACAAGCTCGCAAGTTGAGTCCATTGCAAAAGATATCAATCAATGGAATGACATGTATTGTCTCGGCTACGGCGCGACTTTTCCGATTGCGTTGGAAGGCGCATTGAAATTAAAAGAAATCACGTACGCCCATTGCGAAGGAATGCTTTCGACCGAATTCAAACACGGACCGCTCTCGGCGGTGAGCAAGGGATTCCCAATCATCTTCGTCGCGGGACCGAATGATGTGCCGCTCATCATCAGCGGCGTCAACGAAGTCAAAGTGCGCGGCGCGCGGACAATTGTCATCGCAGAAGATGATCCACGTTTGCGAGCCAACGCCGACGATGTGATCGCGCTCCCGAAATCGGACGCGAATATCAGTCCGTTATTGGGAGTGTTGCCATTACAAATGCTCTCGTATCACATGAGCGTGATGCGCGGGTTTGATCCTGATTTTCCACGCAACCTAAGTAAAACTTTGACAGTGGATTAATTCTTGAAACACACAATAAGTTGCGCTCTCGCTTTCAAAGGATTCTCAGAACGCGCAACCCATTTTTTTATTTCCGTAATTCCCAAGGCAGTTCGGTGGTTGCCCCTGATTTATAGGCAGCCAGCATTTTGGCGATGTCTTGGACATAAACTTCCAGGTAGCCACAACTTCCGCAAACAGATGCCTGGCAATGGCTGTAAAAATCTTCAGCCTTTGAACCTTTGGGAGCTTGAAGGCTTACACTGGCATATAAATTATTCCCTGTAACAACAAAGATATCAGGAATGATTTCGGTTGATCCACATTTTGGACATTTGCTCATCATATGTTCTCTCCTTTGGCTTTGGCAAACTCGGATTATAAGCTCATCACGCCGATTACGCCTACAGCGTGATATGATGACAATCGCCAAGAGCGTGCTACGCGGCTTTGATCCTGATTTCCCAAGGAATTTGTCCAAGACGCTGACGGTGGATTAAGAAGGAACAAACCATGCCCACTCCTCTCCCCCGCTCGAAAGTCAAAAAGAATCAAACCTGGAATGCGGAAAGCGTGTTCGCTTCGCCAAAAGCATTCGATGCTGAAGTAAAGAGTCTCGTTGAGAGTCTCGTAGAAGTCAAAAAGTATCAAGGTCATCTTGGCGGCAACATTGACACGTTCCTTGCCGCGATGGATGTCATTGAGAAGATTTCTAAGCGCGCGGCAAAAGTGCAGGTGTATGCCACCATGTCCAGCGCGGTGGACACGGGCGACCAGCAAGGCGCGGCTAATAACGGAAAAGCCATGAGCGCGATGGCACAAATCGGCGCCGCCACTTCATTTGTTGACCCGGAACTTTTATCAATTGGTGAAGCAAAATTACGTCAATGGCTCAAAGATGATCCGCGCATGAAGTTATATGAGCATTACTTCAACGATCTATTCCGCAAGCAGACACACGTCCGCAGCGCTGAAGTGGAGGAAGTGCTCGGCATGCTGCGCGATCCATTTGGTTCAGTTCGCACAACGGTCAACATGCTGGCTAATGCAGATTTCCAATTTAAGCCCGCGCACAACAGTAAAGGCAAAAAAGTCGAGCTGACCCAGAGTACGCATCACGCAATCCTTCACATGTCCGACCGCAAGGCGCGCCAAACGGCCTGGGAAAATTACAACGACAAATATCTTGAACACAAAAATACGCTGGCGAGTAATCTCACTTCGTCCATCAAGCAAAACGTGTTCAACATGAAGGCGCGCAAATTCAATTCGTCGCTGGAAGCCACGCTCTTCAACGGCGATGTCCCCGTCGAGATGTTCCATAATCTGCTGGGCATCTTCAAGAAAAGACTCCCGCTGTGGCACAAGTATTGGAGAATCCGCCGCAAGGCGTTGGGCGTGAAGACGCTGCATCCGTACGATGTATGGGCTCCTTTAACGGACAAAAAGCATAAGGTCCCGTTTGAACGCGCGGTGGATTGGATCAGCGATGGTCTGGCACCGATGGGCGATGAATATGTCAGCATCATGCGCAAGGGATGTCTGCAAGAGCGTTGGGTGGATTGGTCGCCGAACACGGGCAAACGTCAGGGCGCGTTCTCGACGCGTGTCCCGAACGACACGTACCCGTTCATCCTGATGAGCTACACGGACGACGTCGGCAGTATGAGCACGCTGGCGCACGAGCTCGGACATTCGATGCACGCGCATTTCGCCAGCCGCGCACAGCCGATGTTCTATTATCTGTATCCGTCCATCATCGCCGAGACCGCCTCGAACTTTCATCAAGCCATGGTGCGCGGACATTTGCTCAACACGAAGACCGATAAATATTTTCAGATCGCGCTGCTCGAAGAAGCCATGGACAATTTCCATCGCTATTTTTTCATCATGCCGACGCTGGCGCGCTTCGAACTGGAGACGCATCAGCGCGTGGAAAAAGGCGGGGCACTCACCGCCGATTCGATGATCGAGCTGATGGCGGACCTGTTCAGCGAAGGCTATGGCGGTGAGATGAATCTCGACCGTGAACGCGTGGGCATTACGTGGGGCACGTTCACCACGCATCTTTACATTGACTATTATTCGTTCCAGTACGCCATCGGCATTTCCGCCGCGAATGCCATTGCCAAGCGGATTCTCAATGGCGTGCCGAATGCCGCACAGGATCACATCAACTTTCTCAAAGCGGGTTCATCCAAACCGCCGATGGAAGTTTACAAGCTGGCAGGCGTGGACATGACCAGCACCCAGCCCATCGAAGACGCGTTCGACGTGTTGGAAGATTATGTGGATCGGTTGGAAGTGTTGACGGGAAAGTGAACTGACGATGGATTGAGGATGAAATTGGTTTTTATGGATTTATAATTCTAAGCAATTAGGAGAAAACACAATGCCGCCTAGCCAACAAAACTCATTTACCGAAAGCAAGAACCTATTTGATAAACAATTTCAAAACATTTCAGAATTCAACTGCTTCTTGCCTGTTGATTTAGTTTTGAATAAAAAGACAAAGATTCGGGGGGGGGGTGAAGGTAACGAAGAATATTACAAGTGGCAATTCTTCTCAGGAATTATCAATTCTGGTTTATTTGCCAAAGACTTTATTGGAACAGAAGTATATTTTCCAAAAGGAAACAAATCGTCAGCGCCTATAAAATTTGATGGTGCTATTTTCGACGATAAGGATTGGTTTGAACATTACAAAAATTGGAGAGAGAATAAAGATCAAAGCGATTTAGATTGGCTTCGCAAACACCTTATAGGGGTAATTGAATTTAAAAAGGAAGACAGCAAAGATGTAGAAGCAGTTTATAACCAGCAGTTAAAGCCCGGTCTCAAAGAAAGCGAGAGAGAATTTTGTCTTGGTGTTTTGTATGATACTGAGAGACTTTACTTGTTCCGAAAACAGGGAAGCAAGTTTCTTCGCCTTAGTGAAGAATATAATCTAAAAGGGGAATTAAGCGGGACAAAAGACTTGTCCCTACATTTACCCGACCCCTACCGAAACATTCCATCATTCGATGAATTAATGGAATGGATAAGCCCAAAAGAAATTGATCGTTCAAAAAGAACCATCAGCGATCTGGACAGAGTTACAGGTGTTCACTCAAAACAAATAAATGACGCTATGTCTGCAATTCTTCGCACAATGGATGAAAAAGGACTGGTAAATCAAAGAGGGTATGAAATACTAGTCCAAATTCTTGCAATTAAGATTTTTGATGAGAAGCGAAATCAAACCAATCCTTCACGATATTTAGATTTCTATATTACCAAAGAGGAAAAGACAGCAAAAAATCTTAATGACACAGTCGTTCAATCTTTCATTCAAAGAATTAGGAAACTGCAAGAAGAAGCGATAGTGCAAGGTTTTTTCTGTAAATTCGATCAAGTGTTACCTCGCGATTTTATATTGTGATTAAGTTGAACCTTCAAAAGTTAGATAGGTTCTGCCGGTCAACCACTCCTCGCTGATCTCACTGAG
>JAKAKJ010000035.1 GCA_021824575.1 Chloroflexota bacterium
TCAGTGAGATCAGCGAGGAGTGGTTGACCGGCAGAACCTATCTAACTTTTGAAGGTTCAACTTAATCACAATATAAAATCGCGAGGTAACACTTGATCGAATTTACAGAAAAAACCTTGCACTATCCCGCGTTACGGAAATACGGATTTATAGTTACTTCCTTTGCCCCAAGTTTGCTATCGGGGAAAGATGCATCAGTAACGACGTTGACGTTTACTTTGACTTTATACTGTCCATATTCCACCGAAACCGATTCTGTGTGAATTGGATTTAGTTCAAAAGTTTTTGGCGCTTCTGT
The DNA here is from genome assembly GCA_021824575.1 of Chloroflexota bacterium. GTDB lineage: Bacteria > Chloroflexota > Anaerolineae > Anaerolineales > Villigracilaceae > Fen-1038. The sequence continues at coordinate 299 of JAKAKJ010000035.1, forward strand.
TGGGGTTGGCGCTTCTGTTGGGGTTGGGGTTTCTGTTGGCTCAAGCGTTGCTGTGACGGTTGCTATTGGCATCACGGTTGAAGTTGCCGCTGCCGGAATGGAAGTCTCTGTAGACGTTGTGCAAGCATACAACGATAGAACTACAAAAATCGTAAATATAAGCGGCGCTCTGCTTATCATGTTTTTCCTCCACAAACTTTATGATTTTACTTCTCTGATTCCTACTCCAATTATTCTACTCCTACGTTTGAAGCCCAAGTGCCAAACTTATTGCATCAATATATCCAACTTTGGAAAATTCAATCTGGCATAAATAGAACAAAAGTGCTACAATAAGCGCCAAACTTAAAAAGGTGATTATGTTCCCCGACTTCAAAAGAATCTACCATCAGTTCCCTATCCGCTTTTGGATTGTCGTCCTTGCTTCCTTTATCAGCGGCATTGGCGGGACTCTGCTCTTCCCGTTCTTTGCGCTGTACATCACGCAGAAATTCAGCGTAGGCATGACCACGGCAGGCATAATCCTGGGCCTTTTCTCCGTCTTCGGTTTGGTTGGCGGCATGATTGGCGGAGCGCTGGCTGATAAATTTGGCCGCCGAGTGCTGATCATTTCTGGCCTGATCTTTGGCTCGATCAGCACGATCGCGTTGGGTCTTGTTACCCACTTAATCGTGCTATATCCGTTGGCAGTCGTGATCGGAATTCTCAACAACATCGGGGGCCCGGCGCAAAATGCCATGGTCGCCGATATTCTTCCAGAAGAGAAACGGCAGGAAGGCTTCGGGGTTCTGCGGGTGGTCGGCAATCTGGCATGGATCATCGGTCCGACCATTGGCGGTTTTGTTGCGAACCGTTCCTACTTTTTGCTGTTCGTAACAGACGCCGTTCTCAGCTGCGTCGTGGCCGCCATCTTCTTTCGCTTCGTACCTGAAACCAAACCCGAAGAACATGCGGAAACAAAAGAACAGTCCATATTGCAAACCATGGCGGGCTACAAGGTGGCTCTGCGCGATTACGCTTTCATGGCCTTTCTCGTGGCGTCCATCCTGATGATGGTCGTTTATCAGCAAGCCTACAACACACTTTCGGTATATCTGCGCAACTATCACGGCATTGATCCGCAAGGTTATGGTTTCCTCCTGACGTCCAGCGCCATCACAGTTGTCCTGCTTCAATTCTGGATCACGCGCCGCGTCAAGAATCTTCCTCCATTTGCCTTGATGGCAGTTGGAACAATTCTCTACGCCATAGGCTTTGGCATGTTTGGCTTTGTCTCCGCTTATGCCCTCTTTGTGACAGCTGTAGTCATCATCACATTCGGCGAAATGATCATCGTTCCCACCAGCCAGGCGCTTACTGCGAACTTTGCGCCCGAAGAGATGCGCGGCAGATACATGGCCGTCTATGGTTTTTCGTGGTCCATCCCCTCGGCAATCGGCCCTGGCGCGGCAGGATATATTCTCGACAATTACAACCCGAATCTCGTCTGGTACATCGGCGGGATCTTATGTCTGGTAGCCGCACTTGGATTCTATTTCCTGCACGTGCGGCTGGGACATCAGCAGCGTTTCATCGCCTCGGTGCCGGAAGAAGAAGCAGTTCCCGCTTAATCAGCTTCGCGTTGGCTTATAGCCAACGCGTCAAGAATGCAGGTCACGCTCATGAAACGTGACCTGCATTCTTATTCATACCGTCAAAATATCTCCAGCGTGCCGCGTCGCTTGGCCTCGACCTCGAAGGCGGTGAACAAGAGGTAACCGAGGAAGCCATAGATCAATCCGATACCAAGTTCGCCCCACAGCAAAGGCGCAACACTCGCAAGGTTTGCGCCGCTGACCAGCAAACGTCCCGCGGCGATTCCGCGTGTAAGCGGCAGCACATAAGAGATGGCCTGCATCCAGGCTGGCAGTTGATTGATCGGCACGTTTGCGCCGGAGAAAATCAACAAAAGAAAATAAACAAAATTATTTACGAACATCACATTGACAGTAATGAGCGATAAACTGCCCAACAATAAGCCAAGCCCGCAGGTGCTGATTGTTGTGATAAGGATGGTCGCTGCGAGGCCGCCGAGGTTGGTATGTGACAGGTCGAGGCCGAGCAAAACGACTCCCCAAATAAAAGCGATCACCACGCCGAGCGCGCCGTCAATGATGTTCATGAAAGCGCGTCCCAGGAAAATCATCAAGCGGTTGGCAGGCGTGCCAAAAAGATAAGGCAATGTGCCTTCGTTGCGCTCTCCGCCGATGGACATTGTCACGCCGAAGATTCCGCTCACCGCCGTGATTTGAATGGCATTGCCAATGATATAAAAACTTGCATTGCCCGCGCCGGTTGCGTAGGTCCCCAAATAGACAAAGAAAAACATCTGCGCCAGCGGCATGATGATCTTGGACGCGGCATATTGCGTTGGCCGCAGCCAATGGAACAAAGCCACATAAGCAAGGACAGCGCCCTGCCAGAAGAGGCGGAAATTATTCGCAATTTTCTTCATAAAGTTCCTCAATCTCTCCATTACGATAAGACCGCGTAATCATCTCAAGTCACTCCATTCCAAGCGTCGCGTCGGCGCGCGCTTTGTAAAGCATCAGCTTGAACAGACGTCCGCCAACAAAAATGTCCACGAGGGAGAAGAACAGGATCATGCCCCAGGCAAAGAGGGTTTGGTTTAACGAGGCGCCGCCTGTCGAGGTTCCGTGCAGAGCGACCGCAGCCCAATAAGGCGGAAGCAGATACGAGACTGGAGTCGTCCATCCGGGCAGGAGCGCAATCGGGAACATAAATCCGCACAGAACATAGACGGGGAACTCCAGCCCGTTCTGCCAGGCCTGCACTCCCGGATTCATCACGAAGACCGGAGCAATGACGAGGCCGAAGCTGATGAATCCGATAATGGTCAGGAAGATCGAGGCGACAAACAAAAGCGGCTGCTGAATGTTCAGCGAATATCCGAAGAACAAGACGGCCACGAGATAACCGAGCAGCATGGACAACAGGGATTGAATAACGTTGGCAAGATTTTTTCCAAACACGACCACTTCAAAGGGTGTGGGAATCGCAACCAGCGACTCGAGTGTCCCAACCCAGCGCTCAACGTTGATACTGTTGCCCGATATGAAAAGCAGGCTGGACCATAAACCCGTCAGGCCGCTTCCAACGACAACGAACAGAGCCGCGTCTGCGCCCTTGCCTTTTAGCATCCACAATCCCAACAAAGCGATGATGATCGGCTGGAACAAAATCGTGAAGATGACGAAGCCATCCATCAACTGCTGGCGAATGGTCATCTCCGCAACGACGAGGATGGTGCGCCAATATTTGATCAGCACGCGAAAGTTCATGATTTATCTCCGTCTTCGACAAGGCGAACGTAAGCATCTTCCAACGTAGGTTCGCGGACGATCACGCGCCCGACTTTCAGACCTTCGAGTGCGGCCATCACATCGGGCACGGCTTCGGCTCCGCGGCTGGTCTGTATCATCAACATCTGCCGCTGTTCGTATTCTTCAACCGAAAGCGCATCAACGAATGGCAAAGCGCGCAGATTATTAAGCGTATTGGCAGGCAAGCCGAAGGTCTCCACTTCGACTACATTCAAATCCTGCGCCCGGGATTTCAATCCGCCTGGAGTGTCAAGGGCAACAATGTGGCCGTGATTTATCACGGCGATCCGGTCGCACAACGCATCAGCTTCGAACATGTAGTGAGTCGTGAGCAGGATCGTTTTCTTTTGCGATTGCAGGTCGAGAATCACCTGCCGAAACTCGCGCGCCCCAACCGGGTCGAGACCGATCGTCGGCTCGTCCAGAAATAACACTTCAGGATCATGCAAAAGTGTACGAGCTACATGAAGCCGCTGTTTCATGCCGCGCGAATATCCGCCGACTTTTTCATCGCCGCGATCCCTTAAACCCACCAGTTCAAGCAGAAACGGAATGCGCTTCTTTGAAACATCGGGGTCAACGCCATACAGACTGGCGAAATAGCGCAGGTTGTCAATGCCAGAAAGACGCCAATAAAGCCCGCGCTCGCCGCCGAAGATAAAGCCGATCCGTTTGCGGACTTCCTCTGCGCGCTTGACAACATCGAAGCCGCGGATGGTCGCTGTGCCAGCGGTTGGGATCAGCAATGTCGTGAGCATTTTGACCGTGGTCGTTTTTCCAGCCCCATTCGGGCCGAGCAAGCCGAAAAGCTCGCCGTCTTCAATAGAAAAGGAGACGTCGTTCACAGCAACAACTTCCCTAGCTGTGCGCTTGATGACGCCAATATAAGATTTGAACACACGCCGAAGATGTGAAATTTCGATAGCGTTCATATTTTCCTTGAGAAAGTAAGATAGAACAATTGTACACTATCCGCCGCAGAATTGTATCCGCCAAAATCTGCAGCAAAACCAGCGCACGCGGCACTTGAAAATCACACTCAGAATCTCGAAGCGAGAATCAATCCGTTTATGGAAGTTCTTTGATTTGTGGGATTTTTCGAATCACGATCAAGGTCAAAATCAAGCTGATTACCGCAAAGATCGCAATCGTGTAGCTCAAGCCAATGCTTTCCGAAAGTGCGCCAATTGCCAGGTTGCCGAATGGCGTGAAGCCGAAAAACGTCAGCGTGTATAACGCCATGACGCGGCCGCGCAGGTGATCTTCCACGCGGGTTTGCAGAAGCGTGTTGATCATCGTAAATTGCACCATAAAGCCGATGCCCAATCCGAACGCAAGAATCAAACTCGGAAGGAAATAGGGCGTGAAGGAAAAAACGGCAAGCACGATTGGAAAACCGATTCCCGCCGCAACAAGCCATTTGCCGCGCCATTTTGTTCCATGATTGCTCGCGACCAAAAAGGCGCCGGCTACTGCGCCAAAGCCTATCGCTGCATTCACCCAACCATACGCCGCCGCACCCTGATGCAAAACCTGTTCCACAAACGCCGGAAGAACAGTCGCATAGGAAATTCCAAAGATGCTGAATATCAAGGACAAAAGCAGAAGCCCGCCCAAATCAATCTGATGTGAAACGTATTTAATACCGCTGGTCAATTGATTCCACGGGGATTCTAACAAAGGCTTTGGCTGGTGAGGCGCGACCTGCATCATCCACAAACCAGCGATCACGGCAAGATATGAAATTCCATTGATCGTGAAGCACCATGCCGCGCCGACGATGGCCAGCAAAATCCCCCCCAACGCCGGGCCAATGACGCGCGAACTATTGAACATCATTGAATTCAATGCAATGGCATTGGGCAAATCTTCGCGCCCGACCATTTCAACGACAAAAGCCTGACGGCCCGGTCCATCGAACGCGTTGACGAGTCCCAGACCTGCCGCCAGTAAAACAATATGCCATTCCTGCACCGCACCAGTGAAAGCCAGCACCGCAAGGATAAACGCCAGTAGCATCGCGCTGGATTGTGTGAGAATCAAAAGCGTCCGCTTCGGGACGCGATCCACGACCACGCCTCCCCACGGAGAGATGATCAAAGCTGGAACTGCCGCTGCAAATCCCACGATGCCGAGCGCCAAATCCGAATGAGTAAGTTGATAGACCAGCCAACCCTGGGCAATGGTCTGCATCCATGTTCCAGCATTGGAAATTAATTGCCCGCCAAAATAAAGTTGAAAATTTCTATGCCGCAAAGCCGCGAACGTATTTTGTGCGTCCGCGGCGCGCTTCGGTTCTTCCGGCGATTCAAAAGGCGATTCGGTAACGACGGGTTCTTCCAAAAAACATACTCCATGGAATCCAAGACTTGCGCGTACGCGCGCAAGTCTTCAACCTGCACATAGATTATATTATCTACTTTATACTACGACACGCGGGTACAGAATAGAGCCGATGATTACCAATATGGTTGTTGCAATGGCCAGCACCAGGAAGTCAACGCCAAAGCCATAGGTCATTTGACCACCCGCCAGCATGAGTCCGCGCAGCGCATCAACTTCATACGTCAGTGGGTTGATGCGCGAGATAACCTGCAGCCACGTCGGCATGATGTTGATCGGATAAATGGCATTGCTTGCAAAGAACAGCGGCATGGTTATCACCTGCCCGATACCCATGAAGCGTTCACGCGTTTTGACAAGGCAGGCAATGATCAGCGAGAACGTTGCAAAGAAAGCCGCGCCCAGAACAACAATCACAATTACGCCCAGCAAAGCCAGCGGATTCCAATTCATGTGTACCGATAAAAGCAAGGCCAAGACATAGATGATCGCGGCCTGCGCCAGACTTCGCACACCCGCCGAAAGCGCCTTCCCCAGTACCAGCGCGGCGCGCGGCGTCGGCGTTGCGAGGAACTTATGGACGATTCCAAGGTCGCGTTCCCAGATGATCGCGATGCCATAAAAGATCGAGACGAAGAGAACGCTCTGTGCCAAAATGCCCGGCGTCATGAATTCAATGTATGAGACCGAGCCGGTTGGAATGGCACGAATGCGTGTGAACACTTCACCAAAGACCAGCAGCCACAAAGCGGGCTGAACGGCGCGCGTCAGCAATTCGGTCGGGTCGTGGCGTAATTTGCGAATCTCCAATTCAGCAATCACAAACGTTTTATTGATGAAGCTGGTGATCGCAAAGAAGAAATCAAATGGATGTTTTTGAGCCGGTTCAGCCCAAGCGGTGAGCCGTGCGTCTTGCTCGAGATGTCTCACGGTAACTACCTCCAGATTCAAGTGTATCGCCTGCATAATGGATGAAGACATCATCCAATGTCGTGCCACGTCCGCCGACGGAAGCCTTGAGTTCTGCCGGCGTGCCGATGGCGGCAATCTTTCCCAGGTGCATGATCGCCAAACGATGGCACAAATGATCGGCTTCCTCCATCAGATGCGTGGTGATGATAATCGTTGTGCCATAATCATCGCGCAGACGCTGGACATGCTCCCAGACGACGCGGCGCGCAGTCGGGTCCAGACCCGTTGTCGGCTCGTCCAGGAAAAGGACGCGGGGATGGTGGAGAAACGACTGAGCCACCTCAAGTCGGCGGATCATCCCGCCCGAATAATCGCGTACCAATTTATTGGCGGAGTCGGCCAATCCCATGAATTCCAGCGAATCTGAGACCCGCTTTTCTCGTTCGCCGCGCGGAATGTCATATAACTTGGCAAAAACATCCAGATTTTCATAGCCGGAAAGTGTTCCATCGGCGGATAGCAACTGCGGGACATAACCGATGATTCTGCGGACATCGCGCGCCTGATGAACAATATCGCGGCCTGCAATCTTTGCCTCACCGGAAGTCGGCGGCAAGAGCGTCGTCAACATTTTGAGCGTTGTGGTCTTCCCCGCGCCGTTCGGACCGAGAAGCCCGAAGATTTCGCCTTCTTCAACGGAAAGCGTAAAACGGTCCACGGCGGTCAGCGTGCCGTAGCGACGCGTTAGAGCATGAGTTTCAAGAATTGGCAGCGGCATATTCTTTTTCTTCTTTCATTCCTTTCGCAAATAACGGATGCAGGAGATTCATGGCGCGAATGATCGTTGACAATTCGTCAGATGAAAGCTCGCGCAAAACATCCTTGAGATAATCCTGCGTAGCTTGACTCGCGGCGCGCAAAATATCTGCGCCGCTTTTCGTGAGAGATAACGTCATCCGCCTTCGATCTTCGGTTGATTCGCGACGCGTAATGAGTTTCTCGTTCACGAGGCCGTCCACCAGTTTCGATACGGATGGCAGCGTCAAGCCTAAATGATCGGCCAGTTCTGATAACGAGGTTTCAGGGTTTCGATTCACAAATGTCAATGTGCGGAATTGCGGAATCGAAAGATCGTGGCCGCGGTGGCTCCGCATCTCCGCGCGGACCGAACGCATGATGGGCGGAACGGTATCGAGCAGTTGGCGGGCGCATTCGTCAAGTTTTCCCATAATAATACGTCTTTCTAATAGTTTCGATTTCTAACTATATCATTCTTTTAGTAATTTGAAAAGACGGATTGTGAGTTTCTCAGAATCTTCTTAGCCAAATTACGCAAGAGCGCCGAAATTGGATTTTCACCTCGAGCCGGGTAGAATTGGGAAAATTCCACAATGGCGGCTATCCCCATGCGTATTTATGATCTCTGTCTCCCCTGGTACTGGCAATACGACCACGACTTCGTTTGTTGCATCGAAGATGCATGCGCGTCCTGCGGATTATCCTTATGGCAGGTCACGCTGTCGAATCTTTTGGAAGCAATCACCTCACTTTACAGTGGTCAAGCGACGTTTCGAACGCTGCTGGACCGCGCCAATGATGATCTGCGCTTTGAACCGATCCGGCGTTTCTCAAAGGAAAATCATCTGCATCGCATCAATCCCATCGAACTGTCGCATTGGTCTGAAGACAAGGCAACGATGCACCTCGAGCTGATCCAGGCTGGGCTGCAAACACCATATACAATTTTGATCGCGCCATTTGTGGATCAACCGATTCTCCCGCCGCTGGATTTGACTCCGCTTGGAAACAAATTCGTACTCAAGCCCGCTGTCGGCGGAGGCGGCGAGGGCGTGCGAATGAACGCCTCCACGCTGGATGATGTTCAATGCGCGCGGCTCGAATTTCCCGATCAAAAATATCTGGCACAGGCACACATCGAAGCCCGCATCATTTCTGGACGACAAGCCTGGTTCCGCGTCTTTTACGTGGGAGGCGACTGCATTCCCTGCTGGTGGCATCCGCTCACGCACGTTTATAAGGTTTTGACATCAGACGAGGAAACGCAATTGGGTCTTGCGCCCCTCCGCGAAGCCACGAAAGGAATCGCCCGCATCTGTAAATTGGATTGGTTCTCGACGGAAATCGCACAAACTGAAGATGGCCGCTTCGTCATCGTGGATTACGTCAACGACAGCATTGATACGCGTATCCAATCGAAAGCTTTGGATGGCATGCCGGATGAAGTGTTGAAACAAATCACAAACAAACTGGTGGAGTTGACCGCGATCAATAAGCAGCAAGCAGAATGCAGAAGGCAGTAAAGATAGCCGCCTTCTGCATTCCATCATTCATTTCCAGAAAAATTAATTTTGATGTTGTTTGTATGGAATGAATTTCTCCGGTATGGACATCATGGTGCCTAGCATTTTTCCAACTTCTTCGTAAGCTCTAAAAAGTTCATCGTGTCGCTCGACAGATAGATAGCCACAATCGCGGGCAAAATCCAACCAGACTTGTGTCTCAGTAGCCTCGCCATCGGCATCAGCCAGTTTGCTGACAAACATTTTTGAATATTGTCGTTTACGATAACCTTCGGCAATGTTGGCTGCCACACTTCGCGACGAGCGACGGATTTGATCAGTCAGCGAATAGCGTTCATCTTTTGGAAAGGCCTTCGACTCGTTAAATATATCCATCGCGGATTTATAGGCACGTTGATACACTTTTAGATCGCGATAGCCCTGCATTCCGGCTCCTGCTTTCTGCCTACCGCTTTCTATATTCACTTGTCCTGAATTTCTGCTGCCCTTAGCGTATTCTTCATCAGCATTGCAATCGTCATCGGGCCCACGCCGCCGGGGACCGGAGTAATAAATCCGGCAACTTCTTTTGCTTCATTGAAATTCACATCACCGACCAGACGATGACCGCTTTTCTTGGTCGCATCTGGAACAGAGTTGATGCCCACATCAATAATTGCCGCGCCGGGTTTGATCCAGTCGCCGCGCACCATTTCGGTCTTGCCAATCGCCGCGATCAAA
>JAKAKJ010000024.1 GCA_021824575.1 Chloroflexota bacterium
TCTGATGCACGATGGCCGCGTGGATTACACAACGGACGGCTCCGGTTCAATCGAAGATATGAATTTTGTTGAGTTGGAAAAATTGGATGCCGCTTACAAATGGTCACCAGACCATGGCGAGACATTCCCGTTCCGCGGACAAAATATCACCGTCCCGACTCTGGCGGAGGCTTTTCGCACATTTCCTGACAAACGCTTCGTTCTGGATGTCAAGCTGACGCGGGCCCATTTGGAGACTCAGCTCTGTGACCTGATCCGCCAAAATCACATGCAGGACAGAGTTGTTGTGGCGTCATTGTACGATGCCATTGTCAGCCGGTTTCGCCAGGCCTGTCCGGAAGTTGCCACAGCCGCTTCGTTTGGCGAGTTCTCCGATTTTGTGATTTTTGAACACAGCTATTTCAGCAAATGGATGTCGCCGGATTACGCGTCCCTGGAAGGTCCCTTTGACCCGACGGGAATGTACGGCGACTTCGTCCTCACAAGTGATTATGTCCAGCGCGCGCACGCGATGAATGTCAAAGTTGAGCCGTTGACGAATGATCCGAGCCTGATGCGGCATTATGTTGACATCGGCGTGGACGGCATCATCACAGATCGCCCCGATTTCTTGCTCAAGATATTGAATCGTTGAAGATGTTCGCTTGAAAATAAAGGTCACGCTGAAAGCGTGACCTCCTTTTTTTATCCGTACAATTCTTTTCTAAAAAATTCCGGCAAGGCAAATGCCGCTTGATGAACATCAGGATTGATGTAATTGTTGATCCCCGGCGGATACGGATTCTTCAACCCATTTTCCCATGGCGTATCTGAAACATACATAAAACCGATCCCGCCGCCGGGATAGGTTGGGATGTGGGCGTAATAATACGCGGGATTCTTCGCCAGCGCTTTGGCTGATTTGTAAATCTGTTTTATTAATTCAGCATCGAAGAAAGGCTGTTCGCATTGCGTGGACGCCGCGCCGCCGGGCGTCAGCGCGCGAACCATCCGCTTGTAAAAATCATCCGAAAATAATCGCTCTGCCATGCCGATGGGATCGGTTGTGTCTGAGATGATGACGTCAAACTGTCGGGGGTTTTCTTCGAGAAATCCAAAGGCGTCGCGGACGATCAATTTGGCGCGCGGATCCGCCCACGGGTCCCCGAAGGACGCGGAAAAATATTGTCGCGACAAATCCACGACGCGTTGATCCAGTTCGCAGACCACCGCTTCCTCCACGGACGGATAGCGGAGCGCCTGCTGCAATGAGCCTCCGTCACCTCCGCCGACGATCAACACGCGCTTTGGCTTGCCAACCGCCAGCATTGGCACATGGACAAGCATCTCGTGATAGCCGCTGTTATCGCGCTCGGTCAGCTGGATGATGCCATCGAGGACCAGTGCATTGCCGAAGAACTCGGTTTCAAAGATCTGGATGTGCTGGTATTGCGTTTGTTCGTCTGCAAGAATTTTTTTAACGCGAAGACTTTTGCGATAGTAAGGATGCAGTTCTTCTGTGAACCAATTGTTCATGTGTCCCTATACCGTGACAGTTGTCAACAGGGCGGGTTCGACATCCGCGTCCCGGTCCAGTTTGCGGACTGAAAAATTGTCCGCGCCGAGCGCAGATTTGATTTGCTGGATCAGCGGTAAAAGGTCCTTGCCGATCGCACAGGTGAACAGGTCAACAGCGCAGTAGCCGTATTCAGGCCAGGCATGCAAGCTTGCATGCGACTCTGCGAGAAGCAAAAAGCAAGTAAAGCCGTGCGGGCTGAACTTGTAAAAGCCCTCGTCCACAACCGTGAGGCCGCTTTCATGCACAGCCTTCGAAAACAGTGAGCGGACTCTTTCGCTGTCCATCAGCAGCTGCCGGTTGCAGTTGGAGAGATCGCAAATGTAATGCTCTCCAAGTTTCAAAGTCGCGTTCACTCACACCTCCATGAATTAAGTTAAAAAGATAAAGAACCCATCCGAAAACATAAGAATTAAATTTCACTCGATCTGCAAGATGTTGGCCTTGCATAACGCGTGAAACCGTCTTCGGATAGACTCTCTAGGCCGCATTTATACTATTTTCTCTGTGAATGTCAATCTCTGACTGTCACAATTTTGTCACGGCAAAACCTGATGCGGTATACTGCATTCTTCCGTCATGAAATATTCCCTTTATTTTCACATCCCATTCTGCGCGCATCGCTGCGCGTATTGTGATTTCAACACGTACGCGGGGCAAGAGGATTCCATTTCCGCGTATGTGGATGCGCTGTGTAGAGAGATTGAATTTGTGGGTTCCGGTTTCCCCTCTCCCAGCGGGAGAGGGGACAGGGGCGAGGGGGATAAAGTTCACACCATTTTCTTTGGCGGCGGGACGCCGTCGCTGCTTTCGCCAAAACAATTTGAATCGATCTTTCAAGCGATTCACAACGATTTTGAATTAACGGAAGATGCCGAGGTCACAATCGAAGCAAATCCCGGCACGGTTTCGTTCGATGATTTAAAGGCGCTTCATTCGCTTGGAATCAATCGCATCAGCTTCGGAGTTCAATCGGCCAATGCGGAAGAACTCCACATGCTGGAACGCGCTCACAACTTCTTTGATGTGATCGAGGCGGTCAGGTCCGCGCGCAAGGCGGGATTCGCTAATCTGAATCTCGACTTGATCTATGGCTTGCCGGAACAAACCCTGACGAGCTGGCGGACGACCGTTCAACGTATCTTGGATTTGCACCCTGAGCATATCTCCGCCTACGCGCTGACCCTCGAGCATGGCACGCCGTTTGGACGCTGGTCGGCGCGCGGGCTTCTGCCAATCCCCGATCCCGATCTCGCCGCGGATATGTATGAGTGGGCAAGCGAAGTATTCGAAACCGCGGGTTATATTCAATACGAAATTTCAAATTGGGCGAAACCGAATCGAGAGTGCATCCATAACCTGCAATACTGGCGCGGACTTCCGTATCTTGGGTTGGGCGCGGGGGCGCATGGATATGCCAATGGTTATCGTTACTCGAATGTGCTGAGAATCAAGACGTACATTGAGAGACTGAATACTGACCGCTGGTCACTGAATACTGATTTCCCGCTTTCTCCGGCAGTTGTGAATCATCATCGTCAAACCGCGCAGGATGACATGTCCGAATACATGATGACCGGGCTGAGATTGACGCGCGAGGGAATTGCCGTGCCCGCTTTCCGTCAAAGATTCGGGCGCGAATTGTTGGAAGTTTATTCAAAGGAAATTCAAGATTTGATCCGGCTTGGTTTGCTCGAATGGCACAGCGAGACTTCCGAAGGGTTGAGTTCTTCGGAAGTCTTGAGATTGACAAGGTGGGGCCGTTTATTAGGCAATCAGGTTTTCATGCGTTTTATTGAGTAGCAAAAGTGGGTACCTGCTTCGTTTTTGCTATTGAAAATTAGTACAGGATTACTTCACACCAGCAAGTATCCTGATGCCATATATACCATTGACCGGTACACCACGGCGGCGGCTGGCAAACGGGCGGCGGGGGCAAACCCGGCGTTACCGGTTGTCCTGGTTTTTTGGTTGGCGGTTCTTCGGTTGGGCAGATTAGCGGTTCATATCCGGTTGATTTGAAGCCAAACGCGGCACGGCAGGTACTGTCCATTGAATACAAAGCTTTGATTGGATATTCGCTGTTATCGGTCTGCGGCGAACCGGCTTCGGCGATGGTATAACGGTCGTTATAACTGAACATCTCCGGTTTCTTCAAACTGGCATCTGCCCAAACACTCCACATGAAACTCTTGCCCGGCAAGGTCCGCTTGAACGCGAACTCGACTGTGTTTGCATTCTTCGGGTCAATTCTGACCCACGCCAAATCGGGATCATCTCCTTTGCCTTGGTCGAAGATGATGTTGTCGTATCCGTTGCCAGAGAACGGCGCATCGGATTGTTCAGTGGAAAGCCCGGCGCTGTCGTGGTTGGCGTCCGCGTAAACGGTGATGCCGCTTGTGGTCCAGGTCGTAGTATATGGCGGCTGCGCCCAGATCAGGTATTCGCCAAAGCCGTCTTTTTGTTGATCCAGTTCCACGCCGTAATCAATGTTCAGCGGATCGTTCGGGTTGGTGCCGATCAATTCAATGAAAACGTAATTCCAGTTGTCATCGGATGTGATGCGGAAGCGTTCGATGTCCACGTTGGGCAGATAGGTCATATCCGTTTGCGTAAAGGGACGTTCGAGGCGGTTGAGCCGGTATACGTCACCGTATGGCGCGCGGTGTTCTGGCCCGGTTCCTGAAGACTCAACATCGTAGTTGATGTTGCCTGCCAATGAAACATGGTTGGGCGTCATCAAATGCGTGACCACGTAGGTTGGAGTTTCAGATGGCGCGGGCGGTGGGGATGTGGCAGTATCAGTCGGGCTTTGACTTTGGCTTGCAAGAATCGTTGTTGGAACGGCGGGCGGCGTATTGGCTGGCGCAGGCATATTGCAGGACAGCACAATCAACAACACGATCACCGCCCCGAAGTAAACGTGCCTATGCTTACTCATTGTGTCCTTCCTCTCCATGAAAATTATCCGCCTTTCGAGAGTCGGATTCAAGTAGGATAGGACTTATGGGCGATGGTCGCTAGCACAACGGCGAAGCCATTCGGCTTCGCCGTTGTGAAGAAGTCGTTGTAGATTCTGTGTTACGGGATCACATAACAGGTACAGGCAGCGGGATTGAAGACCATTCCCTTGGCATTGCATATTGCATCGCTTAATTGGCAGGCGGGCGGCGGCGTTGCGCCTGGCGTCTTTGGCTTTTTGACTGGCGGCGGCGCGTTGCTTGGGCAAATGTGCGGCTCATATCCGGTTGGTTTGAAACCATACGCGGCCCAACAAGTATTGTCCACCGCATAAATCGCCTTGATCGGATACTGGACAGTTCCAGCAATGGGCGAACCTGCTTGTGCGAACGTGAACCGGTCGTTGTAGTTGAACTTCGATGGATCCTTCAAACCGGCGTCAGCCCACGCGCCCCACATGAACGAGTGGCTTGCCAGTGAAGTCTTGAATGCAAACTCAATGATTGTTGAATCTTTTGGATCAATTCTTACCCAGGCAAGATCAGGATCGCTGCCCTTCCCCTGATCGAAGATGACGGTTTCATATCCATCGCCCGGATAAGGCGCGCCAGTTGACGTGTTGGCGTCTGATTTCTCGGGCGACGCGCCGCCAGTGTCGTGGTTGGGATCGGTGTACACTTTGACGCCATTGGTTGTCCAGGTTGTTGTATAAGGCGGCTGTGCCCAGACCAAAGTGTCACCAAAACCGTCTTTGTTTTTGTTCAGCTCAACGCCGTAATCAATGTTAATGGGATCGTTTGGGTTATTTCCAATCAAACCGATGAAGACGTAATACCATGTTCCATCGGTGCTGATCTGAAAAGTTGTTATATCCAAATTTGGAACATAAGTCATATCCGATTGCGTGAATGGCCGCTCGAAAAGATTGAGATCGTACGCGTCGCCATAGGGCGCGCGGTGCTCCGGGCCGGTTCCAGATGAATCAACATCGTAGTTGAGTGTGCCTGTTGGGCTTACATCCGATGGCATGAGTTGATGAAGAACGGGTGGCGCGGTTGCTGTATCTGTTGCAGAAGGCGGCTGCGTGGAGGCAGCAGATACATTCCCTGAATTCGATTGTGGTTGGATGGTCGGCGGAACGGCGGTCGCGGAAGGCAGATTGCATGCAAACACAGCAACGATAAGGATCAACAGCAAATAGATAAAACGAGGCAATGCCTTTGGCATGGCAGGCTCCTTTCCTTTGGCTGCAATCCATTATGCGATTGTTGATAACCGCCTGCAAGAGTACTTTAGGCGGATGGGATGATGGATTGCATGATCCTCGGTGTGATCCCTGTCAAATCGGTCAACCCGGACGAGAAAGCGGCGCGTGCCTTCGATGAGCCGATCAGCAGTCCCGGCACTTTCGCATCTGTGTGCCGCCGCGTGGACAAGTCTTCCATGTTGCCATGATCGGATGTGATGAGAATCAAACCTTCACCATCGTTCCAGGTTTCTGTCAAGCCGCTGAGCACGCCATCGAA
Source organism: Chloroflexota bacterium (assembly GCA_021824575.1). Classification (GTDB taxonomy): domain Bacteria; phylum Chloroflexota; class Anaerolineae; order Anaerolineales; family Villigracilaceae; genus Fen-1038. The sequence goes on from JAKAKJ010000024.1 coordinate 6,043, forward strand.
TGTTTCAAGTTGTTCGATAGCCCATTTCGTATCCTGTTTATGACCTGCATAATCGCTGGCCCAATATTCGAAAAGCGAAAAATCGTATTGACCTGCCAATTGAGATAACTTCTTGCCCGCATCATGCGGATTCAAAACCGGCGCATCTGGAAAGCCTAGCATGCCTGTCCATCCTGCGCCTGTGAAATCCGCAGACATTGCGCGGCCTGCATAGAAATCATCTTTTGTGAATAGAGGTAACCCTGCAGACGTGACCGCGAGTGGAATCGCAGAATATAAGCGCTTGCCCGAATCCACGCCGTGGAAATAACGCGGCGGATACGCGTTGAGCAAAGCGGCAGATTTGCCAGCTTTTGTTAATTGCGAAAATAGATTTCCGTTGAGCAAATATTTTGCCACCGCTGGGTTTGGCTTTGGTCCATAATGCTCGCCGATCTCCGCGGGAACATTGATTCCGGTTAGTAAAACTGCTTGCCCCGTTGCAGACTGCGGAAGTCCGTTCACGCCAAGCGCCGCGTCAAGCGGAAGCAATGTTGCGCGCCTGCCAACAAATGGCGCAGAGGCGGCCAATAATTTATGACCGCCTAATAGGTTTTCGAGTACGGGCATGTGGGCGCGGGCGAACGGATTAATTTCGGGATTGTCAGCGCCAAGCCCAACGCCATCGAGGAAGATGAATAAGACACGCATTTTGATTTACCGTTAATTGGTAGGGGCACAGCGACGCTGTGCCCCTACGATTTCTGATACAAAAACCACGCGGACGATCTTTCGCGTTTATCCCAGCCGTCCTTGCGCGAGAGCAGATGAAAGCCTTGGGCTTGGATTAAGTCTAAATCTGCCGCGGCCAGCCCCGATCCGGTTTGATGCGGGTCGGACTTAAAGAATCCATACATCAACCAGTGTCCGCCCGAAGCGAGGACTCGATTTAGTTGATCAAGGTAAGCCGGCCGATTCTCCACTCCATGAAAGCAGCCCAGGTCGAGTGCCAAATCAAACGGGCCAATGATTCCATGTAATTTGGTTGCGTCGCCAACTTGCAAAACTGCGTTCACGTTTGCCTTTTGCGTTTTATGTTTTGCAATTTGAATCGCGCGCGGCGCGAAATCAATTCCAGTAACCTGCCATCCATGTTGGGCTAGTGTCACAACATTTGTTCCCGTGCCGCAGCCGATGTCAATTGCGCGGCCTGCTGGATGTTCGGCGATGAAATCAAAAAGTTCTGGAGGAGTAATGCCGCTGTCCCATGGCGGACGACGATAATACCAAAAATTGAAATTGAGTCGGCGAAGCATTATTGATTTACCGAGTCGCGCACGTGCTGTACATCGAGGCCGCCGACTTCGCGCCACAACTCGTTGCCCTGCGCATCGAAGAAAATGAATGTCGGCGTGTATTCGAAGTTGTAAACAGGCTCCAGCTCGTGACCAGCTTCGCTTTGAATGTTGACGTGGATAACGTGGATTTTATCGCCCAATTCCTGTTCCAGCCCGTTCACGACGGGTTCTGTTGCGGTGCAGTAAATTCAGTAGGGAGATTGAAATTCGAGCAGGACAGGTTCGCCACCACCGATCATTTGTTGGACAGCTTTGGCGTCTGCCATCAAGGGCGTTTGCCGCGGATGCAAAATAATCCAGGTTACCACCAAGCCGGCCACAATCGCGCCGAACGCAATGAAGTCCCTCCATTTCGGCTGATGTGTGAGTAAAACCAACCCCGCTGCGAGCGTCAGCCCCATCGCGAGCCAAAGGTATGAGTAATGCCAGAGAATCTCGTCCATGTCACCTTTACGTTATGACAGTCCACACTTTGACAATTCAACTCTCTTCTTTTACAATCATGCGGCTGGCATCATTCCACTTATAGGAAGGGTTGTGATGAAAGAGTATACCACTGAGTTTCTTCGCAACATTGCGCTTGTCTCACACGGGAGCGCGGGCAAGACGATGTTGGCGGAGGCGTTTCTGCACACGACGGGGGCGACGACACGTCTTGGCAAGATCGAGGATGGGACGACTATTTCGGATTACGACGAAGAAGAGATTCGCCGCAAGATTTCCTTGTACACTGGTGTTCTCCCAGTCGAGCATCGCGATCACAAGATCAATGTTCTGGATGCGCCGGGCTTCACCGATTTTATCGGCGAAGTCATTTCTGCGTTGAGCGTTTCGGACGGGGCGTTGGTTTTGGTTGACGCGGTGTCTGGTCTCGAAGTCGGCACCGAAATTGCATGGCGTCACATTGATGAATTCAAGCTGCCGCGCTTTGTTGTCATCAACAAGCTGGACCGCGATAATGCCAACTTTGAAAAGGCTTATGCCTCGATTGAAGAGTTTGCACATGCGGGCGGCCAGCGTTTGGTCAAAGTTCAATTGCCCATCGGAGAGAAGCACGATTTCAAAGGCGTGATTGATTTGATTTCAATGAAAGCCTTCCTGGGCGACGGCAAGACCGCATCGGAAATCCCGGCTGACTTGCAGGCCGCGGCGAAGGAAGCCCGCGGTGTGCTTATTGAGGCTGCCGCGGAAGGCGAAGACAGCCTGCTTGAGAAATATCTCGAGAACGGCTCTCTCTCGGATGAGGAACTGATTCGCGGTTTAAAAGATGTTGTCCATTTTGGAGCTTTTATCCCGGTCTATTGCGCCGCAGGCGCCCACGAAATTGGCGTGCTGCCGCTGTTGAATGGCATTGTGGATTTGTTCCCATCACCAGCTCAATCTCCGGCGCGCGTCGTCAATGGGAAAGACGGCGAAGAAAAATTGACCGCAACTGACGCCGGCCCGCTGGCCGCGTATGTTTGGAAAACGACCGCCGATCCGTTCGTTGGCAAGATGACTTATTTCCGTGTGTTGTCTGGTTCCGTTCAAGCCGACGCGCATGTTTGGAATCAGAATAAAAACGCGGAAGAACGCATGTCTGGTTTGCATCTCCAGCGCGGCAAGGAACAGATTGCAGTCAAAGTGGTCCATGCCGGTGATATTGCTTCGGTTGCAAAGCTGACGGTCAGCGCGACGGGTGATACGTTCAGCGATAAGAATCATCCTCTGACGGTCACGCCGCCCAAATTCCCCGCGGCGTTGTTCCGCGTCGCGATTGCTCCGAAGACTCAGGCCGACGCAGCCAAGATCACGCCGACGTTGTCTCGTCTGTGTGAAGAAGATATGACGCTTTCCTGGTATAACGAGCGTTCAACGGGCGAGACGGTTTTGCAGGGCATGGGTGACCAGCATATTGATGTGGCTGTGCATCGTGCCCAAACCAAATTTCAGGTTGGGCTTACGACGCGCGAGCCAAAGGTTCCATATCGCGAAGGGATCACAAGAAAAGCCTCCGCACAGTATCGTCATAAGAAGCAGACTGGCGGTGCAGGACAATTTGGCGAAGTGCATCTTCGCATCGAGCCATTGCCATCTGCTGATTTCGAGTTCACGGATGAATTGGTCGGCATGAATCTTTCGCGGTCTTATTTGCCCGCCATCGAAAAAGGCATCAAAGCCACGCTGGATCAGGGTGCGTTTGCCGGTTACCCGATGAGCAACGTCAAAGTCATCGTGTACGATGGCAAGGAACACCCTGTTGACTCGAAGCCGGTCGCATTCGAAATTGCCGGACGCGAGGCTTTCAGATTAGCCGTGCAGGACGCGGGCCCGGTGCTTTTCGAGCCGATCATGAATGTGCGTGTCGTTGTTCCCGATGCGAACATGGGCGATGTGATGGGTGATCTCAATACGCGCCGCGGACGCGTTCAAGGTACTGAGTCGGAACGCGGCAGCACGGTTGTCGTGGCGCATGTCCCGCTGGCGGAGATGCTGAGATACACGTCACAACTTCGCTCGATCACGGGCGGGCGCGGCTACTATACGATGGAACTCGATCATTACGATATTGTCCCATCGAACATTGCGGCAAATATCGTCGAAGCGCACAAGAAGGAAATGGAAGCGAAGAAGGAAGAGTAGTAATAAAGCAAGTTGCAAAACGCAAATAGAACTCGCCCCGAATTTGTCTCGTGGGCGAGTTTCTTTTGGGACGCTGATGAACGCAGAGAACGCGGATTTTTTATATCTGCGTGTATCTGCGTTTTCCGCGTCCAATTAAGTTTTGTAGTTTTTCATATTTTGTTTTCCTGGGTAGCGGTAAAATGGGAATATGCCCGTTTTGAAAGTCGGCGCGCTGATGCGCTACTACATCAATAATCAGGCAGAAGCTGCCGTTCACGGCGCGACGGTTTCAGATGCTTTACAAGACGCGGTCACTCAGTATCCTAATCTTCGATTTCATGTTTTTGATTCGGAAGGTAAGCTGCGCCGCCATATCAATGTTTTTGTGAATGATCAAAACGTTCGCGAGCTGGGTGGTTTGGAAACAAAGCTCAATGAATCTGATCGCATTACTTTGCTGGCTTCGATTTCGGGTGGTTAATCATTTTCCAATTTTTATCTTGACAAAACAAGTAAGAATTGTAAAATAGCCGACATCTCATAGATAACCTATGATTAACTTTTCCTATTGCTCCTGTCTAAGGCGGGGTTCGTAACACCGCCTCTTCAAGAAGATCAGCCAACGAATTGAAGGACGGTGTGCGACTCCCGCATTCGATAAATCGAATCGGCGGCGCTGCATAGCGTCCTTTTTGTTTTCGCTGGCTGATTTTATTTCAACTCTCAGCGCGCTCCAGGCGGCGTCCTCGCCGCCGAGGACGGCGGCTAGAGCTTTAAATGGTATTGGATGACACTTACACAGATACGAAAAACACACTTTAAAGCGATTGAAGATGGACTCGAGGCGCGGGTGGGGAATACGCCATTACTCCCGCTTCGCCGCGTGACCTCGGGCCTGCCGCGCCAAATTCAAGTTTTCGCCAAAGCTGAATGGTTCAACCCCGGCGGCTCGGTCAAAGATCGGCCTGCGCTCAATATTATTCGCACCGCGATTGCAAATGGCGATCTTATTTCTGGCAAACGCTTGCTCGATTCGACGTCCGGCAACATGGGAATTTCGTACGCGACATTCGGCGCGGCAATGGGGATCCCTGTCACATTATGTTTGCCTGCCAATGCCAGTCCGGAACGAATCACGATCTTGCGCGTGCTCGGTGCGGAAGTGATTCTGACCGACCCATCCGAAGGCTCAGACGGCGCGATTCGAGTTGCGCGTCAAATGGCCGCGGAAAAGCCCGATACGTATTGGTATGCGAATCAATACAACAACGATGCCAACTGGCAAGCCCATTATTTGACAACCGGCCCGGAAATCCTCGCCCAAACGAATGGGCAGGTCACGCACTTTGTCGCAGGACTTGGAACGTCAGGCACATTGATGGGAACTGGCCGTTATCTGCGCGAGCAACTGCCGAACGTCAAGATCATTGCAGCGCAGCCTGATGCGCCGTTTCATGGTCTCGAAGGTCTCAAGCACATGCCGTCCGCGATCCAGCCCGGGATTTTTGATCCAGCCTTTGCGGACGAGACGGTCGAAGTCCAGACCGAAGCGGCGCACGAAATGGTTCGACGGTTGGCGCGCGAAGAAGGTCTATTTGTCGGAATATCATCCGGCGCGGCGATGGTCGCAGCGATGCAAGTTGCGTCTCGAATCAAAGAAGGCGTGATCGTGACTTTGTTCCCCGACGCAGGCTACAAATATCTGAGCGACAAAGCTTTGTGGGAAGGCAAATGATGCTGCGGCTTTCGAAAGATGTCTTGGCGCAAATTCACGCGCATGGCGAAGATGCCTATCCTGAAGAAGGCGCGGGCTTTTTGCTCGGCTCAGATGGAAATGAGCGCGCAGTGAAAACAATCCTGCCGTTGACGAATTCACGCGAAGACGCCGCGCGGCATAATCGTTATTTGATCACGCCGGAGGATTATCTCAAAGCCGAATTGGAAGCTGACCGCCTCGGGCTGAGTCTGATCGGCGTGTTTCATTCGCATCCCGATCATCCGAACCGTCCCTCGGAATTTGACCGCGATTGGGCGCAGCCGTTTTTTTCGTACATCATCACGAGCGTGGATTCTGGAAAGGCAATTGAATCACGCTCGTGGCGGTTGATTGAAGATCGTTCGCAATTCGAAGAAGAAAAAATACAAATTAACTGATGTCGTTGCGAGGGAGCGGAGCGACCGAAGCAATCTCATGTTCTAGGAGATTGCTTCGTCGGGAAGAGCGCCCTCCTCGCAATGACATAAAAAACCAAAGGAGTTTCAAAATGTCTCTCTATTTTGTTCGCCACCAGCATACTGCTGAGACCTGCCCGGCAAAGAATCCCGAAATGGGGCAGATGTTGCTGCAGCACTTGAGCAGGCAGAACGCACGCAAATACGGCGTGGATTTGATCGGCGATGCGGTGCTTGACAGCCAGCATACGTTGGTTTTGATTGCCGAGTCTGAAGACAAAGAATATCTTGAGAACTTTATGCAGCCGTTCGCGCAGGCCGGCTCAGTTGAAATCCTAGATGCCTCCACTTGCGAAGCAGTCGTGGAACGCGGTGGCTGCGAACCAGTTGCAGCGAGCTAGTTGAAATTGGGGTGGATGAAGCATAAAATAGATTCGACTTCATCCACCCTTGAAATCATTTTGAGAGAGGTTTATTGTGGCAACTCTAAAAATTCCAACTCCATTGCGTAGTTACACAAATGGTCAGGCCGAAGTCGCTGTTGACGGTGCGAACGTCGCTCAAGCAATGGACAATCTGATCGAAAAATTTCCAACGCTGAGGCCGCATCTTTATAACGGTGACGGAAACCTGCGCCCGTTTGTGAATCTGTTCGTCGGCGAAAACAATATCAAGGACTTGCAGGGACTCGAGACACCGCTTGATGAAAATGCGCGCGTGATTCTGATCCCCTCGATTGCTGGTGGATCAGAGTCTCTTGAAATTTGTGGTGAAGGAAATTTGAACCGCCAAGCTCGCGAAGTGCGCGAAGAAAAAGCTTTTAAACTTGGCGTGCTTGGCGCTCTTCGCGGTTCGATTTTGACATTGTCGCAAGTCTCACCAAAGTCAAAAAGAATCTAGCTGGTGGATGATGCAGCCTTTTCTTCCCGGTTTGACACGTGATGAAATTTTGCGCTACTCGCGCCATCTTCTGATTCCTGAAGTGGGATTGGAAGGTCAGCGCAAGCTAAAAGCTTCGTCTGCGTTGATTATTGGCACGGGCGGGCTAGGATCGCCGGTCGCGCTTTATTTGGCGGCGGCCGGTATTGGTCACATCGGACTCGTGGATTACGATGTCGTGGATTCGTCGAATCTGCAGCGTCAGGTGATTCACGGAACGTCAACGGTCGGCAAACTAAAAGTCGAAAGCGCCAAAGCCAAGCTGTTGGATTTGAATCCCGATATCGAAGTGGATGTTTATAACGAGCCGTTCACATCCGGGAACGCCATGCGGATTGCGAAAGATTACGATATTTTGCTGGATGGCACGGATAATTTCCCGACGCGATATTTGACCAACGATGTCGCGGTGTTTCTTGGCAAGCCAAATGTGTATGCGTCGATCTATCGTTTCGATGGGCAGGTCAGCGTTTTCTATGCCAAGGAAGGCCCGTGCTATCGCTGTCTCTTCCCCGAACCGCCGCCGCCCGGACTCGTCCCTTCGTGCGCGGAAGGCGGCGTGCTCGGCGTGCTGCCCGGCACGATTGGAACCATCCAGGCAACCGAAGCGCTGAAAGTTTTGCTCGGTATCGGCGAACCATTGATCGGAAAGTTGTTGCTTTATAACGCGCTTGATATGTCGTTCGATTTTGTAAAGCTCAAGAAGAATCCGAATTGCCGCGTGTGCGGACCGAATGCCGATATCAAAGAGTTAATTGATTACGAGGAATTTTGCGGCGTGCCGAGTCATGACCACGATGAAGGTTCGGCTGGCGCGGGTTGGGACATTTCCGCACCCGAATTATCAGAGCGCTTAAAGCTGAATCATTTGAAACTTCTGGATGTCCGCGAGCCGCACGAGCTTGAAATTTCTGCGATTCCAAATGCGGTCAACATTCCGCTCGGACAATTGGCGGCCCGTTTATCTGAGCTTGACTCAGCGGAAGATATGGTTGTGTTTTGCAAAGCCGGTACGCGTTCCGCGCGCGCGTTGGAGTTGTTGGTCAGTGCCGGATTTAAGAAAGTGAAGAATCTCAAAGGCGGCATCAACGCCTGGGCAAAAGAAGTGGATACAAATTTGCCGATCTATTAATCGAGTCGTTGCGAGCGAAGCGAAGCAATCTTCTGTTGCATGGAAAGTAGAAAGTGGAGAGAAGAATCTCCCGTCGATAATTTTGGCGGGAGATTTTTGTTCTGGTGAATGATTTTCGTTCCAATGTCTCGCTGGTAAAATTGCTCTTATTATCAAAGGAGAATGTATGGCTGGTCTTCCCGTTTCCAACGAAAAACACGTTTACGATAATATTCTCGGCGCGATTGGCTGGACTCCGCTCGTGCGATTAGGACGTGTCGCTTCAAGCGTTCAGATTCCAATCTATGCCAAACTGGAAAATCTAAATCCCGGCGGGAGCATCAAAGATCGCGTTGGTTTAAATATCATCGAGCAGGCGGAAAAACGAGGCGAACTCAAACCGGGTGGGACGGTGGTCGAGGCGACATCGGGCAACACTGGCGTGGGGCTTGCGATTGCATCGGCTCTCAAAGGTTATAAAACCATTTTTGTCATGCCCGATAAAATGAGCAACGAAAAGATCATGCTGTTGCGCGCATACGGGGCGAAGGTTGTCATCACGCCGACCGCCGTCGCGCCGGACGATCCGCGTTCGTATTATGAAGTCGCCAAAAAATTCGCGCGTGAAACGCCGAATGCGATTTTAGCAAATCAATATCACAATCCCGATAATCCCATCACGCACGAGTTGACCACCGGCCCCGAAATTTGGGAACAGACCGACGGCAAAGTCACGGATGTCATTATCGGCATGGGGACGGGTGGAACGATTTCGGGCATTGGTCATTATCTCAAATCGAAAAATCCAAAGATCAAAATTGTCGGCGTGGATATTGAAGGCTCGATCCTGACCGAGATTTGGCAGAACAAGGGGAAAGTCCCGGCGGGCGCGTACCCGAAGACATACAAGGTCGAAGGCATTGGCGAGGATTTTTTGCCAACCACGACTGATATTTCGGTTGTGGATGACATTGTGCGCGTGAATGATCGCGAGTCGTTCTTGTGGGCGCGTCAGCTTGTGAGGCAGGAGGGAATCTTCGCGGGCGGCTCGACCGGCTCGGCTCTCGCGGGCACGATGAAATACGCGTCGAAATTATCCGGCGAGCGTTTGATCGTCGTGATCTTCCCTGATAGCGGTTCGCGTTACCTTTCAAAGTTCTACGATAACAAATGGATGCGCGAAAACGGATTCCTCGAGATGGAATTTGGCGAAGTGACTCTCGGCGATTTGCTTTTCGTCAAGCCAAACAAAACGCTTCACATCGCGGCGTTGGGCGACTCGATGCGTAAAGTGATAACGTCCATGCGACAGAACGCCATCTCACAAATGCCTGTTGTCGGCGCGGACGGAACTCTGGTTGGCACCATCGAAGAATTGGATTTGTTGAATCATCTGTTGGAAAGTCATCAACATAGTCATGATGAACCGATTGATCGCCTTGTGCAAAACGCCAAAGCAGTCTTCCCGCCGGAGACATCCCTTGACGAGGCGATGCCCATGCTTACAGATGGCTTTGCGCTGATTGTGGTTGAGCAGGGCAAGCCGGCAGGAATCCTGACCAAGATTGATGTTCTGGATTATGTTGCCGGAAGAATTTGAATAAATGTAAAAATTGTTCGGCATCGCGCATAACATTTTCGCGTATATCACGTTAAGCATATTTATCCTATTGTTCGACGCAATACTTTTACGAATGAAGAATCTGTTATTGGGTTTTCATTTTTGTAGACACGTAACCTCCGGTATTGGTTTTCGACATGGTTATGTAAGTAGAGTAGAGGACTCTAACTTCTAACTCAAATGGAGGTTCGTTGAAATGAAAAGTAAAACTGTTTTGGCGGTGCTGTTGGCTGTGGCCCTGGTGGCCGTAGTAGTTGCATCTGCTGCAGCGGCAGCGCCGTCGCAAGCCGTGTCAACAGATACGCCAACTGCAACGTTGACTGAAACACCCGCGCCCAGTGAGACGCCATCACCAATGCCGACCGCGAATCCTTGTATGGCGTCGGGCGGAACATCCAGTGGCGGCGGCACGCCTGTTGTTGTTGGAACTTCCACCGGCAGCGATTCTTCAGAGGGCAATGCCGGACAGCCGGTTGCCGAAGCCTTATGCAATTTCTTTAATACCAACCTGGGATTAACCTATGACGACATCACCGGCCTCCACCAACAGGGATTTGGCTTTGGCGAAATTGCGCAAGCCTGCTGGATGGCCTTGGAATTGCAGCAGGAAAATACCACTGGCGACACGACCCTGACTTGCCAGCAAATTCTGGATGCCAAGCAGGGCAATGACATCAGTTCACTTGGTTTGGGCGTTAGCAACTGGGGCCAGTTGAAAAAGCTCGTCTTGAAGAACCCTCACATGAATCTTGGTTTTGTCGTGACTGGCCGAGCTGTTGGCTTGCTCAGCGGCACCAGCTTCCCCGGCAATGGTCATGGTCAAGGTAATGGAAATGGGCAAGGTGGCAATCCGGGGAATGGTCACGGTCATGGCCCAGGCGGCCATTAGTTTCAATTGAAAGTTCGCAAGCGAATATCCGAGTCTTCACGGACTCGGATATTTTTTTATTAGACGATGAACTCGCCGGTATAGTCATATTTCTGGCGTAATGTGATTGGCATTTTACGTTTTACGCATTACGCCTTAGAATCGGCCAATGCGTCCAACTTATCTTGAAGTCAATCTTCCTCGTTTGAAACAGAATCTTGAAAATATCCGCGCACACGTCGCGCCTGCGAAGGTGATGGCTGTGCTGAAAGCCAATGCCTATGGTCATGGCATAGACGGCGTCGCGCCATATATCGCGCCGCACGCGGATTATATTGGCGTCGCCCTGGTGGAGGAGGGGATTCATTTGCGCGAGATCGGGATCCATAAACCGATTCTCGTCATGGGCGGAACTCTTCCCGAACAAATCCCGGCCTTTATCCAACACAATTTGACCCTCGCGGCTTCTTCGCTTGAATTACTGGATGCTGCGGAGCAAGCCGCACAAAGTGCAAAAACAAAACTCAAGGTTCATCTTAAGATTGATACTGGCATGGAACGAATCGGTGTTCATGATTATGAAGCCGAGCCATTCCTTGAAAAATCCCTGTCGTGTAGCCATTTAGACATCGAAGGAATATTTTCTCACTTTGCAAACTCGGATGCGCCTGATCTCGTCCATGCCAAATTGCAACTGGAGCGGTTCAGCGAAGTTTTGTATTTCTATGAAAGGCGCAGTCTGCCGCGTCCGCCGATTCGTCACATGGCGAATTCGGGTGCGGTGCTGCAATTGCCGGAAAGTCATTTCGATATGGTGCGTCCGGGCCTGATGTTTTATGGAGTCTATCCGGGGCGCGATGTCAAACGTACAGTTGATGTCAAACCCGCGCTGACATGGCATTCGCGCGTCGCATACAGCAAAATCACACAGCCCGGACGGCCGGTCAGCTATGGGTCGCTGTGGCAGCCGCAAAGTCCCGCGCGAATCGTGACCATTCCGTGCGGATATGCCGACGGCTATTTTCGCCGCATGACGAATCAAGCGCAGGTCATCGTCAATGGAAAAAAATATCCGCAAGTGGGACGCATTTGCATGGATCAATTCATGGTCAATGTCGGCAATGATGACGCAGAGGCCGGCGACGAAGTTGTTTTGTTCGGCGATGGCATCACGGCTGAAGATCTCGCTGAATGGGCGGGCACGAACGAATATGAAGTGATGACCAACATCAGTGCCCGGGTGCCGCGCGTGTTTGTTCGATAATCGGTGTAAAATAGGACGCGCCTTGAGCGTAGAAATTTCATGAGGTGAACGATTGAATCGATATTTACGTGATTATTTGATATTACTGGTCCCGGCGGGTTTGATTGTCGCGCTCGATCAATGGACAAAGTGGCTGGTGCGGACAAACCTGCCGTTTGAAGGCACATGGCTTCCCGGCTGGTTGAGTTGGTTGAGTCCGTATGCGCGCATCGTAAATTGGTCGAACAGCGGCGCGGCGTTTGGCTCGTTTCAAAATGGCAACGCGGTGTTTACTGTGCTGGCGATCCTGGTCATTATTGCGATCATCTATTATTTTCCGCGCGTTGAAGCCAGCGACTGGACACTGCGCGCCGCGATGTGTCTGCAAATGGGCGGCGCGGCTGGCAATCTGGTTGACCGCTTGTTGGCGGGCAAGGTCACGGATTTTATTTCCATCGGCACGTTTCCTGTTTTCAACGTGGCTGACTCTTCGATCACGGTCGGCGTGGTTGTGTTGTTGATCGGTGTTTGGATCAAGGAGCGTAGCGAAAAGAATAAAGCCGCGGCGACAAACGCTGGCACGGAGTCGTGACCGAGGACGTTTTCACGTTTCGCTTCAATAACCCGGACGGGGAGCGGCTCGACCATTTTTTGGTCCAGTCGCTTCCTGATTTTTCGCGCACGCGTCTGCAAGCGCTCATCAAGGATGGCTTTGTGCGTGTGAATGGCGCGCCCGCCAAAAAATCCGGGCAGATGCTCGAACAAAATATGTTGGTCGAAGTTCGCATCCCGCCAACTGCGCCGACGGGTTTGATCGGCGAAGATATTCCGCTCGATATTGTTTTTGAAAATGATGATGTGATCGTCATCAATAAACCCGCAGGAATGGTTGTCCATCCCGCCGCGGGTCACGATTCAGGAACGTTGGTCCATGCGGTGCTTGGGTATGATCCCGACATCGAAGGCATTGGCGGCGAAGAACGCCCCGGCGTTGTACATCGTTTGGATAAAGAAACATCGGGTTTGATTCTGCTGGCAAAGAACGATAGAGCGCATCGCTGGCTCCAGGATCAATTCCGATTGCGAAAAGTTGAAAAAACATATTTGGCTTTGGTTGATGGCAAACCGCCAACTCCCTCCGGCCGCGTCGAAGCCGCGATCGGGCGCGATTCAAATCATCGAAAGAAAATGGCAATCGTTTCAGAGCACAAAGGTCGCGAGGCAATCAGTGAGTACAAAACTTTAGAGTCTTTCCAAAATCATACACTGCTTGAATTTCATCCGTTGACGGGTCGCACACATCAAATCCGCTTGCACTGTGCGTTCCTTGGTTGTCCGATTGTTGGAGATGAAATTTATGGGAGGCAGAAATCTTCCATACCGATCGGCAGGCATTTCTTACACGCTCAAAAATTGAAAGTGATTTTGCCCGGCGAAAACCAGCTGCGCGTTTTTGAGGCACCGTTACCGGAGGAACTATCTAAAGTCATCGAAGCCCTGAGAAAGGAAAAAATGAAATGGAATTCATTGACCTGAGATCGGATACTGTTACGAAACCGACGCCTGAAATGCGCGAAGCGATGGCTGAGGCTGAAGTCGGCGACGATGTTTACATGGATGATCCGACCGTCAATAAGTTGCAGGAGAAAGCGGCGGAGATGCTCGGCAAGGAAGACTCGCTTTTCGTTCCGTCTGGGACGATGGGGAATCTGCTGGCTTTGCTGGTTCATTGCCAGCGCGGGGACGAAGCGATCGTCGGCGATTGCTCTCATATTTATTTGAATGAAGCCGGCGGAATGGCGGCGCTGGGCGGCATCTATCCGCATGCGATCAAGAATCAAACCGATGGCACGCTTGCGCTCGATGATATTCTCTCAGCGATTCAAAGCGAAAATGTTCACCACACGATTACGCGGCTGGTTTGCATAGAAAACACACAGAATGTTTGTGGCGGCGTTCCATTGACAGTCGAATACACACGCGCGGTTGGGAAGTTGGCGCGCGAAAATAATTTGCTGTTTCACATTGATGGCGCGCGGGTTTTCAACGCTGCAACCGCACAGAATGTGTCAGTGGAGGAATTGGTCGAACCGGCAGATTCGGTAATGTTTTGTTTGAGTAAAGGGCTTTGCTCGCCGGTCGGTTCCATGTTGGTGGGATCGAAAAAATTTGTTGCGCGAGCGCGCCATCTTCGCAAAATGCTGGGCGGCGGAATGCGGCAGGTCGGCGTGCTGGCCGCAGCTGGGTTGATTTCGTTGGAGAAAATGTCGAAGCGGTTGGGCGAGGATCACGCGCGGGCGAAGAAATTGGCCGATGGCCTGAGGCAGGTCAATGGTCTGGTTTTGGACGCGGGTACGCCGTTCACGAATATGATCTATTTCGATTTGGCGAATGACGTTCGATTGAACGCGTTCCAAGTCACGGAGAAGATGAAGGAACGCGGCATTTTGTTGGATCCCGATAACGACAGGCGTTTCCGGCTGGTGACACATTATTGGATTGACGATGCGGCAGTCGGTAAAACCGTTGAAGCGTTTGCCAAAGTTTTGAACTAAAAAACAAGCCCGGATAAAGCCGGGCTTTTCATTCGATTTTATCCAATTGCTTTTGATCTGGAGAGGGTTCGATTTGATTTCGCCCGCGTGCCTTTGCGATATAAAGACGGCGGTCAGCGAGGTCTATCAGTTTGATTGCCTCGGTGGCTTCATCCGGAAACATTGCGACGCCCTGGCTGATGGTTGGCATGTGGATGGGATCTTTTTCGTGGTTTTGGATAGCCAGCGTGGACAGCGTTGAGCGAATCCGGTGGGCGATTTGCAGGGCTTGATCGGCATTGGCGTTGGGCAGGGAAATGACAAACTCTTCGCCGCCCCAGCGCCCAACGGCATCAGAAGCCTTGATGTGTTGTTTGATCGTAGCGCACAAAGATGTAAGTATTTCGTCTCCAGCCAGGTGTCCGTAGGTATCGTTATATTGTTTGAAGTAATCTATGTCGAGCATGATTAAGCTTAACGGCTGTTTATCTTGCAAGGCTTGGTCGGCTTGTTGTTTTAGCAGTTTCAAAAAGTATCCATGGTTGTAAACGCCCGTCAAACTATCGAGCCGGGTCTGGAATTCGACTTGTGAGTGGCGATAGGCGTTGTCGAGCGCCAGCGCCGCGTGCTGTGCCAGGTTCGAAAGCAATTCCAGATCGGCGCGGTCGAAGGCGTTCGGGCGATATGACCCGATCACGATGATTCCATCCACGCCAGTGCCGCGCATCGGGACGCCCATCCACGACAGGCTGGTCTTGTGCTTTCCAACCAGGATGAGCCGCACTCTTGGCAAAGTCACATCTTTGCGAAGGTCCGGAAGAAACAGGCTTTCCTGGTTCTCGAACACCCAGCCTGAAAGTGTTCCCTCCAGTTTGACGCGCTGGTTCTCGTAATATTGCTTGTCGTCATAGATCAGCTCGAGGCGCATTTCATCGCCTTCCCGCATGCCGACGAAGTACGTGTCGGCTTCCACAGCGTTTCGCAGGGCCGTGTTGAGAAGTTTCAAAACCTGCTGGGTTTCCAGCGACGAGACGATTTGGCGGCTGAACTCGGTGATCGTTTCGAGTTTGCGGATGCGGTCGCGCGACAGGTTCTTTAGCTGTCTGATCGTTTCAACTGTGATCAGCGCGATGATCGCGACACTTATGTGGAAAACCCAGCTCCGCATCGGAACTGTCCTTCCGCGTTCGAAGACCATGATGAGCGCGGTTGACAGGATCACCAACAGATAAGCGGGCCCTCCTTCGGCGATGATGGAGGATGTAATGGCTGCCAGGATCAACAAAACGGCGATGTAAAGAGCGAGTTGGCTGCTGGTCAAAAAAGTAAGCGCGGCCAGCCCGGCAGCAATAAAGATCGCATTGAACCAGTTATAAATATCGCGGAAATGGGGAGAGGAAACCAGGAGAAAATTGAAGACAAACAAATAAACGATCCCGATGATGCCAAGGGTGATCAATGTAACGTTGGCGCCGGGGTTTTGGGGCCAAATTGCGACCCCGGTAAAGACGATGATTGCCAATGCGGCCATGCCTGCAATGACGGATGGCCGCACCGAAATCCTATGTTCCTGAGGTGTAAATCCAGGCTTGGAAATTTTTGTAGGCATGGATTTAGTCTGTCGCCATGAAATTCGGGAAAGGCTTGTTTACCATGATCTGGTTAAATGCGCTGACCACTTCAGGGTCGAACAGGATTCCGGATTGATCATTGATGAAGCTTACAGCTTCCGTCATCGAAACCTTGGACCGGTATGGGCGGTCGCTGGTCAGAGCGTCGAACGCGTCTGCAACCGCGAAGATGCGCGCGAGCAGTGGAATATCCTTGTCCTTTAACCCCAAAGGATAGCCGCTTCCATCCCAGCGTTCCTGGTGATAATGGATCACGGGCAGAGTATCCTGCAGAAATGGGATGTCTTCCACAATCTGTTTGCCGATGTCTGGATGCAGGCGCATGATCTTCCACTCTTCGCTATCCAGCGGGCCGGGCTTGTGGAGGATGGTATCGCTCACGCCGATCTTCCCAATATCGTGCAGGAGCGAACCGCGTTCCAGTGCCTTGAGCTGGTGTTCATCCAGCCCCATTTGTTCTCCGAGGAAACCCGCAATTTGACTCACGCGTAAGCTGTGGCCTTCTGTTTCGCGGTCGCGCGCGTCCAGCGCGGACATGAGGGCGGCCAGCGTGCGATCGTAGGTGATCTCCAATTCCTCGTAAGCTGACTCGATTTGTTTGGCCTGTTTCCGCGATTCGTTGAGCAGGAGCGCGCGTTCCAGATGATTGACCAGCGTTTGCAGCGCCGCGGTATGGCGGGAGTCGTAATTAAGCGTCTCTGAGACTTTGAGCCACAATCCTCCATACCGCCGCACGTTGGTTTGCACTGGAAAGCAAACCTGGGTTGTGGTTTGATCCGAAAGGAAGATGCTTGTCCCGCTGTTCATGACCTGTTCGATCAGGTTGGTTGGGTGAGGGGTGTTGATTTGAATCCCGTTTGCGTCCACGGCCAGTTCGATGTCAATGTTGTTGTCCGGTGTAAATAATGTGACGCCCGCGGCGCCTGCATTGGCGACCTTGCAGGCTGTTTCGAGGATGAGTTTTACAGCCTCGCGCAAATCTTCGATTTGCAGAATTTGGAAACTGACTTGATATAACTGCGTTGTCGTGGTCAATGTGTTGCGTAGCTCCTGATAAAGCCAGGTGCTTTCCAACGCGGCGGCGGCTTGAGACGCGAGCAGAGTCCCAAGCGACTCGTCGTCTTCAGTGAAAAAGATTTCGTTCTCCTTGCCGAATGCCAGGATCGCGCCGACACTCAGCCGGTGCAGCCGAATGGGCAGGACCAGTGCGCTGCGCAGGCTGCTATTATCTATTTGTATATTTTCGGTCAGCGGATACTTTCGAATATCACGGATGCGGAATGGCTGTGATGCGTTCAGCGTGGCTTGCGTGATACTCTTATTGAGCGGCGTGTCTTCAAAATATTTGAGCAGCTTCGGAGCATGACCTGAATAGGCGTGCTGGCTGAAGTTGCCGGTCTGGTCGAGCAAAACGACATAGACGAATCGTGCGCTCAACGTTTGGCGGGTGATCGAAGCCACCTCGCGGACAACGGACTGCGGCTCGACCATGGTTGACAGCGAGATGCCAGCCTGGATCAGTTCCGTCAAATTCTGGTGATAGCGCGAACGCTCCCAGGCGCGCGTCAATTCGTTGGCCGCGGCCTCGGCCAGTGAAACATCTGCGCTGTGAAACGCGTCTGCCTGTTCGGCGTGGATGTTCAATATTCCATGCAGATAACCGTTATGGATAAGTGGAACGACGAGCGCCGATAAACTTGTTTCATGTTCGAACGGGAAAAAGTCAAAGTCGAGACGCGTGTCATTGCTCACCTGGGTCTTACGCAGGCGCGCCGCTCTTCCTGCAATGCCTCGCCTTATGTTTTGCCGATAGCCCGGCGGAATGAGATGAGTCATTTGCCCTGCCGATGCCATGACCACGAACTCGTTTCTTTCCTCATCCACCGTATACAAACAAACGTAGGAACATGCGATGCCGCGCTCCAATGTATTTACCACCAACTGCGCGGCCACCGGCGGATCGAGCAGGGTTTCCAACTGCCGGCTGAGTTCGCTTAACAGTATTAATTGATTATTGCGCCGTTTTTCCTCTTCCAGTTGGCGCGTGAGGATTGCCAGCTGTTCGGCGATGGTGTTGGAGCGGACTGTCTCCTCCGAACTTTGATCGGCCGTGTGGCGTGTTTTCCTGAGTGCCCCAATGATCTTTGTGACGGAAAAAACTTGTCCCATGGTTAAACCATAGGATAGCATAATAGGCATTTTTTATCTACCTTTTGTCCAAAGAAAATATTGAGTAAAGTGTATGCAAGTTGGCGCGGATTGTCCGAATCAGAAGATTCCTGCTGTCCCCCGATGCCCGGCATTGCTGCCGGGTTGTGAAATTTATTTCTGTTATAATCGCTTCTGCAATTCCGTTTTGACAGGAATTGCCCCCCGAATTCCCCAATAAGACAGGTGGCAGCTTTAGAATGATTTCCCATTTTTCCCTGGATCAAATTGATGAAAGTGTTGCTGCGCTTCAAGCGCGGACCTCGAAGAGACCACGCGTTGCGATCATCCTTGGCTCCGGCCTGAACGATTTGGCGGCGTCTGTCAAATCTCCCGATGCAATTTCCTTCGGTGAATTGCCGCATTTTCCGGTCTCGACTGTGTTCGGTCACGCGGGCCGCATTGTGATTGGCGAACTGGAGGGTCAAACAGTTTTCGTGATGCAGGGCCGCATCCATTTCTATGAAGGATATTCCATGGCGCAGGTGACGCTGCCGATCCGCATCATGCAGAGACTGGGCGTCGAGATTTTGATCGTCACCAATGCCGCGGGGGGCGTCAACCCCGATTACGTTCCCGGCGATGTGATGCTCATTACCGACAATCTCAATTTCCTCGGCATGATGGGACACAACCCTCTGATGGGTCCAAACTATGATGAGATCGGCCCGCGCTTCCCGGATATGAGCAGGCCGTATGATCGCGATCTCTGTGCGCTGGCGCGGACGGCGGCTTCAAAAAATAATATCAATCTTCGCGAAGGCGTTTACGCGGGGGTAAGCGGCCCATCGTTCGAAGGCCCTGCAGATTTGCGTTTCCTGCGGATGGCCGGCGCGGACGCGGTGGGAATGTCCACAGTGCCGGAAGTGATCGTTGCTCGTCACGGCAACATGCGCGTGCTTGGCTTTTCAGGCATCAGCAACAAAGCTAATCTCGACGGTTCCACTGTCACCACGCACGAAGAAGTCATCGAAGCAGGGAAAATCATCACACCCAAGATCGAAAAACTGATTCGCGGCGTTTTACAACGGTTGTAGCAAGCTTTACTATGGCGATGATTTATCAGTTCCTCAGCACTTATGAAGTGCTGATTTATATTGTGCTGGCAATTGGAGCGTTGTTTGCGTTCCGCTGGTTGTGGCGTTCGTGGAATGAATGGCGCGAAGCGGTCTACAGTTTGGAGAAGGAATTCGCGCTTCGACGGATGGGACAATCCATTGCGTTCGTCACGCTTATCATGGTTCTGTTCTGCGGGGAATTTATCGCGGCTTCCTTTATCATCCCCGGCCTGCCAGCTTCCTTTTTCATTGCCACACCAACGCTCGATCTATTCGCCACGCCGACCGGCACCATTTCCGCGGAACTCGCCACGCAGATCGCGCTCACGCCGCGTCCTGTTGCAACACTAAGCGGCACGAGCGGTTGTGTCGCGGATAAATTAATTATCACAGACCCAAAATCCGGCACGCAAATCTCCGGCAAAATTACTTTGCGGGGGACGGTTAATGTTCCGAATCTTGGCTTTTATAAATATGAAGTCGCTCCCTTGAATTCCACCACGTGGGCAACGATCTCAGCCGGACGCAGTGAGGTGGTCAACGGACCGCTTGGAGACTGGGATACTTCCACGCTGACGCCCGGCGATTACCAGCTTCGGCTGGTTGCCACCGATAATCAGGGAAATGCCCTGCCGCCCTGCATCATTCAAATCCGAGTAGGAGGACAATAGTAAATTATGTCTTCCATTCAAATTCGTCCGTCAATTGCATCTGATCTTCCCCGCTTGATGGGGCTGGATCATTCCGTCAGCAGCGAATACGTCTGGCAGTTGGATTTGCGCCGCGACGCGGGACAAATTGTCGCAACTTTTCGCGATGTTCGCCTGCCGCGCCCGATTCCGCTGGCGTATCCTCACAATCCATTTTCGCTCGCTGATGAATGGACGAAGAAAGCCATGATGCTGACGGCCATCGCTTCGGACGAGCCGATCGGCTATCTCTGTTTGACGGAGCGTCCCGCATCCGTGGCGTGGATAACCGACCTGGTTGTTTCGCCGCAATGGAGGCGCCGCGGGGTGGCGGGCGCCCTTTTGCAGGCCGCACAGGAATGGGGACTCGGACGCGGCCACCGCCGCCTGTTTCTCGAAATGCAGTCGAAGAATCAGCCAGCCATCCGCATGGCTCAAAAGCACGGTTACGAATTCTGCGGTTATAATGACCATTATTATTTGACGCAAGACGTTGCTCTATTTTTTGCGAGGGCACTTAAGTAGGGCAGTTCTGGGAAGGTTTTATGTTTAACGGTTGGACCGAAAATGTATTGGCGGGGATCCAAACTCTTAACCAGATCCTGACGGCGGGAATTGCCATCACGGCTTTTTCATTGTTTCTGTATGCCCTGACATTTAACTTACGGGACCGGGTCGCGCGTTCGTTCGCGATCATTTTGTTATGCGTGGTCGTCGTATTTACCACCGAAGCGCTTCAAAATAAAACGGTCTCGAGTTGGGGGATTGATTTGCTCCTCCGCCTGCAGTGGCTGGGGATTGTTTTCCTGCCCGCTGCTTACGTTCACCTTTCGGATGCGGTTTTAGTTACTGCTGGTCGTCCTTCGCGTGGGCGGCGGCGATTGGCTGTCCGATTGATGTACGTCGTTTCGGTGGGATTCCTTCTCCTATTGGCGTTTGGCGTTTTGTTGGGTCCGCTCATCCCGGACGCCAAACCGGCTCCTCATCTTCAGCGGACTCTTTGGGCCGAGCTTTTTACCGCTTACTACATTGCGGCGATGATCTGGGCGGGAATCAATTTTGCACGCGCCTATTCCCGCATGTTGACGCGTCTGGGCCGCCGACGTATGTTGTATTTGATGGCCGGTGCGACTGCTCCCGCGCTCGGTTCTTATCCGTATTTGCTTTATGGCTCGTCTGTTGCGGCTCAATTTCCGGTTTTCTTCTGGGGCATCAGCACAATCCTCAACGTATTTGTCGGCGCATTGATTGTCCTCATGGCCTACGCGGTGGCGTTCTTTGGCGTCTCCTGGCCTGACCGCGTTGTCAAGAGCCGTCTCTTCAAATGGATCATGCGCGGCCCGGTCACCGCATCACTGGCAC
Source organism: Chloroflexota bacterium (assembly GCA_021824575.1). Taxonomy (GTDB): domain Bacteria; phylum Chloroflexota; class Anaerolineae; order Anaerolineales; family Villigracilaceae; genus Fen-1038. The sequence continues at coordinate 27,420 of JAKAKJ010000024.1, forward strand.
TGGGGTTGATGACCATCGTTCGGCGCCTGGGGGTTTTGGTTGGCGATCCATATTCGGCTTTTGTCCCGCTGACCATGACGGTCACGGTTTTGTTGTTCGAACATGCCATTACGTTGTTTTATCCGCTATGGGAACGTTATCTTTTCTTTGGAAGCGACCGCGCCGAACTGCAAATCTTCCAGAATATGGAAGAACGCATGGTTACGCAAAGTGACCTCCAGCAATTTCTTGAGGCGATCCTGGCTGCCGTGCGTGACCACATGCAATCACCATCCGCGTTTGTTGCCGCGTTGGATGGCGACGACTTATCAATGATCGTGATGGCGGGAAATCGTTCGATTCTTGGACAGGAAGGGCTTTCGGGCGCGCTCGAAAAGCTGAACGGTAATGGCGCACAGCATCATGAATTTGTCTGGGGGAAATATTGGGTCCTGCCGCTGCACCAACGCAAGCGCGGCGATATGGATCGCGACGAGATGCCGCCGCTTTTGGGTATTCTGGGCGTAGCACATAATGATCATCCAATTATGGAACACGACCAGCGCGAGGCTCTGTGGCTTTTGGCTGACCGCGCCGCGCTGGCGCTTGAAGACCGGCAATTGCAACAGCACATGTTTCGCTTTCTCGAAGACTTGCAGCCGCGTGTGGACATGATCCAGCGCATGCGCGCCGCGGGACGTTATGATACCCGTGCGAGCATTTTGAACGAAGCCCTGCCGCCTGAAGCCGACCTCGCCAACTGGGTCAAAGATGCACTGACACATTATTGGGGCGGCCCGAAGTTGACCAATAGTCCGCTCATGCGCTTGCAAGTGGTTCAGGAGATGGCACATGAATATGATGGCAATGCGGCGAACGCGCTGCGCGCCCTGCTGCGAAAAGCCGTGGATCATGTCAGGCCGGAGGGTGAACGGCGCTTTACGACGGAATGGATTTTATATAACATCCTTGAAATGAAATTTATCGAAGGGCGCAAGGTCCGCGAAGTGGCTGACCGATTGGCCATGTCTGAAGCGGATTTGTATCGGAAGCAACGGGTAGCGGTTGAAGAAGTTGCTAAAGCCATCCTTGAGATGGAATCACAGATGAGATGATAGGGAAGGCAGGTTGATATGGCAAATCGCAAGAATGTTTCTGGAACGCCGATGCCCAATGTGGACGAAGGCTGGTGGGAGTCGGTTCTGGCCGACGAAAGCCGTCACTCCACGCATGCGTCGACTCATTCCCAGCCCCGGCCCGAGGTCCGGAACGAGGCGAAGGTTGAGGAGGCCGGCAAGATTTCACCGAACTGGGTGCAAGTCAAGGACCTCTATCTGCACGACCAGATCGTGGACTTGCATGTGACGGGCAGCAATCGGGGAGGATTGCTGGTCGAAGGCGATGGGCTGTATGGTTTTGTGCCGTTCTCGCATTTGGTCGAGGCGGGTATGCAAGCCGATACATCTGACCGCGAAAAATATATGCAGGCTTACGTTGGACGCACGCTTCGATTGAAAGTGATCGAGTGTGTGCCCGAAGACGGGCGCGTCGTCTTTTCGGAACGCGCCGCGCAATCCGAACCCGGAAAACGCGCAGAGTTGTTCCATTCGCTTCATTCCGGCGAGCGCGTAACAGGAACGGTCACGAACATTACGGACTTCGGCGTGTTCGTTGACCTCGGCGGCGTGGAGGGTTTGGTCCACATCTCCGAGCTTTCGTGGGGACGCGTCGCGCATCCGAACCAGATCGTGAAGCTTGGACAAAAGATCGAAGTGCAGGTGCTCGATCTTTCGCCAGAGCGCTGCCGCGTGGCGTTGAGTCTCAAGCGATTGCAGCAGAATCCGTGGCTCAGGATTGATGATGAAATCAAAGTCGGCGACGTGGTGCCGGCCGTGGTTACGAGTGTCCTTTCGTATGGCGCGTTTGCCCGCCTCGATTTGGGCATCGAAGGGCTGATCCATGCTTCCGAGATGCCGCTTGCCGAAGGCGCTGCTGTCAAGGATTTTTTGCAGGAAGGACAGCAAATCAAGGTGCGCGTCCTTCATGCCGACTCCGCGCATCAGCGCATGGGCTTGAGCATGAAACTCGACGCGTAAAAAAATCATTTCGCCGCCCGCGCTTTGATTTATGCCAACAAATTCCTCCCGCCGTTATGAACAGCAACCGCCATCCAATGATTGGCTGGATCGCCTCGCGCGTTTCAATCTGCATTTTGGCCGCTTCTTTCGCGATGCGCTCGGCGTTTTCCTGATGGCGCTGGCGCTCATGTCACTGCTTGCGTTGTGGGGTGTGACGGGCGGCATCTTGTTAACTCCCTGGGCGGATTTCCTTTCGGTGTGGTTTGGATGGGGAAGTTATCTTCTGATCGCCGCATTCGGATACGGCGGATTCATGCTCATCCGACGCAATAATAGCAAACTGGGTTGGACGCGTCTCCTGTCGCTGGAACTCGCCTCTTTCCTGACTTTGGGCCTGCTCGCCGTTATCGGAGGTGAATCTCTCGTCCGTGCCGAAGCCGGCATGGACGGCGGACGCCTCGGCTGGGGCATCGCGTATTTGCTTGGCATGTCAATGGGAATTTGGGGAATGATCCTGTTGGTTTTCCTGTGGCTGCTGACAGCCGCGACCGGTTTTGGACTCTGGGCTGTTCTCGAAGCGTGGTTATACCATCTGGCAGGGGAAACGCCGGCTGTGACCGGCGCGGCCACACTTGCACCTGAGGCAAGTGCAGGTGTCGCCCAGAAAGAAGCGCAGCCCGCGGTGGACGAATCGAATCCGAAACTTGCACCGAAAAAGAGACCCGCCGCGATCCCGCCTGAATTCCGTCCATCATCCATGAAGGCGTTCCAGAAGAAGAATGAGAAACCCGCCAAACCTGTTCTGCGTGAAGAAGGTTTGCCGCCGCTGAATATTTTGATGGCAGAACAATCGGTCAGCCCCGACGAACGGACGATCAACCAGACCGCCGGCATGATCATGAAGACGCTTTCAGAGTTTGGCATTCCTGCGACGGTGATCGGTTATCGCGTCGGCCCGGCGGTGACTCAATTTGCAGTGCAGCCTGGCTTTATCAAAAAGGCGGGCGCGTCTGACGATGACGATGTTCAACAAATGAAGGTGCGCGTGGCGCAGATTGCCAGCTTGCAAAAAGATTTGGCGCTGGCGCTTTCGGCGGAACGTCTGCGTATCGAGGCGCCGGTGCCGGGCAAGCCCTATGTCGGCATTGAAGTTCCAAACCCACATTCATCTGTTGTGCGGCTCAAACCCATTTTGGAAAGTGAGTCTTTCAATCGAATCGGTGCGCCGCTGGCGATTGCGCTTGGACGTGATGTTTCGGGCAATCCGCTCGTGGCTGACTTGGCGCGTATGCCGCATTTTTTGATCGCGGGCGCGACGGGTTCCGGCAAATCGGTCTGCATCACCTCGTTGGCCGCGTGTTTAGCAATGAACAACACGCCCGAAGACTTGCGAATGGTGATGATCGATTCCAAAATGGTCGAGTTGCTGCGTTTCAATGGGCTGGCACATTTATACGGGAAAGTCGAGACCAATATTGACCGCATTCTCGGCGTGCTGCGTTGGGTCGTCGTTGAAATGGAACATCGCTATCGTTTGCTCGAGTCGGCTCACGCGCGCGATCTTGAAACATACAATCGCAAACAAGTCCGCAAACCGGATGGCGCGACGCTGCCGCGCATTGTTGTTTTGATTGATGAACTCGCTGACTTGATGATGTCCGCGCCGGATCAGACCGAACATAATTTGGTTCGCCTCGCACAAATGGCGCGCGCCACCGGAATCCATTTAGTGGTCGCAACCCAACGCCCATCCACGGACGTTGTAACGGGTCTTATTAAAGCCAACTTCCCAGCACGCTTGGCATTTGCTGTCGCCTCCAGCGTGGATAGCCGGGTCATTCTCGATTCGACGGGCGCGGAGACTCTGCTCGGCCGCGGCGATATGTTGTTTCTAAATCCTGAAGTTGGAACTCCCACCCGCGCGCAGGGCGTGATGATTACCGATCTTGAGATCGAGCGCATTATTGATTACTGGCAAAAGAACAGCGAAGCGCCTGCGGAAGAAACCCCGCCATGGGAAAAGTTGCTCACCGAACCCGATGAAGATGAAGATGATGGCTTGATCGAGCAGGCAATATCCATCGTACACAGCACGCAGCGGGCGTCAGCTTCGCTCTTGCAGAGACGACTGCGCATCGGATATCCGCGTGCGGCGCGGCTTCTGGATCAACTGGAAGAGATGGGCATTGTCGGTCCATCACAGGGCGGAGGCAGGGAACGGGAAGTGTTGCCATCCGAGGAAGAGGCGGAGGAAGGTAATTAACCCGTCGCTGTTTGGCCGGGCAGCCGATTTTTCGAGTATGATTGTGAAAATTTGTTGTGAGGATGAGAGTGAGAAAAACTTTCACTGATTTTCTGCGCGTCACCTTCAAATGGTTTTTGGATCCCATCGGCGGTTTTTTGAATCGGATTGGACTAACGCCGAACTCAGTCACATTGTTGGGCGTGCTTGGCAATATCATTGCTGCGTTCTTTATAGCGCGCGGCCAAATTATGATTGGCGGCATCATCATTTTAATTGCCTGGCCCATAGATGCGCTGGATGGTACAATGGCCCGCCTGCGTGGCGAGGCCAGTGATTGGGGCGCGTTCGTTGACTCGGTCAGTGACCGTTATTCTGAATTGATCGTTCTGGGCGCATTGCTCTATTATTTTGCCATGAGCAACCAGCACATTGCCGAGGTGGTAACGTTTGCCGCGGCCGCTGGTTCGATTTTGGTCTCATATGTCAAGGCCCGTGCCGAGGCGCAAAGCTTCAGCGCAAAGGAAGGTTTGCTGACTCGCGCGGAACGATATTTTGTGTTGGGCCCATCATTGGCTTTCAACATCCCGGTTATTGGTGTGTGGATTATAGCTATACTTGCCAATTTCACGGCGCTCCAGCGCATCTGGGTGGTCCGCGCTCAAGCGCACGGGAGCGAAAAGAAAATTTCTGCCAAGGAGTACAAAAATGCCTGATGGTTTTGCAATTGGTCCGTTATATATTCGTTTTTACGGAATCCTTCTCATGCTGGGCGCGGTTGCCGGCGGATGGCTGGCTGCGCGCGAACTCAAACGCCGCGGTAAAGATCCCGAAATGGTTTGGGATTTGCTGGTATATCTCATCATCGGCGGTGTGATCGGCGCGCGGTTATGGCATATCTTTACGCCTCCGCCTTCCTCGATTGCTCAGGGTTTTACAACCCAATATTATTTGACGCATCCGCTGGATGCCATCGCGATCTGGAAAGGCGGCCTGGGAATTCCCGGCACGATCATGGGCGGACTGATTGCACTTTATTTCTATACTCGCAAATATAAGATCCCGACCTTTGTTGAATGGACGGATATTGCTGCGCCGAGCATTGCGCTGGGGCAGGCAATCGGCCGCTGGGGAAATTTTTTCAACCAGGAACTTTACGGCGCGCCGACCAACCTTCCGTGGAAAATCTATATTGACCCGGCACACCGTCTTCCCGGATTCGAAAACGACGCATATTATCATCCGTTGTTCGCATACGAGTCCATCCTCGATTTGTTGAACATGGCTTTATTGCTGTGGGTTGGGCGGCGCTACGCGGACAAACTCAAAAAGGGCGACCTCTTCAATATTTATCTGATCACGTACCCGGTTATCCGCTTCTCCCTGGACTTTTTGCGACTCGATGCTTCGAGAGTTTTTTCCATCAACATCAACCAGACTCTCAGCGCAGTGGTGGCTGTCCTTGCTGCGGCATTTTTTATCTGGCGTCACCGGAGCGGTGCCGCGGTCGAACAAACGGAACCCGCTTTGGCACCCGTCGAGGCGGCGGACAGCAGCGCGGTGGCGCTTGCCAGCGAGCCAATTGTCGAAAAACCGGTGCGCAAACCGTCTCCTCGAAAATCAACGAGCGCACCTGCGAAGAGACCCGCAACCAGAAAAACGGCGACAAAGAAGAAAACAAGCGACTAAAGCCAGCCGTCCTTTTATAAGCACATCGATACCTGCAATGTTCTCAGAGGACTGTTGTCTTATTGACGCCGTCCTCTGAATCTTTTATGCTGGGCATCCAATGATTGAAACACAGGATTTAAGCAAACAATTCAACGATTTTTGGGCCGTGGAGGGCGTTACGTTATCCGTAAAACCCGGGCAGATCCTTGCCTTGCTTGGGCAAAATGGCGCGGGAAAAACGACCACTGTTCGCATGTTGACCGCTCTTCTATCACCGACGCGCGGCTGGGCACGCGTGGCTGGTTATGATGTGTCACGGCAAGGCGGCAAAGTCCGTGCGGCGGTCGGCGTGCTGACCGAACAGCATGGTCTGTACATGCGAATGACCGGCGTCGAATACCTCGATTTCTTCGGAAAGGTTTATCGTCTTGACGCGGATGGACGCAAATCGCGCAGTGATTATCTGCTGGATTATTTTGGGCTGGCTCAGGCCAGCTCGCATCGCATTGGCGAATATTCAAAGGGGATGCGGCAGAAGCTGGCGCTGGCACGCGCTTTGATGCACGAGCCGCCGGTCTTACTGCTCGATGAACCGACTTCCGCCATGGATCCCGAATCGGCGCGGCTCGTGCGGGATGAAATTGCGCGTTTGAAATCGTCGCAGCGTACGATTGTAATTTGCACGCATAATCTGGCTGAGGCCGAAACTTTAGCCGATATTATTGCGATTATATATAAGGGGCGCATTCTGATGACTGGCACACTCGATGAGTTGAAACAAAAAGTGCTGGGCACGCCTGAATACGAAGCGCTATTTTCTTCACCATGGAAATTGAATGGAATGAAAGTTCCGGATGGCGCAACATTGATAGATCGAAGCGATTTCAGGCTGCGGTTCAGAATTGAAAATCCGCGTGAGATCAATCCACTCATGCTGCGCGAGTTGGCCGCCATGAATGCGCCGCTGGTTGCCTTTCAGGAAGTGCCGCGCAGTCTGGAACAGGTTTATCTCAAAGTCATGGCCGAGGTTCAAGCCTCACGCCCGGAGATGATCCATGCGTGATGATTTGCGGGTGATCTGGCTGATTGCCAGCCGCGAGCTGCGCGATCAATTCCGCGATTGGCGGATTTTGTCACCGCTGCTGATTTTGACGCTGGCGTTTCCGGTGTTAATGAATGAAGTGGCGCACCAGGCTGTTGCATTCTTTGCGAAATACGGGACGAATTTAATCGCCGACCGACTTGTGCCGTTTTCGGTTTTGATCATTGGATTCTTCCCGATTACGATTTCGCTGGTGGTGGCACTCGAATCGTTTGTCGGCGAAAAAGAGCGCGGCACCATCGAACCATTGTTGAGCGCGCCGCTGGAGAACTGGCAGTTGTATTTTGGCAAATTGCTGGTGGGTATTCTCACGCCGCTGGCCGCGAGTTTCCTGTCCATCGGCTTGTACATGTTCATGGTTTCCCACCAGCGTTTGCACATGCCGAGTTTCTACACCATGATCATGTTGATGACCCTGACCATCGCGCACGCGATCCTGATGGTCAGCGCGGCGATCGTGATTTCAGCACAGTCCACGTCGGTGCGGGCCGCGAATTTGCTGGCGTCGTTCATCGTGATTCCGGTTGCGGTTTTGATGCAGGGTGAAAGCGTCCTTATGTTTTGGGGGACTGATCAGGTTTTATGGCTGGCTGTCGCGGCGGTCATCGTCATGTCTGGATTGCTGGTGCGTTTGGGGATTTCCCATTTCGAGCGCGAATATTTGCTCGGGCGCGAATTCGACTCGTTGAATTGGCGCTGGATTTTGCGAACGTTCTGGGTTTCGTTCCGGGGCGAGGCGAAATCTCCATTTGGCTGGTACCGCCTTGAGGTCCGGAAAGTGATGCGGCGGCTGGCTGTTCCGATGCTGATCATCCTGACGCTGGCCGTTATGGGCTATTTCGCAAGTTATGACTGGGCCATGGTCAACATCCCAAGACTGCTTCCCAACGCCTCCACGCAGGACATGAAGGAACTTGTCAATGGCGCGCGGAATTCAACGGGCCTGGCCCAGACTGGCCAGCATTTGTCGGCAGCGTTCATTTTTGGAAATAATGTGCGCGCAACATTTTTGATTTTGCTCGGCGGTGCGGTTTCTTTCAGTGTGTTGGGATTGATCGTATATCTTGTGAATGTCGGGTTGATCGGCGCGGTGCTTGGAATCTTCAAACTGCTGGGATATTCACCGGCAGTATTATTCGCCGCAGGGCTTCTCCCCCACGGCATTTTCGAAATTCCCGCGTTGATGCTTTCGAGCGCGATTGTCCTGCAAATTGGCGCGGCGCTGGTAACTCCGCAGACGGGCAAATCCATGGGGCAGGTCGTATTGGAATTGCTTGCGGATTGGGCTAAGATATTTCTGGGCGTTGTGATTCCATTGCTTGCCGTCGCGGCAGTAATCGAAGCGTATGTCACGCCCTCCATTCTATTATCGGTTATGAAGTGAGGAGTTATGCCCAAAGTCATTGTGCTTGGCTCGTCCAATGCGATCCCCAGCTCGGATCACGAAAACACCCACATGGTTGTGGTCGGCAAGGAGCGCATGGTGCTGGTGGATTGCGTCGGCAACCCAATTTTGCGATTGGAAAAGGCCGGGCTTGACTTCAACGACCTGACTGATCTGATCGTGACGCATTTTCACCCCGATCATGTTTCCGGCTTGCCGCTTCTGCTCATGGACATGTGGCTGATGGGCCGCCGCAAGCCAATCAACATCTACGGCTTGCACCACACCCTCGACCGCGTCGAGAACCTGATGGGCTTTTATGGCTGGTCTGAGTGGCCGGATTTTTTCCCGGTGGCTTTTTACCGCCTGCCCGCGCAGGAAATGACAACCGTGCTGGATTGTCCCGATTTTCGAATTTTCTCTTCGCCTGTGCGCCACCTTTTGCCGACCATCGGATTGCGTTTTGAATTCAACCACACGAAAAAGACCATGGCATATTCCTGTGACACGGAGCCGTGCACCCAGGTGGTCAAACTCGCGGAAGGCGTGGATGTTCTGATCCACGAATCGGCGGGTGAGACGCGTGGGCATTCATCGGCAGCGCAGGCTGGTGAAATTGCCAGCCAGGCGGAGGTTGGAAAGCTATATCTCATCCATTACCCAACTGGAAAATACGCCACAAACGATTTGATTGCCGAGGCGCGCCAGCGCTATCAGGGTGATGTAAAACTGGCCGAAGATTTCATGGTTCTGGATTTTAGTTGATTCGCGCCATCCATTAAACAAAAACGGCGATGCGTTTAGCGTCGCCGTTTTGATTCCCTTGCGCTTACCAGCCGTTGATGTATCGCTCCCATTCCTGATTTTCAGTGATGTGCCTGCCGAACATGTACCAGGCGCTGGCAGGCGGTTCTTTCGGAATATGGAGCAGGCGCATGTGCGCCTCTTCCGGTCTTCGTCCGCCCTTGTGATGATTGCAAGCCGGACAGGCCGCAACAACGTTCGTCCAAATATGAAGACCGCCCTGATGTCTGGGGATAACATGATCCACCGTCAAAGTGCCGTCGCGGCGTCCGCAATACTGGCAGGTATAATTGTCGCGTCGAAAAACTTCGCGGCGCGTCAGCTTGACGCGCGGGCGCGGACGATGGATCTGCAAATCGAGGCGGATAACCGAGGGGCGCGGGATCAGTACTTTGACAGTGTGAATGTAGCCGCGGCCGTTTGCCACCATCTCCGCTTTTCCGCCCAAAATCAGGCCGATGGCTCGCCGCGTCGTGCAAACGTTGATCGGTTCAAAATTTGCGTTGAGCACCAATACAGGCTCCTGCATAGAGCCTCCACATTGGGCATGATTATAGCATAATGGAGAAAGCCTCATGAAAGTTTTGGTTGCGGGCGGTTCCGGTTTCATTGGAAGTGCGCTGGCAAAATCTCTTCGGGCGGGCGGGCATGAAGTTTGGATTTTGACGCGCCATGCTGTTACGCGTCCAAATGAAATTCAGTGGGATGGCCGCACAACAAACGGATGGGGAACGCGCGTCGGCGAAATGGATGCGGTGATCAATGTGACCGGTTACGGACTCGAGCATTGGCCGTGGACTCAAAAACAGAAACAGCGCTTTCATGATTCGCGCGTCCTCCCGGGACTTGCGCTGGCCTCCGCCATAAAAGAATCGGCGCGGCGCCCGGACGTTTTCCTGCAAATCTCCGGCATCAATCGCTATGGCTTGCGCGGCGATAGCGCCGACGAATCGACGCCGCCTGCCGATGATTACCTCGCACAATTAACTGTCCAATGGGAGGCCGCGACTCAACCTGTCGAAGAATTGGGCGTTCGCCGCGTGGTGGCTCGCACTGCGGTTGTGCTCGATGCGCGAGGCGGATTGTTTCCGCTGATGGCATTGCCTGTGCGGCTTTTCGCTGGCGGCCCGCTCGGCGATGGCAAACAAGCTGTTCCATGGATTCACATCGCCGATCAAATCAGTGCGCTGCGATTTTTGCTGGAGAATCGAAATGCAAGTGGCGCTTATAATTTGATCGCGCCAGAAGCGACTTCCAATGCGGATTTCATGCGCGGGATTGCGAAAGCTTTGCATCGTCCGTATTGGTTTCCAACGCCGGCTTTTTTAATGCGTGCTGTGCTGGGCGAGATGAGCGTTTTGATTCTCGATGGCCGCCACGCCCGGCCAAAGCGATTGTTGGAGGCCGGTTATCAATTTCAATACCCGGCGCTTGAAAAGGCCCTTGAGAGTTTGTTTTGCTAACATGGAATGAGTGATTGGAGATAATTAATGAAATATCTTTTGGTTATATTGACAGCGCTCGCGATCGCCAGCGCGGCTTGCAGCCCGTCTTCAATTTCGCGGCCGCCTGCGTTCATAGCTCCGCAAAATTATGCGACGCCGGTCATCAACGCGACATCCTATCCTACTGTTCAGGCGCCGCAGGCGAATTCCAGCCAGAGTGTCAGTGGATTTGCAGTTAATCTTCAACGCGCCTGGCGCGATGGGAAACAAGTCTACGCGGATGTGTGCTATACGCTTCCTGATTCGTCCGACTGGATCATCTGGAACGCACAACTCAGCTATGCAGATCAAAATATTACACAGTTCAGCATATCCATGTTGAGCAAGCAGGACGCGACGAATGGGCAGCCCGGTCAGCGCTGTGATGAATTGACTTTCTACGTTCCACCCGATGCGAATTTATCCTCAGCCTCGTTGATCGTTCAATCGCTTGGCGCGCAACCCACACAGGATGAATATTGTTCGCTCCTGCTGCCCAAAATACAGGAAGCGCTCAACCAGCGCGGCATCGCAATCACGCTCGGATGCAGTGATGTCAACGGGGCGATGACCATGCAAATCGTCAGCAAGCCCGCCTCGATGTCCGATCAGGAAGCGGATCAAATTGTTTATAGCGACGAATTCTTCACGATCAGAGGTCCGTGGACGTTTCCGCTTAATCTTGGTCAATAAGTTTGGTATAATGGCCGCTATGAATTCGGGTTTTGCCTTCACATATTATTATTCCCGCGCATAGACCATTGCGAGGGAATCATGACGCGCCCTCGCGGGCGCGTTTTTATTTGCCTTTATCACGAACCATCTTGAGGAGGTTTCCATGAATATTGATGAGCAAGTCGAACTTTTGATGCAGGGCACGGAATATGGCGATGAGGATTTGAAGAAGGCCATGACAACCGAGCTGCGGGCGCGCCTGGTCGAGGCACAAAAGGAGGGGCGGCCCTTGCGTGTCTATTGCGGTTACGACCCGCGCACATCTGATTTGCATTTGGGGCACACGATCACCATGCGTAAATTGCGCCAGTTCCAGGACCTGGGCCATGAGGTGACATTCCTGATCGGCACCGGGACCAGCATGGTCGGCGATCCGTCGGACAAGGATAAATTACGCGCGGTGCTGTCGAAGGAAGAAACGGAATATAACGCCCGCACGTATGCCGAGCAGGCTTTCACGATTCTCGATCGCGAGAAGACAAAAGTGCGCTTCAATCACGAATGGCTGCTGGATTTGAAACTGGCCGACATGATCAAACTTGGTTCGGCTTTTACCATTCAGCAATTTGTCACACGCGAAAACTTCAGGCTGCGCTGGGAAAAGGGCGAGCCGGTCTATTTGCATGAAACGTTCTACGCGCTCATGCAGGGTTACGACGCGGTTGCCATGAACACGGATGTCCAGGTGGGCGGCAGCGAGCAATTATTCAATATCATTACTGCCGGACGCAAATTGCAGGAACTCTACGGCCAACGCCCGCAAATTGGTGTTTTGCTGGATATTCTTCCAGGCACGGACGGTGTCATACGAATGTCGAAGTCGTTGGGCAATCACATTCCAATCAAAGCCACGCCTGAAGACATGTATGGCAAAGTAATGAGCCTGCCCGACAGCGTGATGCTTACTTATTTCAAGCTTGCCACGCGTTACACACCGGCGCAGATCAAAGAAATCGAAGCCGCGCTGAAAAGCGGTTCGCGGCATCCGCGCGATATCAAGATGGAATTGGCGCGTGAGATCGTTGACATCTTCCACGGGAAAGCCGCGGCGGAAGAGGCGGAAGGACAATTCAAGCGCGTCTTCCAGGAACGCGAAGCACCGGAGGAAATGGATGAATATGCCCTGAAAGCCGGGGCTACGGTCACAGATGTTTTAATGGGATCGGGCTTGGCGTCCAGCAAGAGCGAGGCGAAGCGGCTGATTGATCAAAAGGGCGTTCGTCTCGATGGCGAAGCGCTGGAGCGCGGCGATATGCCGTTTCCGCATCCGGGGGTATTACAGGCCGGCAAGCGCAGGTTTGTCAGAGTCAAATAAAAAAACAAAGCGGATAACTTGTCCGCTTTGTTTTTTGTTTATTTGCCTGTTGAGGCGTCGACGGGATTCGGACCCGTGATGAGGGTTTTGCAGACCCTTGCCTTACCACTTGGCCACGACGCCGTTTTGTTCATATTATAAAATGAGGATTGCTGATTTGCAATCCTCATCCAGAGCGGGCGATGGGATTCGAACCCACGACCTTCTCCTTGGCAAGGAGACGTTCTACCACTGAACCACGCCCGCGCTTCTTGGCCGTCCTTGCTGGCCGAGAGTGCCGAGACACAGAATCGAACTGTGGACACCGCGATTTTCAGTCGCGTGCTCTACCAACTGAGCTATCTCGGCCAGAACTATTTCTTTGTTAAGCGTGCGAAATTTTACTAGACGAACATGGTATTGTCAAGCAACGTGCAAATGTCATCGCGGGACGGCGCTTTTCCGCCGCGGCAATCTCCTCGCAGAATGGGAGATTACTTTGCGAAAAAATGCCCGCGATGACGTGATCGCCTCTTCTCTTGACCTCGGCCTGCTTCCGCACTACAATCTCGAACCACTCTGAAAAGGGAATCTGCCAACATGTCGCTGCGAGTCTTCGAGAAACAATTTGCTTATCGCATCGGGGATTGCTTCGCTCGGTCTCGATATGCAAAAAGCGCTACTCGGCCATCGCCCGCAATGACATACAAATAACTTATGTTTGAATCGCTTACGAATCGACTCAACCAGGTCTTTGACCAACTCCGACGCCGCGGGAAATTGTCCGAGGCGGATGTTGACGCGGCAATGCGCGAAGTCCGCTTGGCGTTGCTCGAAGCGGATGTCCACTTCAGTGTTGTTAAAACTTTCATTGCGCGCGTGCGCGAGCGCGCTGTCGGCGCGGAAGTATCAAAGGCGTTGAATCCGGGGCAGCAAGTCATCAAGATCGTCAATGAAGAATTGATCGCCACACTCGGCGAGCCTGCGCCGCTGAATCTGACTGGTCCAAAGCCGCGTGTGATTATGCTTGTCGGTTTACAAGGTTCTGGTAAAACAACTGCCGCTGGAAAGTTAGCGCGCCTGCTTCGCTCGAAGGGCGAGCGCGTGATGTTGGTTGCAGGTGATCCATATCGTCCCGCGGCTGTCCAGCAGCTGCAACAACTTGGCGAGCGCCTCGATGTGCCTGTTGAATCGGATTTGAATCTTAAGCCGCCAGAGCTGGCGAAGCGCGCTTTTGAAAAAGCTGACAAGGGCGGATTTGGCGTCATGATTTTGGATACCGCTGGCCGGTCGCAGTTGGACGCGGAGTTGATGAGCGAACTAAAGTCCATCATCGCAAAAGTCCCGCCCGTGGAAACGTTGCTCGTGGTTGATTCGATGATCGGACAGGAAGCGTTGAACATCGCGCAGGGCTTCCGCGATAACGTGTCCATCACGGGTTTGATCCTGACCAAAATGGATGGCGACTCGCGCGGCGGCGCAGCCATCTCGATCCGGTCCGTGACCGGTGTACCAATCAAGTTCATCGGCACGGGCGAGAAACTCGACGCGCTCGAAACGTACGATCCATCTCGATTGTCATCGCGTATTTTGGGAATGGGCGACATGCTCGGCTTGATCGAAAGAGCCGAAGCGGCGTTCGATCAGCAGGCCGCACAAAAAACTGCCGAGCGCATGATGAAGGGCCAGTTCACGCTCGAGGATTTTCTCGCGCAGATGAAAGAGATGAAAAAGATGGGGCCGCTGAGTCAAATCATGGATATGCTGCCCGGCCAAATGGGGCAGGCCGCGCGTCAGGCGGACCCGAAAGAAATCGAAAAAGGCATGAAGCAATCCGAAGCGATCATCTCTTCGATGACGCTCAAGGAACGACGTAATCCTGATATCTTGAATGCGTCGCGCAGAAGGCGCATTGCGGCTGGTTCTGGCGTCGAAGTGCAGGATGTCAATAAGCTCATTAAGCAATTCCGCGAAACACAGAAATTGATGAAGACCTTGCAAAAGACCGGTGGAAAGGGATTGGGAAGATTGTTTGGTTAGATAGGCGGGTTTTGTCAGCTAGAAATTGAGCGATAACGGTCTGCTTCTTTCATCAAGAAGTTGGCAGACACTTTAAGAGCGAGGCTGCCTGGAATGGTTTCTTCCGGGCAGCCTCGCTTCTTTTCCATTCGTCTGCTTTTGCTTCAGAACGGCCGCGACAGGATTTAAATCGTTGAAGCTTAACCCTACCGATGAATTGTGCTGTCAAAGGCGGAGTTTGCATGTGCGTATTATTCCGGTCATCACCTTTGATTGCTTAACGAACGCGCGCTGCTCAATTGCCGAGAGCGCGCAGCATTAAACAATTAATGACGAACATCAAAAGGTGCAAATGGGGAGATGATATTTCCGCCGCGAACCGTCTAGGACTTTTCTTAGACGACTTAAAACATGTCTTAGGGTGTCATTCTCACAAAATCCCTATAATGAAAACAAATTATTTCGCATCTTGTTTGATTCCCGGTGGATCATGCCCGCTAAATATTCTACTCGACGTTCGTCTCGTAAATCTCGCCTTCAGGGATTCTCCTGGCAGCAACTGTTTCTGGTTCTTGCAGCGATACCCGGCACAGTGGGACTGTTGTTGATTCTCACTGCTGTGAGCGGTTTCATCGTGTGGCATTCAGCTCAAGAGCAGGCGATGATGGGCGGTTCTTACATTCTCTTCAGCTTTGTCGCATCCAATGCAATCCAAAAGGAATGGATGCTCGTCACAGGCTGGATGGCAGTGGGAGCGGCTGCGGTGTTGATATTAAGCCTGCCAGAGATCGGGGCAAAGGTTGCCGCTGCGGCTTTGATAAGTATTGGTGTAACCCTCCTTGCAAAGGAATTTCTCCGGCGGCGGCAGCAATACCTTAACGAGAAGAAAAGTTGACGCGCCCGGGCCGATAGCAAAGCGGAATAGGAATGCATCATGCTGGCAACGTGGATTTTTGGATCACTCTTTTTCGTTTTCATCGTCTGCTTCATTATTTATATTCTTGCAGCGGATACAAACCAGTCGCAATCTGCACTAGGGGAGATGGGAATTGACAAACCTTCGACCAGCGTCCCCGCATTGGATAACGGCCAGTACCGGATTTCCAGAGACTATCAAGTGATATTCAGTCCAAGGGTGTTTGTCAATTATCCGTTTGGAATCAAGATCGTGTTTCCAAAATCAAAAATATCCGAACCGGCTATTTTGAAATCCGCGGAATCAAACGGAAATCCTCGCTCGAATGTCCAACGCGGTTTACGGGAAAACGAATACTACGGCTGGCCGCAATCGGCTCTGGAAGACCCGGAGTTGACGGTCGTGGGAGGACACGTTGAATTCGAGTCGAAGAGGATAGAGCCGGTCATCCGTGTTGAGTTGAAGTCTGCCAGGGAATCCTTCCAGGCGATCAAGGCAGTGGATGAATGTGTCCTTAAACGTGACGAGGATGCAGTCTGCTCGTTCTGGTTAAATCCCCTCAAATCGGAGGCGGGCTCGCTTGCGATAAGTGTCTCCCAGCCTGCGGAATCAGTTGGGCCGGCAGGCAGCGAAGAAGACAAAGATGAACTGGCAGCGATCCGGTTGACAGTACCGGTAACGTTCTTCCCAATTGTTTTACGCTAAGAGGAGAATGCGTGAAAGTTTTCAAGCAAAAAAAAGGAGGCCCTATTCAAAAGACATAGCCACATGATTCCGTAGGCATCGAGTCTGGCAACTTGGTCTTGCCAGACGCCAGACCTTGTAAAAGGCTGGTGTTTCGTCCCACCATCACAGATCAGTTCTCCAACTTATGCATTATATGAAGGGCGCTGATCGACATGTATCAGGGAGAAGAAAAAATATGAAAAACCTGTTCAAGACTGAAGACTGGTGGTCGGTGTGGATTGGTCTGTTTGTCTTTATCGTCTCCATGTTCACTATGGTCGGAGCGGACCTTTTGGGGTGGGCGGTCAAGACGAACACATGGATCAACCTCTCCCAAGCCACCACGGCTTTTTCCAAAGCCTATGCGGGTCTACCCGGCATTGTTGCAGTCCTCCTCACGTACGTATTCATGCTTGCCATCACGAGCGTGGGCGCAAAAGTGCTGGGCTTTGACTTGGGCAAATTCATGGTTGGTTTCACCATCCTGTTCTGGATCGGATACGGGTGCTGGCTGCTTGGCAACTGGGCTCCTATCGCCGTGAACACCCCTACCGACATGAAGAAGTTTGGCATCAATTTCTCGCTTCGGCTCACAGCAGAATCTGGCTTCATCATTGCACTTCTGGTCGGTCTTCTCATTGGCAACCTCTTCAAGGGCTTTGCAGGCTTCCTTAAAGAGGCGACCAGGCCGGAGTGGTACATCAAGACAGCCATCGTGATCCTGGGCTCCACATTGGGCGTTAAGGCCGCCTCGGCTACCGGGCTGGCAACGGCTGTTATGTTCCGAGGGCTTTGTGCCATCGTGGAAGCCTATCTCATCTACTGGGCGCTGGTGTACTTTGTATCGCGGTACTTCTTTAAAATGAGTCGGGAGTGGTCGGCTGTCCTGGCTTCCGGCATCTCAG
>JAKAKJ010000049.1 GCA_021824575.1 Chloroflexota bacterium
GCGGCCAGAGATTGTACCGGCCCCGAAGACTTTCAGGCGGTTGTCTTCGATCACCAACCCGAATTCGGTGCTGTACCACGCCAGGCGTTTGATGACTTCCCTCTCGTCTGGTGTCGCTTTCAGGTAAGCGGGAGCGAATTTATCTTCGATGCGTGCATAGAATTCCTGCGTCAGGTAAGGAAGATGCCCGAAGATGTCATGGAACATATCTGGTTCGGGTGTGAATTCCATTTGGTCGCGTGTGCGCAGGTAGTCCGTAATCAAAAAAATGCGCTGGGCAAATTTCTTATACCAATCATCCGCAAGCGTATAGCGCACAGCTGTCCGCTCGATGTGCCAGCCGGTGCGCGGAGTAATGTGTTCATTGAGATGTGTCACGGTCGGGATGCGAAGCGGATCAAGCTGCAGCAGCGCCAATCCGTGCTTGTATTCTTTGCAGATATGTTCCAGCAAATAAGACTGGTGAATTCCGGCGAACAGATCAGCCCAAATTGCATGTTGTTCGTCGGTGAAATTGATCTCTTGTGTTTGAGCTGTATATTCCCGGTTTGAATCAATATGCTGTTCGGCGATATCACCCGTATAAGCTGGCGCGTTCTGATTTTTGATCATAAAAGGCACCTCTCTCTGATTTGTTTTTGCCATTGATGATATTGCCTCGATGCCCAGAGATATTATCACTTCCGAAAACAGCCGTCAAGAATTGGACAATTCTGGTCAGTTTTTTTGGCAGCCGCGCAGCCTGTCGAGTGATGATAAAATTTTCCGAGTTATGCAGACAAATGTTTCCGCATTGAATGGAAAGTTGATTCTGGTGACGGGCGCGGCGCGCCGTGTCGGAAGGATACTGGCATTGGCTTCAGCGCGCGCGGGCGCGGACGTGATCGTCCATTATGGAAATTCAAAATCCGAAGCAGACGAAACGAAAAAAGAAATCGCGTCACTCGGACGGAAAGCGTGGACGGTCCAGGCTGATCTGAGCCAGGCTGACGAGGTCGCGAACCTAATTTCGCAGGCGAATAAAATTGGCGCGCTTTATGCGCTCGTCAACAGCGCCGCGGTTTTTGAGCCGCTTACGATGCAGGAAACAAAGTTGTCAGACTGGGAACGCCATCTGGCAATCAACCTGACCGCGCCGTTTCTGTTGAGTCAGGCATTTGCAAAACAATCCACGCCATCTGCTCCTGCCGCCGTCCCCGGCGGCAAGGACGCCGCCTTGAGCAGTTCCAGCATTGTTGGACGCATCGTCAACCTCTTAGATTGGCGCGCATTGAGGCCGGGCGCAGATCATTTTCCATACACGATTAGTAAAGCCGCGCTGGCCGCCATGACAAAGTCGCTGGCGGTCAGTCTGGCTCCAAATATTTCGGTCAACGGCTTGGCATTGGGCGCGATCCTGCCGCCATCGGATAAACCTGTCAGCGAAGATTTTTTGAAAAGCATTCCCGCCGGGCGCTGGAGCAAACAGGAGGAACTCGAAGACGCGCTGATCTTTTTATTGACGGGACCAAGCTACATCACCGGCGAGATCGTCCATGTAGACGGCGGCCGCCATCTGGTCTAGGAGGAACGATGGACAAAGTCATCATCAAAGATTTGGTCGCGCGCGGCATCCTCGGCATCAACGATTGGGAACGAGAAAATCCGCAGGAAATCCTGATCAACATCACGGTCTTCACCGATACGCGCCGCGCCGCGGAGACGGACAATATCGAAGACTGTGTCAACTACCGAACATTGGCCAAAAAGGCTCAGGCACACGCCGAGGCCGCGAAACGTCTGACCGTTGAAGCGCTGGCAAATGATCTCGCCAAGATTTGTTTGCAGGAAAAGGGCGTTCAGAAAGTAATCGTGCGGGTTGAAAAGCCGGGAGCTGTGCGATTCGCCGAATCGGTCGGCGTGGAAGTGGAACGCAGTCGCGGCGCCCAGGCCGCCTACGGCGAGGACTGATTTGCATCGAGTCTAT
Source organism: Chloroflexota bacterium (assembly GCA_021824575.1). GTDB lineage: Bacteria > Chloroflexota > Anaerolineae > Anaerolineales > Villigracilaceae > Fen-1038. The sequence goes on from JAKAKJ010000049.1 coordinate 1,967, forward strand.
TTGAGCATCGGCTCCAACATCCAGCCTGAAATCAATTTGCCGAAAGCCATTGAATTGCTGGGAGGCTTTGGAACAATTCTTGCAATTTCCAGCGCATGGGAATCTCACGCGGTCGGCGCTCCAGGCCAGCCAGATTTTTTGAACGCATGTGTCGTGCTGGAAACATCATTATCCCACGATGACTTGAAGGAAAAATTGATTCGGCCAATCGAAGCCGCGCTGGGGCGTCAGCGGTCCGCGGACAAAAATGCGCCGCGCACAATTGACCTTGATTTGATTCTTGTTGACGATGAACCGGTCAACTTGGAGAAATGGAATTATCCATTTGTCATCGTGCCGTTGGCGGGATTGGCGCCGGAGATTATTCACCCCCTCACGCGCGAAAAAATAATCCAGGTTGCGGAACGGATGCGCTCCGAAACCTGGATCATCAAACGTTCTGAAATTCTGAAATTGGTAAAAGAAAATCTGACTCGCTAAATTTGGAGCGGTCCGGCCCCGCGGCTGATGTTATCCAGAAATTCCTGACGCGTGGCCGGATTATTGCGGAACGCGCCGTGCATGGCCGAGGTGGTCATGCGCGCGTCGTGTTTTTTGACGCCGCGCATCATCGAACACAGGTGCAATCCCTCAACCACAACTGCCACTCCTTGCGGTTCGAGCAGCTCCTGGATCAAGTCTGCAATTTGGCGCGTCATGCGCTCCTGAACCTGCAGCCTGCGCGCATACATATCCACGATGCGCGGAATCTTGGACAGCCCAATCACTTTCCCGGCTGGCAGGTAGGCGACATGGACCTTCCCCATAAACGGAAGCAGGTGATGTTCGCACAAACTATAAAACTCAATATCGCGCACAATGACCATCTCGTCATACGTGATATTGAACAGCGCGCCGTTGACGATTTTCTGCGGGTCAGCATGATAGCCGCTCAGCAGTTCCGTGTACATGCGGGCGACGCGTTTGGGTGTATTTTTGAGTCCTTCGCGCTCAGGCCTCTCACCGATCGCATGCAATAATTCCAGGATAGCCGCCTCAGATGCGGACAAATCCACACCGCTTTCAGCCAGCTTGATATCCGAAATTTCGTCGTCAAAATCAAAATTTTCCATTTGTTCTCCGACAAGACTGGCCCGACAATTCTGCCGGGCCAGTGCAGACTAATTGATGCTCGATTGAACTTATCCGATCTCAGGCTCGATCAAACCATACGAGCCGTCGCGGCGGCGGTACAACACGTTGATCTTTCCGGTCTCGGCATTGTAGAAGATAAAGAAATTGTCGTGGCCGAGCAGGTTCATTTGCTCGAGCGCTTCCAGTTCGTTCATGGGCAGGATGCGAAACTGTTTGCGCTTCGCGATCAACGGCGGCAATTCGCCTGTCTCATCTGCCGGGGCTTCCTCTTCGACCGCTTCCGCCGCGGAACGGCCGTCACCGCGGCCGTGATAATGCTTGCCTTTGTAACGTTCCATCTGGCGCTGGAGCTTCTCCAGCGCGCTATCGAACGCCGTCAGTATTTCATCGGCGCGCTCCTCGGTTCGCAGGAGCAAGCCCTTGCCTCGAACCGTAATCTGGGCCACATTCCGGTCATTGGCGTTGCGCGCTGACTTGTGATGGGTCAGCTCGACAAACGTCTCCTCGATGACCGGCAGGTAGTGATCGAGCTTCCCGGCCCGTCCTTCCACGTGTTTCTTGATGCGATCTGTTAATCGGATGTTACGGGCCTGAACGTCCACTTGGGTTGCCATAGGGCCTCCTTGTAGAATAGTGTGGGTGCAGACCGAACAACTCACACGCTGGTCAATCCGTGACGCGTCAGCGCGCGAGACACCGTAAAAGCAAAAACGTCCCGCGCTCCCGCGGCATAGAGCGCCTCGGCGCAGGACGAAAGAGTGGAACCCGTTGTAGCAACATCATCCATCAATAAAATTATACGATTGATGACTCGCTTTGGTTTTGCCTGGAAAGCTTCGCGGACATTTTCGCGGCGTTCCAGTTTTGTCAGCCCGACCTGGGATCGGGTCTCACGGACTCGGCTGATGGCATCCGCCTCGAAATCAATTTTCATGGCCATCGCAAGCGGACGCGCGATCAACGCAACTTGATTATAACCCCGTTCCTGCAAACGTTTCTGTCCCAGCGGAATGGGCACGATGCAATCAATCGGCCAATTCAATGCGGCCACGAATTCGGACAACTGTGCGGCCAATGCATCGCCCAATCCAAGATCACTGCGATATTTGAGTCGGTGAAGCGCATTGCGTACTGGCGCGTCGAACGCGGACCAGGAGCGGAGCGCGTTAAATCGAGGCCGCGCCCGCTGACAGTCCGCACACAGACCTGGCGCATCCAGCGGGATTCCGCAAACTTCGCAAAGCGGTTCCGTGAGAAAAACAACACTTCGTCGGCAATTATCGCACCAGCGCGAACCGGGCTTGCCGCATCCGCCGCAAACTGGAGGAAAGAGCAAATCCAACCCGCTCCAAAACGATCGGTATAACGAATAAGCAAATGGTTGACTTGTCACTGATACGCCCCCGCGTCGGCTTTTAAAATCCTCCTGCGCCCAGCGTCCTGGAAATCTGAATCCCAGCCGGCCCCAAAAGGATGATGAAGATGGAGGGAAAGATCAGCAAAGCCAGCGGGATGATCATCTTGATTGGCGCCTGATGCGCTTCCTCCTCGGCATGCTGGCGGCGTTTGACACGCATCTGATCCGATTGAATTCGCAGGACTTTTGAAAGGCTCACGCCCAAAATCTCGCTCTGGATGACCGCAGCGACAAAACTGGTCATCTCCGGAATCCCGATGCGGTCAGCCATGTCGCGCAACGCGTCGCGTCGCGGTTTTCCCAATTGGATTTCACGGATGGCGCGCAGCAACGCGATCGAAAGTTCGTTCTGCCATTTCTCGCTGACCTTCGACATGGCTGCTTCGAAGCCCAAACCAGCCTCCACGCAAATCGTCAGCAGGTCAAGCGCATCTGGCATGGCTTTGCGAATCTCTTTTTGCCGCGCGTCGATCCGACTCTGCAGCCACAGTTGCGGGAAGAAAAAGCCCAGTATGGTGAAAATCCCAACCACGAGTGTAATGCGTCCAACTGACCATGTCTTGGCAAGGACGCCGACCATCAGAAGCAGGCCGCCAAAAACCAAAGCCACAACAAAGCGGGACGCAAGGAATGTAGCCGCGTCCACACGGCCGGGATTGCCAGCCAATTCCAATTTCCTGTTTGTATCCTCCAAAACCTTTTGCGGCGTAAAGCGGGTCGAAAGTTCGCCAATGCGCCGTAAAAATGGAATCAGCACCCGTTGGTTAAAAGGCTGCTGCATTTCGATCTGTTCAAGAGACGAGACCACATCGCCGCGCTGCGTAGCCTCCGCAAGACGGGCCATGAGCGGGTCCTGCTCCTCCTGTGTAGTCCGCGAGGCTCTCAAGCCCGCGATAATCAGCACAACAGCGCCCACAAGCACCACCCCTGCCACGATAGCGATGATCGTGATATTCATGCTACACCTCAATGTCCGCAATGCGCATCATGATGAAATATCCGAGACCGATCAAGATGACCACCAACGCCCCAGCGCCTATGGCGCAAGCAAGACCGGCATCCATGAAAGACATGAGATATTTAGGATTGAGGAACCACAGGATCACGGTCAGGAAAATAGGGATCATCGCCAGCAATGTTCCCGAAGCGCGGACTTGGGATGTCAGCACACGGATCTCGCCTTTGATCTTAACGCGTTCGCGAATCGTAAAAGAAATCGTATCCAGAATTTCAGACAGGTTGCCACCCACCTCGCGCTGAACATTAATGGCCGTGATGACAAAATCAAGGTCATCACTGGGAATGCGGCGATGTAAATTGTCCAGGGCGGTTTCCATTGGAATGCCGATTTGCATTTCCTGAACCACGCGGCGGAATTCATCGCATATTGGCGAGGGCAATTCTTTGCTGACTGCCTCCATCGCCTGCATGGTCGAGTAACCAGCGCGTAAACCATTAACCATCAGGTTGAGCATGTCGGCAAGCTGGTCATTAAATCGGTTCAACCGCCGGGTTTGCTGCTGGCGCACGTAAAAGCCGGGAGCAAAGAAACCAACAACGGCGCCGATGAGAAAGGAAATAATATTCCGTCCGCCAATCAGCCAGGTAAGTCCGCCAATGGCAATGATTGAGAAAAAGATCAGTGCAAAGTATTCGCCGACTTTGAACTTCAGGTCGGCGCGTGCCAGATCGCGCTTGATCTTGTCGCCATACGAGGTCCGCTCGACGCGGGAGGAAACCCAATCGGTCACCGCGGAACGCTGCGCTTCCCGGTCAGCGGTTGCGGAGGCTTCTTCGCCGAGATATTGACCCAGGCGCTGCTCGACCAACGTCCGCTCACTGGACGAGGAAACGATAACCCCGATGATCAAAACTACGATCAGAACGACCCCGCCAATAATGATGATCAGGGAAAGAGACATGGCTTACAGTCTTCCTTTGTCATATCAATTAATAGCGACGGCGCTCACCAATACCGAAAATGGACGGTGGAAGATGGATGCCGGCCGCCTCGATCTTATCCATGAACTTGGGCCGCAAGCCGGTTGGCCGCAAACGACCTATAATCTGGCCATTATCGATACCCGTTTGTTCGAACACAAAGATATCTGTCATTGTGATGACATCGCCTTCCATTCCACTGACCTCAGTGATGTTGACAACTCTACGAGTGCCGTCACGCATGCGCTCCTGGTGAACCACCAGATCAATCGCAGATGAAACCTGCTCGCGAACAGCGCGCGAGGGAAGGTCCATCCCGGCCATAAGCACCATAGTCTCGATACGCGAGAGGGTATCACGCGGACTGTTGGAGTGCAGAGTGGTCATAGAACCGTCGTGGCCGGTGTTCATAGCCTGCAGCATGTCCAGCGCCGCTTCATCACGAATTTCTCCCACAATGATTCGGTCGGGGCGCATACGGAGCGCATTGATCACAAGGGCGCGAATCGTAATCTCGCCGCGGCCCTCGATATTAGGCGGACGGGATTCCAGGGTCACCACATGTTCCTGGCGAAGCTGAAGTTCAGCGGCGTTTTCGATTGTAACAATGCGTTCATCATCGGGAATAAAGCCGGAGAGGATATTCAAGAGCGTTGTCTTGCCAGAACCAGTGCTGCCCGAAATGATGATGTTGAGACGGGACTCCACGCAGGCCTTTACGAACTGCAAGGCTTCTGCAGTTATAGATCCAAACTGGACGAGTTGTTCAACCGTAATCGGGTTGCGCGCGAATTTTCGGATGGTGAGCACGGGACCAACCAGCGAAATGGGTGCAATGACTGCGTTCACGCGCGAGCCATCAGGCAGGCGGGCATCCACATAGGGGCTGGCCTCATCAATGCGGCGTCCCAGCGGCGCAACGATGCGGTCAATAATACGAAGAACGTGATCGTTGTTCTCGAATGTCACCGGCACACGGTGGATTTTGCCCTTACGCTCGATATAGATATTCTTCGCACCGTTGACCATGATTTCCGTAATGGTGTCATCTTCCAACAATGGCTGAAGTGGGCCAAATCCCAGGATTTCCGCGGCAATCTGTTCGAACAGACGCGCCCGTTCAGGTCTGGAAAGAACAATATTTTCTTCGGTAAGTATCTGTTCGAAAAGGTCCTGGATCGTCCGTCGAACTTCATCCGTTCTGGTGACATCCATGGACGGATCGAGCTCGGCCAGCAACTTGTTCTGGACGCGCGTCTTCAGGTCGAAATAGGAACCCGCCTGGGGCGAGGTGATCGGAGCATTGACGCGTCGCGCCTGCAACGAGGAAAGGCGCGAGCTGTCGCCGCCTCCGCTATTCTGGCCGCCGGAAGTCGAAGGAGGTGCAGCACCCTGTTGTCCCTGACTCCCCTGCCCCTGTTCAATACGTTTGAGCAGTGACATGATTTTTCTCCTTAACGCTTTCCAGCCGGCATTTCATTGGACTCGAGGGTGGCCAACTGGGAGCGGACCGCTTCTGCCAAACTGAATACGCCTCTTGCAACCGGCTGCGCCTTGTTATCCAACATAAAAGGTACACCGCGATTAACTGACGGGATAACCGCGCGTTCATCCAGCGGAACAACAACTTTAACCTCTTGCTTCAGATTCTCGCCGACTTTATCAGGCGTAATGGTAATCCGTTTATCGAATTTATTCATCGCAAAGACAATATGATCCCGCTCGACACCCATCGTTTGCAGCAGGTCGAGAAATAAGCGCGCATTCTTAATAGCGGGAATATCCTGGGTGGTTATGAGAACAATGACATCGCTGGCGTCAATGGCCGCAAGCGTAATATCGGTCAGAATGGGCGCAGTATCCACCACAACGTAAGCGTATAACTGGCGAAGGTAATTCAAGACCTTGGAAAACTGGTCCGCCGAAATCTTCTCAGCCTGCTCTGGTCGTTGAGGCGCTCCCAAAACGCGTACACCGGACGCCTCATGTTTGATCATAATGCTTTCGACAATGTCTGGATCCAGTTCATCCACGCGCGGCGCAAGGTCCAAAATCGTGTTCTTGCCCTGCTCGTTCAGAAAGACAGTAACATCACCAAATTGCAGATTGCCGTCCACAAGGACGGCGCGCGTATCTTCGTTGTGGAGGGCAATCGCGAGATTGACGGCGAGTGTTGTGCAGCCCGTTCCGCCCTTTGGACTGTAAACCGTCACGATCTTACCGTTGACCACCCCAAGATTCGCAGGCGCAAGAGGTGACAAACTTCCAGGCGCGACTGGAGAAATGCGAGCTTGAGTGTTCTTACTGCGCTCCACGCGGGACATTTCGCCAGCGCGTCGAACCGCTGAAATCAATTCATCGCCCATCGGCGGCTTCGTCAGAAAATCGCGGGCGCCTGCCAACATGGCCCGGCGCATGTAATTCTGATCGCCTTGAACCGATAAGATGATCACCTGAACCTGCGGAGATTTCTGCCGGATGGTTTCCGTGGCTGAAATACCGTCAATATCCGGCATGTTGATATCCATTAGAACCACATCCGGATCAAGCTCCTGCGAAAGCTGAATCCCCTCCTTGCCTGATCGGGCCGCGCCGACTACTTCAACGTCCGACTCGAATTGCAGAAGCTTTCGCACATTTTCGCGGGTATCAGCAACATCGTCTACGATCAGGACCCGAATTTTATCTCCAGCAGTCATACATCTCCTTGCGCCAAAATATTCACCAGATAAACACCTATGGATTGGAAGGTTTCACGGTTACCGTATCATTGGGAAGCGTCGGAGCCGCCAGCGCGTCAATTCGAGGCTGCGAAGCATAGGGCAGTTTTGCTGGAACCGGAATATTGTACTGGCTCAACAAGAATTGCAGGGTGGCAGCCTCGGTTGCAGAACGTGACTGGTCGTTGGGATTACGCAAAGTCATCATAATCTGGACATTGGTGTAGACCATGTAGAAAAGCGTATTTGCATCCTGCGGGGAAACGATCAAGGTGACGATATCTGGAGGAGTAACCGTTCCCTGCTGTTGTTGCTGTTGAGGCTGTTGCGCTGTCTGAGTTTCCGTGGCTGTCAACGGGAAATTGCCAAGTTTCAAAACAACCACATCCTGCAAAATAGTCTGACAGACTGGGCGAGGCCGTTGGGCCTCAGACGGTACTACGTAAAACGGCTGCTGCAAGGATGGCTCCAATTCCAAACGACCCTGGGTAGAAGCGTCTCCGCCCGAATTAACGCCCAAAGCCAGGACGGGCAAGGCATTCTGCGGAAAACCCGTACCGGTCAGCGCGGCGGTATGGTTGGGGAGAATACTCTGGAAGGTTGGGTCAACATCCACAAAAAGGAAACAGCCGTTGACGTTCACGTGTGCGCCGTCATTGATCCCATAAGCGGCCAACGACAAACGCGTGGTGGGAATGGACACTGCGATCATGCCCGGCGGAATCAGCGCTGCCCACTGAGGGCCTGCAATCGTAACAGCTTGTGACGCATCAGTTACCATGGAACTGGTGATAGGCACACCCTGATCAATTGGATATTTTGCGACTTTATTTAGCAATTCGGCCTTTCGATCCACGGTGAACTCGCCGGAGGTCAATTGACTCTGTGGGATGGACATGGTGCCTAACATGCCCTCAGTGATTTGTCCGCCCTGCGGGATATTCTGCCCAGCCGTATAGATTTGGACATAAGTCGGGGTTTGCTGTTGAGCAGTTTGGTTCTGAAGCAGGGCGCGCAAAGCAAAAAAGGCCACAACCAACCCAACGACTACAATCAATATCAAAAGCAGGAAGGTGATAATTCGGCCACGACGCATATGCTTCTCCTCTCTTGTAACATTTCTGGTAATTCTATAACAGGATTATACAGGAAAAATGACAAAAACATTGGTAAAAAAAGTGGGACTCTGTCTGTGTGACAGAGTCCCACCCGCTCGCCAGGAGCATAAACGGGACTACACGTTGGTAAGGCTATTGTTGATAGTGCTGAAGGTGTTGCCGATGATCGGGCCGAGGATCATTAACGCCGCGATAACAACAATGGCAACCAAAACAAGAATCAACGCATACTCCACCAAGCCTTGACCTTTCTCTTTAGGGGCGAACAACATGGTCGTTTTATTCTCCTTTCTTTAAGATTTCTCTGAAATGTCAGAGAGTTAAATGATATTATATTCACTCAGTTGAAAATGACAAGCTGATTTCTTATCATTTATGTTAATTTAACGATTCTGTAATAAACCGAGCCGCTCTCGGTCAGTCCACCAACACCCAAAATGATTGATAAATCTTATAAAGGAAAACGCCCTCATAACGAGGGCGCTCTGGGTGCCTGATGGGTTTCGAACCCACAACATCCACATCCACAGTGTGGCGCTCTGCCGTTGAGCTACAGGCACCATGTTTCGAGCGGGTGGGATTATATCATCGCCGCTATTGACTATCAAGGAGTCGCCGGACAAATTCGATCATCGCATCTTCCGGGACAATTTGCTGGGCACCGCTTTTCAAATCCTTGACTGCCACTCGGCCCTTTTCCACTTCATCCGGCCCAATGGTAATTGCAACGCAAAGCTTCATTTTGTCCGCAAACTTAAACTGCTTTTGCAGTTTGGCGGGTTCGGGATAGACCATCGCGTTCACACCTGCCCTCCGCAAAGCGGATGCCAGAGCATAAGATCTCGACAGCATATTTTGATCAAACACTGTGACCAACACGGAAGCTGGACTCGGCTGAAATTCCGGGACACGACCGTTCTCTTGCAGAATGATTCCCGCAACCACATCGCCCATCGCGAATCCCACACCGGGAAGCGGTTGGCCACCCACGTCGGCAAGCAAATTATCGTAACGACCGCCGCCCAAGATGGCGCGCTTCACCAAGCCGCGGATATCATAAGCCTCGAATACGGTGCCCGTATAATACAACAAACCGCGCATGATATTTGGGTCGAACTTTACATATTCTTTTACGTCCAACGCATCAAGCGCGGAAAACAATCGAACCAGCTCTTCATTCCCTTTCCACAAATCATAATTACCAAGAACATTTTTTAAACCATCAAGTTGTTTCTGGTCAAAACCAAGTTCAAAGGCATTTGCCTCCCATTTGGCAGAATCCATTTTTGAGCGACGGTCAATTAAATTGGAAATCTCCAGCCGCTTTTCCGGTGGGATGCCAAGCGCGTCGAATTGAGAATCCATCAGGCGGCGATTATTCACGAAAACGGCAGTCCTCTGAGGATCCAGGCCGACCGAGCGCAGGAATGTCGCGGCAACTGCGATCAACTCCGCATCTGCCTCCGGGGAATCGACTCCCAGCATATCAATGTTCCACTGAAAGAATTCGCGCGTGCGTCCCTTCTGCGGCTGTTCATAACGCCAGAACGGACCAAACGACCACCAGCGAACTGGAAAAGTCAGTTCGTTTTGGCGAGCCGCGACCATGCGCGCGAGAGACGGCGTCAACTCGGGACGCAATGTTACCAGGTCGCCGCCGCGATCTTCAAAAACAAACGACTGCTTTTTGACCAACTCCTCCCCTGACTTGGCAGCATAGAGGTCAATTGATTCGATAAAGGGACCGTCCCATTCCTGGTAGCCAAATGCCTGTGATGCAGCGCGCGCTTTTTCATAGATGAAATTACGCAGCGCCATCTGCTCTGGATAAAACTCGCGCGTGCCTTTCACTGGTTGAATGATATTCTTCATGGCCTCGACTCCGATTGAATTGACTGGCATTCTAACATATCAATTTATCAAATGTATGACAAGCGGCTTACGGATACAGGACAGAACGCACTACCGCTAACTTGTGAAAAAAAGTACAAAATTATTGGACGTCAAATCCTTAGGAGAATTAAATGGGCACTCCGGATGAAATCAGCATGGAGCTTCAAAAAATTTCATGGTTTCGCGAACTTGAGCCGAAACATCTAAAAAAAATCGCCGCCATTTCACATTTGCGGAAAGTCAGGGCAGATGAAGTTTTGTTCCGCGAGGGCGACAGCGAAGACAATCTGTATATTGTCGTTGAAGGGCGCATTGCGCTAAACATCTTCGTCCCCCATCGCGGCAAGGTACGGATTTATACTGCCGAACCGCTGGATGTATTTGGATGGTCGAGTGTTACCCCCAGCGTCCGCCAACGGACAGCCGGCGCTACGGCTGTGATAGACAGTCTGGTAATCGGCATCAACGCTGAAAAGTTGCGCCAGGCCTGCGACGAGGATCATGATCTCGGCTACGTTGTAATGCGCCGTCTCGCAAATATCGTTGCCAGCCGCTTATTGGTCACGCGCCTGCAACTCCTCGATATGTTTGCCAACCCGGAGTCGCAAAATGGCAAATAATCGCCGACCGGAAATCGGAAGCACCATTGCAATCCAAAAGCCAGTCTTCAACATTATCCTGAGACGATTGCAGGAAAACGGATATCAAATCATTGGGCCGCGGGTCAAAAACGAAACGCTTGTATATGGGTCCATCGAAAACATGGACGAATTGCCTTACGGCTATATCACCGAACAAAAAGCGGGAGCGTTTCGATTGATTCAAGCCGACCACAAACATTACTTCGACGCCATTCCCGGCGCGCAATCGTGGAAGCAATTCCTGTTTCCGCCATGCGTGGATCTATTCACTTTGAGAAAAAATGGCAATGGCTGGGAAATATCGAATTCCAAGCTCGATTCACCAAGCTATGCTTTTATTGGCGTGCGCGCTTGCGAACTTGCCGCCATCCAAATTCAGGACAACATTTTCATGCGGCCCGACTTCGCGGATCCGACCTACCGCGAACGACGCCAACGCGTTTTCATCGTGTCGGTCAATTGCCTCGCTCCCGCGGGGACCTGTTTCTGTGCCTCGATGGGGAACGGACCGCGCGTCAAAGATGGCTACGACTTGAACCTGACCGAACTCGATGATGTTTTCCTGCTGACCGTCGGCTCGGAGTTGGCGCGCAGCCTGCTGGACGGCATCGAATACGAAGACGCCAGCGCGTTTATGTTGACCACCGCCGAGCGCTCCATCGAACGCGCCGCGCAACAAATGGGCCGAACACTTGACACAAACGATTTGCCAGAACTAGTTCTAAAGAATCTTGATTCGCCGCATTGGAAAGAAATTGGCGAGCGTTGTCTGAGCTGCGGCAACTGCACACAAGTTTGCCCGACTTGTTTTTGCTGGGACGCTGTTGATCAAATGAGTCTGGATGGCAAAACCACAAGCCGCACGCGCGTCTGGGACTCGTGTTTCAACCCCGGTTACTCATATCTGGCTGGCGGAAATACACGCCCGACAATTTCGTCACGTTATCGCCAGTGGCTGTCACACAAACTCGGCACGTGGAAAGAACAATACGGCACACTTGGATGCGTCGGCTGCGGACGCTGCATCACATGGTGCCCGGCAGAAATTGATTTGACAGAGGAAATCGCCGCCCTGCGAAAGGAGACGCGCTAATGGCTGCATTACAGACAACCGCGATTTCAATTTCACAAACAAACCATTTGCTTGAACCGAATTGGGCAGAGATTACAGCCATCACGAATGAAACTTCAGACGTTTCAACTTATTGGTTAAAGTTCGTTGATCCATCCATGCAGGCAGGCTATTCATTCAAGCCCGGACAATTCAATATGATCTACGTTCCGGGATTTGGCGAATCAGCAATTTCGATCAGCTCTGATTCCGAAGACCGCGACAAAATCGGACATACCATTCGCTTTGTTGGAAATGTAACCCGCGCCATCAGCAGACTCAAAATAGGCGATATTGTTGGTTTGCGCGGACCATTTGGTTCGCCGTGGCCGGTGCAGGAAATGGAAGGCAAAGATATTTTCATCGCCTGCGGCGGAATTGGCTTGCCTCCTTTGCGGCCTGTGATATATCACATCATGCACCACCGCGAAAAATACGGCAAAGTCACTTTGCTTTATGGAGCGCGCACATCTGGCGATTTGATGTACCCAACTGAATATGATGAATGGCGCAAGGCTGATATAGATGCTCAAATAACCGTTGACCGCGGCGACGCGAACTGGTCGGGACGCGTTGGCGTTGTACCCATGTGGTTTTATCAATTCCGGCTCGACGCACGCAACACCGCAGTGCTCACTTGCGGCCCGGAAATCATGATACGTTTCGTAATCTACGAGGCATTAGCGCGACGCATTCCACTGGAAAATATTTTCGTCTCATTGGAACGCAACATGAAATGCGGACAGGGCTCGTGCGGACATTGTCAGCTTGGGCCATATTTCGTCTGCAAAGACGGCCCCGTCTTCCGATTCGATGCGCTGCAGCCATACTTCAATGTGGAGGAATTCTAATGTCCAGCCACAAACCGACGGTCGCCGTCCATAAATTTTCATCCTGCGATGGTTGCCAGCTTTCCATTTTAAATATGGAAGATGAATTGCTCGATCTGGCAAGTGCAATTGACATCGCTTACTTTCTCGAAGCCACGCGCGCGGAAAAACCAGGACCGTACGATATTGCGATTGTCGAAGGCTCGATCACGACGCCGCATGAAATGGAGCGCATCAAAGAGATTCGCAGCGAATCAAAAACATTGGTCGCGCTCGGCACGTGCGCGACGGCAGGCGGCATTCAGGCATTACGCAATTTCGCAAACGCTGACGATCTTGCCAGCATTGTTTATGCACATCCGGATTATCTGCATTTTCTGAAAACAGCCACGCCGATTTCAGAACACGTTTCCGTGGATCTGGAATTATGGGGCTGCCCGGTTAATAAAGCACAGGTCATTGAAGTAATTGTGGCGCTGCTGAATCATCGCAAGCCGAATATTCCTCCATATTCTGTTTGTATGGAATGCAAGCAACGCGGCACGATTTGTGTTTTAGTTGACAAGGGCATTCCATGTCTTGGTCCCGCCACTCAAGCCGGATGCGGTGCCATCTGCCCCGCGAACGGACGCGGTTGTTACGGATGCTTTGGCCCTTATCGCGAGGGCAATCCCAAATCGTTATCAACAACGCTTCAAAACATCGAACGTTATCCCGGTGAGACGGCGCGCCTATTCCGAGGCATCAGCGGATACGCACCATCCTTCCGCAAAACAGCTGATGCAATTTCCGCAAACGTCAAGGAGGCAAAATGACAACAATTGAAGTTCCAGCCCTGGCGCGCGTGGAAGGCGAAGGCGGTTTATTCATCAAACTCGAAAACGGTCGGGCTGTCGAAATCCGGCTTGACATTTACGAGCCGCCGCGTTTCTTCGAAGGCTTTTTGCGCGGCCGCTTTTTGCAGGAAGTTCCAGACATCACGGCGCGAATCTGCGGCATTTGTCCGGTGGCTTATCAAATGAGTTCGGCGTTTGCATTGGAAAACGCGCTCGGAATCAAAATCTCTCCGCGGGTCCGTGCGCTGCGGCGCCTGATGTATTGCGGCGAACACATCGAGAGCCACGCGCTTCATATTTATATGTTGCAGGCTCCCGATTTGCTTGGCAAACAATCTGCGCTCGAACTCGCCGCCGTCGCGCCGGATATCGTCAAGAACGCTCTGCGGCTCAAGAAGATCGGCAACGAGATTTTGAAAGTCATCGGCGGGCGTTCGGTCCATCCGGTCAATGTTTGCGTCGGTGGATTTTATAGTTGGCCGGACACCGCGTCACTCAAGGCCTTGCTCCCCGATTTGGAATGGGGACTCAACGCCGCGATTGATTCCGTTAAATGGGCTGTCACGCTTCCCTACCCTGACCTTGAAATTGATTACGAATTCGTAGCGCTTCATCACCCCGAAGAATATGCCGTCGTCGAAGGCGAGGTCTGGTCCAGCAAAGGAAATAAAGTCTCCATCGCGGACTACGAAACACGCTATATCGAGGAACACGTCAAACATTCCAACGCACTTCACGGCCGCACCGCAGATGGAAACACATATCTTGTTGGTCCGCTGGCGCGTTTGAATTTGAATCACGAACAATTGCTGCCCGCCGCACAAAAAGCATTGAAAGATTCCGGGATCAAATTGCCACTTAAGAATCCATATAAATCTTTGATTGCGCGCGCGATTGAATTAGTCCAGTTTTACGAGGAAGCCATTGAACTGGTCAAAGCCTATCAACCGGATGGACCCGCACATGTTGAATTAAAGCTCAAAGCCGGCGAAGGTGCGGGTGCAACCGAAGCGCCGCGTGGCTTGCTTTATCACCGTTATGAAATTGACGAAAACGGACTCGTCCAGTTCGCGAAAATCACACCGCCGACCGCACAGAATCTGCCGCGCATCGAAGCCGATTTGTTTGCGCTGGCTCCAAAGATCGTGAAAATGCCTGAAGCGGAAGCCACCCTCACAGCAGAGCATTTGGTGCGCGCCTATGACCCGTGTATTTCGTGTGCAACGCATTTCTTAAAATTGAAAGTGGAAGAAAAGTAAGAATGAAAATCGCGGTGATTGGAATCGGTCAAAGTTTGCGGGGCGATGACGGCGCGGGGCTCGAGGCCGTCCGTCAGTGGAGGGAAAACTATCCCGAAACGGCGAGCCGCTCCGAGGTCCGCGTTGAAGCGAATGAATTGCCGGGGTTGGCTCTCATTGATTTGATCCACGAAAACGATGCCGTCATTTTGGTGGATGCCGTCCGCAGTTCGTCCAAAGCCGGAACCATTCACCGCATCGGGCCGGAAGAGCTGTCGGCATTCACATCCGATTCGCAATCCGCACATGGCTGGGGTGCGGCTGAGACGATCCAGCTCGCGCGTCAATTGAATCCCGCGTTGAAAAATTACCCGATCAAACTAATTGGAATCGAAGTCAAACAAACGACAATAGGATCGGGATTGAGCAAAGAAGTTCGAAGCGCGATCCCGTTGGCGTGCCGCGCCATCCAAACTGAAATAGAAAAATTCCTTTAGCCAAAACAAAATCGCCGGGATGCTCCGGCGATTTTGTTCAACGCGATCCTGATTGACGTCACTGGAATTTAACCACGAGTGAGTAACTGACCACGGCTCCTGCCCTTGGCACAACTTCGATGATGTAATCCTGCGTCGAAGGCAGTTTCATGCTGAAACTGGTTTGCTCAGTTACATACCGAAGGTAGGGTTGTCCATCCGCAAAACCCCACACTGACAATACAACACTATTGCCCTGGCTGTTCAAATTCAAACTCATGGTTTGTCCCTGAACGGCATAGGCGACGTAATCCACGTTGTATCCTCCGGCAGTCTGTCCGCTCAAAATGGCTTTGTCCGCGCCTTGCGCGATCTGGATGCGCGCAGGAATCTGAACGGTGAGCGTGAAGTTTTCCATGGTTGCGCCGCCATAGATTCCCAGGTAATAATCCTCCGTGGTTGGCAGCCTGCCCTGCCATGTAGTTTGTTTGGCTGATGCGCTTAGCAGCGACGTCCCGCCCTGCGTGTTGATGGAAAGCGTCACATCGTGATTGAGCGAATCAACCATCACGATCATCGGCTGGCCCTGCATTGCCTGCAAAACATAATATTGAGTCTGCCCCGGTTGGATCGGCGCGCTGACAACCCCCGCGGTTGCGCCGGTCAGGAAATTGATGCGGGTTGCATTGGGCAGGACAGGGGTCGGCGCGACGACCGGAAGCGTCGGCGGCACCAGTGTTGGGGGAATCGCCGTCGCGGGAATCGAAGTCGGCGTGTTCTGAGGCGTGATCGCCTGCATCGTCGCGGCAACGACCGTCGCGACATCATTGGGTGAAGTGGTGGGGACTGACGGCGCAGCTGATCCAACACAGGCAACCGTTATCAAAAGAACGACTAAGGCAGATACTAAAATATTTTTTCCTCTTCGAGGACTTCGTGAGTGGAACATTCTGATCTCCTTTTAAAGTTGGATGTTATCACAACGGCGTTCGGGCTTCGAGTAAAATCTGGCTATGTCAGACATAAAAGAATTCATTCATCGCTGGGGATTTTCACTTTTGATGATGGGAACAATCTTTGCATTTTCGTCCACACCGGGAAGCGACCTGCCAAGTTTCGCGTCGTTCGACTCCTTGGTCAAGAAGGGCGGGCACATGCTCGGCTACGGTTTGCTGGCAGCAGCAAATTGGTATGGCCTTGACTTCAAGCAGAATCGTTCGTGGCTGGCCTGGCTGTTCGCCGTGCTTTACGCGGCGACAGACGAATTTCATCAATCATTTGTTCCCGGACGGCACCCATCGCTGGTAGATGTTTTTCTGTTTGATGGCGGCGGCGCAGTGATTATGTTGTTGATTGCCTCGCAATTTATAAAACCGAAAACATCGAATCAGGTTAATGATCTGCACGGCAGAGTTTGATCGCCTCTTCGCGCGCTTTGCCTTGTGCTACGATAACAAGCACGTCGCCCGCACGGACAACTGTGTCACCGCGCGGAATGGTGACTCTCGATCCATGCCGGATGGATGCGATGACACAATCTTTGGGAAAAGTAATTTCCTTCATTTTCTTTCCGACGATTTGCGATTCGGCGTTGACGACTACATCAGTTACATCGACGCGATCCGGCGTAATGGCATCAAGCCGCACATTCCCCTCGAGATGACGTTTTTCGGTGCGGCGCGCCAAAGCAAGGTTGTACGCGTGGATGACATCCGCTCGCCGCAAAACGCCAAGCAATTTTTGTTTGTCTTCGCGTGAGACGACCGGCAGCCGCCCGATGTCACGTTCACTCATGCGGCGCAGCGCGTCGGAGAGAGTCTCATCTGGAAATGCCGTCAGAACGTCGCGCGTATAAACTTCTTTAACGTTCACTTCCTTGTTTTCAGCCCGGTCAATATCTTGCAGCGAAAGGATACCGACCAATTTTCCGCGCGCGTTGACAACCGGCAGACCATGACGCCGCGTCTTTTCCAAAAGGTCGGAGGCTTTTTCCAAAGAATCGGATTCGCGAATTGCGGCTGTATCCTGCCGCATTACTTCACCGACAGCGATTCCGTCAAGGACTTCCACATCGCGTCCGCGGTCGAGACGGATTCCGTGCCGCGCCAACCCAATCCCATAAACCGAATCGCGCTGGATGCGTTGCGAGATCAACAAGCTCACCGCAACCGAAAACATCAGCGGCAGGATGATTCGATAATCGTTTGTCAATTCAAAAAGAAGGATGACGGCAGTGAGCGGTGCACGGACGGCTCCCGCTAAAACAGCTGCCATTCCAACCAGCGCAAAGGCACGCGGATCAATTCCGAGTCCCGGGAAAAAATTTGCCGTGGCAATCCCAAACGCTCCACCCAACGCCGCGCCCACGAACAAAGATGGGGCAAAGACTCCTCCTTTGAATCCGCTGCCGAGACTTAATGGTGTGAGAATCAGTTTGGCAATGACAAACACCGCCAGCAGCCAAAACGTGAAATCGTTTTTGATCAGGATTTCCTGTATGGAACTGTAACCCGTGCCAAGAACCTGTGGGATGAACAGCGCGGCAATTCCAAGCACCAAACCTGCGGTCGCGGGCTTGATCCATTCTGCAACATGCCATGAGCTGTAAAAATCCTGAAACTTGTAAAGCAAATTCGCGTACAAAGCCGAAAGTGGTCCCGCGATCAAACCAAGCAGAAGATAAAGCGGCAACTCCCAGATTGAATGAAATTCATAAGCCGGAACCGCAAAAGCGGGCGCGCTGCCTGAGACAGCCTGCGTGAAAACAGAAGAAACCACGGCCGACACCAGGATCAGCCACAACGTGTTCCCACTGATTTCCCCGAGAATCAATTCGAGCGCAAAGAAAACGCCCGCAATGGGCGCATTGAATGCTGCCGCAATGGCCGCGCCGGCTCCTGCCGCGACCAGTGTTTTGATTCTTTCATCCGTCAGGTGAAGCACTTGTCCCAGCATGGACGCGAAATTAGCCCCGATTTGTACTGCCGGATCTTCAGGTCCGACAGAGGCGCCAGCGCCGAGCGAAAGAGCCGAAGCTGCGGCTTTGGCCGGCGCGTTCTGGTAGAACAGGCGCCCGCCCGATAAGGCAACCGATTGCATAACCGCGGCAGTGCCATGTACTTTTTCTTCGCGAAGAAAAAAATGGTTGAATAGTCCGACGATGAGTCCGCCGATCACCGGGATAAGGACGATGGTCCATCTTCCAACCGGCGACATCCATCCCCCGGCAGTGTTGAACATGATGGATTCAAGAAAGTTATAGCTTAATTTAAATAACCAGACGCCGATCCCGCTTCCAAGCCCCACGAGAACTGCAAGTGTAACAAGCAGAAGAGTCTGCGATGTTCGAATGGCCTCAAAAATATTTTTTAGGTTTGATATAAGTGCGCTGTAAAGTCTATTCATGAAGAAAAAAAATCAAAGGAGCACAAAGATGTTTCTCCTTGTACTCCTTACTCGAATTCCAGTTCCAATTCCTCGTCATCGCCCCACTCTTCGAGCCGGTCAATCTCGATGTCGCCGAAGAGACTTTCCTGATGGGCTTGAACGCGGTAGCGTTTGACCAGTTCGAGCAAAGCTAAAAACGTTACAACAATTTCGAGCCGAGTCGCTTTGTCTCCGACCAGTGCGCGGAATGAAGCGCGTTGAAGTTGCTTCAGTGTTTTCGAGATTAAATCAATTTTCTCTCGGATGGTGACCTTCGGCGCGGCGATGACGGTTCCAAGCGACTGCTTTTCCGCACCTTTTGCAAACGCCGATTCCGCCGCGGCGACCAAAGCTTCCAGCGTGAGGCCCGATAAATCGAGTTTGGCTTCCACTTTCGGCGGAGGCGCGACGCGCAAGTATGTCCGCAGATTGGCCTGTTGGCGCGCGTCCAGCCATCCGCCAATTTCCTTGAAGCGTTTATAGAGTTTGAGTTGATCTACCAGCGACTGGCCGACATCCTCCTCGCCCGGTTCGCGCACGGGCGGGCGCGGCAACAGCGCCTCGGATTTGATTTGCAAAAGTTTTGCGGCAATTACAAGGAAAGCCGAAATTTCGTCGGCATGCAATTGATCGAGGCTGTGGATGTAGGCAAGATATTGATCGGTAACCATCGCCAGCGACACGGTTGTAATATCCAACTCTGTGCGCTCGATGAGATCGAGCAGCAGATCAAGCGGGCCTTCATAAACAGGCGTGTGAACAGTGTAATTGGTTTGGCGTCCGAGCAAATTTTCCACAGCGGCTTGGATTATATCATTCATGGGCGCGGTTATAATTTATCCATGCCAACAAAACTGACTCATCTTGATGAAACCGGACGCGCCCACATGGTGGATGTCGGCAATAAACCGGATACAGAACGCACGGCAATTGCAAAAGGCGAAGTCCGCATGAGGAAGGCGACATTTGATTTGATCCGCGACGGGCAGATCAAGAAAGGCGACGTGTTGACGGTCGCGCAGATCGCCGGCATCAGCGCATCAAAACGGACCTCGGAATTGATCCCGTTATGTCATCCGATTCCGCTCACAAACATTGACGTGACCCTCGCGCTGGATGAATCTTTGCCGGGCGTAACGATCACAGCCACCGCGAAAAGCTTTGGCAAAACCGGCGTTGAGATGGAAGCACTGACCGCCGTCTCTGTCGCCGCGCTGACGGTTTACGACATGGCGAAAGCCGCCGAGAAAACCATGCATATTCAAAACATTCGATTGATCGAAAAGCATGGCGGCAAATCCGGCGATATTGTGAATGAATAATTTTCGTAGGGGCGCAGCGACGCTGCGCCCCTACGAATTGATGAGGTATGATGAATCATATAAAGGTATTGTTATTTGCAACATTACGCGACCGCGCGGGGACAAAATCGATGGAAATCGAAATCCCCGATAGCACCACCGTGCAGGGATTGAAAGACCAGATCGCGCGCGATTATCCCAATCTGAAACAAGCCATGGAAACGGTTTTGATTTCCATCAATCGCGAATATGCATTTGACGAGGCGGTTGTCCCGCAAAACGCTGAAGTCGCCATGTTCCCGCCAGTGAGTGGCGGCTAACTTTTAACATGCAACCCTCAAACTTTCCAACCATATTTTCGATTACCGAATCCGAACTGGACTTGAACGACCTGCTCGCGAAAATCACATTGCCGTCCACGGGCGCGGCAGCTATTTTTACCGGCATGGTGCGCGGCGAAACATCTCGACGCGGCTCGACGCAGGCCAAACGCGGCGAAGCGCGCGAAACGGCTTTTCTCGAATACGAAGCGTATGTCCCGATGGCGGAAGCCAAGATGAAACAAGTCGCAGATGAAATCCGCGAGCGCTGGCCGGTTGTCGAAGGAATCGCGATTGTCCAACGCATCGGAAAACTTTATCCGCAAACGCCGACGGTGTTGATCGCTTGTACCGCCGCGCATCGCGATACAGGTGTTTTCGACGCAGCGCGCTATGGCATTGACCGCTTGAAAGAAATTGTTCCCATCTGGAAAAAAGAAGTCGGCCCGAATGGTGAGTTTTGGGTCGAGGGCGAATACACCCCAAAACCGGGCGAATGACCATGCCTATTCCGTTGGAAACTGAACGTCTGGTCATTCGTCGTTTTCAGGATGCTGACCTTGATCCATTTTATTCATATCGCAACGACACAGATGTTGCCAAATATCAGAATTGGAGCATTCCGTTTCCGCGCGAGGAAGCAAAAGAGCGTATCAAGGAAATGAAATCCGTCGCTCCTGGTGCGCCCGGCGTAATGTGTCAGCTTGCCGTCGAGCTACAGGCAACTTGTGAGATGGTCGGTGATGTGGCTTTCTGGTTGGATAAAAGGGAGCCTCGCCGGGCGACCATCGGATGTACACTGGCGCGAGCATACTGGAGGCAGGGCCTTGCTCTTGAGGCTGTTTCGCGCCTGCTTGATTATCTTTTCACCGAGCATAACATTCATCGCGTGGTTGCGGATTGTGATCCTGATAATACGGCATCTTTTCGACTGCTCGAGCGGCTCGGTTTCCGGCGTGAGGGCCATTTTGTCGAAAGTTTCTGGCTGGGCGATCATTGGGGCGACGAGTATTACTACGGCATCCTCGAACGCGAGTGGAAGAAATGAACGTAGTCTGCCTCAACTGCGGAAGACCTTACCCGGATACCGGCGCGCCGTATCAATGTCCAGTCTGTGGAGGACTTTTTGATGATATTGAATCGTTGACGTTCGGAGAAGTTGATTTGACGCACTCCGGTGCTCCTCGACAAGCTCAGGGCGGCGTCTGGCGATACGCGTCTTCATTCGGATTTACGGCGAATCCCGTTTCATTGGGCGAAGGCAACACTCCATTAATTTCCGCCAAAGCCTTTGGGAGCGAAGTGTATTTCAAATGCGAATACGCCAACCCAACCGGCTCTTTCAAAGATCGCGGCACAACAACGCTTGTTTCTTTCCTTCTGTCTCGCGGCGTAACTGAAGCCGCCGAAGATTCATCGGGCAACGCGGGCGCATCGTTTGCGGCGTATGCCGCGCGTGCGGGAATCAAAGCGCGTGTTTACATTCCCGAATCTGCATCTGGACCAAAGAGACAGCAAATCGACATGTACGGCGCGGAAGTAATTCCGGTTGCTGGTCCGCGCTCGAATGCGGCGGACGCTGTCCGCAGAGCCGCGCAGAATGGAATGACCTACGCCAGCCACGCGTATTTGCCGTTCAATTTGCCGGGTTATGCAACCTGCGCGTACGAGATCGTCGAGCAGCTTGGACGCGCTCCCGGCGCAGTCATCATTCCCGCAGGTCAAGGCGGATTATTGCTCGGCATGGGCCGCGGTTTTCAGGCTTTGTTGAATGCTGGAAAAATTGATAAAATGCCGGTTATTGTTGGAGTCCAGGCTTCGGCATGCGCACCATTGGCGGCTTTATTTGCAATGGGCATCACCGGATTGAATTTTGTCACCGAGGGCGCGACACTTGCCGAAGGAGTGCGCGTCCGGACGCCATTGCGCGCAAAAGCCGTCGTGGAGATCACGCGCGAAAGCGGAGGCCGTTTTACGTCGGTGGATGAAGCGTTTATCTTATCCGGGCGTGACGCATTAGCGCGTCTGGGGTTTTATGTAGAGCCAACGTCCGCATTAATCTGGCGGGCAATGGAGGAAACATTACCAGAACTCCCAGACCCGGTTGTCGCTGTGCTGACAGGTTCTGGTTATAAAGTCCGAATCTAAGATTGAGGAGCAGATATGGAACGGATTGTGATCACCGGCATGGGGACGGTCAACCCGCTCGGTTTGAATGTGGATGAAACATGGAAGAACCTGATCAACGGCGTTTCGGGCGTTGGACCGATCACGCTGTTCGATCATTCGAATTTGCTTGTGCACATTGCCTGTGAAGTGAAGAACTTCGAGCCGGAAAAATTCATGGACGGAAAGGAGGCGCGCCGCCGCGATCGCTTTGAACAATTCGCTGCGGTTGCAGCCAATCAGGCGATTGCCAGCGCAGGCCTTGAAGTGACGGAAGCTAATGCAGCGCGCATCGGCATTGTCATCTCATCTGCAATCGGCGGCTTGAAATCCATTGCGGACGCGGTGCTGACCAACGACAAAGAAGGACCGCGGCGCGTCAGCCCGTTTTTGATTCCAATGTTGATGGCGAACGGCGCGGCGGGGCTGGTCGCAATTGATCACGGAATCAAAGGCCCGTGCTTTTCGGTCGCGTCGGCATGCGCATCGGGCGCGGACGGAATCGGCATGGCATTCATGATGCTCAAATCAGGCATGATTGATGTCGCACTGGCGGGCGCGTCGGAAGCTGTTGTGACTTCAGTTGGCGTTGCTGCGTTTGATCGCGTCGGCGCGATGTCGCGCCGGAATGATGATTATTCGATGACGCCTCAACCGTTCGATAAGAACCGCGACGGACTCGTGATGGGTGAAGGCGCGGCGGTTCTTGCGCTGGAAACTGAATCTCATGCCAAAGCGCGCGGCGCGAACATTCTCGCGGAATTGGCTGGTTATGGCGCAACTGCGGACGCGTTCCACGTTACCCAGCCGCATGAAAATGGCGAAGGCGGCGCGGCCGCGATCCAGCAGGCATTGGCATCTGCTCAAGCAAATCTTGAAGATGTTGGTTACATCAGCGCGCATGGTACTGGCACGCAGTTGAACGATCAATCGGAGACGCGCGCGGTCAAAGGCGCATTCGGCGAGTTGGCGCATAAGATTCCGATTTCGTCCACCAAATCCATGACCGGGCACATGATGGGCGCAACCGGCGCGTTGGAAATCATCTTTTGCGTTCAGGCTGTTCGCGAGGGAATTTTGCCGCCAACGATTCATTATCAAACGCCCGATCCCGAATGCGATCTGGATGTGATTCCAAACAAAGCGCGCGAGAAGAAAATCAACCTTGCCATCAGCAACGCGTTTGGCTTCGGCGGTCACAACGCAGTGCTGGCGGTGAGGAAATATCAGTAGGACTTGCTTCGCTATAACGCGGCTGGAACAGCTCCGGGCCACAAAGTTTGCAAATAAACTTTTGCGTTTGCTCCATTCGCTTTGGCTGTAATGAGACTTTATGACTCGCTGGCTCGACCCTCGCCCCGCAGAAATTCCCGCATCCTTCTCGGACCTGAACCTGCCTCCGCTCATCGCGCAGACACTCGTCCGACGCGGAATCGCGGACGCGGTATCCGCTCGCGCGTTTCTTCATCCTGATTCGATCCCATCAACGCCATTTCCAAGCATCGAAAAAGCGGTTGAACTTATTGTTTTGGCTACGCGCAGCAAACAACCAATCTGCGTGTGGGGCGACTTCGATGTTGACGGTCAGACCTCCACCACCCTTTTGGTCCAAACACTTCAGGCCATCGGCGCAAATGTGACTTACTACATTCCAGTCCGCGGAAAGGAAAGTCACGGCGTACATATCGAAAGTCTCAAATCCATCATTGATAACGGTGCAAAGTTGATCGTCACGTGTGATGTAGGCATTACCGCACACGAAGCAATTGACTACGCCAACTCACGCGGCGTGGATGTCATCGTCACCGATCATCACGATTTGGGCGAAACACTCCCGAACGCAAAAGCAATTGTCAATCCAAAACTTTTACCGAAAGATCATCCGCTTGCAAATTTAGCCGGCGTTGGAGTCGCCTATAAATTGGCAGAAGCAATCTTGGACGACACGCGGTCGATGACCAACGGCCTACGGTCCGAAGATTTGCTCGATCTCGTCGCCCTTGGCCTGATCGCTGACGTAGCCCTGCTTAAAGGCGAAACGCGTTCGCTCGCGCAAAAAGGAATTGGAACGCTGCGGAATACAAAGCGCCTCGGATTGAAAGTGATGGCCGAACTGGCGGGGTCAAACCTCGAAACATTGACCGAAGAAACCATCGGCTTTACTTTTGCTCCGCGTCTTAATGCGCTTGGAAGATTAAGCGACGCTAATCCCGCGGTTGAATTACTGACTACCAACGATCCCATACGCGCTCGCGTGCTTGCCGCACAAATCGAAGCTTTGAACGCGCAGCGCCGATTGCTCACAAACCAGGTTTATCAGGCAGCAGAAGCGCAATTACAAGAGAATCCATCGCTGCTCACCGAGCCTGTGATTGTTTTGTCGCACCGCGATTGGCCGGGCGGTGTGGTCGGAATTGTTGCCAACAAACTTGTCGACCGATATCACAAGCCTGCAATTCTATTAACCGAATCAGACGATGGCATTTTGCGCGGCTCAGCGCGTTCCATCGAAGGCTTGCATGTCACTGAGGCCATCGCCGCCAATAAAAACTATTTGCTTGGCTTCGGCGGTCATCCGATGGCGGCAGGATTATCTTTGCAAGCAGATAAATTCAGCGATTTCAAAAAAGGTCTGGATAAGGCCGTCGAAAAGCAGCTTGGCAAAATTGCTGTCGAAGAGCCGACTTTGCAAATTGACGCGTGGCTTGGATTGCGCGAACTCGATTTTGAGTTGGCGAATGCGCTCGAGTCACTTGCTCCATTCGGCGCGGGAAACCCGGAATTGATCTTGGCAACCCGCAACCTGACGTTGAAGTCGGTCAAGGAGATTGGAAAGACAAAGGATCATCGGCGAATGGTTGTTGCCGGTGAAAACGGCACAGAACAGGATTTGCTGTGGTGGAATGGCGCGGGCGAGGAAGTCCCGGACGCCGAAACGAAAATTGATGTGGCTTATTCATTACGCGCCAGCACGTATCGCGGACAAAAGCAATTAACGCTGCAATTCGAAGAATTCCGCGCGGTCGAGGAAAAGCCAATCGAGATTCGGAAAGTGAAATTAGAGATTCGAGATTGGAGATTGGAAACTAGAAAGTTTGAAAGTCTGGATGCTGGAACGTTAGTGTGGGCGGAGGGAACGGAGAAGGCAAAAGGGAAATCCCGTTTCGATTTATATCAAGCAGATGAATTTGCGATTTACACAACTCCCCCATCGCCAGCGGAATTACGCGCCGCGCTGGAAATCGTCAAGCCAAAAACAATCTATTTGATTGCCATTTCGCCGCTGGCAGAAAAGACCGATGAATTTTTATCGAGACTTGCAGGCATGGCGAAATTTGCGATCAACCAGCGCGGAGGCAAAGTCAGCGTGCTGGAATTGGCCGCAGCAACCGCGCAGCGCGAGGTTGCAATCCGCGTCGGGCTGGAATGGCTTGGAGCGGGCGGCCATCTCAAAGTCGAGGATGAAGCGGATGAGATAAAGCTATCGGCGGGAGACAGTATCTCAAATCCATATTTGCAGCGCGAACTTTACGTCGCGGTCAAGGGTCAGCTCGAAGAGACGGCGGCATACCGCAGTTATTTTTCCCGCGCCGACACAAAGTCGCTAATCAAATTCTAAAAGATCACTCGGACAGCGAGTTCCAACCCGGCCTATTGTATTTCGAATATCTCCGTGCCGTTTTTTGTTTCACATCCAAAACCGATTACAATCGAATCATGACCAAGCAAAAACTTCCTGAACATGGTTGGTGTTTTGTGTGCGGCTCTGAAAACCCGCACAGTATTGGCATATCACTCTGGGTGGACGACGACGGGGTAATGACGTCGGAGTTCACATTGAATGACGCACAGCAGGGCCCGCCCGGACACGCGCATGGAGGCGCATCAGCGGCAATTCTCGATGAGGCCATGGGGTTGGTGGTTTGGGCAGCCGGGTTGAAAGTGGCGGCGGTCAATTTGGAAATTAATTATCACAAGCCTCTTCCCCTTCATCAGCGATTGACACTCGAAGCGCGCATCACGCAAAAAGATGAGCACAAGATTTTTAGCTCCGGTGAAATCAAATTGTCAGACGGCACAGTCGCCGTTAGCGGACGCGGCATCTATGTGGTCGCGCCGCAATTGTTTGGAGACCTGGGTTTGATCCGTGAAGGGTAAAGGCTTCGAGGAAATTCCGCACACCGCCGATTGGGCAATGCGCGTTTGGGCAAACGACCTGCCGTCGCTGTTCGAGGAAGCGGCGCACGGCATGAACACATTAGCTGGCGTTAAGCTTATTGAAGGTGCGAGAATAAAAAAGCATTTCGAAGCCAAAGCACCTGATTCAGAATCATTACTCGTCGCATTTTTGTCGGAGTTGATTTACTTTCAAGAACAGGAAAATCTTGGATTTTCGAAATTCGATATTCAAATACTCGATGCATCAAATAACGAATGTCGAACATCGGCTGACATGGAAGGCGCGCCGATTCAATCCGTTGATAAAGCCGTCAAAGCGGTGACATTTCACAACTTGAAAATTTCGAAAACTGCGCGAGGATTGGAAGTAGAGATTGTGCTCGACGTTTAACGATATTCGATGCTCGATGTTGGATCACCGATTATCGAATACCAGGTATCGTTTATCGAGGTTGACATGAATCTCGAAAACCTGATTCAAATTTCCGATTACGAATGGGAAATCCCAACCTACATTCGCAGCGACATGCGCGTGCCGGTGCGATTGTTTGCCACGCGCGAGCTGCTCGAGCAAATCGCGGGTGACAAGTCGCTTGATCAAGCCATCAATGCCGCGACACTTCCGGGACTCGTTGGCCGCGTAATCATCATGCCCGACATGCATCAGGGTTATGGCTTTCCCATCGGCGGTGTGGCAGCAACCGAATTTCCCCAAGGCGTGATTTCGCCGGGCGCGATTGGATACGACATCAATTGCGGCGTGCGTTTGCTCGCGTCAAATATCGAATTTAAATCAGCGCGCAAAGAAATGGATGCGCTCGCAACGTTGCTCAACAAATATTGTCCGAGCGGCGTTGGCAAGGAGGGCGCGATCACTGTCAGTATAAAAGAGTTGGATCATGTTCTGCATGACGGATCGCGCTGGGCAATGAAAAATGGTTTTGCGACAGAAGCGGATATTTCCCGGACCGAAGAGGGCGGCTGCCTCGACGGAGCAAATCCAGACAAAGTGTCTGACCGCGCCAAAGCGCGCGGCCGCGAGCAGATCGGTTCGCTCGGCGCAGGAAATCATTTCATCGAAGTGGATGTCGTTGATGAGATATTCGATGAAAACGCCGCAAACGTGATGGGACTTCGCAAAGGTTATTTGACGGTTCAAATCCACTGCGGCTCGCGCGGACTCGGTCACCAGGTCTGCACCGATTACGTTCAGCAATTCCAAAGCGTGGTGAAAAAATATGGAATTGAATTGCCCGACCGCGAACTTGTCTGTGCGCCGATGGATTCGCAAGAGGGACAATCGTATCTGGGTGCAATGCGCGCCGCGGCCAATTTTGCTTTTGCAAACCGTCAACTGCTGGCATATTCCGCCCGCCGCGCGTTTGCAGAGACTTTCAAAAGCAAAGACGCATATTTGCATCAGGTCTATGACATCTGCCACAACATGGGCAAAATCGAGACACATGAAGTTGATGGCCGGCAGATAAAAGTTTGTGTGCATCGCAAAGGGGCGACGCGCGCCTTTGGCCCCGGCACACCGGGATTACCGCCTGAATATCAAACCATCGGACAGCCCGTCATCATCCCCGGCTCGATGGGAACCGCGTCGTGGGTTTTGGTCGGGACAGAAGACAGCATGGCGCGTTCGTTCGGCTCATCATGCCACGGCGCTGGACGCGTAATGAGTCGCTCAAAGGCAAAACACGAAGTCCGCGGCGAGGCGCTGAGAAAAGAATTGGAGGAAAGCGGAATCCAAGTCCGCGCGGGATCACTTTCTGGTCTCGCTGAAGAAGCGCCATCCGCATATAAAGATGTGGATATGGTTGTGGAAACCGTCAGCAAGGCAGGCATTGCGCGCAAAGTTGCACGGCTCAAACCTGTTGCTGTCATCAAAGGCTAAACTTCTGGACGACTGACATCTGCGAAGCGCGCATTCGTCAGCTTTGCCAAATCGGAAACCGGCAATTTGATATTCAATCCCCTCTG
The DNA here is from genome assembly GCA_021824575.1 of Chloroflexota bacterium. GTDB lineage: Bacteria > Chloroflexota > Anaerolineae > Anaerolineales > Villigracilaceae > Fen-1038. Next base: position 30,700 of record JAKAKJ010000049.1, read on the forward strand.
CCCGCCTGAAATGTGAATCTCGTCAAATTTCTGCGCTGACGAATCAATCACGACTTGAAATCCCTTGTTGATCAATGCCAGCGGCGAAATTCCGCCCGCCTGTAATCCGGTCAATTGCTCGGCTTCGCGCTCGGTTGGAAGATGAACCTTCTTCTCATTCAACGCGGCGGCGACGAGCTTCAAATCCACCGTTGAATTTCCGGAAACAACGACCAGCAAAGGTTTGGCGGGTTTATCTCGAGTGACGACGATTGTCTTGAAAACGGCAGCCGCCTCAACGTCGAGGAGACGCGCCGTTTCCACCGCGCCCAATTTCTCTGCGGGCAATTCATAAGCCGTGTATTTTATCTTGCGCGAGTCCAACATCCGAGTCACGTTATTGACAACAGCCATAATTCCCTTTGCCATAAAATTATAATCTTCAGGAGATTGCGGTCAATACAATTTCAGGATATATTTCGGCGCATGTGTGACACCATTGTCGCCACCGGCGAAGCCACAAAGGACGGGGTCACGATTTTTGCCAAGAACTCCGACCGCGAACCAAATGAGGCGCACCACATCGTCAATTTTCCCACCGCAGATTATGAAGCGGATAGCCGCGTCAAATGTACGTATATTGAAATTCCGCAGGCAAAACATACGTTCGCGGTCCTGCTCGCCAAACCGTTTTGGATTTGGGGCGCGGAGATGGGCGCCAATGAACATGGTCTCGCCATCGGGAACGAAGCGCTATTTACCAAAGTCCCTTATGCAAAGAACGGCTTGCTTGGAATGGACTTGCTTCGCCTCGCGCTCGAACGCGCTGCGACTGCGCGCGAGGGCGTGCAGGTCATCACCGATTTGATGGCGCAATTTGGTCAGGGCGGGAATCATGGACTGGCTCACGAAACGTATTATCACAACAGTTACATTCTTGCCGATCCGCACGACGCGTGGGTGCTCGAAACGGCTGGTCCGCATTGGGCTGCGAAACAGATAAAGGGCATTTACTCCATTTCGAACGGCATCACCATCGAAAACGATTTCGATCTCGCATCGCCTGAACTTGTTTCGTACGCCGTCAAAAAAGGCTGGTGCAAAAACGAATCCGATTTCAACTTTGCGCGCTGTTATTCCGATTTCATCTTCACACGTTTTTCGGACTGTCGTAAACGCCGCACACGTTCCATGGATTTGCTTTCATCACAACGCGGCAAGATCACTGTCAAAACCATGATGAATGTATTACGCGATCACGGTCAGGCCGACGGATCACAGCGCGCTGCGGACGATGGAATCACAGGCGCGGACATTTGCATGCACGCCGGGTTTGGTCCGATCCGAATCTCACAGACGGTCGGCTCGATGGTTTCTTATCTGGACGCGCAAGCCCCGCTTCATTTCGTCACCGGAACCGCCGCGCCCTGCACAAGCATTTTCAAACCTGTTTGGGTGGACGCGTCATTACCGGACCTCGGGCCGGCTCCCGTTCAAACATTTAATCCTGCCACCCTATTCTGGCGTCATGAACTTCTTCACCGATCCGTTTTACACGACCATGAAAATTTGGTCAACACCTTTTCATCTGACCGTGACCAATTGGAACACGAATTCATTGTCAATGCATTTGCCGCGCGGACAAAAGATGCCGCGTCCCGCGCACAGCTCAGCGCCGATTGCTTTGCCCGTGCGGAAGCAGCCGAGGCAGAATGGCTAAAAAGAGTCAAATCCACACCATCAAAGCAAAAATGGCTGCACGCGACCATTTGGAACAGGATTAACCGTAGGGCAAATATATTGGATCATGGCGTTGAGCGCGAATGATTCAGCTAAAATTCAATTTATACAAATGAGCAATAATCTGAACAATATCTACAGAATACCCAAAAACAAGGGATACAAAAACCGTATTACACAAAACCATTACTAACCCACTTTGCCTGGAAACAAAGTTCTTGAACCTATCGGCACCTTCAAGAAAAAGGACGACAAACGCCAAAATTGCGGGGTATATAAAGATGGACTTCATAAAAGAAAAATCCCTATACAATAGCGCATAGAGTACTTCAAAAAGAAAATAGGCGAGGAAAAGCATATCAAACAGTCCATAAAATCTCTTCTCAAGAAGGACACCAACATTCCCAATAATGCCCCTTAATAATGCAATCAGCCCCCCAACAGCCCCAATGAGAAAGAATGCCGTTGGCAGCAAAGCGAGGATAAATATGCTTCTGGTTACCGCAAAATCAGGTGTCGTATGCCACGAATCAGGAGAGTTAAGGAAATGAACTGAGTTCGCGCTTCCGTACAAGTTTGCCCAGAGAGAAGTCCGATAGGGCGGATAATCGGTTGGGCCAAGGGTTAAACGAGGGTATGCCAACAAGTCAATAAATTTTACGGTGAAAAGTCCGTCTTGGATTGAGATAATACCCGGACGCCGCACATAGGTTTTTTCAAAAAAAGAAGGAAATGGGGCCGGCGAAAGACTCAACGTTACGGGTATCTTATAGTTTTGAATGTTGATTATATATTGGCTCAAAGGATTCAAAAACACTAAGACCACACTCCCCAGCAAAAAGGCTATGGACGTAGAAACCTCCACGAATCGCCTGTTACTTAAACCCTTTAACAATAATGTCAAGAAGATCGCTAATGCAGTGGCCCAAACATTCGTTTTCACAGCAATGCCTAAAGAGACCAACAAGCTCGAGAGCAACAAATATCCAAATCCACCTTTCTGAAGAAACTTGAAACATGCATAAATGGCGGCGGAGGAGAAAAAGATTGCAAAGGCATCATTACTGGCCATTCCATTCGCCTCGATCAAAGCGGGATTGAACGCCAAAAGCGAGAAGGCAATCAATCCAATTCCCCGGTCGTGGCAGTGTAAATCCCTGATTAGAAGGTAAGCAAATACCAGCACAATCTCGCCAGCAATAAAATTCATCAGTTGAGCCAAAATGATGATTGAATTTTGATGGCTAGGGTTAACACCAGCAAGGCGAACAGCCGTTGCCACAGAATAATAGAACACTTTAGGCTGAAAACATTCTGGACAATCTTCTTTTAACGGCAACTTATCGTTTTGCAAAATGAAATTTATCACCTCAATATGGTTATCAAATGCTTCGCGATTTACAAGGGCAAGACCCATTCTTAAGATTGAAGAAAGGAAAAAGACAATAACAAACAAGAACTGCAACAGAGATACTCTATCCTTAACAAGTCCGAACATTTTACCTGTCATGGTGGGCAATTATACTTGAGGGGAATTTCGTATTCTATTTTCTCCTTTCAAAGAACAACACACATCCAATAGGGTTTTGCTAAAGCCATTTGGCAGGACGCCAGATTGGGAGAGCGAATTCCACCAATGGACGAATAATACAAATAGAACCTCGAAAAATCCGCTTATTCGGGTTAGAGATTTTCCGACTTTGGCAGGGCCATGACGCATCAAACTTTAGTTACTCTCAGACCATGATTCTTGGAATACAATTAACTCGATGAAATCCATCGCCACCACGGTTCCTCTCGAAAAACTACTGGAGCAGCTTCCTGAAACGTACACGCTGGCCGACAAGGAATTGGTCCAACGGGCTTACCGCGTCGCGGAGGAAGCGCACCGGGATCAAAAGCGAAATTCCGGTGAGCCTTATATCAATCACTGTCTGGCTGTGGCGCAGATCCTGGCCGAGCTTCGCGTCCCGCCTGAAGTCCTCGCCGCGGGACTTTTGCACGATACCGTGGAAGACACGGCTGTCACGCTCGACGATATCCGAAGCGATTTTGGCGATGTCGTAGCCAATCTCGTGGATGGCGTTACAAAGCTGACCAACCTGCCGCGTGTCTCACGCGACGATCAACATGCCGAAGATGCTGCCCCATCAGATGGAACCGAAATCAGCGGCAAGTCCATGACGCTGGGCCGCCGGCCCGATATGGCGTCCGAGACGCTGCGTAAAACATTCCTTGCCATGGGCGATGATGTGCGTGTGGTGTTGATCAAACTCGCAGACCGCCTGCACAACATGCGGACGCTCAGCCACATGCCGGAAGCAAAACGCAAGCGCATCGCCCAACAGACACTCGACATTTTCGCTCCACTGGCAAACCGGCTCGGCATCTGGCAAATCAAATGGGAATTGGAAGACCTCGCCTTTCGTTACGTCAACCCGGCAAAGTATAAAGAGATCGCCGAACAACTGGCCGAACGCCGCCCTGACCGCGAAGCCCAAATCGAAATCATCATCGAAAGTCTGAGAAAGCTCTTTGCGGAACATAATATCAACGCGGATATCAGCGGGCGGCCCAAACACATCTATTCAATATACAGAAAAATGGAACAGAAGGGCAAGGCCTTCGAGTCAGTACGCGACGTGCGCGCCGTCCGGCTCATTGTCTCGGATGTGACTGCCTGCTACACATCGCTCGGGTTGATCCACACGCACTGGCGTCCGATCCCCGGCGAGTTCGATGATTACATCGCCGCGCCGAAGGATAACTTTTATCAATCGCTTCACACCGCCGTGATCTGGGATGATGGGAAACCGCTCGAAGTGCAAATCCGCACCCCAGAGATGCACCAGAGTGCGGAATATGGAATCGCCGCGCACTGGCGTTACAAGGAAGGCGCCAAGCGCGACAGGTCCTACGAACAGCGCATCAACTGGCTTCGCAACATGATGGAATGGCGTTCGGATGTCAACGACGCGACTGAATTCGTCGAGTCAATGCGTTCGGATGTTTTCCAGGACCGCGTTTATGTGTTCACGCCGCGCGGCGACATCATTGACATGCCCGCCGGCTCCACGCCGGTTGACTTTGCATATCATGTTCACACCGACATCGGCCACCGCTGCCGGGGCGCAAAAGTTAACGGAAAACTTGTCCCGCTGTATCACGAGTTGAAAACCGGCGACCAGGTCGAAATCCTGACCGCGAAGCGAGGCGGGCCAAGCCGCGACTGGTTGAATTCGAATCTCGGACTCGTCAAAACCCAGCGCGCCAAATCCAAAATCCGCCAGTGGTTCAAGAAGGAAAATAACCAGCAAAACCTCGCGCAGGGACGCCTGCTGCTGGAACGCGAATTGCAGCGGCTGGGAATTCCTGAAGTCAACTTTGAAAAGATGGCGCGCGATCTGGGCTTCAAGACGCCCGACGAAATGTTCGTTGACCTCGGCACCGGAGACCTTTCGGTCAGCAAAGTCATTCGCCAGATTTCCGAGACGGTCGAAACAGCCGACATCCTGTCAAACGCCACGCCCGCAGCTGAACCGCTGACAATTGGTTCTGTTAACGTCGTCGGCTTGAAGGGTTTGTTAACCACAATGGCTCGCTGCTGCAATCCCGCACCGGGCGATCAAATCGTGGGGTACATCACACGCGGGCGCGGCGCGACGATCCACCGCCAGGACTGCCCGAATATTTTGCGGCTCGGACTCAAGGACCGCGAACGATTGGTGCGCGTGGATTGGGGCACGCAGGTTCGCACGTATCCGGTTCCGATCCGCATCCGCGCCTACGACCGGCAAGGCTTGATGGGCGATGTCACCAACCTGTTGAGCGATGAAGGCGTCAACATTGCCGAGGTAAAAGTGAATGTCAATCGAAGCCTGGCCGAATTGCGTTTGACCGTTGAAGTGGAGGATATTTCCCAGCTCAGCAAAGTGCTCACCAAACTTGAGAACGTGCCAAATGTGACGGAAGCGCATCGCGTAAGCGGATGATCGTCCTCACTCCTGCCCCTCTCCCAATTTGGGAGAGGGGTTTTGTTGGTGGTATAATGCGCCCGCTTTGGAAATGACATTGCTCAGCGTGCAGGCGGCGCAAGAACGCATCCTTTCCTGTTTCAAACCCGTAGAGGCGGAAACACTGTCTCTGGAACAGTGCGCGGGACGCGTGCTGGCCGCCGATATGTTTTCGATTGATCTCCCCCTTTTTGACAATTCATCGGTGGATGGCTTTGCATTGATCGCGGCCGATGCTGTGGATACAAGTGCCGCATCACCCCGGACGTTGAACGTGGTCGCCGATATACCGGCTGGTTCCTCGTCTGACGTTTCGATCATGCGCGGACAGGCCGCGCGCATCATGACGGGCGCGCCCCTCCCGAAAGGCGCAGACGCGGTTGTCATGGTCGAAGACACAGATTTTGATTACCAATCCCCAAACATTGCCGCGCCGGCTCAGGTCAAAATTTATAAATCGGTCAAAGCGGGCGAGAATGTACGCACGCGCGGCATGGATATCAAGAATGGACAAAAAGTTTTGTCCGCCGGCCATCGTTTGCGCGCGCAGGATCTCGGCATGCTGGCAATGTTAAGCACAGCAAAGGTCAGCGTGTTTCGCAGACCGCGCGCGGCATTGCTTTCGAGCGGCGACGAACTCGCGCCCATAGACCAGCCGCTCAAGCCGGGGAAAATCCGCGACACAAATTCGCACACCATCGCCGCATTGATCGAAGATTCTGGCTGCGAAGTCCTGCGGCTTGGAATTGCACCGGATCAACGCGATGCAATCCAAACCCTGTTCGATAAATCCATCAGCATGAAAGCCGACGTAATCATTTCATCCGCCGGAGTCAGCGTCGGCGCGTTCGACTTTATCAAGGATGTGGTCGAGTCGAATGGCAGCTTGGATTTTTGGAAAGTCAACATGCGCCCCGGAAAACCGGTGGCGTTCGGAGAATATCGCGGCGTGCCGTTCATCGGCCTGCCGGGCAATCCGGTTTCGGCATTCGTCGGCTTCGAGGTTTTTGTGCGTCCGGCTTTAGGACGGCTGGCAGGATTGGAAACGGTGGCCCGGCCCAAAGTCAAAGTAAGACTCGCTGAGCCTGTCGAGTCAGATGGACGCGAAAGTTATCTGCGTGCAATGGTCGAAGAGAGCACTGGCATCCTGTCCGCAAAATTAACGGGTCATCAAGGCTCTGGAAATTTGTTATCGCTTGTTCAAGCAAATGCTTTACTTATCATTCCCGCTGGTGTAAAATCGCTTCCCATTGGCTCCCCAGTGGACGCTTGGTGGCTATGAGGTGACATGGATAAATGGCTTTTTAGAATCTCCATCGCATTGACGGTAATCGGTCTGGCTGTCTCGATTTACATGACGATCTATAAAATAACCGACAACCAGAATATGTGTATTGGAAACGGCGGTTGTTCAAAAGTTAATTCGAGTGTTTATGCTGAAGTATACGGCATTCCAGTGGCGGTGTTCGGCATTGTGGGTTATGCCGCGCTGATGGTCATGCTGTTCATCGAAAATCGGAATTCGTTCCTGCAAGCCAACGCCACGATGATCATCTTTGGAATGGCGCTAATCGGTTTTCTGTTCACGCTTTACTTGATCTATGTTGAAGTTGCGTTGATCCATGCGCTGTGCCCGTTCTGTCTCACTTCGCAAATCGCAATGTCCATATTTTTCATACTCTCGGTGATCCGGCTGGTGCGCCAGCCAATTAACTAAAAGGAGCTTTGCATGCCCCGCATTCGCTGTCACTACGCAGACTGTGTCTTTCTCGATGACGGTTACTGTTCCGCAGCCGCCGTGGAGCTCGACCCCGATACGGGTTGCGCGACCTATTCTCCCAACGACGAAGCCAAGGAATCGGAGGATTGGGAGGAAGAGGAGGAACTCGAAGAATGGGAAGACGAGGAACTCGAGGATGATGAAGAAGAATCCTGGGAAGAAGACGAAGACGAATTCTAATCAGGAATCACAATTCAATAAAATAAAAGAGTCAAAGTGATGGAACTTTGACTCTTTTATTATCGCTATTCGGGCTGCATGAATTGATAAAGCAAAACCCCGGCCGCCACCGCAAGGTTCAGCGAACTTGTCCTGCCGCGCATCGGCAAGGAAATTGCCGCGTCGCAAGCGTTGAGTTGATCAGATGACAAACCTTTTTGCTCGCTGCCAAGCACCAGGAAAAAGTTCCGCTCTGGCTTGAAGCCGCGATAATCATCCTTCGCATGGGATGAAGTCCCGATCAGTTGAATTTCCCTGCGCCGCGCCCAACCTTCAAATTCATCGAACGAACATTGGACGAACGGCTTCCAAAAAATCGCGCCCATGCTGGCTCGAATCGAAGTGGGATGATACGGATCCACACCGCCATCGAGCAGGATCAACGCGGCCGCGCCAACCGCATCGAGCGTACGCAAAATCGTCCCAACGTTGCCGGGGTCCTGCGGCGAAACGACCGCCGCGCCGCAATGTACAGATTCAAGCTCATCAATCTTTTTTCGCTTTTGATGAACGACAGCCAGGATTCCCTGCGGGTTCTCTTTGTCAGCCAGGGACGCCATCACCGAAGCGGAGACCGGCTGCGCTGTCGAATCGAATCGTGAAACCAGGCCGCGGCCAAAATCACTCGCCAACAAATCCGGGGCGTAAAGAAGCGAAGCGATTTCCCATCCAGCTTCGACAGCCTCGCCAACATGATGGATTCCCTCGACCAGAAACAATCCGGATTCGGCGCGCGCTTTGTGTCCGCGCAGGGCGCGCACCTGTTTGACGAGCGGATTCGAAAGGCTGGTAATGGTTGGCCGGGGCATTTCCCCATTGTACACAAAAAGGCCGCGTTTTATATCGGGACGCGGCCCGCATGCCTTATTGTTTTACGACCACCAATTTTGCAACCATGCCCGCTTCAAAGTGACCAGGGACACTGCACACAATCTGATACGTTCCCGGATCACTTGGCGCGGTGAACGTGTCCGAAACGGTTTGACCTGACGCGATATGGTCCTTTTCCCAGTAAACATTTGCCTGGTCCGCGCTCGTGAAATGCCCGACCACATCATGACCAAGTTTCATGATGACAAAGCTGTGCTCACCAGCGCCATTGTTGACGGCGGAAAACGAAATTTTTGCGCCCGCCGGGACAGTGAATGTATTCGGCGTAAATGCAAAATCAGTGATCGTCACGTTGATGGATGTGGACGGCGCGCCGCCGCCCGAATTGCCGCACGCCGTCAACAGCAATGCGAAGCTCGCTGCAAATGCAACACAAAACAGAAACTTTTTCATTCTTGTCTTCCTCCTTGATGACATAACTTAGCATAGCAGGGAAAATGGTGCAATGCAACACTTTCGAGTTGCACTCTTATTTATATCTTATCAAGATGTATTTATAAGACTGACGAAAATGTTGTACACTTGGGAAAATTCCATAAGGAGTCGTCCATGAACGTTCCCGCATTCTCTGACCTAAACCCTCCAACCCGCATCCTGCTCGGACCCGGGCCGGGCATGACACACCCGCGCGTTGTCCGCGTCTTGACCGCACCCACACTCGGACATCTCGATCCCGAATTGCTCAAAATTTACAGCGAAGAGCAGGAATTGCTTCGTTACGTTTTCCAAACCAAGAACGAATGGACATTTGCCTTGTCGGGAACCGGCACGTCCGGCATGGAATCCGCATTGACCAATTTGATCGAGCCGGGTGATTTGGTGCTGGCTTGCGTTCATGGATATTTTGGCGCGCGTCTGGCAGAAATCGCCGAACGACTTGGCGCGACCGTGGATCGAATCGAAAAGCCGCTTGGACAGATCTTCAGCGTGGATGAGATCGAGGCCGCGTTAAAGAAAAAGAAATATAAACTGATGACCATCGTCCATGCGGAGACATCCACCGGCGCGGAGCAATTGCATATCAAGGAAATCGCTGCAGCCGCACATAAGAATGGTGTGCTGATTGTGCTGGACACGGTCACATCATTGGGCGGAATCCCGGTCAAGATTGATGAATGGGATATTGACATGGCATATTCGGCCAGCCAAAAGAATCTCGGCGCGCCGTCTGGGTTAGCGCCAATCACGGTCGGGCCACGGGCAAGAGAGATTATCGAGAAGCGCGCAAAACCGGTTTCATCTTTTTATCTCGACTTGAAACAATACGCGAATTATTGGGGCGGCGCACACGGATACCATCACACCGCGTCAGCCAGTTTACATTTTGGCTTGCGCGAGGGTCTGCGCGTCATCGCCGAGGAAGGACTCGATCACACATTTGCCCGCCTGCGTTCCAATGCGGAAATGTTATGGAATGGTTTGGAAGACATGGACATTCCGCCATTCATTCCAATGGAGTATCGCCTTCCGCCGCTGACCACGGCCAAAGTCCCGGCTGGATGCGATCCGCACGAAGTCCGCGCGCGCCTGCTCGACGAATACAATATCGAGATCGCGGCTGGATTCGGCGCGTTGAAGGATCAAGTCTGGCGAATCGGATTGATGGGATATTCGAGCCGAAAAGAAAACATCACACTCTTCCTCGCTGCATTGAAAGAGTTGTTGAAGTAAGAACGGTCTCGACCCTGAAGGGGCGCAGGGCGTTACGGCGGCGCTGGACGAGCAGCGAAGCGTATCGAGACCCGCCGCCCACTCGACCGCCGCATGAAAACCTTTAGGAGTATTCATGGCCGCGTTAACACAGGAAGCGCAACAAAACCGCTTTTATAATTACGCCCTTTGGCTGGCGATCTTCACCATCGTTTACAACCTGCTGGAGGGACTCGTCTCGGTATACTTCGGCGCGCACGATGAAGCGCTGACTCTCTTCGGCTTCGGTGTGGATAGTTTCATCGAAGTCATGTCGGGCATCGGGATTCTTGCCATGGTGATCCGCATCCGACAAAATCCCGGCACGCCGCGCGGGCAATTCGAGCGGACTGCACTGCGAATCACCGGCTGGAGTTTTTATCTGCTTGCTTTTGGGCTGCTCCTGACAGTCATTTACAATCTGTTCACGGGGCATAAACCAACAACCACTTTGGCGGGACTTATCATCTCGCTGATTTCCATCGCCAGCATGTGGGCATTAGTCACGGGCAAACGCAATGTCGGACGCGCACTCAACTCCGCGCCGATTCTCGCCGACGCAAATTGCACGATGGTCTGCATTTACATGTCGCTGGTATTGCTGGCCGCCAGTCTGATTTATCAACTCACGGGTTTCGGATTTGTCGATTCCATCGGTGCGATTGGACTGATCTATTTCTCGTACAACGAGGGCAAAGAGTCGTTTGAAAAAGCGGAAGTTTCCCATGTGCAAACGCCAGTATAGTTCCCGTATAATTCACAGGATATCTGTTCAACCAATGATATAATCTCCCCGTTCGTAATTATCAGGAGCGAAGCGAATGGTAAACAGCCTGTAGTCAACCAACCATTTCAGGGCACCAATCTGCTGCAGCATGAGCGGCATTCTCATCCCCTTGAGGGACAAAGCGCTCATGCATACGCCGACAGCACGAGTCTGTCGGCGCTCCCAGCCAGCCGAGGGTTTGCCCTCGGTTTTCGTTTTTAAAACCTAATGTCATGCTGAGTGAAGTGAAGCATCTGCGCTTCAAGAACAAGACCCTTCGTTCGCCCCTTCGCTGCGCTCAGGGCTTCGGCTCAGGATGACATAAGAAAACTACAGGCTCAAAATGCTTACCGCTCACCACCTTCACAAAACCTACGGCATCCAGCCCATCCTTCAAGACATCTCGTTCAGCATCAGCGACGGCGAACGCCTCGGCCTCATCGGACCGAACGGCTGCGGCAAGACGACTCTCCTGCGTCTGCTCGCCGGACTCGAAATGCCCGATTCGGGGACAGTCGCTTCGACGCGCTCCAATCTGCGAATCGGATACCTCGCTCAAGGCATGGGCTTCGCCGACGATCAAACGCTTCAATCCGCCCTCGGAATTGCCACCGCTAAACCGGAAGAGCTCGAAGCTGAAATCGCGTCCCTCGCTTCGGCTTTATCCTCCAACCCAAACGACTCAGTCCTTCAATCCAAATACGATTCTGTCCTCGCGCAATTCACTGTCATCCATCGTCCATCATCGGTCGTTTTGGCTCATCTCGGCCTCGCCGACATTTTCCTCGACACACCCATTAGCCATCTCAGCGGCGGACAAAAGACTCGTCTCATGCTGGCACGCGTTTTGATTCAAGAGCCGCAATTGCTTTTGCTAGACGAGCCCACCAATCATCTCGACATCGAAATGCTGGAATGGCTCGAAGATTGGATCAACTCGTTTGAAGGCGCAGTGCTCATCGTCTCGCATGACCGGGCATTTTTGGACAATACCGTCACATCCGTTCTTGACCTAAATCCTGAAACGCACATGATTCGTCAATATGCTGGCAACTACACCGATTACGTTGAACAACATCTTAAAGAGCAGAATAAACAATGGGCCGCATGGCGCGACCAGGAAGACGAAATCCGACGAATCAAGCAAGACATTGCGCGCACAAAAGAACAGGCCCGCCATGTGGAAATCACCACGACTTCACGTCAGCCCGGGCCGCGCCGATACGCAAAGAAAGTCGCGAGGAAAGCCTTGTCGCGCGAAAAGAAACTGGAACGTTATCTCGATTCCGGTGAACGCGTGGACAGGCCAAAACCGTCCTGGCAAATGAAGCTTGAATTCGAGAACGATAAGGATTTGAGCAAAAATGTTTTGACCGCAGAAAATTTGTCCGTCGGTTATGACAAAGACAGGCCATTACTTACCGATTTGAATCTTTATCTCCGCGCGGGACAGCGTATTGCCTTAACCGGTTCAAACGGCGCGGGCAAGACCACGCTCATCCGCACGATTGCAGGCAAACTCGAACCGCTGGCCGGAACCCTCAAACTCGCCACATCCGTCAAGCTTGGATACATGGCGCAGGAACAGGAATTGCTCGATCCGAATTTGAGCGCGCTGCAAACGATTCAGTCCGTCGCTCCGTTCAACGAAACCGAAGCGCGCAACTTCCTGCATTATTTTCTCTTTGAAGATGACGATCCACTCCGCCCCACACGTGAACTTTCGTTTGGCGAACGCGCCCGCCTGCAACTTGGATTGCTCGTCGCCCAGGATTGTACGTTTTTGCTGCTCGATGAGCCAATCAACCATCTCGACATTCCTTCGCGGGCGCGCTTCGAGCAAGCTTTGAACAATTTCAAAGGCACGGTCCTCGCCGTGGTGCATGACCGATATTTCATCGAACGCTTTGCATCAGATTTGTGGACAATCAAAGGTGGCAAGGTACAAAAATGGTAGCACGTTATAATTATGCCCATGAAGAATCTCCGTTGGCTGACCCGCTGGCATCGTGCCAGCGGGATGGCACACAGGCGGCACGTAGCCGCCTGGCTGGCTCCAAGCATTTTACTTTTTCTGCTTGCATGCCAGCCACAAAATCCGGTCGTCATAACAATACTTGATAACGGTCAAATTCATACAATCACGTCCAACGAGCGGATTCCAACCAAGCTGATCGCGCAAGCAGGCATCACGCTTGCGTCTGCCGACCGCGTATCGTTGAATGGCTATGCGATTCCTCTTGACCAGCCGCTTCCGTCGGCGAATACATACATGCTTCAAATCAAACGCGCGGCGACAATAACAATCAATGGCAAGACGATCCAAACCGCTGCTGATACCGTCGGCGAAGCATTGACAGATTCCGGCACACAACTTTATGCAGCAGATCAGATCAATCCGCCTGCGGATACGCCGATCAAAAATGGCATGACGGTCACTTACACGCCATCGCAAGAATTGACTGTAACGGTGGACGGCATGCAGATTCAAATCCGTTCCGCGGCGCGGACGGTTGGCGGCGCGCTGGCCGAAGCTGGGATTCCGCTCGTTGGGCTGGATTACAGCCAGCCGTCCGAGAATGAGGCGCTGCCAAAGGATGGACAGATACGCGTCGTGCGCGCGTCCGAGGCAATTGTGCTGGCGCAGCGTCCCATCGCATTCAAAACCGACTACCAGTCATCCGCGGATGTTGCGCTCGACCAGCAAAAAACACTGCAAGCCGGACAGCCGGGGTTGGCCGTCAGCCGCACGCGCATCCGCTATGAAGATGGCGTGGAAATTTCGCGGCGGGCTGAAACGGAAACTGTCGTGCGTCCACCGGTTGATCGCATCGTTGCGTAC
>JAKAKJ010000034.1 GCA_021824575.1 Chloroflexota bacterium
CAGCGAAACTGCGGAAATTTCATTGGTGGACGCACGCGTGCCGTTCGATCACATTCTTGGAAGTCCAACCGTCGAGAAGACGACAACCGGCTTCAAAGGCGCGATGGCGACCTTCGACGCGACGAGGCCGCTTGTGGCCGCGTCCGGTTTGGGCGTTGCGCGAGCTGCTCTCGAATTCCTGAAGGAGAAGCTCAAAGAAAATGGAGTCGAGATCCGTTACGGCTTGCCGCGTCAGAAGCTGACCAATATCGAGCGCGAAGTGATTGACATGGATGTGATGCTCAAGTCCGCGTGGCTGATGGTAATGAAAGCGGTTTGGATGGCGGACAATAAAAAACCGAACGCGCTTGAGTCTTCGATGAGCAAGGTAAAAGCTGGTGATGTGACGACGAAGATCACGCAAAAAGTTGTGGAGATTTTGGGCCCGCTCGGCTACAGCCGCGAATTCCTGGCGGAGAAATGGTTCCGCGATGCGAAGATCACTGACATTTACGAAGGCACAGGGCAGATCAATCGTCTCGTGGTCGCGCGGCAGATTCTTGGTTATTCGGGTTCCGAGTTGAGATGATTTTGTAGGGGCACAGCGACGCTGTGCCCCTACAGGAGGAATCAATGATGGCATATCAAATACATAAAGCTGTTGTGATCGGCTCGGGCACGATGGGTGCGGCGATTGCGGCGCATCTGGCAAATGCTGGTGTGCCTGTGACCTTGCTGGATATTGTTCCAAAAGACGCGCCCGCTGGAAATAGAGAAGCGCGCAATAAAATTGTCAACGAGGGTTGGGATCGCTGCGTCAAAGCCAGGCCCGCCAATTTGATGTCGTCGGATCTGAAGACGCTGGTCAAACTTGGAAATCTCGAAGATGATTTTGGCGTCGTTGCGGAAGCCGATTGGATTTGCGAGGTGATCGTCGAAGATTTGAAGATCAAGCAATCGCTGATGGCGCGCATTGATGAAGTCCGCAAGCCGAATTCGATTATTACAACGAATACATCGGGCATTCCCATCCAAGCCATTGCCGAGGGCCGCTCGAAGGATTTCAAAAGGCACTTTCTCGGCACACATTTCTTCAATCCGCCGCGCTATTTGAAACTGCTGGAGATCATCCCGACCGCCGACACAGACAAGGAAGCGGTCAAGTTTATGTCATGGTTTGGCGAATATAAGCTTGGCAAAGGTGTTGTGCTTTGCAAGGATACACCGAACTTCATCGGCAACCGCGTCTTCTTTGGCACAGCCACGTTTGGGATGAATTTCATTTTGGAGAACGGCTACACCGTTGACGAAGTTGATTCCATCACGGGACCGTTGATGGGCCGCCCGAAGACCGCGACGTTTCGACTTGCCGATCTCGTGGGGATTGATGTGTGGGAGCACGTTGGCAACAACCTTGGACCGATGATTCCGCACGATAAGCTCGCGCAGGAATATCTCAAGGCCGAAGCGCCAACGAAATTGATCTCGGCGCTTGTCCAGCGCAAATGGCTCGGCAACAAAACGAAAATTGGATTCTACAAAGAAGTCCGCAAGGAAGATGGCTCGAAGGAATTTTGGTCGCTCGATCTCAAAACGCTCGAACATGTCCCGCCAACCAAGCCGCGCTTCGATTCGGTCAAGAAGGCAAAAGATGTCCCAGAGCTTGGTGAACGGTTGAAAGTGCTGCTTGGCGAAGAAGATAAAGCCGCAAAACTCGTTCAGGCGTTGACCTATCAAAGTTTCCAGTATTCCGCATCACTCCTGCCGGAAGTTGGCGATTCGCCAAAACCAATTGATGACGCGATCTGCTGGGGATTTGGCCATGATGCAGGTCCGTTCGAGACTTGGGATATGCTCGGCGTCAAGGAAACTGTTAAACGGATGAAGGCCGCAGGCTTCCCCGCGCCAAAATGGGTGGACGCCATGCTCAAGTCGGGGGTCGAGTCGTTCTATCAGTATAAGAATGGCGATAAAGTCGGCGTCTATGATGTCAGCAAAGAAAAGTATGTTCGCATTGCGAAACCTGAAGGCGCGATCCTGCTCAAAGGCCGGAAGGTCGTCAGTGAAAACGCGGGTGCGACGTTATATGACATCGGCGATGGTGTAGCGTGCGTGGATTTCCATACCAAGATGAACGCACTCGATGACGATATTTTTGCAATCGTCAACGACGCATTCGAGCGGCTCGAAAAAGATTTCGATGGATTAGTTGTCAGCACACAAGCCGATAATTTCAGCGCGGGCGCGAATTTGTTTATGGTTGTTGTCGGAGCGCAGCAGGGCATGTGGGATAACCTTGACCAAGCCATTCGCAAATTACAGGGCTTGAACATGCGCATGCGTTATTCGCCGAAGCCAATTGTGGTCGCGCCGATGGGACTTGCGCTCGGCGGCGGATGCGAGATCACGATGCACGCCTCGCGCGTGGTCGCTTCGTCCGAAACATATATCGGACTCGTTGAACTCGGCGCAGGCGTCATCCCGGCGGGCGGCGGTACGAAAGAGATCATGCGACGCATCGTCAACCCACCGATGAGAACCGAAAACGCCGAAGTGCTTTCCCACTTGCAGCGCGCCTTCCTGCAAATTGGCCAGGCCAAAGTTGCCACGTCTGCTGAGGAAGCGCGGCAGATGGCAATTCTCAACCCACAAGATCGCATCGTGATGAATCGCGATATGTTACTCGCGGAAGCCAAACGCGAGGTCTTGCACATGGTTGCCGCTGGTTATCATCCGCCCGCGCCAGAGCCTATTTACGCCGCGGGCCGCGACATGCTTGGCGCTCTGCGCGTCGGCACGTGGATGTTCGCGGAAGGCAAGTACATCACCGAATATGATCTGCATATTGCCAAGAAGCTGGCTTATGTGATGTGCGGCGGCGAATTGACTCGTCCGCAGTGGGTGAGTGAGCAATACATTCTTGACCTCGAGCGCGAAGCGTTTTTATCATTATGCGGCGAGGAAAAGACTCAAGCGCGCATGTGGTCGTTATTGCAAACGGGCAAGCCGTTGAGGAACTAATGTTTTCAAGTTGGAAAGTTGGCAGGTCTGCAAGTTAACTTTCAAACTTGTCAACGTGTAAACCTTTCAACTTGAAACAAGGAGAGAAGACTATGAAAGATGCAGTAATAGTATCCGCAGCTCGAACTCCTGTTGGTAAAGCAAAAAGAGGAGGACTTGCCACGGCTCGTCCCGACGAAATGGCGGCCGCCGTTATCCAAGCCTTGCTCAAGCGGACGCCGAATCTCGACCCCGCCGAAGTCGAAGATGTGATCATTGGCTGCGCGTTCCCTGAAGGCGAGCAGGGCATGAATATGGCGCGCATGATTGCACTGCGCGCGGGATTGCCTGAGTCTGTTCCGGGTGAGACCATCAATCGTTTTTGTTCATCGGGTGTGCAAGCCATCGCCCATGCCGCGTACGCGATCCAAAGCGGACAGCTTGACATTGCCATCGCGGGCGGAGCGGAATCCATGACGATGGTTCCGATGACAGGTTATAAGTTTTCGCCCAATCCATACTTCGCGCAGGACTTGCCTCATTACTTTACGAACATGGGTTTGACCGCCGAAAACGTTTCAGTGAAATACAACGTCAGCCGCGAGGATCAGGATGCGTTTTCGCTGAAGAGCAACCAGAAGGCTGCGAAGGCCGTTGAATCCGGACTCTTCGACCCAGAGCTTGTTCCCGTGGATGTTGAAATCACAGAACTCGGAGCGGACGAGAAGCCAGTCAAAAAGAAATTCACGGTTAAGCGTGATGAGGGTCCGCGCGCAGATTCGACTCTCGAAGCGCTTGCCAAACTAAAGCCGGCTTTCAAAGAAGGCGGCGTTGTGACGGCGGGCAACTCCTCGCAAATGTCGGATGGCGCGGCGGCAGTTGTTGTTATGTCTGCGGAAAAAGCCGCGGCCTTGGGCCTCAAGCCGCTGGCTCGATTCGTTTCGTTCGCAGTTGGAGGTGTTCCGCCCGAATTGATGGGCATCGGTCCAATCGTCGCCATTCCCAAGGTGCTGAAAATCGCAGGGCTTTCTCTCAACGAGATTGACCTGATAGAATTGAACGAGGCCTTTGCCGCACAGTCACTGGCGGTGATCCGCACACTTGAACTTGACGAGAGCAAGGTCAACGTCAATGGCGGAGCGATTGCCCTTGGCCATCCGCTTGGGTGCACGGGCGCGAAACTGACCACGCAGTTGGTTTACGAGATGGGCCGCCGTAAATCCAAATACGGCATGGTAACGATGTGCATCGGCGGAGGTATGGGCGCTGCAGCGATCTTTGAGAATCTACAGTAATCTCTCACCACAGAGACACGAAGAACACAGGGTCTTTTTCTTTGTGCTCGCAAAGTGAATCTCTGTGAACTTTGTGCCTTTGTGTTGAAAACCAAAAAGGAGAATCAAAATGCCCCTCACGATTTCTGACCTGATGTCCAAAATGCCCGGCGCGTTTTTGCCGGAGAAAGCCGTGGGATTGGATGCGGTCATCCAATTCAAATTCACCGGCTCCGAACCCGGCGATTGGTACGCCACCATCAAAGATGGAAAATGCGCGGTCGCTCAGGGTGATGCGCCTTCGCCAAAGATGACTTTGACTGCCGATTCCGCTGACTATGTCAAAATCTTCACCGGTGAGTTGGATGGAATGAAGGCTTTCATGGAAGGCAAGATCAAGCTTGGCGGTGATTTGAATCTTGCGATGAAGTTAATGCAGATGTTCAAGATTCGTTGATTTGATAATAATGAGAAAAGACGCCTTTCAAGCAGAGGCGTCTTTTTGTTTTGGCAATTTGACAAGTTTTATCGTCTCGCCATATTTTCTTCAAAGGCTTGGACATCTGCGTAATATCGCGCGACCATTTCGGCCTGGCCGGGATTGGTGTAAAGCTCGGCGCGCGGATGATCTATCAAATCAACAATGGCCGCGGCAACTTGTTCGGCAGTCTGGGCATTTGCGGCAGAATAGCTGCCGCCGGGCGTTCCGTATAGTGCGTTCTTCGCAAAATCGGTTTTGACCACGGGCGGCATGACCACAGAAACGTAAATGCCTGGATATTCTGCGCGCAGATCCATTCGCAGGTTGGCAGTCAGACTATTTAGCGCGGCCTTCGACGCGCTGTAAATGGAGCGATAACTGGCGAAGGGAATTCGTCCGAGCGCCGAAGAAACATTGATCACGTGACCGGATTTGCATTCCTTGAAATGCGGGACGATGGCTTGCATCCCATACAGCGCGGACTTGAAGTTGACAGCCAGCATTTGATCCACATCATCATTGGTCAAGTCCAACACCTGGCGTCCGATGCCGCGGCCGGCGTTGTTGACCCAAACGTCAATGTGACCGAATTTTTGGATGGCGGAATCCCGCAGGCGTTCCACGTCCGAACGGCGTGTTACGTCTGTGACGACAGCCATCGCGTCGCCTCCGCATTCTTTGGCGGCTGCTTTGAGTTCCGCCTCGCGCCGCGCGGCCAGCACGACCTTGTCTCCACGCGCGGCCAGTTGTTTTGCAAGAGCCGCACCGATGCCGCTGCTTGCGCCGGTAATGACAATTACTTTTGAAGTCATGATTTTCTCCATTCGTTTTGACTGGCAATTATCAGCTTAATAACCGCGTCGAAAATCAACCTGACATTTGAGCGGCTTGCCTCGAAGAAATAAATCGTAATTTTCTGCGAACAGGCGCATGATATCTTCGGGGATGCTTGGGGCGGAGGTGTGGAACGTCATCCATAAATTTTTAGTGTGCCAGAAGAAATGATCTTTGGGAAGCGGCTCCTGCTCGAAAACATCCAGGATTGCCAAAGCGATCTTCCCAGCGTTGAGCGCTTCCGCCAATGCAGCCTCATCCACTGCGCTGCCGCGTCCCACATTGATGAAAACTGCATGCGGCGGCAGCGCATTTAGCAGAGCCATATCCACAATGTGATTCGTCTCCTTCGTATTCGGCAAAACGCTGACCAGATAATCCAGCCCTTTGGCAAACTCCAACAATTGATCGTTGTGGAAATACTGGTCAACATCCGGACAGGATTTACTGTCGCGCGTATATCCGCGTGTGTTCATCTGAAAATGTTTTGCTGTCCCCGCCAGATGCGCGCCAATTGAACCGACACCGAGTAGACCAATGGTCTTGCCGCGCAGTTGCCCGGTAACTTTCGTTTCCCAGCGATTTTCCTGTTGAGCCTTTGATCGTTCGAAGATGTGACGCTCATGCGCCAGCAAATATCCGAACACGTACTCCGACATCAGCGCGCCGAACACGCCGCGCGCATTCGTCAAAACATAATCTCTCTGCAAAGACGGATCCAGCAATTGCTCGACTCCGGCAAAAATGGATTGCACCCATTGAACGGACGGCAGGTTCGGCAGGGCATCACGGATTAATTTTGGTTCGCCCAAAATTATGCTGCAATCTTTGTCCGGGCCGCTGGCGATTTTCAAGCCGGGGAGATTGGCGGCTTCGACCAGCCGCCGGTAATCTGCCTCGAATCGCGAAAGGATGAGCAGCTTATTCATGGGCGGGGATTATACTCATTTGAGAGAACTCTGGCAGTCCCGAACTTTTGCTGCATTTGTTAGAATAGCAGCCATGCCAACTCCGACTCGCTGGTTCATAAAGACATCTTTTGTCTATCTTGCTTTGGCGTTGATCGCAGGCCTGCTTTTGGCAGCCCGGTCCCTCTTCGGCCTCACCGCGCTTGGCGGACTCTTTCCCGTCTATATTCATCTTCTTGTCTTCGGCTGGCTGACCCAATTGGTCTTCGGTGTTGTGTACTGGATGTTCCCGAAATATTCGGCAGAAAAACCGCGCGGCAGTGAGACACTTGGCTGGTGGACGTATGCGCTGCTGAACGTTGGATTGGCTCTGCGGGCGATTGCCGAGCCGGTTCAATCCGTTCACCCCAATCCATTCGCCGGCTGGACTTTGGTTGTCTCGGCGGCGATTCAATTTTGCGCGGGACTGACGTTTGTTCTTAACAGCTGGAATCGCGTGCGGGAAAAATGATGCCGCGCTTATCCGTTTGGTTTGTTCGAGCTTCGATGATCTATCTGCTGGCCGGTTTCACGCTCGGCGCGTTGATGCTGGCCCAGGACGGGATCTCGTATGCCCCCGCGGTCATGGCTGTCCTTCCTGTTCACATGGAATTTCTGCTGGTCGGCTGGCTGGTGCAGTTGGCAATGGGCGTTGCTTTTTGGATCTTTCCGCGTTTCGGATTGCCGCACTCACGCGGGAATGAGACTTTGATTTGGGCTTCGTGCCTGTTGTTGAATGCGGGTATCTTGGTCGTTGCGCTCGAACTTTGGATTCCCGCCGTCTTTTTGATCGGGCGCATCCTTGAAACCGGCGCGGTGATTATCTATGCCGCGGGGCTGTGGCGGCGAGTCAAACCACATGGCACGTAAAAAAGCTTGGAAGTCTTGGATGCTTCCGAGCTTTTTTAGTTTAACTTCAATCCTGACGGCGGATTTTCCTGCCCGTTGCGGAAAATTATAACGGCTCGAAGCGCGCAGTGAAGTGCCGCAATAATTCCGGCGCGTATGTAAATTTGAATCCGCGAATGGATGATGCACGCGATTTGATTTTTGCGAGTGTGTCCGCGACATAATCCATGTGAGTTTGTGTGTAGGTTCGGCGCGGAATGGCAAGGCGCAATAATTCAAGTTTTGGATAAATCATCTTGCCTGAGTCAGGATCGGGATACGCAAACATGACGGAACCGATTTCCACACCGCGGATGGCGCCCTCGCGATAAAGCTCAACAGCCAACGCCTGACCGGGAAATTCGCTTTGCGGGATATGCGGCAGCACGGCGTGTGCGTCAAGGTAAACGGCGTGTCCGCCCGCGGGTTGGATGGTT
Source organism: Chloroflexota bacterium (assembly GCA_021824575.1). Lineage (GTDB taxonomy): Bacteria > Chloroflexota > Anaerolineae > Anaerolineales > Villigracilaceae > Fen-1038. Next base: position 7,841 of record JAKAKJ010000034.1, read on the forward strand.
GGAATGCCCGCATCATTTAATCGGCTTGCGAGATACGCGGTCTGTGCGAGACGATACGAAAGATATGCTTCATCGAGACCTTCATATAAGCCGACTGCCATCGCATCGAGATCGCGTCCTGCGAGGCCGCCGTAAGTGGGGAAGCCTTCACGCAGAATCAATTCATTCTTCACATTTTGAAAGAGCGACTCATCATTCATGCACAGCAATCCGCCAATGTTGACGATGGCATCTTTCTTCGCAGACATCGTCATGCCGTCGGCGAGAGAAAACATTTCGTGTGCGATCTCTTTGACGGACTTCGACTCGTAGCCGGATTCGCGTTCCTTGATGAAGAAGCAGTTTTCGGCATAGCGCGCCGCGTCGATGAAGAACGGAATTTTGTACGAGTGATAAACATCCGCAATGGCTTTGATGTTTTCCATCGAGACAGGTTGTCCGCCGCCCGCGTTGTTGGTCACGGTCACCATGCCAAACGGAATTTTGTCCGCGCCGGTTTTTTCGATGAAGGCTTCAAGCTTGGCGATGTCCATGTTGCCTTTGAATGGGTGCGGATTGGCGGGGTCGAACGCTTCATCAATCACGAGATTCGTCGGGCGACCGCCGCGGGCGCGGATGTTGGCGTCAGTGGTGTCGAAGTGCATGTTGCTCGGAACATAGTTGCCGGGCTTGACCAAACACGCCGACAAAATATTTTCGGCAGCGCGCCCCTGGTGCGCGGGGACGAAATATTTGAATCCAAAAATATCTTCCACCGCGGCTTTGAGACGATGGAACGAACGCGCGCCCGCGTAGGATTCATCGCCGCGCATGACCGCCGCCCATTGATCCTGACTCATCGCGCCCGTGCCCGAGTCGGTGAGCAGGTCAATGAAAATGTCCTCGGCTTTGACGGCAAACAGGTTGTAACCGGCCCCCTTAAGTGCAGCTTCGCGCTCCTTTGGCGAAATGAGGCGAATCGGTTCTGTCATTTTGATGCGAAATGGTTCAGGTGGGTATGTTTGCATTTTTCCTTCTTGTTCTGAAATGAAGACTTCGGAAGCCTAACAGACTTCCGAAGTCTTTTGTGATTCAATCTAGTTGTAATTTTGAGAACACCCAGATTGCGCCGCCTGTGACCCAAAATCCAACGAGTGCATAGCGAATGTAGCGGAAGACATAGGGGACAAGCGCATCGCCATCTGGAAAAATAGACTTCAAGCCGATGTACAGGATTCCGACTCCGATCAAGCCGACGATGAATCGTAAAACCCGCTTCACGACCGGACCCGAAGCGGAGAAGCCGCCTCGAGGCGTGATCCAGCTGAGACCAACGCACAGACCGAACAGCGTTGCGGACGCGGTGATCAATCCGCTCAACGAAAGTGGATTTGGCGCCGCACCGCCATCGCGTGTCGCGTTTGCATTCCATTCAGCGGGCATTGTCCAGCCGCGCAAGAGATAAACGAAGAACCCGCCGATCAGAATCATGATCAATGAAACTGCAAACGCCAATCCGATTTGATTCCAAAACGTCATCGCTTTCACGCGCGCCGCGACCGGATCCCAAAGTTTTACGAAAGCCCACAGCGTGAGAAGTCCAAATATCCAGGCGGCCAAAACATCATGCGGAAAGTGAACGCCAAGATAAAGCCGCGAGAGGCCGATCAAGAGAACCAGCAATAAAGCCAAAATCCAAGCCCAGACTTTGCGAACGTAGGACGCGAGCATGCCCCAAAAACCGGCGCTGACTTGCGCGTGCCCCGACGGTATGCCGAAGCTTGTTTCCGATGCCAGCGGGCGGATGTTTGTGCTCACCCAATAAGGACGCGGTCCATGAAAAGGCAACTTGAATAATTCATTCAAGCTCGTGCCGAATAGCAGGATGAAGCCAAGACGCAAGCCCAGCGCCGCGTCAATGGACCAATAGACCAGTGGGAGGATGATGATGAAAAAATTCTCCGTGCCGAGGAAGGTGAAGAATTTCATCGGCGCTTCCAGCCATGTGCCGAGAGATTGAAATGCGACAATGAAAGAGATGCCAAACGAGATCAGAGTATCCATGAATGATCCTTGGACGGGTTTATATCATTGCAAGCGGGCCGCGGCGAGCGAAGCAATCCCAAATAATGAGGAGATTGCTTCGCCATCGGTCTCGATATGGGTTTCTTCCTGCTTGACCATCGGCTCTTGCAATGACATTTCGTTTGTATTGTGTTAAAAGACAACACTATCAGAATGTAACCTTTAACAACAACCAATAAATTCCCGCCGCCAGTCCAATCGTGGCGGGGATGGTCAATATCCATGAAACCAGAATGTCGTTTGCGACACTCCAGCGGATTTTGCCAAGGCGCTCCGATGAGCCAACGCCGAGAATGGACGAGCTGACCAACTGTGTCGTACTAACAGGCAAGCCAAAATAGGAGGACGCGATCATCAGGAACAACGAAGAAGTCTGCGCGGAGAATCCATGCACGGGACGGATCTTGTAGAACTTTCCGCCTAGTGTGCGGATCAGACGTGCCCCAGCCAAAACAGTTCCCAACATCATGCCGGCGGCGCTTACCGCGATGACCCACAGCGGAACACTAAAACCCGGCAGTGTGCCCTCGATGATCAAACCCAGAACGATGACGCCCATCGCCTTTTGTGCATCGTTCGATCCCTGACTCAACGCCAGGAAGACGGCTGTCAACAACTGGCTCCGCTTAAAGAAGTCATTGATGCGCGGCGACGCGTTTCGCGCCGCGAAAAAAACCAGTTTGGTAAAGATAAAGCCAGCCACAAAACTCAAGACTGGCGTGACAAATAGAGCGATCAAGACTTTGATCAACCCGGCAACATGGAGCGCACTCAAACCAACTCCGAGCCATGTGGCGCCGATCAACCCCCCAACCAGTCCGTGCGAGGGGCTGCTCGGCAATCCCAGAAACCACGTCATGAAATTCCATAACACGCAGCTGACCAAGGACGCGATCAGGATTTTGAGTGTGACGATGTCGGTGTTCACGATCTGCGCGCCGACCGTCTTCGCCACCGCCACGCCGAACAAAAATGGCCCGACGAATTCCGCGAGGCCGATGATTGTCAGCGCGACCCAGGACCGGAACGCGCGCGAAGAAACCATGGTGGCTACGATATTGCTCGAGCCATGCACTCCATTTAGAAAGTCGAATACCAGTGCAAGAATAATAACGATAATGAGCTGCAAGGACATATTTCTAGGTGCGTTTTACGACGATATCGGCGATCACATTCGCGGCTTCGTCCCCTCGATCCGCTGCGTTGCTCAAGTGGCGGTAGACCTCGCGCATCTTCAACATTTCCACAACGTGTTCGATGTTTTCCGGCCCGCTGAACAAGTCCGCGATGGCTTCGCGGTAAACCTGTTCGACGCGGTTTTCAAGGGCCTTTGCCCGCTGGGCATGATCGGTTGCAACGCTGGGATGATTTTTCAGCCGAAGGACGGCCTGTTGGATCTCGTACGCCGCTTCCTGCAATAACGAAGCAATGCGCTGAATATATTTGGTCGGCTTGACATTCAGGATTTCCATTTCGTTGACGGTGCTGTACGCATAGTCGAGTACATCGTCAATGGTGCGCGACAAGGTGAAGATGTCTTCGCGGTCGAAGGGTGTGATGAAGGTACGGTTCAACTCGTCTATCAGGATGCGGCGCACTTCATCCGCCTCCTTTTCCTTGACCGAGAGTTCCTCTGCCACCTCGGGGCTTTGAACATTCACATATTTGCACAATAACGCCAATCCTTCGACGGTGAGCGAAGCCTGTTGCCCGATGAGATTATGAAATATATCTTCCCTGCGCTTGAAAAGTCCGAACATAATTACCTCTTGACCGGTTTCAATATGACGGGCAATCATACCATAAAGGTGATGACCCGCCTCACTGCAGCGATGAAAGTGATTCTGATTTCAGAGCACCTTTCGACATCTGGATTTTACAACAATTTGCTTTTAGTATATAATCCCCCAATGCAAAAGTTGAGATTGGTTTTGAGCATACTTTTTCTCACAATCTCTATCATCTTGTTGCTTTGGGGGATATGGCCTGCTTCACGCGCCCAGCGCATTTTACAAATAGCTCCATCCCAAATGACTTTGCCAACCCCCTCTTCGCTGCTTCTCAATTCCCCCATACAACTCCCAAGTTGATTTGGTTAACATCTTTTGAACATCCGATTGATTCTTTGTGGAGCGTTTATAATTTTGGTATAGGAAGAGCGCCCTGCTCTTGCTAAATTTTTCAAAGAAGGAGAAAAGGAGAAACATGTACAGAAAGACTTTGCCCGTCGTTCTCACCATGCTTGTGGTTGGTGCGCTACTCGCTTCGTGCGGACCGCAGGCCACTGCAACGACCGCCGCGAGTGGCGGGTCAGGCATGGACGCGCTGGTGGCGGCCGCCAAGCAGGAGGGCCAACTCACTGTGATCGCACTGCCGGATACCTGGTGCGACTATGGTGACATGATGAAGCAGTTTACGGCCAAGTATGGGATCAAGATCAATGATCTTAACCCTAACGGTTCGTCCGCCGAGGAACTCCAGGCCATCGTTGCGAACAAAGACAACAAGGGACCTCAGGCCCCAGACGTGGTTGATGTTGGCCTGAGTTTTGGCCCGCAAGCTGTTCAGCAGGGACTGCTGGCTCCGTACAAAGTATCAACCTGGAGTGAGATCCCAGATGCCGCAAAAGACTCCAATGGTTACTGGTACGGCGACTACTATGGCGTGATGGCATTTGAAGTCAACGCCGACATTGTTAAGAATCCGCCGCAGGATTGGTCCGATCTTTTGAAGCCGGAATACAAGAATAGCGTTGCATTATCTGGCGATCCTCGCCAGGCAGCACAGGCCATTCAGGGCGTATTTGCGGCTGGTCTCTCTGCTGATGGAGGCGATATCAGCAAAGCCGGTCAGGCCGGACTCGACTTCTTTGCGCAACTTAACAAAGCGGGGAACTTTGTTCCTGTTGTTGGCTTGACCGGGACCGTTGCTAAAGGCGAGACGCCCATCAACATCCAATGGGACTATTTGTCCCTCGCAGATAATGACACATTGGCTGGTAATCCGAAGATTCTAACCATTGTGCCCAAGACCGGTGTCGTTGCTGGTATCTATATTCAAGGGATCAGCGCGTACGCGCCTCATCCTAATGCAGCGAAATTGTGGGAAGAATATTTGTATTCGGATGAAGGCCAATTGACCTGGCTCAAGGGCTATTGCCATCCTATTCGCTTCAATGCAATGGCAAAAGCGAACAAACTTCCTGCAGATCTGATGGCAAAATTGCCTCCCGCTGAAAACTATGCCAATGCCGTCTTCCCGACACTGGATCAGCAGTCAGCCTATACAGACGTTATCACCAAGAACTGGGATAGCGTTGTCGGCGCGAACGTTCAGAAGGCTCCGTAACTTTTGTTTGTTTTCACCTCCTCCCCTTCGCCAGAAGGGGAGGAGAAATAATAGCGATTGGAGTAATTCGGAGATGGCACAAGCAACTCAGAACCCAATACGAGTGAACTCTTCACGGCGTTCTTCGGTTATCCGGAATCTTGTTGCCTGGGCGGGGATTGTCCCTTTTCTCATTTTTGTAATTCTTTTCCTTTTCTGGCCAGCGAGTTCCCTCATCACCGGCAGTTTCCAGAATCAGGCCGGCGCTTTTACCCTGCAAAACATCATTGATCTCTTCACGCCAAGCATAATGGACGCGTATATGCTTAGCATTCAGATCAGCCTCGTTACCGCCATCGGCGGCGGCATTTTTGGCTTCATGCTTGCCTATGCTGTGATCCAGGGCGGATTGCCTCGCTGGGTTCGAACGGCCTTAACCACGTTTTCAGGCGTCGCTTCGAACTTCGCCGGAGTTCCGCTGGCGTTTGCATTTATAGCAACGCTTGGTCACACGGGCTTTCTGACAGCTCTCTTTGCCGATAAGTTAGGGATTGATATCTACAACCTGGGTTTTAATCTCTACAATTTTTGGGGGCTGGCTCTCACTTATATGTACTTTCAATTTCCGCTGATGGTTCTGATTATGGCGCCGGCCCTGGATGGCTTGAAAAGAGAATGGCGCGAAGCATCTGAGAATCTGGGGGCAGGCTCCTATCAATACTGGCGTTATATTGCTTTGCCGATTCTTTGGCCGTCTCTGCTTGGTTCGACGATCCTGCTCTTCGGGAACGCCTTTGGCGCGTACGCAACCGCTTATGCGCTCACCCGTACTTTTAACATTGTCACCGTTCTGATCGGCGACCAGATAAGCGGGAATGTGCTCTTCAATCCCAACCTTGGGTATGCGCTCGCTTTCGGGATGATCGTCATCATGGCGATTTCCATAGGTTTATATACATGGCTCCAACGTCGAACAGCGAGGTGGCTGCAATGAAGAAAAAGATCAATCTCTGGGCCTGGTTCTGGATTGTTCTTGGCGCTCTCTATTTTTTGGTGCCTTTGTATGGGACATTCGATTTTTCGCTGCGCGAAAAACGCGGAGTCTTGAGTCTGCTTGCTTATCAAAATGTGCTGGCTGATCCCCGCTTCCGGGATTCGTTCACATATTCCACCCTCATGGCATTGGCGACAATTGTTGTTGGGCTTCTGCTCATTGTGCCGACGGCGTATTGGGTGCATCTGCGGTTACCCCAGGTTCGGCCACTAATCGAGTTCATCACGCTCATGCCATTCGTGGTCCCTGCGATTGTGCTGGTTTTTGGATTGATTCGAATCTACAGCGGGCCGCCGCTTGCCCTCACCAACAGTGATCAACTGACGAATTTCCTTTTGATGTGCGGATACGTCATCATCTCCATGCCTTATACCTATCGCTCCGTGGATACAGGCTTGCGCGCAATTGATGTGCGGACGCTTACCGAAGCGGCTCAAAGTTTGGGGGCGGGCTGGTTTACGATCCTGTTCCGCATCATTTTCCCGAACATACGCGCGGCGCTGTTGAGCGGTGCTTTCCTGACGTTCGCCATTGTCATTGGTGAATTCACATTGGCCAGCTTGTTGGGGCGTCCGGCGTTTGGTCCTTATCTTGTGTACATGGGAAATAATCGCGCATACGAGCCGGCTGCATTGGCAATCATCAGCCTTGCACTCACTTGGGCCGCCATTGGCTTGATCCAGCTTCTCAGCCATGGACGGCCCGGGCAGGAACAAGTGGGTGGGGTACATTAACCCATAAGGGAGATACGATGGCATTCCTTGAACTTACCGATATTCGCAAACAATTTGGGCAGGCAGTTGCTGTTGAAGATTTCAACTTGAAAGTGGATCGCGGCGAGTTTGTTTCGTTTCTGGGCCCGAGTGGCTGCGGCAAAACCACAACACTTCGCATGATCGCGGGTTTCGAGATTCCAACCGAAGGCAGCGTTACTATTGACGGCGCGGACATTACGAATAAGGCTCCGAATCAGCGCAATGTAGGCATGGTCTTTCAATCCTATGCCCTATTCCCGAACATGACGGTGGCTCAAAATATAGGTTTTGGACTCCGCATCCGCAAGGAATCCGAGTCTGCCATCAAAGAGCGCGTGGATGAAATGCTGGCTCTCATTCACCTCGAACAAAAGGGCCACAGTTATCCCAGCCAGCTTTCCGGCGGACAGCAGCAACGTGTGGCGTTGGCGCGTGCATTGGCGATCCGCCCCCAGGTGCTCCTCCTCGACGAACCGCTCTCGGCCCTGGACGCAAAAATCCGCGTCTCGCTGCGCGCCGAGATTCGGGCAATCCAGCGGAAGCTGGGGATCACGGCGATCTATGTCACTCACGATCAGGAAGAGGCTCTTTCGATTTCCGACCGGATTGTTGTGATGAGTCAGGGACACATGGAACAAGTGGGGACCCCGTTCGAGATTTATAACTTCCCGCAAACGGCTTTTGTCGCCAGTTTCGTCGGGACGCTGAACACCACGACCGCCGAAGTTGTGGACTCTGCAAAAGGCATATTGCAGATTGACGGGGCGCGCCTCGCGACAGCCGAAAAGTTGGACGGCAGGCAGAAGGGTGACAAAGTCACGATCGCGATCCGGCCTGAGCGCTTTAGTTTTGCGTCCGAGCAGAAGAAGGCGAATGTGGTTGATTGCAGGATCGAGAACATCACCTTCCTTGGCTCCATTGTTCGCATTCAAGTATCCATTGGCAGCGGCAAATACTTTATGGATACGTTTAACAATCCGTTCCTCGAACTTCCAAAAGTTGGCGACAAGGATCAAGTCACTTGCTCGCGTGAAGCCGTGCTGGTGTTGAAGGATTAGTCTCCTAGGAATCCAAATTCGGAAATCTCCAAACAAGATTTCCGAATTTTTGTTTAATCCGGAGAGCAAGTTTACAGCATAGCGGGCAAAGTTTTTATCAGTATAATGGAGTAAACGATGCGGAAGATGTTATCCACTCGCCAGCGGTTGACTTTCTTTATTGCGGGGCTTGTTTTGATTGCCATCAGTCTGGCTTGCGGATTTGGCGCCTCGGCGCCCGGGAATCAAAGCGCCGCGCCGGCACCGACTTTTGCTCAGCCATCTAGCGGACTCTCGACATCAACACCCGTCCCTTCCATTGAGAAATTGATGCCTGAAGCTACTCAGTCGGCGGCTGCCATTCCAGTTGCGCCGCCTGCGATTCCGGAATACCGGCGATTGACACTGGAATTCCCGCCGCAAATTCGTGTCGGCGATTCGGATATCATTCGTTTGACTCTGGAAGTGAATACACTTGGCAACGTCACGCCGACCGCGGTGATCGAGGGCAATAAAGTCACAGGCGGCGTTGTTCAGATTCCAAATCTCTATGATACGCATAATGTGATTGCCGAGGCGCGCCTTGATCTGGCCGGACCGGATGTCAGGCCCACCGACGCGATTGACGAACCGCTTTTGCCGGGACAATCTGTTACGTTTTTCTGGAGCGTTCACCCAGTCAGCGCGGGGACGTATCGCGGAACGGTCTGGTTGTCCCTGATCTTTGTGGATAAAGTCAGCGAAGCCGAAAGCCGTTTGGCGGTAGCCGCCCAGCCGATCGCGATCGAAGCGACGAATTTCTTCGGCTTGAGCGGAGGTGCGGCGCGAACGTTCGGCGGAATCGGGTCTGCAATTGGCGCCATCCTTGGTTTCCCGTTTGCAACCGATATTTTGAAGTGGTTGTGGGATCGAGTCAGGCATAAGGAAAGTTGATTATATTCGCATGAACAAATATATGACAAAAATCACCCCATAAATTGACACGGATTAGTATGGATTACTTGTTATTAATGGTACAATTTTGCCCGTGCTGTTCCCGGCACGGGTGAATTTTTTTTTACTGGAGTGAGCATGCAAAATGATTGGCTGTACATTGGTCTGTTCCTTGTGGTGGGAGCGTTGATTCCAACCTCAGCGCTTGTAGCTTCATGGATCGTTTCGCCGAAGAAACCCAACCCAATCAAGCAAAGCACCTATGAATGCGGCATGGAAACGGTTGGGGAGAATTGGGTACAGTTCAAGGCCCAATATTATATTTTTGCCCTCGTGTTTTTGGTGTTCGATGTGGAAACCGTTTTCCTGTTTCCGTGGGCAGTGTCGCTTGGACAGTTGTCTTTGTTCGCGGTCGTCGAAGGAATTGTTTTTATCCTCATCCTCATTGCCGGACTCGTTTACGCTTGGCGTAAAGGCATGTTGGAGTGGGTTTAAATATACTTGCATTTTGAAAGGCTGAAAGGCTCAAACCTTCCAGCCTTTTCTTTGTGTAATTTCTCCCTCACCCCTTTCCCCTCTCCCAACGCTTTGTGACCTTTCAGCACTGGGAGAGGGGGTGGGGTGAGGGGATGATTAGGAGTGCCCATGAATTTTTGGACGGACCCTGTTAATTTTGTTGCCCAATGGTTGTTGGGATTGCTGACCGGCTGGGGAATGCCGGGCTGGCTTGCCAGCCTTTTGGTCCAGTTGATCGGCGTTGTTGTGCTTGTGTCCATGATGATGGTGATTGACATCTTCCTGGTCTGGATCGAGCGAAAAGTGGTGGCGCGTTTTCAGGACCGCCTCGGCCCGAATCGTGTTGGACCATTCGGAATCATCCAGCCGTTTGCTGACATCATCAAGCTGATCATCAAGGAAGATATCACGCCGAACGGCGCGGACAAATTGATCTATAACCTTGCGCCAATATTGTCGTTGATGTCGGTGTTATTGCTGTGGGCAATTGTCCCACTGGCTCCGGTCATCCTTGGCGTGGATTTGAATGTCGGCGCGTTGTATATCATTGCCGCCGGTGCGATTGGGACCCTTTCCATCATTATGGCGGCGTGGGCCTCGAACAACAAATTTGCCCTGCTTGGCGCATTTCGTCAGGTGGCTGTGCTGGTTTCGTTCGAAGTGCCAATGCTCGCAACCATGCTGATCCCAACCATCCTGGCGGGTTCGATGGGCATGAATGAAATCATTCAGAGTCAAAACGTGTGGTATATCGTCCTCGCACCTCTTGCCGGCCTGATTTTCATGATCGCGGCGATTGCAGAGCTTGGCCGCGCCCCGTTCGATTTGAATGAAGCAGAGTCTGAAATTGTGGCGGGCTACCATATCGAATATACCGGCATGAAGTTCGGCCTCTTCTACGCAGGTGAACTTTTACACGCGTTCACGTTCGGCGGCTTTTGGGCCATATTATTCCTCGGCGGTTATCGGTTTTTTGGGCTTGAGAATTTGGGTCCGATTGTCGCGGCAGCAATCCTGATGGCAAAAGCGTTGTTTGGCTACTGGCTGATCATGTGGGTCAGATACACCGTGATGCGTATCCGCATTGATCACATGCTGGCGTTCAACTGGAAATTCCTGACGCCGCTGGCATTCACCCTGCTGATTTTGACGGCTTTGATGAATGCGCTTCTGCGCGGGACTTCAAGCGGAGTCTACATTCTGGGCATGCTCCTGACAAACGTCATTCTCGGCTGGATCATCGTCGAGATTTTGCGCGGATTCAGCCGGCGCGAGCGTGAGCGAGTCGAGGGCCCTCAGCAGGCTGTGGCCCATCAATAGGAGGAGATGACATGACTTTTACGCAAATCATATTTCTGATTACCGCGGCCGTCATCCTTGGCTCCGCATTGATGGTGGTGTCGACGCGTAATCTGGTTCATGCCGCGTTGTGGCTGATCGTGACGCTGTTCGGTGTGGCTGTCTTGTATGCGATTCTCAACGCGAGTTTTCTGGCAGTTGTGCAGGTGGTTGTTTATATCGGTGCGATTGCCATCCTGTTTATCTTTGCCATCATGTTGACGCGCAGAGAGATGCTTGATCGCGGCCCGCAGTTGAACCGCGGCTGGTGGTTGAACGCAATCATTGCTGTGTTGACGTTCGGCGGGCTGTTCTGGATGCTTCAGGGTTGGAGCGGTTTCTCGAAGGCCGCAGCCGATTTCCCATCCGGGTACGACGCGGTGGGACAGTTGGGCAAAGCTCTCGTTTCGCCAACCGGATTTGTCCTGCCGTTCGAAGTCGCGTCCGTTTTATTATTGGCGGCTTTGGTTGGCGCGGTTTACGTCGCATTCACTCGGAAATAGGAGTTCTGATGATCCCGCTTTCCTGGTATCTCATTCTTTCAGCGGCTTTGTTCAGCATTGGCTTGTTCGGCGTTCTTTCGCGCAGGAACGCGGTCGCGATTTTGCTTGGCATCGAGTTGATGCTCAACGCGGTGAATATCAATTTGGTTTCGTTCTGGCGTTACGGCGATGTTTCGATGATGGCTGGACAAGTCTTTGCAATCATTGTCTTCGCGGTGGCGGCATCGGAGGTGGCTGTCGGCCTGGCGTTGGTCATCTCTGTGTATCGCCGCCGCAATACGGTCATCGCTGATGAAATTGATTTGATGAAGTGGTAGGAGCAATATGACGACTGAAACATTGATTTGGTTAATTCCTCTTCCACCCATACTTGCATTTTTCCTGATCGTTTTATTTACGAATCGGAACAAGGCGCTCAGCCATACAATCGCGGTCGGCGCGGCATTTCTATCGTGGCTTGGCGGGATGATCGTTTTCGCACGCGCGATCGGCGTCCCAGAACTCGGCAAGGAACCTTTTGCATCCTCGATCAATTGGATTCCAACTGCAGATACCTGGCTCAAGATCGGCGTTTTGATTGATCCACTTTCCGCCGCGGTCTTGTTCTTTGTGGCTTGGACGATTCTGATGATCTTCCTTTACAGCGTTGGCTATAGCAATTTCGGCCAGCCCAAAGGTGATCATGACATTGCGGGCCTGCCGCCTCATGGCGCAACGATCGAGGAACATGGGCATAAACACATGGTTCCTTCTATTGAACCGATGTACTCGCGCTTCTTCGCCTTTATTTCCTTGTTCGCTTTTGGCATGTTCACGCTGGTGGTTTCTGATAACCTGCTCACGCTCTTCGTTGGCTGGGAGATCATGGGCTTGTGTTCTTATTTATTGATCGGTTTCTGGTATGGAAAAGAATCAGCGCGCAATGCGGCCATCAAAGCTTTCATGACCACACGTATTGGTGATGTGTTCATGCTGTTGGGCATCGCCTTCATTTATAGCGCGACCGGTTCACTTTCCTATCACGATATTTTTCAGCCGCAGGTTTTGCACACCTTGGCAACGGTGCCGACCCCGATCTTTGGACTTTCAGCGGCTGGCCTGATGGGACTCCTGCTCTTCATCGGCACAGTTGGCAAATCGGCGCAGTTCCCGCTTCACGTCTGGCTGCCGGACGCGATGGAAGGCCCAACACCGGTCAGCGCGATGATCCATGCCGCGACGATGGTGTCCGCAGGCGTGTACATGGTCATCCGCATGTTCCCGCTCATCAGCCTTGATCCGCATACGATGACAGTGATTGCCGTCATTGGTTCGTTCACAGCTTTGTTTGCCGCGACGATTGCGGTGGCACAAAACGATATTAAACGCGTGCTGGCTTATTCGACGATTTCACAGCTTGGTTATATGATCGCGGCGCTCGGCGTTGGTGCGTATGTGGCCGCCGCGTTTCATCTGATTACGCACGCATTTTTCAAGGCTTTGCTTTTCCTTGGTTCCGGCTCGGTTATTCACGGAATGGAACACGGTGTTTTGCATACCGGCGATCACGGCGTCGATCCGCAGAACATGTTCAATATGGGCGGCCTGCGTAAGAAGATGCCCATTACGTTCTGGACTTTCTTGATCGGTGGTTTTGCGCTTTCGGGTTTTCCGCTCATAACTGCAGGCTTCTGGTCGAAGGATGAAATTTTCACGGAAGCATTCGGCAGTGGAAACACTGTGGTCTTTGTTGTCCTCGCTCTGGCTGCGTTCCTGACCGCTTTCTATACCATGCGCCAGATCACATTGACCTTCCTCGGTAAGCCTCGTACACCTGCGGCGGAACACGCGCAGGAAACCCCGTGGACGATGACCGTTCCGCTGATTGTCCTCTCGGTTTTCGCGATCGGTTATGGATGGGTTGGCATCCCGGAAGATTTCCTGGGACTCCATCTTAATCCCAGCTGGTTCCATGAATTTGTTGGCAGCACACTGGCTGTCATGCCTGAAGCAGTTCCGTTCAGTTGGATCGTGCTTGGGACTTCCCTGGTTGTTGCGCTTGGCGGATTATTTGTCGGTTGGCTGGTGTATCGCAATGTCCAATCGGCCGCAGAAGATAAACTGCAAATTCCTGTGCTCAAAAACAAATACTACTTTGACGAAATTTACGATTTTCTTTTCGTCAAGCCTTCCTATTGGTTTGCGGAAACTTTTGTATATCAATGGATGGACAAAGGTTTGATTGATGGCATTCTCCATTCGTTCGGCAAAGTAACCACTGCCATTGGTTCAGCCGTCCGCAATTATATTGACCTGCTTATCATCAATCGCACCGTTGGCGATGGCACGGCTCATATTACACAATGGGCTGGCCGCAACCTGCGCCCAATTCAATCGGGCCGCATCCAACAGTACATGCTGGTCTCGCTGATCATTCTGTTGGCAATTGCCGGTCTGCTCTTTTATGTTCTGGTGAGAGTCTAGCGGGTAGGAGTGCATGATGGACTTTCTCAACACTCATCTTCTTAGTTTGATTTTGTTCTTCCCGGCTGTTTCGGCAGTGGTAATGCTCTTCCTGCCGAAAGATGAAGCCAAACTTTTGCGCTGGTTTGCGCTCGTCGCCAGCCTGATTCCGTTTGCCCTTTCGCTTGCGCTGTGGTTTGGCTTCAATCCAAGTGCGGCTGGCTACCAGTTTGAAGAGAAATACATTTGGTATGCTGCGATTGGTTCTTCGCTTCATCTTGGCGTGGACGGTCTTTCACTGACGATGGTTCTGTTGACCACACTGTTGACGCCGCTTGCCATTCTTGCGTCATTCAGCGTGACCGACCGCGTCAAGCCGTACATGATGCTGTTCCTGTTCCTTGAAACCGGAATGCTCGGCGTCTTCATGGCGGTTGACCTGCTGATCTTCTTTGTTTTCTGGGAAATCGGACTTGTCCCGATGTACTTCCTCATCAATCAGTGGGGCAGTGCCAACAAGGATTATGCGTCGCTTAAGTTCATGATCTATACCATGGGCGGATCGCTCGGACTCCTGCTCGGCATTCAATTGCTTGGCGCTCTCTTCGGGACTTTCGATCTGGCTACCATTACGGCAAAGTGGACTTCGGCTCAGGGCTTTTTGCTTGGCTTCCCGATCTCGACGGTGAAGACTGTTATTTTCTGGGCGTTTGTGATTGCGTTCGCGATCAAAGTCCCGATTTGGCCATTCCACACATGGCTGCCCGACGCGCACACTGAAGCGCCGACGGCGGGTTCGATGTTGCTGGCTGGCGTTCTGCTCAAACTCGGCGCGTACGGATTTTTGCGACTCGTCCTGCCACTTTATCCGGAGCAGGCAAAATCATTCGCCTGGGCTTTGGCCCTGCTTGCAACCGCCGCGATTATCTTCGGCGCGTTTGCCGCTTATGGGCAAACGGACTTCAAGCGGCTGGTCGCGTATTCATCGGTCAACCACATGGGCTTTGTCGTGCTCGGTATCGCCGCGGCCGCTTTGGCGGCAGGAACGGCTGACGCGAGAATCGCGATGAACGGCGCAATTCTTCAAATGTTCAATCATGGATTATCTGCAGCTGGAATGTTTTTCCTCGTCGGTGTCATCTATGAACGGACTCACACTCGCAATCTCAACGAGTTTGGCGGCCTGTTCCCTCTGGTCCCGATCTATGGCGGCATCCTGATCTTCACATCCATGGCGTCGCTTGGTTTGCCCGGCTTGAATGGGTTTGTGTCTGAGTTCCTCGTAGTCCGAGGTTCATATCCGATCCTGACTCCGTACACGGCAATCTCCATGCTCGGATTGCTCTTTACCGGCGCGTATATTTTGAAGGGAATCAAACAGGTCCTCCATGGCCCGATGAACGAACAATGGGCGCACGGCGAACATAAACTGACGGAGATCAACACGCGCGAAATTATCGTGATGGCTCCTCTGATGGCTTTGATCCTGGTCATCGGCATCTGGCCGGCGTGGATCTTGAACGTTATCAATAACGCCGTGATGCACTTGTTCTAAGAGGTGGATGATGACTTTTCCTGTATTGAGTGTGATTGTCTTTACTCCGCTTGTCGCGGCGTTGATCATCCTGATGATCCCTGCTCAGCGGAAAACAGAAGTGCGCGGTGTGGCCTTGGCTGCCGCGACCTTCGCCTTGCTGCTTTCGCTGTGGGTCTATATTCAATATTTGACTCAGCATTTGACAGGTTATCAATTCGTTGAAAAATATGATTGGCTGCCCATGCTCGGCATCAGCCTGCACTTTGGCGTGGATGGAATCAGCGCTCCGTTGGTTCTTTTGACCGGCGTGGTGATGTTTACGGGCGTGCTGATATCGTGGGGCGATAATAACCCACATGTGATGGCTGGCATTCAGGATCGGCCGCGTGAGTTCTTTGCCTTCCTGTTCATCCTCGCCAGCGGCGTGTTCGGCGTTTTTGCCTCGCTCGACCTGTTCATGTTGTTCTTTTTCTATGAGATCGCCGTGTTCCCGATGTATTTGCTGATCGTCATCTGGGGCTGGATACAGACGCGCGAATATGCGGCAATGAAGTTGACTCTTTATCTGTTCATCGGTTCGGTTGTTGCATTGGTCGGTGCGTTGGCGATGTACTGGGTTGCGGGTCAGAACACCGGCATTTATACCTTTGACATGCTCCAGCTTGAAAAAGCCGGTTTCTCCGCTTCATTCCAAAACTTATGGTTCCTGCCGGTGTTTTTTGGCTTTGCAGTGTTAGGCGGCATTTGGCCGTTCCATAACTGGTCGCCAGATGGACACGTTGCCGCACCGACCGCGGTCTCCATGTTCCATGCAGGCGTGTTAATGAAGTTGGGTGCGTTTGCGGCATTGCGCGTTGGAATTATGTTGTTGCCCGAAGGTGCGAAGCATTGGTCGTGGGTCATCATGCTCTGTGCGGGTGTGGCGGTTGTGTATGGCGCTTTCATCGCTTTCGTTCAAACGGACCTGAAATATATGATTGGCTTCTCGTCTGTTTCACACATGGGATTAGTGATGCTCGGCTTATCCACGCTGGATAAGAATGGCTTGACGGGCGCGGGCGTTCAAATGTTCTCGCATGGTGTGATGACGGCTCTCTTCTTTGCTGTCACCGGTATGATCTATGATCGTTCGCACACGCGTCAAATTCCTGAGCTTGGCGGCATGAACAAAGTCATGCCGTTTGCCGCGATTGGTTTCATAATCGGCGGCCTGGTTTCGATGGGCATGCCGGGCTTTTCCGGTTTCATTGCCGAGTTCCCGATCTTCCTCGGTGTTTGGCAATCACAATGGCTTGTGGCTGTGATTGCAAGCATTTCCATTATTATCACGGCGGCCTACATCATGATGAACATCCGCAAAGTTTTCTTTGGCAAGATGCCGGAGAAACTCGAAGGACACATGACGGATGTTACAGTGCTGGATAAGGTTGCCATCACCACGCTTTGTGTTTTGATGATTGGTATCGGCATCTTCCCGTCAGTAATGGTTCCGATGGTGCAAACGGGCGTGCAGCATATCCTGACCTTGCTGGGAGGCGCATAATGTTTACATCTACCGCTTTTCTTTCGATCCTCCCCGAAACGCTCATTCTGATTCTCGGTGTGATTTTGCTGGTTGTTGAGCCATTCTGGAAGGTTAAAGACCCGGCGTCTGGGGGGGATGAGCAACGCCGGAATGCAGGCTGGCTGACGGCTGGCGGTTTACTTGCTGTTTTGGTCGTTAGTATTTTGGTTGGCCGCCCCGGTGACCCCACTTCGACATTCGGCGGTTCCATCCGTTTCGATTGGCTCGGTTTTTTCTTCAAGATGCTCTTCGTCTTCGGCGCAGGCATCACAGCTCTGCTTTTGATGGATCATGAAAAAGTCGGGCGCCGCGGTGAAGCATACGTGTTGCTGCTGGCTTCCACCATCGGCATGTGCCTGATGGCCTCCGCTGCTGACCTCGTCATGCTCTATCTTGCCATTGAAACGACCTCCATTCCGCTTTACGTTTTGGCGGGTTTCATGCTGACCGATGAACGCTCGACCGAAGCAGGCTTCAAATATTTGTTGTTCGGTGCGATGGTCTCGGCCATCATGCTGTACGGTTTTAGCCTGCTGTATGGGTTCACCGGGACGACGAATCTTTACGCTCTGGCTGATGCGTTCAAAGCCGGACAGTTGGCGGCTCCCGTTTTATTTGGCTTGATCATCCTCGTCGTGGTTGGACTCGGCTTCAAGGTCTCGGTGGTTCCGTTCCACTTTTGGGCGCCGGATGTGTACGAAGGCGCTCCGACCCCAATCTCCGGTTTTCTTTCAACCGCATCCAAAGCCGCGGGCTTTGCTGTGATTGCCCGACTGTTCCTTGTAGTCTTTCACGGTGTGACTGTTGATTGGGCCACGGTCTTTGCCATTTTGTCTGCGGTTACGATGACGGTAGGCAACCTGCTTGCATTGCCGCAGAAAAACCTAAAGCGAATGCTGGCCTATTCGTCCATTGCCCACGCTGGTTATGCCATGATTGGGATCGTAGCGGTATCCAAATTGGGAATTGCCAGCGTAGTCTTTTATCTGCTGGCTTATATCGTGACTAACCTGGCTGCCTTCGGAATCGTCATGACGGTTGGCCGCGTCACTGGCTCGGATGAATACGATGCGTATCGCGGGCTAAGCCGACGCTCACCGTGGCTGGCTTTGGTCATGCTGGCCGCGTTCCTGTCGCTGGCGGGAATGCCGCCCTTTGGCGGATTCATTGCAAAGGTCCTGGTCTTTGCCGCAGGCATCCAGGCCAATTACATTTGGCTGGTTATCATCGGCATCCTGAATTCCATTGTGGGACTCTACTACTACTTGAACGTGTTGAAGTATGTGTACCTGTTCCGCATGGAGAAGGAAGACGAAGAGGCGCATCCCATTGCGGTTACGCGTCCGTATGTGATTGCGTTGGTGGTGCTGGTACTCGGTATCATCCTGCTTGGGACGGTCTTTGCCCCGTGGTTCGGCTTCTCGAACGCGGCCGCAATGAACCTGTTTTGACGCCGTTTATTGACACTGATTTGGCCTGTTTGTTATAATCGTGCGACATGGCGCAATCGAACGAAGAACGCAAGAACATTATCAACACAGTATTGATTGTAATGGTAGGGCAGGTCGGATGCCTGACTCTCATTATTGTTCTGGCATCCTTGTTCGGTGGGTTGTGGCTCGATAGAACTTTCAATACGAAACCGTTGTTCACATTGATCCTGCTTTTTGCAGGCATCCCTCTCTCGGTCATTCTGATGCTGGTTATTGCGCGTCGGACGATTGCGAGATTGAAATCTAAACCCGACACAGAAGAGAAGAAAGATCTCTCTGCATAGGAGGCAGCTTGGAAACTCAGAAACGCAGACCCTGGCGGCGTTGGGTCGTATTGGCGCTGATGATCGTTGGATTCGTTGTTGGCGGGATGACCTATTTTGCTCCCGTTCAACCGGAGATCACCTTCGCAGCTGAACGGCTGGTCGAGGAGCCTCTATTCACCTTGCCGGTCATTGGCCCGTTCTATCTGGTGAATACAATCCCGCCATTGATATTCACGGTGCTTTTGGTGCTTGTCCTCGCGTTCTATACAAACCGCTCCATGAAGAAAAGCGCTCAGACCGACCTGGTCCCGCGTGGAATTGGGAATTTGATGGAAGCGTTTTTTGAATTGCTTTATAACATGACCGAAGGTGCGACGGGCGCAAAATGGGCGCCCGTGATCTTCCCGTGGTTTGCCACGATCATGTTTTATGTGTTATTCGCTAACCTTCTCAAACTGATTCCGGGCTTCGAATCAATCGGTATCTTGCGCCAGGTAGCTCAGGGACACCCTGTCACAGGAGGCATCTTGCAACCGGGTGAGGTGCCTAATGGTTATGTGCTTGTACCGTTCCTGCGCGGTGTCTCCATAGACCTGAATTTCACTTTAGCCATCGCCTTGATTTCTGTCTTTATGACGCAGGTCATCGGCATACAGACGCAGGGATTTGGTTACTTCTCAAAATTTTTCAATGTGCGCAATATGTTCAAAGTTCCGTTCTTCGGTGCGATGGACTTTCTAGTTGGCCTGCTTGAGATCATCTCGGAAATCTCCAAGATCATTTCGTTTGCCTTCCGTCTTTTTGGCAATATGTTTGCGGGCTTGGTGTTGGTGGCGATTGTTTCTTCATTGTTGGGCAAGATCAGTATTCTGCCCTCGATGATTCTGCTGTTCGAGCTCTTTGTCGGTGTCATCCAGGCATTTGTGTTCGGCATGTTGACGATGGTCTTCATGGCGCAGGCTACGCAGGGTCACGGTCACGAAGAAGAGCATGAGGAAACTCATGTGGAACCTGCGGAAGCTCACGCATTATAAAAACTCAAGGAAATAATCAGGAGGCTTATACAATGGAAGGTAATATTTTGGATGCTGCCCGATTCGTGGGCGCTGGCTTGGCGATGATCGGCGCGGCGGGTGCGGGTGTGGGGATCGGTCTCAGCGTGCAAGGCGCTCTTACCGGTATGGCTCGGAATCCGGATACTTATGGTAATCTGCTGACGAACATGATCCTGGGCATCGCCTTTTCGGAAGCGATCGCGATCTATTGTATGGTGATCGCGTTCCTCATGCTCTTCAAAGTTGTGTAATTGGATAGGAGCATCAAATGGAAGCGCTTGGTATTAATCTCGGTCTTCTTGTTGTTCAAATCATCGCTTTTATCATTGTCTTCCTGACCCTTCAGGCATGGGTCTATAAGCCGATGCTGAACATGATGGAGTCCCGCAAGAAGAAGATCGCTCAGGGCATGGAAGATGCTCGTATCGCGGCGGATGCTCGCGCAGCGGCGGAGAAGGACGCGGCGAAGATCGTAGCGGACGCCCAGGCTCAGGCCGCTCGCGTCGTGAACGAAGCAACGGCTCGCGCGGAAAAAGCGGCGGCTCAAGTCAAGGCAGACGCGGACAAGGAAATCGTCAAATTGCGCGAAGGTGCGGCAAACGAAGCGGCGGTGGAACGCGACCGCATTCTCGGCGACCTGCGCGGACAGGTTGCGGCGCTGGCAATTGCCGCGGCTCAAAAGTTGATTGGCGATGCCATTGATGAAAAGCGCCAGCACGCGTTGATTGACGAGTTTTTCTCCGGCGTCAAATCCGGAAAGGTGGTTGTGCTGGATGGGACGGATTTCAAGGGCAGTTCGGCTGAAGTTACCAGCGCATTGCCATTGAGTCAGACCGAACAGGACGCGGTTAAAAAAGATGTGCTTGCCAAAGTCGGCGCACAGGCTGTAACGTTCCGTGTTGATCCATCCATTCTCGGCGGCATTGTCATTAAAGTCGGTGACAAAGTCGTGGATGGTTCTGTCTCTGGAAAACTCGAGGGCCTGCGGCAAAGTCTGAAATAGGATTTTTTCGACAGATGAGGGTTTTGGCGATAGAATTGCCGAAACCCTTTTTTGTTTAATAGCATCCATCCGAGATGGATCAAGAATTTCCTGGATACGAGCAACACGGATTTTAATAGCCCTCGTATTTTTCCCTGCGACATCCATGTTCTCAAATCAATTACCCTGAATTCAGGTCTGACATGAATTTAAAAACACTAAAACAGATCTTCGCCGAGCTTTCGTTCGACCATTCTCCCGCGCAATTACCCGATGTTCCAATCAGCGGTATCGCCATTGACAGCCGCGCAGTCAAGCCTGGCTATCTCTTTGTTGCAATGAAAGGCGGTTCTGCGGATGGACATGATTATATTCAAAGTGCGATTCAAAACGGCGCGGCGGCGATTGTGGGAGAGAATGAATTAAGCGGACTTGCGGTTCCTTATGTTCGACTCGAAAATTCGCGCCAGGCCCTGACCTGGATCGCGGGCGCGTTTTACGATTGGCCTGGCCGCAAGCTGACGATGATCGGCGTCACTGGCACGGACGGTAAAACCACAACGACAAATTTGATCTATCAAATACTGCTTGCTGCAAATATCAAAGCAGGGATGATTTCAACCGTCAACGCGGTGATCGGCGGCGAAGTTTTGGATACCGGCCTTCACGTCACAACGCCGGACGCGCATGATGTTCAATATTATCTGGCGAAGATGGTCGAGGCCGGATTAACTCATGTTGTGCTGGAGACAACCTCGCATGGCTGGGCGCAGTATCGCACGGACGCCTGCGAATTTGATGTCGGCGTGATTACCAACATCACGCATGAGCACCTTGATCAGCACGGTTCCTATGAAAACTATCGCGCGGCGAAAGGAAGGCTGTTTGCAAGCCTTGAGACGACTCTGCCGAAGAAGCAAGGTAATCCGCGGCTGGCTGTTTTGAATCGCGATGACCGCTCTTATGAATATCTTGACGCGATCACAAAAGTAAAAAAGGTAAGCTATGGATTGGGAGGAAACGCGGATGTGCATGCCGAGAGAATCGAATACAGCCCGTCCGGGCTTCAATTTGAAGCGGCGCTTAATTCTCTGCGCGTAGCCATAAAGAGTAAACTGATCGGTGAATACAATATCTCAAATTGCCTCGCGGCGCTGACTGCGACCGTCATTGGTTTGGGTATCGAACCCGAAATCGCGGCGCAAGGTATCGCCTCATTGGAAGGTGTCCCGGGCCGTATGGAGCGAATTGATATGGGGCAAAGCTTTACCGCCATCGTTGATTTCGCTCATACGCCCAATGCGTTGAAGGTTACATTGGAAGCCGCACGTGAAATGCTTTCCTCGTCAACTGCAAAGAGTGCGAAGGCCGCGAAGAAAGAGCCAAATCTTGGTGTTCTTGACGAGCTTCGCGGTTCAGAAAAACAAAGCGAGACATCGCGCGTCATTGTGGTATTCGGTTCGGCGGGATTACGCGATAAAGAGAAACGCCGCATGATGGCAGAGACGTCCACAGAGCTGGCCGATCTAACGGTATTGACTGCCGAGGACCCGCGCACAGAATCGCTGGATGGAATCCTCAAGGAAATGGCAGCCGGCGCGAGGTCCCGCGGCGGACGCGAGGGCGAGACGTTTTGGCGCGTCGCAGATCGCGGCGAAGCCATCAAGTTCGCGTTGAGTCTGGCGCATCCCGGCGACATCGTTCTGTCATGTGGAAAGGGCCATGAACAATCCATGTGTTTTGGAAAGATCGAATATGCGTGGGATGACCGCGTTGCGATGCGCGCCGCGCTGGCAGAGTTGTTACACGTCGAGGGGCCGAAAATGCCTTATCTGCCGACTCAGGATAAAACGGAAGTAGAGTGGTTGAAATGATCGAGGTGAAGCCGGTGGTGTTGACGGGGCGTTATGTGCGTCTTGAACCGTTGAGCGAAGCGCATGTGCCTGGATTGGCAGAGATTGGCGTCGGCCAGCCGTTCTGGGATTTTATGGTTTATGGGAAAATGGAAGGCGCGGATGATATGTTGAACTGGGTCAAAGACTTGTTGGGCCGCGCCGCAAAAGGCACAGACTTGCCGTTCGTCGTGATTCATCTCGCATCTGGACGTGTGGCAGGCGCGACGCGCTATCTCAACATCGCGCCAGAGAACCATGGCCTGGAAGTGGGCGGCACGTGGTACGGACTCGAATTTCAACGCACGGCGGTGAATACGGAATGCAAATATTTGTTGATTAAACATGCTTTCGAAGATTTGGGATGCATCCGTGTGCAACTGAAAACTGATTCGAGAAATGTTCGCTCGCAAAAGGCGATTGAACGCATTGGCGCGGTGAAGGAAGGCACGCTTCGCAATCACATGATCCTGCCGGATGGATATATTCGCGATTCGGTGTTCTACAGCATTACAGATTCGGAGTGGCCAAAGGTAAAAGCGCGGCTGGAAAAGATGTTGGAGAAATAAAGGTTTTCATCTGTATGTCTGCCAGATTTAAGCTTGTGGCGAAGAGATCGAGCGCAGGTATGCGATGATGCGCCCGGATTGGAGTGCAGGCGAGGTAAAGGCGTCCTCCTTGTGAGGACGCCTGGTTTGCGTTTAATCATTTTCAGAATTTTGTTGAATTTTCGAGCTAAATTTTTCAGCCTTCAAGTGTCGGCATCGTAGTGGGAGTAAACAGATCGGCGTGGGCTACATGGGGTTAATATGCCTGAGTGTGTCGTTCGGTTCCCAAAATACCTGTAACTTTGTAGTACCAGATCTTCAGGCTGTCCAATATCAACATGGCAAGAACCGTGATAATAGCCAATACAACAATATGTTGCAAAGAAACTGACGCCATCACCAAACCAAAGATAGCCATCAGTATGGCAAGAACGATATTGATAGCCACCATGCCGGCTACCCACTTGCTCGGCCAAAATGACCAGAATGCGTCACGAGTACGCGTCATAAGAATGGTTTCCATAGCAGAGAAGATCAAGTAGAGAAACATTAAGGAACTGATTTGGCCGGCACTTAACCCTTGAATTTCAAGGTAGAACCAGATAAGTCCCAGCCCAAGAGCCAGCCAGCCAATGGTGAATATGGCGGATATCTTGGCAAGTTGAGGCATATTCCATTTTTCGGGGACTTTTGTAGGCCACGCTTTGTCGGTTCCCAGCGTTAGGGTAACCATATCATTCATCACGACAATAAACACAATTAGACTCAATGAAACCGGGAAAAATCCGGTAAAGATAAATCCAAAGGTCAGAAGCGCCGCCAATTCGGCTGTACGCGCTAACTTGGTTATTGTCCACGTCATCATTCTACGATAAACACGGTGGCCGCTATCGATTACTTTGGTGATGTCAGATAATTGGGGTTTGGTTAGAACGACCTTGGCAGCCGATTTTGCAACATCGGTGGCGGTGCTGACGGCAATACCCACATCCGCCTGTTTCAGCGCAGGCGCATCGTTGATGCCATCCCCGGTCATTCCAACTACCATTCCTAATTTCTGTATCGCTTGAACAATCTTGTACTTGTCTTCAGGGTAAACATTCGCAAACCCGTCGAAACCCAACGGATCCGATAGTGCATCCTCCAAGGTTCCGATTCTGCTGCCAATGCCCACTTGCTCAGCAATCGCCTTGGCGGTGCTTACTGTATCACCCGTCAGCATGATCACGCGGATGCCTAATTCTTTGATTTTTGCAACTGATTCCTTGGCGTCATTTCGCGGTGAATCAGCCAACGCAATTAATCCTCTGCAAACCAGTTTCTCGTCTTCGCCAGAAGCGACCGCCAAAACCCTGGAACCTTTCGAACTTAGCGCATTGACCTGATCTATAAATTGATCCGGTATCTTTGCAATATCAGCAATGACTGTGGGGGACCCAAGAACCACATCCAGCTGGCTGCCATTCTGGTTAATACGAGACCTGGATAGTTTGTGAACCGGATCGAATGCCGTAAAAGATATTCTCTCGGGCATGGTTAGTTTTTGGCCTTTCAAAGCTCCGAGTATTGCGGTGCTGATGGAGTCATTGGATGTGTCATCACTTGCGGCGGCCGCCAACCTTAGCAATTCGGCATCTGACTGTCCATCAAATGGACTAAGTTCGGCCACTTCCGGGCGATTGTTCGTTAGTGTCCCCGTCTTGTCAACAAGGATTATTTCGAGGCTGGCAGCTTCCTGGATTCCAGTCAGCCCCGTTACCAACACATGCTCTTTCGCTAAATTTTTGGCCTCCAATGAATTGGCCACAACAAAGCTTGATGGCATCGAGATTGGAATGGTCGCAATAAACAAAATAACCAGGAACGGCAATAGTTCCTGCCAGGGAGTACCTTTCATGAATGCAGTGATAACCAGGATAACAGCGAGGGCAACATCCAAATACGCCAGATACCGGACGATGTTAAATAGCAATGATTGCAAACGACCCGGCGCTTCAGCGGTGCGAACCAACTCGGCAGTCTTGCCATACGAGCTTTTTATCCCAGTTGCAGTTACCCTCGCAATGACTTCACCATGACTAATCGTTGATGCAGAAAAAATTGTTGCGCCAGTTTCTTTGTTTACATCAATCGATTCGCCGGTCAATGCAGACTCATCCACGCTCACGGTTCCGTTAATGATTTCCATGTCCGCCGGCACAATATCGCCAACTCGAGCGTGTACGATGTCTCCGGGAACCAGTTCACGGGATAATATCGTCTGCCATATTCCGTTTCTCAACGTTCTGGCGCTGATTTGAAGCTGCTGATGCAAATATCCAATCGCGTTTTTTGCGCGCTTCTCTTGGATTTCGCCAATTACAGCGGAAAAAATAAGCAGCAGAAAAATAACACCAGCCTGAACGCCTTTACCCAGTATTAATTCAAATATCATAGCTGCCTCAAGCAGCCAAGGGATTGGCCCCCACATCCGTTTTAGGGTGCCCATAACCGGGCCAACATGCTTTTCCGGAATTTCATTGTAACCATATTGCGTTCGTTTGGCCTGAATATCGGCTTCGTTTAGCCCGGTACCTTGATATGAATTTTCAATGCCCGCCGTATCTTTACTTTGAGTCATAACAACTCCTTCTTATTATTTATTTATGCTTTTTTGCAGAAATGAATTACCCATTGGAATTCTACTATAACTCAGGTCGCCACCCTGCAGTTGTACGAGCGCCCAGCTGTCAGTCAGCGAGAAACAACTAACAAAGGCGAATCCCACTTGTCGGCTGTGCGCTGTGTGAGAAGCATGAAAAGGTGTATGGGCGGGACGAGAGAATGCTGTTTTGGCGAAACCAAATTCGAGCCAACAAAACTGCCTGAAAACGCGCAGAATCCCACTTCATCTGTGCACGCTGTGTTATTAGAATGAAGTGGCAAATTGAGGTGCGGCAGGCATTATTCTTGGGGAGATGAACGCCGGGGACGTGTCTGGGGCTGGAGCGTTCGGGTCAGCCGATTGCGGCCTTGGGATACTCGATCAGGAAGGGAGTAAGCCCGTCGTGTTATTTGGCTGCCCGGCGGATTTCAAATCTGGGATCTCGCTGATGGAAAGCGAGAGAACCCGGATCGGTAGGTGCAACTCGAGACCCAAAAATCCGCGCCTCAATTTCATAAAAGGAGTCTAGCATGAAACGGAAAGGAAAGGCAAGTAGCAGCGGACGATACATTGGCTTGGATGTGCATAAACACTATATCACCGTGGGAGGGATGAATGTCCAGCAGGAGATAGTGCTCAGGCCGCGTAACGTGGAGATGGAACGCTTCAAGGCGTGGGCAGAGCAGAACCTGCAAGCGATGGATGAAGTGGTGTTGGAAGCGACGACCAACACTTGGGAGATCTACGACATGATCGCACCGTGGGTAAAGCGGGTGGTAGTAGCACACCCGGCAGAAGTCAAACAAATTGTGAATTCACGAGTGAAGACAGACAACCAGGATGTGGTACGACTGATCCGCCTATGGATCGGAGATCTTGTACCGGACGTGTGGGTGCCGCCGCTGGAAGTGAGGGAGTTGCGAGCGATGATCTCGTATCGTTGGCGGCTGGTGAAGATGGCAACTGCCATTCAGAATCGACTGCATAGTCTTCTGCATCGGCATAATATTCAAGCGCCAGAGGGCAAGATCGACACGGGCGAAAATCGCGAATGGTGGGAGCGATTGAAACTGAGTGAGATGGAGACATTGCGTTTGAAGCAGGAGCTCAAGACGCTGCGCTTGGTCCGGGAACACATCATCGAAATGGAGACAGAACTGGGGCGGTTGAGCACGGGTGAACGTTGGGGCCAGCAGGCTGTGTATCTGATGCAAATTCCTGGAGTAGGTGTGATTGTTACGATGACAATTCTTTCGGCTATTGGGGATATTCAGAGATTTGAGAGTCCGAAGAAGCGGGTAGGATATGCCGGGCTGGGTGCGGGGGTGCATGACAGCGGCCAGACCCATCGGGACAAAGCCATCACTAAATTTGGACGCAAGGAACTACGCTGGGCGTTGGTGGAAGCCGCTTGGCAGGGGATTCGTGCTACCCTGTCAGTGGCGAGCCAATTATGATGCCTTGTGCAAACGCAAACATCCCAACCAGGCGATGGTGTCCATCGCACGCAAGTTGCTGGTGACCTTGTGGTATCTGCTTCATCGCCAGGAAGCTTACAATCGTTCGAGTGATGAAGACTTGGCCTACAAGATGCTGACCTGGTCGTGGCACATTGATCGGACTGCACTCAACGGCATGACCCATCAACAGTTTGCCAAATATGGATTGTTGCAATTAGGTAGAGGCGAGCAGCTCACACGCATCGTGCGCGGTGGCCGACCGCGCCGGATTGCTTCCACGGAGGAAGGGCTGGCGTTGAAGCCAGAGCTGCATTTGAAGCAGTAGCTGTACAAAAGACTTCTTCGTAAGCAGTGCGAGAACCATCGCACCCAACTCAGCAGGGATCCTGGTGGGGCAGCGAAGCGTTGCCTTTTTCAGAAAACAACCTATCCACGTGCAAACCAAAAGGCTTTGGAACGTCTCACTTTTCCAAAGCCTTTATCTCAGAAAACATCTTTCCAGCCCTTGACAAGTGCTACTCATCGGTGGGCGGCTGATAGTGCAACTGACCATGGTTTCGTTATCAGTTGCCGCACAAATGTAATTTTTCGCAATCTAACTCCCTCCAGATACTTCTTTCGTGAACGGACTTCACAGAATTCGTAGTGGCTCAAAGGAATAAGCGCATGCAGTCCTTTATACCGCTTTCTTTTGCGGTATCAGGAAGTACCCAAATCCTATTGCGAAGAAGAGGTAGATCACCACCGCGAGCCATCCCAGGGGGCCCAACACGCCAGTGAGTTGAGCACTCAGTGTGATTACAAAACCGATCGCATCATAAACGCACAGAGCCAAGATTATCGCCCGTCGGGACTCTGATTCGATTGCGTTTCTTGCGAACCAGGTTAGCAATAGATTGCCGATTAACGATGCGCCATATTCTCTGGCTGCAAAAACGCCCCCCGGATTTAGGGAAGCCCCGAACAGGGAATAAGTGAAAGTCGTTGCGAGCAGAATGGGCACTCCAAGGCTTAAGCATACAACAGCCTTGATGACCATCAACGTTTGGAATTTCATCACAAGCCTCCTTTCAGACTGTGAACGAACGATTGAAAACCAAACAACTATGCATACCCTCGCTTATTATTTGCAGCCTCATAATACAACGAGGCGAACCTCATTTCAAGGTTGAGGCAAAAACGGCAAGTTTAGTCTTTTAACCTTCATATATAACTCTTGGTACAAGCCGCCCAACGATTTAAGGATTGATGCGGCGGAAGGGACAACGATGATTTACACGGACTCATGCCGTCAAATGTCCCTGTGCGAGATGTTATACAGAGTCGTTCTGTATAACTGCCTTTGTGCAGATTATACAATCTTTTACTTGAGAGTCCCTGTTTTATGTTTTAATTCATTCTTCGCTATATCCACACAACGCCAGCGCACCAGGGCCGGTATTGATCCCAAGCACGGGACCGGTGATGTTGATCAGTAGTTCGTGCGGCGAAAATTCCTTGTGTATCCGCTCGGCGATTTGCTGAGCTTCATCCAATGCATTGCCGTGCAAAACGGCAACATGTAATAACTTGCCGGGTTGGATTTGCTCGAAGAATCGTTGAATGAGCATCTCGATGGATTTTTTGCGTGTCCGTGCCCGGCCCGAAGATTCGACGATTCCCGTCTCATGATTGATCTGAACCAGCGGCTTCAGATCCAACAAGCTGCCGACCAAACGCGTCGCGCTGCCGATACGCCCGCCGCGATACAGAAATTCCAGTGTATCAAGACAAACAATTTGTACGAGCCGCTTTCGGACTTTGTCCGCGGCTTCGATGATTTGGTCCGCGTTGGCTCCGCCCAAGCGGGCGCGCGCTGCGGCTAAAACCTGCCAACCGAGGCTCATCGTCGGCCCTTTTGAATCAACAACGCGAACAGGAATATTTATTTGCTCTGCAACTTGTTTCGCCAGCTGAAAAGTTCCGCTCATGGCGCTGCTGACCGTCAGCATGATGATTTCTTTTGAGCCATTTTCAATCGCCGAACGATACGCGTTTTCAAAGTCGGCCGGAGCGGGGAGCGTCGTTGTCGGCATCTTGGGATCGGTCTTGATACGCTCATAAAATTGCTGCGGCGTGATGTCAATTCGGTCGCGCAGAATCTCATCGCCCCACACAACCGTTTGTGGGATGATGGCGATTTTGTATTGTTCGGTCAACTCCTGCGGAATGTCACATGTACTATCAGTGATCAGTGTAATGTTTTGATCTTGTGCGGTCATATTATCTCCTCGTTGACTTTTGCCCTTCGTGTCTTTTGCGTAAGTCCTGATTTACGCTGCTTCTGTTTCGATAACTGATCTTGATTCTGTTTGCCGTCTTGATAAAAATAATAGCACGAGTCCGCTGGTTGCGCCGATGATCAAACCGGCGATCCAAATGGCGCGCGGCGCGATCTGATCGTTGATGTACCCGCCGAGAACCGGCGCGATGGCGCGCGACGCGCCCCATCCAAACCAGTAAATGCTCATATATCGTCCGCGCAAATTGGACGGGGCCAGATCGGCGACATATTTGGTGGCAGTGGGAACGAGAGTCAATTCGCCAAAAGTCAGGATGACCATGCTTAACCAGAATCCCCAGAATCCGCTCATCAACGCCACACTGCCAACGCCGAGGGAGTAGATCAACAATCCGATTGCCACAACAGGCAGGGCCGGGAATCGACGCGTCACGCGCGTCACTGAATATTGAACGAAGACGCACATCAACGCGTTGGTGGTGGGAATCCATCCGTAGAGATTTTCCGGTAATCCGAAATTGGTTTTGGTATAAACGGCAAGCAAGACCCAAAGCATGGACGGTGCGATCAATCCGGTGGCGATCAACGATATGACGCCGACATAATGTTTGTTCTGGAAGACTTCGCGATAGCCGCCGTCCGCTTCTGCCGGTACAGGTTTTTTATCAGAATATATCTTGTTTTTAACAAGCGTCTCGCGCGCCAAAAAGAAAAGCAGCGCGCTGTAGATCAAAAAGCCTGCGGTTGCCGCGTAGAATGCCAGCGCATAAGACCTCGACGCGACGAATCCGCCGATGGCCGGGCCAAGGGCGAAACCTGCGTTGTTGATCATGCGGTTGATGGCGTACGCGTCCACGCGCTTTTCAGATGGGACCAGATCTGCCAGCATCGCGTCGGCCCCGACCTGGTACAGCGGATTCGACATCCCGATCAGGAACATCAACACTGCGAACTGGACGTAATTATTTGCCTGCAAAAGAAAAAAATAGACAAGGCCGTTCGCCGTCAGGCTGATGTTCATCACCAGCTTGCGCCCAGCTTTGTCGGCCAATGTTCCGGCGAGGAAGGAGGAAAGCAGTCCGGTGCCGGCGTTGATGGAAAGCAACGCGGCAACCGTACTGAGCGGCAGTTGCAGTTTGTTGCTGGCATAGATCATCATAAAGGGCATGATCATGCTGCTGCCTGCGGTGCTGATGAAAAGCCCGATCACCATCAGCCAGAATTGGCCGGGGAATTCGTTGTACGTAGCTTTGATGCGCTGAAAAAGCATATTGGGATTCTACTTTTCCGATTTAAAAACCTGAATGGACATTCCTACCTAATTGTGGTGACAAAGTTTATGTGCCGCCGCAGTTCAGCCAAAAAAGAACCCGGCTTTGTGGAAACCGGGTTCTTTGGTGATTTTTACTTACGGATAAGACTACCGCCTGCGGTCGCCGCCTCGACGATCACGATCTCCGCTGCGACTGCGGTCTCCGCCCCGGCTTCCGCTTCTGCTCCCGCCGCCCGGCCGTGGTCCATTCTTGCGCTGATCCTTCCCGCGGGCTTCTTCGGCAGTCCAGCCTTCCAGCACAGCCTGCCGCGACAATCGAATCTTTCCCTGTGGATCAATGTCCGTGACCATCACGGTAATCTCATCGCCCATGCTCACAACATCTTCCACTTTATTGGTGCGTTCGGTATCGAGCTGTGAGATGTGAACCATGCCGTCCACGCCGGGCAGGATTTCGACGAACGCGCCGAAGTCCGCGATGCGCACGACTTTGCCTGTATAAATATTTCCAACCACTGCGGACTCGCCAAGCGACTCGACCCGCTCCTGCGCTTCCTTTGCGCCGACGCCTTCGGTCGAGGCAATGTAAACTGTGCCATCTTCCTGCACATCAATTTTGGTGCCGGTCTCCTCCTGCAGTGAACGGATATTCTTTCCGCCGGGACCGATCAACGCGCCGATTTTTTCCACCGGAATCTTCACCGTGATGATGCGCGGCGCGTGCGGTTTCAATTCGGGCCGCGATTGCGGCAATACTTCGAGCATCTTTCCCATGATGAACATGCGCGCATCATGCGCCTGTTCGAGCGCTTCCTTCATCATCTGCGCACTCAAACCAGAAATCTTGATATCCATTTGCAGAGCCGTGATGCCTTGAGCCGTGCCGGCCACCTTGAAATCCATGTCGCCGAGATGATCTTCCGTGCCCTGGATATCGGTCAGGATTTTGTAACGACCGGTGTCGTCTGTGATCAATCCCATTGCCACACCAGCGACCGGAGCTTTGATTGGGACGCCTGCATCCATCAATGCCAGCGTCGAGCCGCAGACTGATCCCATCGAGGTTGAACCATTCGATGATAAAACTTCGGATACAACGCGGATGGTGTACGGGAATGTTTCTTCTGCGGGGATGACCGGTTCGAGCGCGCGTTCAGCCAGCGCGCCATGCCCGACCTCGCGGCGGCTCTGGCCTCGAAGCGGCTTGACTTCGCCCGTGGAAAACGGCGGGAAGTTGTAGTGGTGCATGTAGCGTTTGGTATCGGTGGGTGTCAGCGAATCCAATTCCTGTGCTTCGCCCAGCGTTCCAAGCGTTGCGAGCGAGAGGACTTGAGTCTCGCCGCGTGTAAACAAGCCTGATCCGTGCGCGCGCGGCGACAAACCGACTTCGCACCATATCGGGCGGATCTCCGTCGGCGTGCGGCCGTCGGGCCGCTTGCCCATACTCAGGATTCGTTCGCGCACGATCTTGTGTTCGGCTTCGCCGAATG
Source organism: Chloroflexota bacterium (assembly GCA_021824575.1). Classification (GTDB taxonomy): domain Bacteria; phylum Chloroflexota; class Anaerolineae; order Anaerolineales; family Villigracilaceae; genus Fen-1038. The sequence continues at coordinate 40,295 of JAKAKJ010000034.1, forward strand.
CGGAGATCACATCTTTTTCAGCGGGCGCGTTTTCGCCGCCGGCCGCGCACATTTCAGCAACAACCGCGGCCTGCAATTCATCCATACCGCCATAAAACTCAACTTTGCTCAACGGCTTGTCGAGCAATTCGTTCATTGGGGTGTTGACGCGTTCAAAGACTTTCTTTTGCAGCTCCTCGTTGGCAATGGCAATCGTCGGCTCGCGCTTCGGCTTGCCAATCTCGGCCTGCATCTTGAGTTGGATGTCAATCAGCGGCTGGATGGACTTGTGGCCGAAATCAAGCGCGGCAGCCATCACATCTTCGGGGATTTCGTTCGCGCCGCATTCGACCATCAGGATCGCGTCTTTGGTCCCGGCAATCCGCAAGTCAAGGTCAGACGCGTCCATCTCTGCGAAGGTTGGGTTGATGACAAATTCGCCGTTCACGCGCCCCACGCGCACCGCGCCAACGGGTCCGCCCCAGGGAATATCTGAGATCATGATGGCGGCGGATGCGGCGTTGATGGCAAGAATGTCGAGCGGATTTTCGCTGTCGGCGGAAAGCGAGAACATCATGACTTGCACTTCGTTCCGCATTCCGTGCTGGAATAACGGGCGCAGAGGTCGGTCGGTGAGGCGCGCGGTGAGAATCGCTTCTGTTGACGGCCGCCCTTCGCGGCGGAAGAACGAGCCGGGAATTTTCCCGCCGGCGTAGAGCCGTTCTTCGTATTCGACCGAGAGCGGGAAAAAGTCAATGCCTTCGCGCACACCGCCCATTGTGGCGGCCGCGAAGATGATCGCATCGTTGATGCCAACCGTGACTGCACCGCCAGCTTGGGCAGCCAGTTTGCCGGTTTCAAAGGTAACGGTGCGCGTCCCAACGGTCGTTGAGTAGCGTTTTGATTCGGGTTTCATTTGGTCTCCTGTTGAGGGATGAACTCATCCTCCCTCATGAATTGTCCGCCTGGTCAGGGACTGAAGAGCGGCGACAACGTCTGTTGTCAACACTATTCAATTCCTGACAGCGGATATACGGTAGGGACACAGCGTCGCTGTGTCCCTGTGGAACGTGCTGTTTATTTGTGACGCAAATTCAAACTTTCGGTGATCGCCAGGTAACGCGGGTAATCTGATTTTCGCAGATAAGCCAGCATCCGGCGGCGCTGACCGACCAGCTTGAGCAGACCACGTCGGCAGGACTCATCGTGTTTGTTGGCCCGCAGATGCTCTGTCAATTGCTGAATGCGGCCTGTCATAATGGCAACCTGTACTTCAGGCGAGCCGGTGTCTGAATCGTGGCGATGATAGTCTGTGATGAGTTTGGTCTTTGCTTCCTTTGCAAGTGGCATGACGTATGCTTCCTTTCTTTAGATTTGCAGGTCTCCATGTTCGCAGCCGGGACCGCGGGCAGGACCAGTCACGAGCGCTGATTATACCAGAAAAGGTAGTGGAAAAAGTGTAGGGAGTGACTAAAAACGTGGGCTCATTTCCTTTTTCCCCACAGAGTCTCGGAGAATTCAGATATTTTCTCTGATTGTACGAAGATCAGTTGCTATTCCCCGATTGTGACGAGATTTCGACCACCTTGCTTGCTTTTGTACATCAATTTATCTGCGCGTTCGATCAGGGATTGGAGTGTATCCTCCGGGCGGGCCAGGGTGGCCCCGATGGAAATGGTTACGTTCAAACTGAGCTGATCGTCTTTGACCCGGGTCTGCAATATGGTGGTCCGAAGTTTCTCTGCCACCGTCCACAGGCCATCCATGTCGAGGCCGAGAACCAGTGCCAGAAATTCCTCGCCGCCCCAGCGTCCGCATGAATCGGTCACGCGCAGATTCTGTCGGAGCGTATTTGCCACAATACGCAATATTTTGTCGCCGACCAGATGACCGTGGGCATCGTTGAAGTCTTTGAAATGATCTATATCCACGAAAAGAATCCCAAAGCGGATATTTTTTTGGCGGAGGTCGTCAAGCGCGGATCGGATTTTTGTTTCGATATGCGGACGGTTTCCGATGCCCGTCAGCGGGTCCAGCAGAACCGTTTCATCTGTCCTCCGCGCGGATTGGAATGCAGCGATGGTTGCTTTATTATCATTGAAGATTTGGATCGCGCCCGTGATCCTTCCGCTTTTCTCCAGAATGGGCAGCGTCCGCGCGACGACCGATACACGGAAGCCGTCGGCGTGTTTCAGATGCAGGAGGACTTCCCGCTGGGTTCCGTCATTGAGCGTTTGCAAAATTGGCTTGCACTCATCGGGCAGATGATTTCCGCTTTCGTTGTAATGGACGATCTGTTTTTGGTAGAATTTTCCAATCAACCGACTGGCTGACAAACCCGTGATCCGTTCTGCCCCATGGTTCCATAAAGTGATTCGGCCCACACTATCAATTTGAACAACGCCATCGAACAGACTGTCCGCCAGTTGTCTGATTTCTTCGGCTTCTGTCATATCGTGAATGGTAGCACGTGATTTATTCTGTTGAACTTACAAACCATTTGCACTTGAGCATGAATGCAGAGCTTGATAATACAATAAAATTCACTTTTGGGCACTGGAGAGGCGATCATGAAAAAAATCTATCTCATCCCCGTTTTCAGCCTTTTGCTTTCGGCATGTTCATATACGATTTTGATTCCAACAACGCCGACTGTATCAGCGCCGGTGATTTTGCCAACCAATACGGGATATGTGACTTCCACGTGGACGCCGTCTGCGACGCCTACACAGCCCACGCCGACATTTACCAGCACGCCAACGTTCGTATATTCCGGCCCCACGCCGACTTCAACTGGCACGCCTCAACCCACCGGGACAATTAGCCTCCTTGTAACCGATCAGGCTACTGCTTCGTTCCTGCTTCAGCCCACATCGGAAAGCCCTGTGTTCGACAACATTTTAATTTCAGGAAACCAACTCATCTGGGGAGCATCCTGTCAGGCAAATTCCATCAAAATCTCAGCTCACATTGCAGGCGGTTATAGCGTGACACAAGTGACGTTGTTTACGCGTCTTAGGGATCAAGTCACTGGCGCCACCACAGATTGGAATAACGGCGCGGTCATGGACGCGAATGAAAATGATACTTTTACTTATGAATTATCCGCAGCAGTAATTAAATATTACAAGGATTTCAAAACTGCATGGGTTCAGTATCAATTGGTTGCGACAAATGCGCGGCATCAAGTTGTTGGCCGGACGCAGTTGTATTTGAACAACATTGCGATTGGACAGTGCCCGTAACTTAAAAGATGATGGATCCGATCCAGGATCGGATCCATCATTGATCTCATAATTTGGTTATGGATTTACAGCACAGGATGAGTTCTGTGGATTCCAGGAGCAGCCTCCCAGATTACAGCTGGTCTGGTTTGTATACTGGGCACAACCAGTGACCGTCGTCCCATTTCCATTGTTTGAATTGTGTGGTGGATTGTGCCCGCTGGCAGGGCAGGGAGCGAGGCTGAGTACCTGATTCGGGCTTGTGTCCAGCAGTGTCTGGGTTTGATAGGATGGATCATGACTGGAAGCATCCACATACCAGAGGAGTGCGCCCGAATTTCCTCCCAAAGAGGCCGGGTCGAAATGATTGAGAGCGTCGTTATAGGTATGTGTCAGGGCAACTGTGCCAAGGAACACCTGACCACCGGAGGAAGAATCCCATGTGCCATTGGATTGTAGTGGCACGGTCAGGCTGCCGGAGTTTGTCTCGCTGGGTCCTACGATCACCCTGACGTGTGCCTGAGCATCAACTAAGTCGGGAGTAATTCCATTTGGAAGAGTTAGGGCTGCGCGGAACGTAACTGTTGATATGGATGGGCAGGTCTGGCCGTAATAAATCGGGTTGGGATAGGCTTGTACGGAATCAATGACGGGAATCGGCGTTGGCGTGGAAGTCGGAAATGGTGTGGGAGTACCTGTCATCACCACCAGGGGCTGGGCGATGGTGCGCGTGCTGCAGAAATCACTTGGCGCGTTTGGCCCAATATAGAAGCAGACCTCATTTGAATTTATCCAATCACTATATACCTTATGTGGATTGTTTGGCAGATCGGCAAAGTCGGGATCGGGCCGCGCGAGCCTTCCTTGTACCGAAATATAATGTGGCCCCGCGGTGGACGCGCTAAGGGACTGTGCAAAAATAACATTCGAGTCTTTCACGAAGGTTTAATGGTGTAATTCCATTGGGGCAGGACGGCATGTTCTTGGAGATTGACTTCCGCCATTT
>JAKAKJ010000078.1 GCA_021824575.1 Chloroflexota bacterium
TAACGATTATCAAAACATAAAATCGGGGTTAAGCCTTACGCTCGAGTCTCATTCCTGACATCCAATCATGGCTGACGATCCTCTGCAGGTTTATTTGAGTCTGGCAGACAACCTGTTTGACCAGCAAATTCCTGAGAGCGCATTGAACTCAGCCGCATCAAAACTTCCCACGCTCGAGCTTGAACTTCTCCATGAGTTGGCAAAGCGCGCGGAAGCTCTCGCGCTGATCGAACCCCGCCGGGGCTGGGCCATTGCCCAAGTTGCCGAATCCGCTGCCGGGTCCCGGAAAGACCCTTTTATTCAGCCGTTGGCAGCATGGTATCTGGGCCGTGCCAGCAATCATTGGGGACAACCTAGGCGCGTGAATGCGGCCATCTCCCGCGCCCGCCGCGGTTTCGAAGCATTGAACGAAAACGGCTGGGCCGCCGCCTGTGACTGGCAATCCAATGTTCTTTCCTGGGCCAAAACCAACTTCCAACAATCCGAACATGAGCTTGAGCAGGCTTTGGCCGGTCTCCAGAGCGCAGGCTTCGATGAATTTGTTCCCGGCTGCCAACTGGACCTGGCTTATGCTCAAATCCTGATCGGAGAACATCAGGCGGCGTTGGAAAATATTCGCGCCAGCGAAGAAGCGTACAAGGCGCGCGGGGATCAACTCAATCAGGCGCGCTGCTGGCTTCATGAGGCGAGCAGCCTGCGCCGCCGGGATCGTTTTGATGAGGCTCTTGCCAAGTTGGAACAGGCCCTGAGGGTCTTTGAAATGAAGAATTCGGTCACGGATCAGGCCAAGGCGCACTATCAAATCGCGCTGGGCGATCTGTTGCGAGCAGATAACCTGACGAGTGCCGAGGAACATTTCAAGAAGGCCGCGCAGCTTTTCGACTCAACGGACCTCGATCTGTGGCGCGGGATGTGCGTCAACAATCTGGGGTCGGTATATTTGATCAATGGGCAGTTAAGACTGGCGGAGGAGCATTATGAAGAAGCCAGAGCAGTCTTCATTCGTCATGAAATTCAAGGGCTTCTGGCAGACAATCTCAATGACAGCGGCAAACTAAATGCTTTGACGGGGAAAGCCGCGCTCAGCGTTGAGCAATTCAAACAATCCGAAGCGATCAATGAAAAACTAGGCTCCCATGTGCAGGCCGCGATCTCCGTTTCAAATCTTGGAGAAGCGTACGCTCAGCTTGGGAGATACCAGGATGCCTTATATCATCTGGAAAGAGCTGCAGAGCGTCTCGCGCCGTTGGGAATTTACTTTCGGCTGGCAACCTGTGAAAAGTATATGGCCCTGATATGGCTGCAATTGGGACAGCCTCAGACCGCTCATGAATTTCTGGACAAGGCTGCCGCGCATTACGGGATGGCAGACCAGAAGGCATTTTCCTCCTCTGTGGAAAATTATCGGGCTGCCGCATTTCTCCAGGAAGGCAAGGAGTCCGATGCCATTCGATCCCTGGAACGGTCTCTCGACATTGCAATCGAACATGGGATGTTCCCTCAAGTCGCACTGGCAAGGCGGCTTCTGGGTGAAGTACTTGTCCGAACGGAGCGCAGAGACGAAGGCGCGAATGATCTGGAGCAAGCCCGATCTGACTTTGCCAAAATGGGAATGATGATGGAACATGCCGCCTGCATGGTTTCCATCGGAACCTTCCACGCCTTGAACTCGAAACCCGATCAGGCAAAGGCCGCTTTCGAAGAGGCGCTCGAACTTAGCGGAGGATCATTCCCGGAAATTGATTGGAGGGCCTACGTTGAGTTGGGAGATTTGGCCGGATCGCGAGGAGACATCCAACTGGCCCTTCAAACTTATCATCAAGGAGTGAATGCTCTCGCGGAGATACGCCGGAATTTTCTGCAGCCATCCCTCGCAGGATCATATTTGCAAAGGCCGGCGCGCGTTTTTAACAAGATCATTTCCACCGCATCCAAGGCAGGGGCATCCCAGGATGCCCTGTACTTTATCGAAGAGAGCAAGGCATCCACCCTGCTTCGAAATCTTTCGGCCAGCGCCATTGCTGGAAGCGATGCAACATCCGGGGAATTGGATTCGCTCAGAGCCGAGATTGAATTAATGCGGACCAAACTCAGGACATCCCTCGACGAAATGCCGGCTCTTCAGTCAGCATTTCAATCCAAAAAGATACGTTCCCAATTGATCCAGAAAGTAAAGCAATACGATGCGCTGAAAACCCGCTTTGAGCGACAAGGATTCGCAGGACGGGCAACTACCGCATTCGAAAACCGTTTCGATTTGGCCCTCTTTCAAAAGCAAGCTTTTCGTTTTGCCGCAAGTGACTGGGTCGCTTTGGACTATTATATGAAGGAAGATGAACTGATTACAGTGATCGTCACGCCGGATCATTGCCAGGTACATACCCAACCCACGTCGAAACGATTCGAGATGGCGTTGCGCGCCTGTGACGCGGCGCGCCAGGATGCCGCTCCTCTCATGGAAAGTGACCTAAAAGTCCTTGGCGCAATCCTGTTACCATCCTCCCTCACTCAATATCTTACGCCTCGGACTCATCTTTTGGTGTCTCCGCATGGAAGGCTTCATCAAGTCCCCTGGCCCGCACTGCAGCCTGACTTTGCGGCACACCCTTTGGTCAGCCTTTGCATACCCGTTGTTGTCCCATCGCTGGAAATCTTGAGCCTGCTCTGGGAGCGGAGTTCATTTCGCAAAGCAAATGACCGTTCCAACGGCCTGCTGGTTGGACTCTCCACATTCAAAGGCTTACGAGAAGAACTTCCGCTGGTTAAAAATGAACTCACGACCCTCCATTCAAAATCAGGCTTCAAAGGCAGACTCCTGGCCGAAGAAGAGGCCACCTGGAAAAATCTATTAAACCTGATCAATGAGGAAAACAATTCCCAAGAAAGACAGGGTCTCGCGCGTTTCGCGTGGCTGCACATCGCCAGTCATTTCTTTACGGACCGGCAATCTGGCCGTCTCAGTGGAATTGCATTGGGCGATGGGGACATCTGGCTGGATCAATTGCGAGACCTGTCTCCTCTGCCCGATCTGGTAAGTCTCTCTGCCTGCAATAGCAATGACAGTTTTCTCTACGAGGGTGATGAGCGGGTTGACTTGCAAACCACCTGTTTCATTGCCGGCGCAAACAGCGTCGTGGGCAATGCGTGGCCCGTGTTGGATGATGCGGCAGCCAAGCTGATGATCCTCTTTTACGATTATTATCTGACAGGCTCAAATCCAGCCGAGGCCGCAGCCCGCGCCCAAAGGCAATTCATAGAAGATGGAAGGGACCCTGGTCACTGGGCCAGTTTTGTCTGTGCGGGTGTGCCATGAAACAAAGCCGGCAGTTCCTCCCGGTGGCAGAAAACGATACCCGATAGTCGTGCCCGTTGCATCAAGAACAGGTTCCATTTGAAATCCTTTAGCGTGCAACCAGCGAATTTCCCAAAAGCGAGCGTCAGGATAGCCGCTTATGGTCTTTGCTGGATCATCCCAAACTTTATTCACAGCATCAAGTTCAGGCTTCAACTTTGCATCCGAGAAATTCTCATTCAAAAATTCTGGCGGTTTTTCGTAGGCATTCAACTCCAACGCGCGTTGATTGATTAACCAAGCCACGTCATCAGCCTGATCTCCAAAAGCAGCTTTCAACGTCAAAGAGAGCGTTTTAAAAGCAGGGAAGGCTGCCCTCATCCTTAAAGCGAATATACCAAACTTAAAATCCCTGTGCCAAAGATCAAGGCGAGAAAAATCCAATAAATGGTTTTGTTAAAACCGCCCAATGCGTGCGTGCCCATCAACTTCTGGTTCGATGCGATCAGTCCAAGAATGATGGCCGGGCCTAACAACACCACGATCTGCAGCACCATCAGATTGAGCGCCAGATTGACCAGGTTCAGGGTGATGATGGGAACCACCAATGCCGGAAGCGATTCAGCCAGATACACTTTGAACCAGTTCTTCCGGCCCCACCCCATTGCCTCCGTAACCCCCCAGCAACTTCCAAGAGATATGACGATCAACGCAATGAAGGAAGCCGCGATCAGACCCGCCCCAAAGATATAAGGAGCGGAAATACCCCCAACCGCGGAAAGGCCCTGCGAGAGAGCCTTGGGCGCAGCGAAAGTCAGTGCCTCGGTTCGGACTCCGATGGCGGCCACTGCAATCGCCGCCATCAACAACTCTGAGACGAACGCCCCGACCAACGTTTCGAATCTCACTTCCTTCAGTTCACGCGCTGTGATTCCTTTCTCCGCGGTGGCCGACGCTTGATAGAACAACATGAAGGGCATGATGACCGCCCCGACATTGGCCGCCAGCAGGAAAACAAAATTAGGCGACACCGAAAAATAAAACGGGGTAACCTGAATTCCGTTCCGTGCAGTCAAGAAAGCAGAGACGGCCCAGGCAAGCGCAAAGAAAATGGAAAATACAAGGAGCGGTTTCTCGGCTTCGGCATATTTTCGCTTATAGACCAAAAGCACATGCGCCACAAAGATCAAGGGGACGGAGACCAGAGGAGGGATTCCAAAAATCTGAAAACCAATGGCAGCGCCCGTGTATTCCACCACATAACTGATGATATCCACAAGGGCCATGGGCACGGAGGCCAGAATCGCCGTCTGTTTGCTGTAGTTCTCGCGGATCAATTCGCCCAGTCCTTTCTGGGTTACAGCGCCAACCCGGCCCGCCACTTCCTGGATCACATACAGAGGAACCGCGAGGACCAGCAGGAACCAAATGAGTTTGGTTCCATATAAGGCCCCGCTCTCCGCTGCCGTAATCACACTTGCCGCGTCTACATCTGCCATCATGACCAGCCATGCCGGACCCCAGACCTTGAACATCCTCCAGATTCCCGAGAGTCCTCTCCCCGCTTCCATCCTTTCACGCACAGTGACTATAAATGTCTCCAGCATCTTGCATCCCTTTATTCGTCCAGCACAGGATGGGAAAAGAATGTTTGGTACGGTTGATCAAGCACGCGTGCAAAACATGTAAGATGGATCGCTCGCCGCGCCGTCCTCGGCACAAGATTTACCACGCCTGCAGCATATCCACTCCACAGGGGCACATCGCGAGAGGCAACAGTTAAAGTCTCCCTGCTGAAAACTTTTTTGCGCGTACGTTGATCCATGAGTATCTCCAATTCATCCCGGATGTATAATAAAGCAAGCCGTATGGCAGCCAGGATTAGTATAGGCTAACATTCGCAGTTAACCAACTGAAATATCTTCCGCATTTTTGGTGACGAACATCACAAATTTGGATAAAGTCCATGAAGAAACTCAGCCCGACAGTCGAAGATTATCTTTCCCTCATTTACGTGCTGGAGCGGGATCGTGAACCGGTGGTAGGCGCCCGGCTGGCCGAATTATTGGGCGTCACACCACCCACAGTCACCAACACTCTCAAACGGATGGCCCGCGACGGCTGGATCGTTTCCGGGAAGAAGGGCCTTCACCTGACAAAGGCCGGGCTGGAATCGGCGCGCACCGTCATGCGTCGCCACATGCTTACAGAGTGGATGATGGTCAACCGGCTGCCGTGGTCAAAGTTGCACCAAGAGGCCCATAACCTGGAGCATGCCATTTCAATGGAAGCAGAGAATGCCCTGCTCGAGGAATTGGGCCACCCTTCGACTTGCCCGCACGGCAACCCTTTGCCCGGCTACGAAGAGTCGACCGCATCCTGGATTCCCCTGACCAGCGTTTCGACAAGTGAAAAAGTCATCATCCGGCGGATTCATGAACTGGCCGAACAAAACGTCGCGTTGATGGAATTCTTGGAAAGCCATGGACTTATACTTGGTTCGTTGGTAACTGTGATTGACGTGCTGGCCTTCAACCAGACACTCACTGTCCAGGTTGGGGATCGCCCTGTGACACTGGGATTCACCGCGGCACGCTACGTCTTCGTGGAATATCAAAGGTAATCGGATCTCATCCTGACTGACTGCGCTTTCCCCCGTTATGTCAAACAGCGGAGCCACCGACCACATTGGAGAAACATGAATAGGAAATTTGATGTGATCATCGTTGGCGGCGGTCCGGCAGGAGGGACAGCTGCCTGGTTTCTCGGTCAAGCTGGAAGACGCGTCCTGGTTTTGGAAAAGGAAACCCTGCCTCGCTATAAAGCCTGCGGAGGCGGCATCTCTGCCAGCGTTCTGGAAGAGTTTCCTTTTTCGTTCGACCCGGTTATTGAATCAAGGGTGAAATCCATTTCCTACGCCTTGCGCGAGAAGATCGTCACTGTCCCTTTGCCGGGGCAATCTTTACGCATGGTGATGCGCGATCAATTCGATGCCTATCTTCTGAAACAAACGGATGCTGAAATCCGACAGGGCGCTGCGGTGCGAAGCGTGGAAGAGAATCCAGAAGGCGTGAGAGTTCAGACGAGCAGCGGCGAGCAATTTGAAAGCCGGTTCCTGATCGCCGCGGATGGCGCCAATTCAGTCGTGGCGCGCTCCCTAGGGTTGCGGCCCGGAAGGGTGATGGCCGGTGCCATCGAGGTGGAGACAGCCGTTCCGGCGAAAGTCTTCGCCCGTTTTGCCGAAAGGGCGATGTTCATATTCGGCGAGATCACAAATGGCTACCTTTGGATTTTTCCAAAATCGGATCATCTATCTGTTGGGATTGGCGCCCTCCATCCGCAGCCCGGCGAACTGCAATCCACACTGAAGCGGGTCATGTCACGATACAATATTTCCATCGAAGGGCAGCCACAGAAAGGACATCCGCTGCCCATTTATTCCCGCCGTGAGACAATCAATACATCGCGAACACTTCTTGCGGGAGATGCCGCGGGGCTGGTGGATCCATTTACCGGAGAAGGCATTCGCTTTGCAATCAAAAGCGGACGATTAGCGGCTGAAGCGATTCTGGCTGGGAATCCCCAGCAATACGCCGTATCAATAGACCGTCAGATTGGCCGCAGTCACAGGCTGGGAATGATCCTGACCAACCTGTTCTATCACCTGCCGAGTGCCTGTTTTTATCTGGGCGTGCGTAACCCGTTCGTCACCCGCTCGCTCGTGGACATGCTGGCAGACCAGATTGGTTATGGAAGCGTTCTATTGCAGATGTTCGGCACGTTGCCCTTATTCCTGGTAACGGAAATGATTGCTGGCGTTGGAGGGTGGATCGCCGGGCCGAAGATCACGAACAGGATAAGAAGGGCCATTTATTCGATTTAGCGCACTGCCCACCCCATTTTAAAAAAGTCATTTGGTTCGCGGCGCAAGACTCAATGGATGGCATGCTCGAATTATTCTGTGATATGCAGTTGCGCAAGGAAGGCATAAACAAGTTATGGAAAACTGTTTCATTTGCCGCAAGCACCTGGGACAAGAAGCCATTCCACCCGGAGGCTATATTTATGAAGACGAATATTGGATGGCCTGTCATGCGCCAGTGGATAAAGGTCCGCTGGGAACATTGTTCATCGAGTCAAAGCGGCATTTTCTCGATTATTCAGAAATGACGCCAGAAGAATCAGCCTCGCTTGGAAACGTGTACAAGAGGATATATCACGCGCTCAAAGTCCACGCTGATGCTGAACGAATTTATCAACTTTCCACGATGGAAGGCCAGCCGCATTTCCACTGCTGGATTGTGCCGCGCGGAAAAGGTATATCCGAACGAGGGTTGAAGTTTCTTGCAAGAGATGACAGGTGCGATGAGAACGATGCCATCATACTTGTCGGAAAATTGCGCGAAGCGATGAAGTAATGCTCGGCACTCTCACCATCCATCTCCACCTCCCCGCCTGCCACTCGCTCAAAGAAAAGCGCGGACGCATCAAGCCGCTCATCGCGCGACTGCGCCGTGAGTTTAACGTCTCAATTGCAGAAATGGATTTGCAAGACAAGTGGCAGGAAGCAGTTATCATCTGCGCCATGGTCGGGAATGACGCAGCGCAACTTCAACGATCGCTGCAAAATGTAGCGAAATGGGTTGAAGCCAACTGGCCTGACGGTCAGATCGCGGATCAAAAACTGGAACTTATTTAGCAACGTTCCAAATTTCACAATGCTGGTCTTGCGTTTCAAGGAAAATGTCATATAATCTTTCTCAATAATTGAATAATTTGGTCGTCATTAAAATTACAAAGAAGAAAACCTGAATGCGAATCCGGTGTTAAGTTAGGAAAAGGCAATTCAGTGTCTCTATTCTTACAAGATACGACTGACAATCTCAAAATCCACAACTGGCAGATTCGCGATCTGACCAGATTAGTCAATGTGCGCCAATAAGCAAACTTTGCTTGTTGGCGTTTTTATTTGGTAGGAGGCAGATATGGAAAAACCTTTAGAAGTCGAAGTCCTGGCCTATGCGCCGACCGCTTTTTATCACTGCACACATTGCGAAGTCGCGTGGAGTGAAACAGGCCGCATGCAGCGCGTTCACGAGGAACAACTTGAGAGCAGTCTTCCTGCGGATCTACTCCACGAATATCAGGCAATCTCCGATTGGGTGCGCGAAATCTTCCGTGTGCATTGCGACCGCGTGGTGGTCAAGGTGATTGATGCGGCATCCATCGAGGGATTCTACAAATCCCTGAAATATGGAATCCACCGCTTCCCCGCTGTGGTCGTGAACGGCAGGGCCCGCTTCATAGGGAGCAACTCCCTGACGTCAGCCAGCAACAAGATCGCAGACCTGCTGACGGCTCAGGTTGCAAATTGATCGGCCCAAAAACTTGAGAGGAGGTGCTTTGCATAGATATGCTTCAATTCGCAAGACGGCAATGGGCACTATTCAACTAGAACCGAGTAGTAATCAACTGTTCCTTTATTCTCGCCAAAGAAAGGATTAAGTATGAATACGCTATGGATCGTTGTAATTGCCGTGGTCGTCATCTACCTGGCGTACAACTTCTATGCCAAGTATGTTGACCACAATATCATCCAGGCGGATGCAAAGAAGGCAACGCCCGCCAAGATGTACATGGACGGCGTGGACTTCATGCCAACCAGCCGCAACGTGCTGTACGGCTATCACTTCAAGTCCATCGCCGCCGCCGGGCCAATCGTGGGCGTGATTACCGCCGCAAACCTGTGGGGATGGCTGCCATCCCTGTTGTGGCTGATGATCGGCGTTTCATTCATCGGCTGGGTCAGCGACTACAGCGCCATCGTCGTGGCTGTCCGCAATGATGGCAATAGTCTGAGCGCCATCAGCCACAAACTGATTGCCCCGCGCACGCGCTCAATTCTCTTCACCTTCATCTTCTTCTATCTGCTCCTAGTGGCCGGCGCTTTCATGGGCATCATGGCCGCTTTGATGGCTGCCCGCCCGGATGTGCCGCTCGGCATCATCATGCTCGGTGTAATGGGTTTCCTGGCCGGGCAGATGCTCTATAAATGGAAGATG
>JAKAKJ010000013.1 GCA_021824575.1 Chloroflexota bacterium
GCCGAGATTCAGCAAGCCACATCCATGGGACATCCCATCCAAAATCTGGTTGCGACGCGCGGCACGCAGCCGCCGGAACTAATCCTCGGCGCACATTATGATTCGCGTTTGTGGGCAAACCGCGATCCTGATCCCGCCAAACAGCAACAGCCTGTGCCCGGCGCAGATGACGGCGCGTCCGGCGTCGCGGTTCTTCTGGAGTTGGCAAGAACACTGCCGGAAAATTCGATTCCGGTCGAAATGGTTTTCTTCGACGCCGAAGACAATGGCGAAATCCCCGGCTGGGACTGGCTTCTTGGTTCAAAGGCTTTCGTTCAATCCATGACCGTCAAGCCAAAGGAAATGATTCTGGTAGATATGGTCGGCGGCGAAAACCTGAGCCTGCCAATGGAAGCAAGCTCCAGCATTGCGCTCCGCACTTCGATCTGGGACACCGCGGCAAAGTTGGGTTATGGGAATATATTCATCCCGCAGGTAAAGTACAACATCGAAGACGATCATTGGCCGTTCCTTCAGGCTGGTATTCCCGCGGTGGATATTATTGATATTGACTACCCTTACTGGCACACTACATCCGATACGCCGGACCACGTTTCAGCGCAAAGCCTGCAAATTGTCGGCGACGTGTTGTGGACGTGGATCAGCCAGCAAAATCAGCAATCAAATTAAAATCCGCGAAAGGCGCGGTTCAGCGTAAACTTGGAGAAGCCGAGGAAATTACCCATTCAATGAGAGCCGCCGAGCTTTTGACACAAGTCCGTACAACCTGGTTGCAGCGCGTTTCCGTGAGTCTGGCTCGCGGCACGGGCGCACGCCAGCCGTTTGGTCAACAGCTCGAACGCTTTTACGATTGTCTGCAGCAGGCGGTGACGAGCGGGAATCCGGCCTGGCTGGATTCAATCCTACTCGAGTGGACAGGCTCGCCCACCTTGACTGATTTGCAGCAGCAAAAAAACAATGTCTCCGAATTGCTGACCAAAATCATTTCGATCACGAACGACGTCGCCATCGAAAATCTGGCCGAGCAGGACGCGCTCGACCTGTTGACGACCATCACGCCGTTTTACACATACGCCCTCGAAAAGACTGCGCGGCTCGAAATGGAAGCGCGTGTGAATTACATTTCGAACGAACTGATCGAAATGCAGCAGAAGTTGGAACGACTCGACAAGACAAAGTCGAACTTTATTTCGGTCGCGGCGCACGAGTTGAAGACACCGCTGACGCTCATCGAAGGGTACGCCGCCATGATGCGCGACAGCGTCTCGAAGGACGGCAACCATCAGATTGATACGCTCCTGACGGGCGTCAACACCGGCATCCAGCGCCTGCGCGCAATCATTGACGATATGATTGACGTCTCGGTGATTGACAATAACCTGCTTTCGCTCAACATGCAGCCGCTTTGGCTTAGTCATCTTTTTGAAATACTCCAACGCGATCTCGAAAACGTGACCCGCGAACGGCATCTGGATTTGGAATTCAAACCTTTCGAGGGCAGCGAATTGTGGATCTACGCAGACACAGAACGTCTATATCAGGCGTTCTATAACGTGCTGACCAACGCCATCAAATACACGCCCGATCACGGCAGGATCACCATTGACGGGCGGATGCTCCCCGGATTTATTGAAATCACCGTGACCGATACCGGCATCGGAATCTCGCCGGAAAACCAGGCTGTCATTTTCGAAAAATTCGGACAGGTTGGGCGCGCCAATCTGCATTCCAGCGGCAAAACCAAATTCAAAGGCGGAGGCCCAGGTCTGGGATTGCCCATCACGCGTGGTATCATCGAAGCGCACGGCGGCACGATCTGGGTCGAGTCGGATGGTTATGATGAAGAGAAATGTCCCGGCTCGAAATTCCACATCCTGATCCCCGCCCGCACCGAGGCGACCGACCCGAAGATCGCAAAGCTTTTCGGAAAACTGGAGAAAGCGCAACCTGAACCCGATGGCAAAGAGAATCCCTCAACCGACGCATCCGCCCCGTGAGCGCGCGTTTCTCGTCGGTGTTGAAATCCACCAGCAAAAAAACAATTTATCGCTCGAAGATTCGCTTACTGAACTTGCCCTGCTTGCCGATACAGCCGGGCTTGAAGTTGTTGGTGAACTAACACAAAAGCTGGACCGTCCTCACGTTGGAACATACATCGGCCCGGGCAAGGTGGAGGAGCTAAAAGCGCTGGCCGAAGAAACTCTCGCGCAGGTAGTCATCTTCGACGATGAACTTTCGCCGCGGCACCAACGGGAACTGGAGGAGGCACTGGGATTGAATATCCGCGTGCTCGACCGGACGGCTTTGATTCTCGACATCTTCGCCCAGCACGCACACACCGCGGAAGGAATGGTGCAAGTCGAGCTGGCTCAATACGAATATTTATTGCCGCGTCTTACTGGACAGTGGACGCATCTTGCCCGGCAGGCTGGTGGTGGCGGCGGGCGAACCGGCTCGGTCGGTGGCGTGGGTTTGCGCGGTCCCGGTGAAACACAACTGGAAGTGGACCGGCGCTCCATCCGCACTCGGATCGCACACCTGAAGCGCGAACTGGAAAAAGTCCGCGCACATCGCATGCGATACCGTGCACAACGTAAGCGTTCACGCATCCCAACTGTGGCATTGGTCGGCTACACCAATGCAGGCAAATCCACGCTCCTGAATCGCGTCGCAAAAGCGGACGCGTATGTGGCAAATCAACTTTTCGCCACGCTGGACCCCACCACTCGCCGAATCGAATTGCCGGGCGGTTATCAAGCTTTATTGACTGACACCGTGGGCTTCATTCAAAAATTGCCGACGGCGTTGGTCGCGGCTTTCCGCGCCACACTGGAAGAAATCGCCGAAGCGGATTTGCTTTTGCACGTGGTGGATATTTCACACGCCAACGCGTTGAATCAATATCAATCTGTGCAGGAAACGCTGAAAGAGATCGGCGCGGGGCACATCCCAGCCGTCACGGCGTTGAATAAAATAGACCGCCTCAGCCAGCCCGAAGTCGCGCGCGAGACGGCACGTCAATATCCAAAATCGGTTGCCATCTCGGCCCGCGAAGGAATCGGTCTGCCCGATCTCCTGGATTTGATCAAGAAAGAATTGTACGAGACATACACCCCCATCCTTGTCAAATTGCCTTACCAACAAGGCGCGTTGATTTCACTATTTCACGAAAGCGGACAAGTCGAACGCATAGAGCACGAACGCGGCGGCGTGCTGATGCAGGGACGCATCCCCGGACGCCTGGCTGCACAGTTCTCCGCATGGCAGGTGTCTGGCGACGAACCTGAACCCGAAGAGGAGGAAATCTGATGTCCAAATTGCTTGATGAGCTTTCTGAATATCTCGCGCACCGCAAGGGGCTGCTGCCTATCATTGGGATTGTGCTTATTCTGGTCAATCTTGTTCTGCAATTTTTGCTCTCACCGCTGGGGCCAGCAGGATGGCTGGTCAGCACCAACCTTTTGTTGCACATCGGACTCGTGGTCGCCATCTTCGGATTGATGCTGGCATGGGCGTTGTAGAAACAGACTCAAGAGAAAAACGATTCTGGATTTGGTTATTTCTGGCCGGGTTAATCGCCGGCCTTATTTTACGTTTTTATCTTGCCAGTTTCGCACAGATGCCAGGGCACGGCGATTCCGCGTTTTACTACACCGTTGCAAAAAACATAGCAAGCGGCCGCGGACCGGTCATTGATTACATCGTCTATTTTTTCAGCGGACTTTTGCCGCTTCCCCATTACGCCGGCGATTTTTGGAATCCGACCGCATCATTTCTGATCGCGATTCCAATGATTCTATTTGGCAGGACAATTTCCGCTGCGTTGATCGCGCCGATTGTGTTTGGCATTATCCCGGCTGTTGCCGGATATTTAGCCGGAAAACATTTTTCCGGTTCCGTTAAAATCGGTGCGCTGACCGGAATCCTGACGTTCTTTTCGCCATTCCAAGTTTGGTTTTCGACAACAACAGAAGCAATCATTTTCGCGGGCGCATTCGGCGCAATCTCGATTTACTTCATGATGAGGGGATTCAAAAAGCCGAAATATTTTTTCCTTGCGGCGCTTTTTACTGGACTTGCCAACCTAATTCGACAGGACGACATACTCCTCTTAGCTACACTCATAATTTGTATCCTGCTTGCTTCAACGACCTGGAAAGATAAATTTGCCATCGCGGCCGCGGCGGTTGGAATTCATCTGCTAATTTTATCTCCACTGATGGTTATGAATTACACGGAACTGCACGTATTATTCCCGCCCGGCCCGGCAAAAACCGCGTTCCTGACAACTTATGAAGATTTCCATTCGTATGGAAAGGAAATTGATTGGCGAACTCTGCGAGCCACATTCGGCATCGTCGGCGTTCTCAGCCGCAGATGGCACACCGCCCTGGAAAATCTCGGACAAGTCAACGCTTTCCTCGATCCTGTCTTCACAGTATTATTTTTTGTCTCCCTTGCAGACGCACTTTTGATTCGTCGGGACAAAAACAAACTTCTGCTTCTCATCCCCGCCTCGGTTTTCGCTGTTTTCGAATATTTATTTTATACAGTCATTGCCAGTTTTTCTGGCCCCGGCTCGCTCATCAAAAGCCTGGGCATACTCATGCCATTCGTTTGTTTGCTGATCGTGGACTTCTTTGCCAATTATCTGCACTCAAAATTGTTATTCACCAGCGCTGTAATCTTACTTTCCGTTTATGCAGGCTATCAAGGTTTCGCAGCCAATTACAGCTCAACAATCTATTACAACCGCGTTTATCAGGAATACAAGATTGTCAAATCCATGATTGTCAATGACGCAACTCAACAAGGCATGGACACCAACAATATTACCGTTTTGGCGCGCGACACATGGGACGTTTACGAAGGGACCGGATTCAAGACGGTTATGGTTCCGAATAATGATATCAACACCATCGTCTTCGTTGCCCAGCACTATGACGCGCGCTACATTCTGCTCCCGGCTTTGCGTCCACAATTAGATAAGATTTACTACAACACAACACCCGATCCGCGATTTATTTTGGTTGGTTCTGTGCCAAACACGGACATAAAAATCTTCCGCATCGACTTCAATCAATAAAAAAATCAGGGCCGGTTCATAAACCAGCCCTGAAAATCTATGGAATTGTCTAATCCCAAATGACGTATCAATATGTCATTGCTTCGCCCTTTCTGGACTCACAATGTCATTCTATCTGCTTGGGTTTAGATACTCTCAAATTTATTGTGCTTCCGGCAATTGATAATCTTTGTACTGCTGCCTCAGCACCTTCTTGTCAAACTTGCCTACACTCGTCTTTGGCACGGCATCAATGAAGACAATGTCGTCGGGCAAATACATTTTGTCGAAGCGCGTTCGCAGGTGGTCATAGATTTCGGCTTTGGTCAGATTATCTTTGTAATCAGGTTTCGGGACAACGCAAGCCAGCGGGCGTTCCTGCCATTTCGGATGCGGAACCGCAATCACAGCCGCCTCCAAGACTTTCGGGTGCGCCATGATCACATTTTCCAAATCCTGGCTTGAAATCCACTCGCCGCCGCTCTTGACCAGATCCTTGGTGCGGTCAACGATCTGTACGAAACCTTCAGGGTCAATCGTCACCACATCGCCGGTACGAAACCACCCGTCCATGAACGAATCCGCACTGCGATCATCATTGTAATAACTGCTAACGATCCACGGGCCGCGCACTTGTAGTTCGCCGAATGCTTTTCCGTCCCAGGGAATTTCTTTGCCAGAGTCGTCCACTGCGCGAATGTCCACGCCCGGCACAGATAACCCCTGTTTGGCGCGGATCGCAAAACGTTCTTCCTCCGGCAAATCCTGCTGATAACTTTTCAAATGGCTGACCGTTCCCAGCGGCGACATTTCGGTCATGCCCCACGCGTGGACAACACGGATTCCATGTTTCTTTTCGAACGCTTCGATCATGGATTGTGGAGCGGCCGCGCCTCCGACGATCATTTCGCGCAGGCTGCTGAGATCGTAGCGCTCTTTATCGAGCAGCGCCAGCAATCCAAGCCAGAGAGTCGGGACGCCTGCTGTGATCGTTACCTTTTCGGATTGGATCAGTTCTGCAAGATCACGCGGCTGCAAATGTGGGCCGGGAAATACCAGCTTGGTTCCGAGCATGACCGCAGCGAACGGCGTGCCCCACGCCAACACATGAAACATCGGAACCACCGGGAGACAAACATCGCGTTCCGAAATCCCGAAGGAATCGCTCATGCTCAAACCGAGACTGTGAAGATAAATGGAGCGATGCGAATACACCACACCCTTCGGATTGCCCGTTGTTCCGGATGTATAGCACATTGCTGCCGCATCATTTTCATTTAGATGCGGCCACGGATATTCAGGGCTGGCATTAGCCAGCAATTCCTCATAAGAATGAACCGGGCTGAGTGTTGTGCCTTCAGGAATCTTGTCGCCCATAACAACATAATGTTTGATACTCTTTAGCTGTGGTGCAAGTTTTTCGACCACTGGCAAAAGCGTCGGGTCAACAAATAAAACCTGATCATCTGCGTGGGCGACAATATACGTTAACTGGTCCGCTGGCAGCCGGAGATTTAGCGGATGCAAAACGGCCCCCATGCACGGCACGGCGAAATACAATTCGAGATGGCGCACATTGTTCCAGGCAAACGTCGCCACACGGTCGCCGCGCCGCACGCCGAGCTTTTCCAGCGCATTGGAAAGCCGCGCCACGCGTTCGGTCATTTCACCATAAGTGAAACGCTCCAGGCTTGGCCCGGCCTTAGTGACAATTTCCTTTTTTGGGAAAAGCCGCCGCGCCCGTTCCAGCAACGGCGTCAACGTAAGCTGATAGTCCATCATCTGTCCTTGCATGGGAAGCCTCCTTTTGCGAATTTATTCGATTTTAGCTCAGCGGCGAGTCAAATACAATGAAGAAATTCGGACGGAATCTGGATAATGAACATGCAATCGCCTCGTATGCCGAAGGCGATTGCATGTTGTTCGGTGTTTCAGTTATATACGGGGTCCCGCATCCATGACCTCCTGCGGCGTATGATCTTCGAACTTCTTGAAATTCTCGATGAAGCGCGCCGCAAGATCGCGATAGCGCTTATCGTATTCTTTTTGGTCATGCCACGAGCCAGCGGGATCAAGAACCTCGTCCGGCACATCGGGACACTGCGTTGGAACTTCAAAGCCGAAGATTGGATCTTTCTTATACTTGACGTTATCCAGTTTTCCATTCAACGCGGCTGAAAGCAGGGCGCGCGTGTATTTAATGCTGATGCGTTTGCCAATGCCGTATGGCCCGCCGACCCAGCCTGTGTTAACCAGCCAGCATTTGACGTTATATCTATCAATTTTGCGTTTAAGTATATCAGCGTAGTAATACGGATGATGCACCATGAACGGTCCACCGAAGCAAGCCGAGAAAGTGATCTCCGGCTCGTCGCGCAGACCAATTTCCGTGCCGCCGACTTTGGATGTATAACCCGATATGAATTGATACAATGCCTGATTTGGTGTCAGCCGCGCAATGGGCGGCATCACGCCAGATGCATCGCAGGTCAGGAAAATAACATTTTTCGGATGCCCGGCTTTCTTTTCCGGCACAGCATTATCAATGAATTCCAGCGGATAGGATGCGCGCGTGTTCTCTGTCAATGTATCATCGTCAAGATCAATGTAACGCGTCACCGGATCAAAAACTACATTTTCCAGAACAGTACCAAATCGTTTGGTCGTCGCGTAAATTTCGGGCTCAGCGGTCGCCGAGAGGCCAATGACTTTTGCGTAGCATCCGCCTTCAAAGTTGAAAACACCGTCGTCACTCCAGCCGTGCTCATCGTCCCCGATGAGGCGGCGCGTGGGATCCGCTGACAGCGTGGTCTTGCCTGTCCCACTGAGGCCAAAGAACAAAGCCACATCATCCGCATCTTTTGGATTCACATTCGCCGAGCAGTGCATTGATAGCACGCCTTCAAGCGGAAGGAGATAATTCAAAATCGTGAAGACCGACTTTTTGATCTCACCTGCGTAACCGGTGTTGCCGATGATGGCGAGTTTCTTTTCAAACGATAAGCAGATGAACGTTTCGGTCGCGGTATTATCCAGTGGCGGCATGCCTTTGAACGATGGTAAGGCCACAATCGTAAACTCGGGCACGAAGCGTTTGTATTCTTCGAGTGATTCCGGCGGAATGAACATGTTACGAACGAACATGCTGTGCCAAGCAAGTTCGGTCACGATGCGAATCGGCAGGCGATAATTTTCATCGGCGCCTGCTTTCAAATCCTGGACGAAAACATCACGTCCCTGCAAGAACCCCAACATGCGGTCGTACAAAACTTCAAACTTCTCCGGCGCAAACGGACGATTATATTGTCCCCACCAAACATGGCCTTCACTGGAAACCTCTCGCACGATGAACTTGTCAGTTGCTGAGCGCGCCGTGTGTTTACCGGTGTTCGCCACAAACGGTCCACCCGCAGTCGTCGCGCCTTCGCCGCGGAAAACCGCTTCTTCATACAATGCTTCGGTTGGAAGATTCCAATAAGCCAGCCGCAAATTTCCAATGCCGTGATTCGATAAGTTGTAATCCGCCCTGCGAACCTGGGCAATCGACTCTGCAGGCGTTTTGATATTGAGCAAATTGTTCATAGCCAGTCCCTCACCATCTTTTTATCGCCAATGTAAATTTCATTCGGGCTGGTTGGGTCAAGCGCCCACTTCATACGCGCCACGCCTTCCGTCACGTCTTTCACTGTGCCACTATAAGAGATTCGGATGTGCCCCTCCATGCCAAATTCTTTTCCCGGCACCGTCACAACCAATGCTTTCTTCAAAAGGAATCGCGCCATTTCGACTGAACTATTATTGAATGCGCGCAAATCAGGCAACGCATAAAAAGTTCCATCCGGCGGGATCAGACGCGCGCCGTTGAACGACTTCATCTCTTGAAGCAAAACGTCGCGGTTATTTTGGATTTGCAATCGCAACGCCTCCACCACGGACTGCAGGCCGTTCAGCGCCCCCTCAGCCGCCGCCTGACTGACAGGGCTGACTCCTGAAGTGATCTGAACTGTCACATTGGTCATCACGCGCACCAAGTCGCGCGGTCCCACCACCCATCCTACGCGGAAGCCAGTCATGCCATAAAGCTTGGCGACGCCGTTCACAATAATTACATGTGAATCTTCAACATTCTTTTTTGTATATCGTACAGCTGGTATGGCAATATTTTTATCAAACGTCAACTTGTGATAAATATCATCACAAACCATAAAGATACCCTTACGTTCGCAAAAGTCAACCAGCTTTTGAATTAACTCTGGCGGATAAATCGCGCCCGAAGGATTATTTGGGCTGTTGACAATGATCGCCCGCGTATAGGATGTGACCGCTTTTTCAATATCTTCAAAGCGCGGTGTGAAGGTTCCGTCTTCAGGCGTAACAATCACTGGCCGACCCAGACACATTTTGATAATTTCAGGATACGAAACCCAGTAAGGTGCGATAACTATCACTTCATCCTGCGGATTCAATATCGAATAAAAAATATTGAATAGTGATTGCTTCGCCCCATTGGTCACGATCACATTTTCCGGTGCAACGAGGCGGTCATAATTTTCTTCCGTATAACGGACAATCGCCTTCTTGAGAGAGGGCACGCCATCTGGCGGCGTATATTTGACCTCCCCACTCGTCAGCTTTGCTGCCGAGGTCAAAATGGCATTGATGGGCGTTTTGTTTTTCGGTTCGCCAATACCGAGATTGATTACCGCTTCGCCACGTTCGCGCAATAGGCGCGCTTCTTCGTTCAAAGCAAACGTTGGCGATTCAGCAATCTCGCTGGCAATTTTGCTTAACTTCATTCCAATTCTCCTTAATTCACCTCCGCCTCCAGGAGAGGAGCCGGGGGAAAAGTAAAAACAAAATCTGGTCAGGGATTACCTGACCAGATAGGGTTCAACCACTTACAAAAACAGAACCGCGTCGACAATTGCGGCAATGTTGACGACTGTAATGTCGGACCAATTGCTCACGCCGCAATTATACTATAAGGCACAATCGGCTTTATTGTTCCAACGATACAAAATCAGGCGGATTGCCAAGCGGATAACCAGCGGCCGACGGCGCAATACGACGGATCAAACCGATCAAAACGTTTCCCGTTCCAACCTCGACGAAATTCGCAGTCCCCTGCCCGGCCAGGAGTTGAACCGTTTCCACCCAGCGCACGCGCGATTGCATCTGTGATTGGATGTCGGCGCGCAAATCAGCGGCCAATTGCATGGCTTTGGCGCTCACATTTCCAATGATTTGAATCTTTGCATCTTTGATGCCCGCCGCGCTGACCGCTTCATTCCATTCATCCTGAATGGACGCCATTAACTTTGAATGCGCCGCAATCGAAACCGCCAGCGGAATGGCACGCTTCGCGCCGGCAGCCTTTGCGCCCGCCATGGCGCGTTCGACTGCGGCTTTTGCGCCGGAGATGACAACCTGCCCCGGAGAATTATCATTCGCAACTTGTACTGCTTCACCTTCGCGGCTGGCATCGGCGCAGACTTTCTCGAGCGCTGGAATATCAAGATTCAAAATCGCCGCCATGCCGCCGGGATTCAATTCACCAGCTTTCTTCATCAATTCGCCGCGCTTGCGGACGAGTCGCAAGCCTGATTCGAAAGATAGCGCGTCCGCTGCAGCGAGAGCCGACAACTCACCGAGAGAATGCCCGGCCAGCGCCGCCGGCTTCCAGTCCGGGTTAAGATGCGTGAAGACTCGAAACGAAGCCATCGAATGAACAAACAACGCGGGTTGTGTGTTGATCGTGTCATTCAGTTCCGGCTCCGGCCCATCCCACATCAATTTGGAAAATGGAGAATGGAGAACATCATCCGCTTCTTCAAAAGTTTTTTGTGCAGCTTCATAAGTTGAAGCTAATTCTTTACCCATGCCGACAGCCTGCGAGCCTTGTCCCGGAAAAATGAATGCGGTGGTTTTAGAATCAAGTTTCATAGATTATCCTTTGCCCTTTAAACACAAACGAGCCGTGTTCGTCACGGCTCGCTGCGGGTTACTCGGGGTTTTGTTTTTCTTTCTTGACTTCAAACACTTCACGGCCCTGGTAATGCCCGCAATTCGGGCAGACTGTATGCGGCAGTCGCATTTGTCCGCAATTCGAGCAGGCGACCAGGTTGTGAGCCTGCAACGCATCATGTGCGCGGCGGCGATCGCGGCGGCCCTTGGAATGTTTGCGCTTGGGATGTGGCGTCATGACTTTCTCCTTTACATACAACGGACGGGCCAACGCCCGTCCAACAATTTCCAACGAAGCGGGCAGATTATAGCGGCATCAGGCAGTGACGTCAAGCCTGAAACGTTGTAGAATCATTTTCATGGAAGTGCAAATCGCGGTCGCAAAGATCAACAAATATGCCACGATCGAAAGCGGCGACACGCTCGAAGCTGTTGAACGTCCCAATGGCGGGCTTTCGGTTGTGCTTGCTGACGGACAAACATCCGGGCCGGGCGCCAAAGCTGTCTCGATGATGGTTGTCCGCAGAGTCATCAGTTTGCTCGCCGAAGGCGTGCGCGATGGTGCGGCTGCACGCGCCGCGTCCGATGCGCTGTTCACCGAGAAAAAAGGCAGGGTAATCTGCACACTCAACATTGCATCAGTGGATTTGCACAGTGGAACCATTGTCCTCACGCGCAATAACCCTGCGCCAATCTTCGTTTGCCGCGGCGACAAAGCGGATTGTCTCGAAGCTGAAAGCATTCCGCTTGGCACATCGCGCGACGTGCGCCCGGTTATCACGGAGCTTGAAATTGAAACAGGTACAACCATTGTCATTTATACCGACGGTTTGATGAATGCCGGTATCCGCCGCAGTCAAACCATGGATGTTTGCGAAGTCATCCGATCCCTATTGGATGAACAGGAGCCGACCCCGCAGGAGCTGGCTGATTCGCTGCTCGGTTATGCGGTCAAACTCGACGAAGGGCGGCCAGCCGATGATATCAGTGTCCTCGTCCTGAAGGTTGTCCCGCGCAACGGCGACGATGTCCGCCGCATGACAGTACGTCTCCCCATTTCATCATGAACGACAAAGATGAGCCTGACAGTAAACGATTCCTGATCGGCGTGGTTGGGCCGTGCGGCTCAGGAAAGTCAACATTGATCGCAGGTTTGGAAAAGGAGGGCTTCAAATGCCGCCACATCGCACAGGAACATTCTTATGTTCCAAGCATGTGGCAGAAGATTACAAATCCTGACTTACTGGTTTTTTTAAATGCATCCTTTGAAACATGCACCCAACGCCGCAGGCTGAACTGGAATAACGCCGATTATCAGGAGCAACAAAACAGGCTGGCACATGCGCTCCAACATGCCGACCTCATTATTCAGACTGATTCGTTGACCATCGAAGAAGTCCAAAGCCGCGTTCTGGATTTCCTGCGCGCCAAACGATGAAAAAGCTCTTTTTGTTAATCCTCCTAATCGCAGTTGCATGTCAAACGGCGCCGCTGACCTCTGCAACAAATCGCGATCTTCTTCAAACAAGCTGGGATGACCGTTCAGTTTTTCGTGATGGACTTTCTGCTTCCTATCAATCCATACTCGACCAATTGCCGGGAGCAAGTGTTTATCACATCGAATATAGAATTGCTGACGACCTGTATCACGTAAATGGCTTCGAAGAAGTACACTACACAAATCGAGAAATCCTGCCATTGAATGAAGTTCAATTTCACCTCTTTCCAAACATTTTGGGCGGTGCAATAACGGTATCAAATCTGCTTGTTAACGGAAAACCGGCAACGCCGAAGTACGAGTTATTAGATAGCCTCATGAGGGTTCCTTTGAGCTTACCCCTTGAGCCCGATCAAAGCATTGTTATTCATATGGACTTTGAAGTTACCGTTCCTCGCACCGTGGAAAACAATTATGGCGTTCTGGCCTTCACAGATGGCGTATTGGCGCTCGCCCACGCATATCCCTTGATTGCTGTTTACGATACAAAAGGCTGGGAGGCGGAAATCCCCTCACCGCAAGGTGATCTTGTTTATTCGGATGCGTCCTTTTATATTGTTAGAATCGCAGCGCCCAAAAACCTGGTCATTGCTGCAACAGGCCGGAAAATTCAACAGGAAACCATGGGCCATGAACAGATTGCCGCTTTTGCATTGGGACCGGCGCGTGATTTCTATTTGGCAGCCAGCCCAGATTATCGAATTAAAACGCGGACCGTTGGCGGCGTCACGATCAATAGCTTTGCGCCCGCGCCCGATCAGGATGGCGCACAAATTGCGCTTGATGTGGCATCCCGTTCCATTTCTGATTACGGTCAGCTTTACGCTCCGTATCCTTATACACAACTAAATATCGTTTCCACACCAACATTGGCTTTGGGCATCGAATATCCTGGCCAGATCGCAGTCGCCGAACGAATCTATGCCCCAAATTCAAGTCAACAGGGAACGCCCAACAGTGTCTATATGGAGTCCACGGTGGCTCATGAGGCGGCCCATCAATGGTTCTATAACCTCGTGGGCAATGATCAGCTTGATGAGCCGTGGCTGGATGAGGCGCTGGCGCAATTTGCCACACTCGAATACTACACAACAGAGTATGGCATACAAGCCGCGGATGGATTCCGGCAATCGCTGGAGGCGAGATGGTCAAGAGTAAATGATGCCAGGATCGCGCTGGATCAGCCGGTGGCCGCCTTTCGCGGGCAGGAATATGGAGCCATTGTTTACGGGCGTGGGCCGCTGTTCTTCGACACCCTCCAACACCAGATGGGACAGCAGGCATTTAACAGATTCCTGAAGGATTATGTCGCATCCAACGCATGGAAAATTGCTACCACAGATGGACTGAAAGCAGCGGCCGAAAAGGATTGCAGCTGCGACCTGACGCCGATCTTCAATGAGTGGGTTTATCCAAATTAGTTTCAATTTACAAATTTCAGAGTATAATCACGCCGCGCCAGCCCAAGGCTGGTATTTTTATGGTTTGGACTGCTGACCCTAAGGGGCTCAAAACGCAAACCTTTTCGATGGAGTGACGCATGACTCGTAGCCGCAATACATGGCTGATCGTGATCGCCCTGCTGATTATCTTTTCACTTTGGGTGGACCTCAGCAACAATATCACGATCATGAATCCTTTCAATGACAAACCGCTTATAAACCGTGATACACAACTTCAGCTCGGGCTTGACATCCGGGGCGGACTTCAAACCCTGCTTCAAGCTGACGTTGCCAACTGCTCCAGCGTGGATCCAAGCGCGTTGGATGTCACGCGGCAAATTCTCCAGAACCGCGTTAATGCCCTCGGCATCAGCGAAATCACAATGCAGACGGCCGGAAATTGCCGCATCATCGCGGAGTTTCCCGGCATCACCAACCCACAGCAGGTAAACGACTCGCTGCAGCAGACCGCGCTTTTGGAATTCGTGGACATGGGCAACAATCCCCTGCCCGTTGGCTCGACTGTTGTAACCGATTATCAATCATCATCTGCCAGCGCACAGCCATCAACGACTGCCGCGGCGCCAACCGCAACCGCTGCCCCCACTGAGACAGCAACACCGGCCTCAACTGCGACACCAGAAGCAAACGCAACGCCCGGCGCGACGCCCACGGCAACCGCTCCAGCACAGGTCTATCACACCGTTATGACCGGAGCGGATCTTGATACCGTTAGCGTACAGGCTGGCACATTGGGCGGCCAGTATGAAATTGCGTTTACGTTGAAGCCGAATGGCACGAAAGTCTTCGGCGATTACACGTCCACACACGTTGGCCAATATCTCGCGATCGTGCTCGATAAAAAAGTCATTTCTGCACCCGTCATCAATAGCGCCATCACCGGCGGACAGGGCGTGATTCAGGGCAACTTCACTGCAGACACAGCCAATGCGCTGGCTGTACAACTTCGCTACGGTTCGCTTCCAGTTCCAGTAAAGATCGTTGAGAGTCAAACCGTCGGTCCGACGCTTGGGGCCGATTCCGTCCGCAAGAGCATTCTCGCAGGAGCCATTGGTCTCGCTGTGGTTATTCTCTTTATGGCGCTTTATTATCGCCTGCCCGGAATCATTGCAGACCTTGCACTCGTAACGTACGCCATTCTTTCTTTAATGATCTTTAAGATGGTTGGCTTCACATTGTCCCTGCCGGGCACAGCTGGTTTCATTTTGAGTATCGGTATGGCGGTGGACGCGAATGTTCTTATCTTTGAACGTTTGAAGGAGGAATTGCGCGCGGGCCGCAATCTTCAGCAAGCCATTGACCTTGGCTGGAGCCGCGCCTGGCCATCCATTCGCGACTCGAACATATCAACGCTCATAACTTGCACCATCCTGTTTATCTTTGGTAACGCATACGGCGCCAGTATCGTAAAAGGTTTTTCAATCAACCTCGGACTCGGCGTGTTGGTTTCCCTGTTCACGGCTGTCGTTGTGACACGCATTTATCTGCATCTTGTGCTGGACAATATAAAGATGAGCGAGCATCCGCGCTGGCTCGGGCTTTAGGAGCAAGTCATGAACATCATCAAGAATCGTTATCTTTACTTTCTGATCTCGCTGTTGGTCATTGTACCGGGCGTCGTCTTTATGATCCTGCACTGGACAAGCACCGGACAAGGCCCACTGGCACTGGGAATTGATTTCAGAGGCGGATCGCTCCTCGAGGTTCAGTTTGCAGGCACGCTTCCATCCACAGATACGATCAACGCACTTTACACGCAATTCTCAACACCGCAGGAACCAATCGCCGGCCCCATCATTCAGCCGCTCGGAAATAACGCTTACTCGATTCAGTCCGCGCCAATGAACGACGCAACTGAAAGCAGCCTGCTCGCAGCCATGAAGACCAAGACCGACGGCGCGGTCACCGTTTTGAATTTCACATCGGTGTCCGCCTCCATCGGTGCGGAAGTCACGCGAGCGGCCGGCATCGCGATCCTGCTGGCAGCAGCTGCCATTCTTCTCTACATTTGGTTCGCCTTCCGCAGCGTGGATCATTCTGTTCGTTATGGCACAGCGGCTATCATCGCCATGCTCCACGATGTGCTCGTTGTGCTGGGCGTGGAAGCCATGCTCGGATATTTCCTGCATTGGGAAGCGGACTCATTGTTCCTGACAGCCGTGCTTACCGTGATCGGCTTCTCGGTTCACGATACCATCGTCGTGTTCGACCGCATCCGCGAGAACGCCAACATTTACCGGCGCGTGGATTACGAGACCATGGTGAATCACTCCGTTGTCCAAACACTGGATCGTTCCATCAATACACAATTGACCGTGATGTTCACATTGTTTGCCCTCGCCCTCTTCGGCGGCGACAGCATCCGGCACTTTGTCATCATCCTGCTTGTCGGCATCTTCAGCGGAACATATTCATCCATCTTCAACGCTTCGCCCATCCTCGTCGTTTGGGAAAAGCAGGAGTGGAAGAATTGGTTTGGAAGGAAGGCCGAGGCATAACATTCGGTTACATAAAGTTTTGCCAAATCTTACAGCAACGGCGCACCAAATGGTGCGCCGTTGCTTATGTCCCGGTCTTCCAGAGCGAAAATTCACGGCCGCAAAACGCAATAAGGCTGAACGCCGGCGTTTTTGGGGATAATCCACTTACAGGTGTTATGCGAACTGCAGGATGACGATGTGGAGAATTGGGAGCAATCCACATAGCCGCACGAACTTGTATCGAAACTCAACGTCACGCAACCGTTTTGATCGTTTGCAGCCGCCTGGCAGCATTGCTGGTCTGCCAAATAATCATACCCTGACGGGCATCGCCCGGACGGAGTCGCTGTGACTGCGGGCGAAGGCACCGCACAAGTTGTGTTGCAAACCCGCAAATTGAAAGCGGATGATCTTGGACCCGTACACGTCAGCAATTGAAAGTTATTCTTCACGCCCGCATCATCGCAAGTAAAGCCCGCCGTAACTGGCTGATAGGTATCACCCACCGGAATCGCGATCAGCGTATAGGGGATTTTGTTCACACAGAATTGATCGCGCTGGTCGCCCGTAGGAAGCGCACACTGATTTGAGCTGGGCGTCGGCGTTTCATTCCACACGCAGAACAGGGCCTGCGACACCGCAGTGGCAGTGGAAGTATCCGTTGGCACCGGCACAAGTGTTGGCGTTTCCAATGGAGGAAGGCTGGTATCCGTCGGAGTGCTCACGAGAGTTGATGAGGCACAGGAGACTCCCAAAAGCAATAATAAGATGCTTGCAAACGAAATCCGAATGCGATTTGATATCATGGTTGTTTCGCATGAAATTTTACCCCCAAGTCATTTTAGAATCGCCGGTAATCAGAAAGCGCTTATCGTGTTTCGGTTATTTTGCTGATCGTACGCGGTTGATCGGGATCGTAGCCCTTCGCAAGTGTCAAATGATATGAAAACAGTTGCGCCGGGACGATATTGACCAGCGGTGTCAACGCCTCCGGGATTTCAGCCTGGATTGCGACACGCGCTTGCGCCATGCTCAACGCTGTATCCACGTTCGAGATAACGACAAGTTCGGCCAGCAAATCTTCCTTCAAATGCTCCAACAAACGCATCAACGAATCAGCGACTTTGCCCTTTGACACGACCGCCATCACCGGAAAACCGCGCGCCACCATGGCAATCGGCCCATGCTGAAAGTCAGCGGACGAATACGGCTCAGCTTCGACATATGTCAGCTCTTTCAACTTCAGCGCCCACTCATAAGCTGTGGCGTAATTGAAGCCGCGTCCCAGTACCACGCATTGCTGCATGTAGCGATAACGTTCCGCCGTTTGACGGATTGTCTCATCCTGTTTCAAAACTTCATTGATCCATTCCGGGACTTTTACCAGCGAATCCCAATTGGATTTATCTCCGCCCAAAGCCGCGGACAACATCGCAATCGCCATCAATTCAGCGGTGTATGTTTTCGTGGCGGCCACCGCGTGTTCGGGTCCGGCTTGAACGTCGAAAACAAAATCTGATTGAGAAGCCAACGGCGAGTCTGGCTCGTTCGTGATGGCAAGCGTCAAACATCCCTGACGTTTGCCTTCCCGCAAAACACTGACGATATCCGGTGATTGTCCTGATTGCGAAATGCCAACCACCAAAGCGCCCGCGAGATTCGGAGGCTGTTGATAATACGTGAACAGCGACGGCGTCGCCAATGCCAGCGGCAAACGATTGACTGCACCCAAAAGATAATTTGCATAACGACCGGCATTATCTGATGTGCCGCGCGCCGCGAGAAAAACGTACGAAACGTCGCGCGACTTGATCGCCCGCGCAATTTCCTCGACGGTTTTTCGCTGAGACGCTACAAGATTCGCGAGACGTTCAGGCTGTTCCAAAATTTCAGAATGCAAAGGCATGCTTCCTCACAAATCCAAATGATACCCCACCGGGCACAAACCTGGAATCGCAACAGGCAGGCGGCCGTAGAATTTTTGTTGTCCAAACAGCGCCGACGCCAACGCGTTCATCGAAGGCTCAAGGATCGAATACGTACACACAAACGTCACCGCTTCAGGAAAAGCCATCAGATCATACGGAAGCCGCATCGCCACAACGATAACCGGCTTGCCGCTTCCCAAAACTTTACGAACCAATGCGCTCTGGCCGGAATTGTTAAACGCATTCAATGTGGCAGCCACAATTAAATCATAAGACCGCGTTCTTTCAACAACAGAAACAATTTCGTTTTCCGATGGCGAATGCGAAACGATGAACTCATCCACATTCAGATGAAATGCACGAAGAGCAGAAGCCAGATTCGGAATGATATAAGACGACGTATCAGCCGGTGTAAGATCAATTGGTTTGGGGACAATCACTGCGATTCTTTTCCCGGACCCGAGGCGGAGCGGCAACATTCTGGCTTGATCCCGCACAAGAGTAACGGAACGCGCCGCGATCTCATCAGCGACTTTACAATGGTCCGCACAACCAACAACGTCTAAATTTAATCCAGTCTTTTGATTTATTACCCATTCTTTGAGCGAAGCAATTCTTTCGGCAGATGTTGCCAAATCCTCGCGGGAAAGCGTCCCATCTTTTGCAGCCCGCATCAGACTCTCGTGAACGAGTTGTTGATCTTTTGGGTCAGTTGTAATCAATAACAAGTCAGCGCCAGCCTTTGCCGCGCGGACAGCATTCGCGCCCAGGGCTTCGCCTTGCGTGATGGCATGCATGTCCATCGCATCGGTAATAACAACGCCTTGAAATTTGAGTTGATCGCGCAAAAGATTTTTCAAGATGGCAGGCGAAAGTGTGGCGGGCGGCGCGTCAGAACCGTCAATGGCTGGCAAAGCCAAATGCGCGGTCATCACCATTTTCGTCCCGGCCCGAATCGCAGATTCAAACGGAGGGAATTCCACTTTGCGGAGACGATCCAATGAATGAGGAACAACCGGCAAACCCAGATGCGAGTCGCTGGATGTGTCACCGTGGCCGGGAAAATGTTTGGCGCAAGCCGCGACACCCACAGATTGAATCCCATCCAGCATGGCAGAAGCCATTTCCGCAACCATTGCGGAATCTTCACCGAACGAACGAGTGCCAATGACTGGATTTTTCGGATTCAAATTCACATCGCAACTTGGCGCGTAATTGACATTGACGCCCATCGCCGCAAGTTCACGTCCAAGCACCTCGCCCGCGCGGCGCGATAAATCTGCCGAACCCGTTGCGCCAAGCGCCATGTTGCCCGGCAATTGCGTTGTGCCATTGCCGACCGCCATTAATTGTCCGCCTTCCTGATCCACGGCAATCAGCAACGGAGGAAGCCCCGCTTCACGCGCCGCATCTTGCAGCAGAGTTGTCAAATGTTTAACTTGTTGTGGGTTGTCAACGTTGAAACTTCTGAAAAGTGTAATCCCCGCAGGCTTGATTTTTTTGATTGCGTCACGAATTTCGGGTGATAACTCATCTTTGCCGCGAAAAGCCAGCATCAATCGCTGGCCGATCATTTCTTCAATTGAATTTTCCACCACTCATCCTTTCACCGCGCCGGTCAAACCGCGCACAAATTGCCGTTGAAGCGTGACAAACAAAATCAAAATTGGGATCACGGTCATGACCACGCCTGCCGCAACGCCACGCGTATCGGATGCGAACATTCCCTGCAAAGCTACAAGTCCAACTTGCAGAGTCATGCGTTCGCGCGTGTGAAGCATCAGCGACGGCCAGAAGAAGTCATTCCATTGATTGACAAACGTAATGATCGCCACGGTCGCCAGCGAAGGTTTAACCAGCGGCATCAAAATGCTCCACCAAATCCGCAATTCGCTTGCGCCGTCAATCCGCCCGGCATCAATCAAATCGTTTGGCACGGCTTTGAATGCCTGGCGAAGCAGGAAGATATTAAAGACGGTTGCGAGACTCGGAAAGATCAGAGCAATGATCGAATCGTAGTAATGGAAAACGTTGACAGCCAAAATAAAACTTGGAATGTAAGTCAATTGCGGTGGAACGATAAAGGTTGCCAGCAGCAAATAGAAAATCGCATCACGTCCGCGGAAGTTCATCTTGGCAAATGGGTAGGCGGCCAACGATGTAAAGAGCAAATTCAAAACAACAGTTGCAACCGCCACAACAATGCTGTTGATAAAGAAATTTCCAACCGGCAATTGATTCCAAACCCGCACATAATTTGCAAAAGTCGGATGTTGTGGAAGCAATTGCAGTGGAATGGCGGCCACCGAATCCTGCGGTCCCTTGAGCGAGGTGGTTATCACCCAAACAAATGGAAAGACAGTTACAACGGCAATCACGCACAGGACGATGTACCAAAAAATGGTTTCAAAAACCCGGCGAGTTCTTATGCGGGGGCGCGGAGTTTTCGCCTGTGTGCGGTTCATGACTCAGTCTCCGTGCCGCTCTCCAGCAGCCGGATATTTGCAATGGAGAAAGCGAGGGTAATTATCAAAAGCACCATCGCAATCGCGGATGCCATTCCAGCGTGATGATATTTGAAAGCCTGCTGCCATAAATAAAACACCATCGTGACACCACTATTTAGAATTCCGCCCAGGCCGCCGGTCAAAATATAAATTTCATTGAACACTTCCAGCGCGGCGAGACTCGAAATCACCGCAACGAACGTGATCTGCGGCCGAAGTCCGGGAACAGAAACGTGCCAATGTTTCTGCCACGCATTGCATCCGTCAATCACCGCCGCGTCATATAAATCCTCGGAAATGTTCTGGAGTCCGGCCAGAAAGATCATCATGTAATAGCCGAGTCCCATCCAGGTGGTCAGCAACATTGCAATTGGAAGTGTGTAAGCTGGCTCGGCAAGCCACTGGATCGGTTCCTTGATCCAGCCCAATGAAAGCAGGAGACCGTTGAGCAGGCCGTTTGTATCCAGCATGAGTTTCCACGAAATTCCTACCGCGATGCTGCCGCTGATCACCGGGATGTAATAAAGTGCGCGAAAAGCATTGATGCCGGGAAGTTTTCGATTGACAATAATTGCAAGGATAATGCACAGAAAAATCAAAACGGGCGTGACGAGCAAATAGATGAATGAATGTGCGAGAGCCTGCCAAAATACAGTATCGTGAATCAATTGCTGGTAATTCTTTAATCCAGTCCAGATGGGCGGAGTCACAATACTGTAATCGGTGAAGCTGTAATAGATCACCGCCACGATGGGATACAAAACAAAGACGCCGATCACGAGCAAGGCAGGTGTTAGAAAAAGGTACGGAGTGAACATAAATTTTTTGCCCATGCGAGTCTCCGTTTGGGCTGGCCCTCTCAAGAACAAAAGAAGGCCAGCCGATTACATCGTATTATCCTCGTGCGTTACGGAAGTAGTGCGTTGGCTTTCGTAACTGCGTCGTTCAACGCGGTTTGCGGATCAACACCGTTGAACAAAGCTTGCTGAATCGCATTTAGAACGATTGTGTTAACGTCGGTCTTGTGCGGGATGGTCGGCACGATGTCGGCATACGTGGCAACGATGCCCTTCGCAAGCGGTTTGGCGCTGTCTTCGATCGCAACCGGTTTGGCTGAGAAGAACGGATCGTCGTAGGAAGCTGGAGTGGATGGATAGATGGAGACGATCTTCGCAAATTCCAACATGCTCTTCGGATTGGTGAAGAACTGCGCCAGTGCGATGGACGCATTTGGATATTTGGTCTTCGCGTTGACAGAGATGCCCATTGAACCCTTGGCAATCACGCCAGACTTTCCTAAAGGCAGGGGCGCGACAGCCAAATAACCATACAGACCCGGATTATTC
This sequence comes from Chloroflexota bacterium, assembly GCA_021824575.1. GTDB lineage: Bacteria > Chloroflexota > Anaerolineae > Anaerolineales > Villigracilaceae > Fen-1038. Next base: position 22,252 of record JAKAKJ010000013.1, read on the forward strand.
GCGCGCACATCACGGATCAAGTTCGGAGCCGTCTGGAAGAAAGCCGCCTTGCCGCTCTCAAACAAATCGAGTGCGACACGGTCTTGATCGGTCAGGAGCGCGGTCTTATCAACAGTTCCGGCCTTGACCATATCCACGTACATTTGAAGCCACTTTACCGCATCCGGTGAGTTGAACGTGAATTGCTTGCCGTCATCGCTGATGACTTTTACATTGCCCTCATAAACCATCTGCGATAGAAGATCGTTCACGCTCAAGCGGATATCGCAAAGCGTTCCGGTCTTATCTTTGATCGTCTGGCAAAGCGCAGGAAGGCCGTCAATTGTCTTCGGAAAATCTTCCACCTTCAACCCCGCCCCGCCCGTGTAGGTCACGTTGCCGCTTGCGTCTGTTTGCGGTGTTCCGGTGTAAATCTGCGTATTGATAAGCTCAACCGGGATGCTTTGATACCACGGGAATTGATAGTTGACACCTTTGACCAGTTGTTCCTTCCACAAGCCGGGGAAATACATATCCTTTACACTCTGCGGAACTTTGTCATCCAGCGGAAGCAGCAAACCCTGGGTTGCGTAATCGCTGACCCAGCCTTCGCCTACAGACAGGTTAATCACGTCCGGCGCATTGCCTGCGGCAAACGCATTGTTCAAATCCTGTTGGAAGGTTGCCTGATGATCTTCCCATTTGACCGTTACACCAGGATAAGCCTGATTGAAGCGGGCAATGGTGCTTTTGATGTAATCATCGAAAGTCGGGGACAGATAATATGTCCAGAATGTGATCGTCGCATTCGGTTCGACATTCGGAATAACCGCTTCGGGATTGGGACCCGGAGTGGGGGTCACCTCGACGATTTGAGTCTGGATGACCTGCTGAGTCACAACCTGTGGGGTTGCTACAGCTGCAGGGCCGCAAGCCGTCAGCAAAATGCCGAGCAGAGCCAGCATCGCAAAAATTTTAGTTCGCATGTTTCTTCTCCTTTTAATTTTGTTTGACCGGTCTTGAATAACGGATTGGCAGGAAAGGCGTCTTTTTGCTCATCCTCCTTTCGTTGGGCATTCGGGACGAATAAGGAAATTTGCAGGCATTCAACCGACTCTGAGAATACGCTCGCTCACATCTTGATCAAAATGCTGAATAAGTCCGCGAACAAATTCCAACAGGTCCAATTTATCGTTTTCGATCAACAGCGTCATATCCATGCAATAGGAAAGGCCCGTAGTCAAATCCACGCCATGCGTTTCGAAATACGTGGCGTTTGCACGGCGGCGTCCCATCGAAGCCAGGTCATAGCGTTTACCGCCCGCAATCTGCGAATCAAAAACACCCAACAAAGCGGCCTGCAAATTCTCGTGCTCGGAAACGTCCATCGGCGACTTATCGGAATCCGCCATCCAATCCAGTGCGCGCCAGACCTCACACCCGAACAGTTTTTTCGGGCGTTTTTCCATTGGCAGGCCGCGAATTGCAGCGATGACTCTCAATGCGACGCTCACATGTGTATCGTGTTTGTCGGCAAGATTGTGTGTATAAACAAATTCGGGATTGGCGGCATCAAGCAATGCGACCAGGTCATCAACCGGCTCTTTTCTCGACACGTCCTTCACAATTTTGCTTGGATAATCCAACATAACTTGCGCCGCATATTCGCCGACAATTGCCGCCTTGCGCTGTTCCGTGAATCGAACCAGCCGCATCTCCTCATCCGAGTAATCTTTATACAAACCATCGCGCGGCGAACCGCGTCCATCGGTAACGACCGCGCCGGTGAACCATTTATCCTTTTGCTGGAAGCATTCCAGGATCGGGCGAGCTGCCATGATTTCAATATCATCTTGATGTGCGGAAACACACAGGTGAGTCGTGCGCGCCAATGCCTGTTCGGCGGGCATTTGATCAGGGATAAAAACTTCTGACGTGTCGAGATGAAAACGCATAATCGTCCTGTCTACGAATTCAAAGATGGCAAACTTGCTGCGGCAACGGATTGTCCAATGCGCCGGATTTTTTCATCAGGCAAATGAAGTTGAACGCGTTCTGCCAGGTCGGGAAACTCAGATTTCAAAACATTTTTCGCGCCTTCGAGCAATAAATCGCCGCCGCGTCCCGATGTGCAGCGTCCCAAAATCAAAACATGTTTGATGTCATAAAAATCAGCGTAATGTGTGAGTCCGTAACCAAGATAAATTCCCATGCTCTGCCATATCTTGATCGCGCCTTCATGTCCCGTTTCCAATTTATCCTGAACAAATGTGAGTTTGTCCGCGTCAGTCAATTCGGATGGAATTTCAATTCCGGCTTTGGGCGCAAGTCGAAAAACACATTGCTGCGAAAAATACGACGCGCCGCAGCCGCGATCCCCAGACCATTCCTCAACAGACGCAGATGGGTTGTCATCAATCGGCGCAAATGCCAATTCGTTCAACCAGCCCGTGATGTGTCCGTTCATATCCACATAACCCGCGGCCTCGCTCGAGCCAAGCGCAATGCCCAGAATGCCGTTATCTTCGATGGACATCGAGCCAGCCAGCGCCGTCACATCGCCATCGTTGATGACTTCCAGCGGCACGTTCATTTCTTTTTGGATTCGCAAAAACAGATCGCGGATTTCATCAAAGCGATTCGCGGGAACAGATCGAAACAACGAAGCCACCATCGGACGATTATTGATATAGATGCCCGCGGAGCTTCCACCAATCGCGTCCACGCGGGACATTTTAGCGGCCGCCGTTTTCAAAGCTGTGAGAATCTGCTGATAGTGATACGCGGGATCCGCGTGCTTGCGCGGCTCCCAAACCACTTCCTCGCTGTAGACAACTTCTCCATCCACCACCGCACTGGCTTTGCGGTCCGAGGCGCCGAGGTCAAAGCCGATGCGGCAGCCGTCTAAATGGCGGCCAAGCCGCTGTCCGGCCTCGCGCGAAGCGGGCACTTCATCCGGCTCGCAAGCAATGACCGAAAATGGCTTCTCATAAACCTGTTCGCCCATGAAGCGAAAATCAAATTGACGTTCGCCATCGGTGCTGTAAACCTTGCGAATATACTCGCCGATTGATTTCGGCCCACCGATATAAAGTCTGTGTCCGCCGCGCTGCCAGAGCAGAAACTTCACCAGTCTCTCAACATAATGCAAATTCTCAACGGCTTGCGGATGATCTTCTGGAAACACCAATGTTTCATGAACAGAAATTTGATGATCGGCTCGTTCCAATCCAATGAGCAAAGGAACAGCCCCGCTTGCTCGCACAGTTTTTTCAAATGCTCGATTCGCCAAAACTGCCGGACGGAAATCTCCATCCAGCGGAGGGGCAAAAACAGGCCTGGCAAGATTCAACATTGAAGACAAGGCCGCATTCCTCATTCGAGAATTGGTTCCTGCGTAAATAAAAGAGAGTAGCCATCCAGCAAATTCAAAGCGGAGGCCCCCAACATGCAACCGCGGTAATCCAGTTTGGCAATTTCGATGCTTGTGCTCTCTGCAAGTTTTGAAAGTGTCGCCTGGCGGACTTTCTCGCGAACAGCATCCAGCCAACGCTGACCAAAGCGAGTCATGTCGCCAGTCAAAACAAATTTTTGAATATTCAATGTGCTGATCAAGCTGGCGATCGAAAGGCCAAGATATTGCGCCGCGTCGTTGATCACTTTTTCGGCTAATGGATCGTTTGCATTGAATGCTTCCTGCAAAATATCCAAATCAATCTCATTCATTTTTGCCAAATCAGAAGAAGGAAAATCAGGAGCCAGTAATTTTACGCGTTGGATAACTGCACGCGCACTGGCAAGCGTTTCCAAACATCCATGCTTGCCACAGCGACACAACAATCCATTTTCCTGAACCACCACATGACCAATTTCGCCTGCGCCGCCGCCGTCGCCCTGGAACAATTTTCCGTTGATGAGAATCCCCGCGCCGATTCCCTGCCGCACATTGATCACAACGAGATTCTCGTCCGCGTTGTAACCGCCGCCGTAAACAAATTCGCCGATGGCTGCCGCCTGGCTGTCATTCACCACATGAACCGGCAATTGATATCGTTGCTGCAAAAGGTTGGCCAACGGCAGATTTTGCCAATCTAAATTAACCGCGTTGACAACCATACCTTCTTTGGTGTTGATCAGGCCCGGTGTGCCAACGCCAATCCCGACTAGCGGCTTCCATTGAAGCGTCAGAAGTCTGTCGAGAATTTCATAGACTAGAGCTAGCGCCTGTTCGCCATCGCGTCCGCTAACAGGCAGGCTGATCATGTCTTTCGTTTCCCCGCGCAGATTGACAATGGCTCCGCAAAACTGGTCATAAGCCAGATTAAGGCTAATCATGTAGCGAGCGTCTTTGACAAGACTCAACAAAATGGGAGACTTCCCGCCAATTGATAAACCAACGCCGACTTCTTCAACCAGGCCCTCACCCAACAGAATATCTACAACATCCGAAACGGTTGTGCGGGTCAGGCGCGTGACGCGGGCAATTTCCGCGCGGCTGATGGTTTGATTGTCGAAAATGGTTTTCAAAACCAAATCTCGATTGTGCTTTTTCGTTTCCTGATGGGTCGCTTTTTTGATTGCCATTTCACCAACTTTGTAAGTTCAATTTACTTACAAAGTCATATTACAGCTTTTGAGGTGAAATGTCAATAGTTACAGCTGACACAGAAGAGAATTACTAGGACATTACTGGCTATACGAAGACTACTAAATAAAAGCCGCCCTCGCCCAACGAAGGAACGCAATCAGCAAATTCTCGGCAGCATCTCCCCTGCTAACATATCCACCACGCGCTGACTGCCGATGGCGGTTCTCATCAGCACGCGCCCGCGCGGCTCGGCGGTCACTTCGCCTATCATCACCGCTTCTTCGCCGTACCGCGTTTGTCGCATGGCTTTCAACACCGCGTCCGCATCTTCATGCGCAACCATCGCAACCAATTTGCCTTCATTCGCAACATACAAGGGATCGAATCCCAGCATCTCGCACGCCGCGTTGACTTCTGGATGAACCGGAATTGTTGTTTCATTCAACATAATTCCAATATTCGATTGTGATGCGATTTCATTCAGCGTGGTTGCCAGCCCACCGCGCGTTGGGTCGCGCAGCACATGAACATTATCGCTTGCATTCAACATTGCATCAATCAAATGATTGAGGGGAGCAACATCGCTTTGAATGCTTGACTCAAATCCCAACTCGCCGCGTGCGCCAAGCACCGCAATACCGTGATCACCGATCGTCCCGGATAAAATCAGGACATCACCCGGTTTGGCTTGCGAGCCGCCGATTTTTAAATTCGGTCGTACCAAACCGACACCTGCGGTCGTAACGTAAAGTCCGTCAGCCTTTCCCCTTTGCACAACCTTCGTATCACCCGCCACGATTTGAACATTCGCCTCCTGCGCGGCTATCTTCATAGACGCGATAACTCGCTGAAGCGTCTCGACGGATAAACCTTCTTCAAGAATGAATCCTGCCGTCAAATAAAGAGGCGTCGCTCCGAGCATCGCCACATCGTTCACTGTGCCGCACACCGCCAATCGTCCGATATCGCCGCCGGGAAAGAATAACGGCGAGACGACATGCGCGTCGGTGCTGATCGAAAGTTGCACGCCAGCCTTGGGTTCCAACGCCGCGGCATCATCTCCTGCGCGCAAAGCAGAATTATCAAATGCAGGCAGAAATGCTTTTTGAATCAATTGATGCGTCATGCGTCCGCCCGCGCCGTGACCCATCACAATTTGTTCATTGTGCGGCAAAGGCGGCGCACAGACCGCACCTTCGATGTTTACCGTTTCATCATTCATGGCGCAACCGAATCCTTCATCTCGATCCGACCATACTTATAATATGCCGCGCACGCGCCCTCGGACGAAACCATCGTCGCACCAAGTGGATGTTCGGGCGTGCAAACGCTTCCAAACGCGGAACACTGATGCGGTTTCTTCAATCCCTGCAGAATCTGACCCGCGATACACAACGGCGACTCATTTGTGGTGATTGCTTTCACATCGAATCTTTTTTCCGCATTGAACTCATCAAACTCAGGACGCAAGCACCAGCCGCTCATTGGAATCATTCCAATGCCGCGCCATTTGCGGTCACATTCCATGAACACTTGTTGAATTGTTTTCTGCGCGGGTTGGTTGCCTTCAAACGTCACCGCGCGCGAATAAGCGTTGCCAACTTCCATTTTGTCTGCTTCGAGCAACTGAACCGTCTGCAAAATTCCCTGTGCGATGTCAAGCGGCTCGAAACCCGTCACCACCATCGGCACCTTGAATTTTTCCGCAAGCGACGGATATTCATGAAAGCCCATCACCGCACAGACGTGACCCGCCAATAAAAATCCCTGCACGCGATTTGACGGCGAAGAAAGAATCGCGCTGATCGCAGGCGGCACGCGCACATGCGAAACGAGAATCGAATAATTCTTGAGCCCCAGTCTTTGCGCCTGCAAAACGCTCATCACGTTCGGCGGCGCGGTTGTTTCAAAACCAATTGCAAAGAATACAACTTGTTTGTCCGGATTCTCCTGAGCAATTTTGACAGCGTCCAATGGCGAATAAACGACGCGCACATCGCTGCCCTGCGCTTTCACCGAAAACAAATCGCTGCCCGAACCAGGCACGCGCAGCATGTCGCCGTAGGAACAAAAGATCACATCTGGACGCGAAGCAATGGCAAGTGCCTTATCAATCAACTCAAGCGGTGTCACGCAAACCGGACAGCCCGGGCCGTGCACCAACTCAATTTCGGCTGGCAGCAATAAGTCCAGACCGTGGCGCACAATGGCATGAGTCTGCCCGCCGCAGATTTCCATCAACGTCCACGGACGCGTCACCGTGCGGCAGATTTCGTCAATCACGCCGCGCACTAATTTTGCGTCGCGGTATTCGTTGACGTATTTCATGCCGCAGGCCCAAGTTCCTGTTCGATGTCCGATATTTGCTTCAGCAAATCCAAAGTCTCTTGCGCTTCTTTCTCGCTCAACAGACTGATCGCAAATCCAACATGGATGACGCAATAATCATTGATCTTCGCTTCGGGAACGTAATCCAAACAGGCTTCGCGGAACACGCCGCCAAAGTCCACCTTCGCCATTTTGAGTCCGCCCTTTTCATAAATCTCGACAATTTTCCCTGGCACACCAAGGCACATCTTAACCTCTCAATCTATTTGCTGCAATCACCGCCTGCCCAAGCGATAAGCCGCCGTCGTTCGTCGGTACCTGGCGATGTAGGTATACCGTGAATCCGTCCACCCGCAATAGTGACAAAGTTCGTCGTAATAAAGTGAGATTCTGCCAAACTCCGCCAGACAACGCGACCTCGCGAATTCCAGTTTCTTCGCCTATTTTATTGACCGTCACTCGGATCGCATCGGCCAGACCGTTATGAAAGCGCGCCGAAATTTTGGAAGTGTGGACTCCGGACGCAACATCTTTTATCAACGCTTCAATTCCGCTTCTCACTTCGACTTCATTTTGATTCAGCGAAAACGAATAACTCTCCGCCTCATCCGGATCCGCCAAGGCTTCAAACTCGATGGCGGCCTGCCCTTCGTAATTGACAATTTGCCGGACGCCCACCAATGCCGCCGCCGCGTCGAATAGACGGCCCATGCTCGACGTCATAGGCGTGTTGATTTTCTTTTCCAATTGAATTCTCAAAATATTTCGTTCTTCTTTATTGAATTCGGCGGCAGATGCAAGGCGTTCGTCCCATTCGATTCCCAGCGACCAAAGCAACGCTAATGCCGTACGCGCCGGCTTCTTGATGGATGCGTCGCCGCCGGGTAACGGGAAATATCGAAGATGAAATGGCCGTTGATACGATTTGTAATCCGCGATCAAAAATTCACCGCCCCAGATCGCGCCGTCTTCGCCGTAACCCGTTCCATCGAACGATAAGCCGATGACAGGTTGTGAGCCATCCAATCCGTGCTCTGCCATGCACGCCGCGATGTGCGCGTGATGATGTTGAACTCCGATGGCCGGCAGGTTATCGTGTTCAGCGCGTTCCAGCGCATAGCGCGTTGCCAAGTAATTTGGGTGCAGGTCATAAGCAATGGCTTCGGGTTTAACACGGAATAATCGCTCGAAATGTTCAACACCCTGCTCGAATGATTTCAGCGTTTCATAGTTTTCCATGTCGCCAATGTGGTGACTCAGAAAGGCATAATTTTTATTCGTAATGCAAAAAGTGTTTTTGAGTTCAGAGCCAGTTGCCAGGATTTGCGGAACTTCAAACGGAAGTTTTACCGGAAAAGGAGAATAACCGCGTGAGCGGCGGATGGGATTGATTTCCTTTTCAAACACTCGCACCACCGAATCGTCACAGCGAATATAAATATCGCGGTTGTGCATCAGAAACGCATCCGCCAACGACGATAATCTTTGACGCGCTTCATCGTTATCGGTAGCAATCGGCTCTTCGCTTAAGTTGCCGCTGGTCATGACAAGCGCTGGTGGAAAGTTATCAGTCTGCTCAAGAAGCAAATAATGCAACGGCGTATACGGCAGCATCACGCCAATAAAATCTTGATTTGGTGCGACTTCTTTTGCGATATTCGATACTGATTTGCGGCGCAATAAAACAATTGGCCTCGCCGTTGATTGTAATAACTCACGTTCCGCATCGTTAACAAAACAATGCCGTTCGATTGTCGCAAGATCAGGCATCATCAAAGCAAATGGTTTGTCCACGCGCAGCTTGCGGCGACGGAGTTCAATGACAGACTCAGCATTGGTCGCATCGCAGGCGAGATGAAATCCGCCCAAGCCTTTGACCGCGATGATTTTGCCTTCAACCAGCAATCGCCGCGTTTCTTGAATTGCATCACCATCAACGTTTGAAAGTTCCAACTTTCCAACGTTCAAACGTTCCAACCAAACTTTAGGTCCGCACTTCGGACATGCCACTGGCTGTGCATGAAAACGCCGATTCGATGGATCGGTATATTCGCGTTCGCAATCGAGGCACATGGCAAAAGGCGCCATGGTTGTTTTGGGACGATCATACGGAATATCTTTGATAATGGTGAAACGCGGCCCACAATTTGTGCAGTTGATGAACGGATAACGATAGCGTCTGTCGTTGGGATCAAATAACTCACGCAGGCAATCGTCGCAAATGGCAACGTCGGGCGAGATCGGCTGGAAGGCGGAAGCAATGGATTCGGAGTGGATAATTTCAAATGAACGGAATCCGTTGGCAGGTCCGAACGAGACGGCCAGTTCATCAATGTGAGAAAGTGTCGGCGCTTCATCGCGTAACGCTTTGACAAACGCGTCCAAAACATCGCGTTCGCCGTCTGCTTCGATGTCCACGCCTGCGGACGTGTTTCGCACCCAGCCTTTGAGTTTCATACGTGTGGCAAGGTTATAAACAAATGGCCGAAAACCCACTCCCTGTACGATGCCGGTAATGTGGACGCGCAATCCCTGCATTAGCGTTTTACGTTTTGTGCAAGCCAGTTGGTCCACGCATCAAGGCCTTCGCCTGTACGACATGAAACAGGGAAAGTCACAACGCCAGGATTGAGCGCTTCGACACCGCGTTGAAAGTAATCCATCTTGAAATCGAGATAAGGCAGAAGATCAATTTTGTTGACGACCAATGCATCCACGCCGCGATACATGCCGGGATATTTATACGGCTTGTCGTCACCTTCAGGCGTGGAAGCGATCAAAACAGATTTGTGCGTGCCGAGGCGAAAGTCGGCGGGGCAAACGAGGTTGCCGACATTTTCAACGATGAGCAAATCAAACTTTGAGAGATCAAGTTGATTGAGCGCACCCTGCAGCATGACCGCGTCGAGATGACATTCGCCACCCGTGTTGATTTGAATCGAGGCCTGCGCACCGGCCGCGGCGGCGCGGTCAGCATCGAGCGAAGTGGCGATGTCGCCGTCCACAACCGCGACGCGCAATTTGTCCGCGAGGCGCGAGAGTGTCTGTTCGATGATGGAGGTCTTGCCCGCGCCGGGAGAAGCCATCAAGTTGACCGAAAAAACTCCCGCCGATTCGATGCGGGCGCGGTTCTCTTCTGCCAGACGGTCATTGGCACTTAGAATATTTTCAACAATCGGTATACGTTGTGTCATGAGTTTTCCTGATCTTCTACGTCAATTGCTTCCAAAGAGAATTCTTCGCCCGCAATGATTTTTGCGCCTACACTGCCGCACTTCGGACACACAAGCTCGCCGTCATCCGGATGATACTTCTCAAAACATGCCATACACTGAAGCTCGGCCGGCACGCGGCGGAAGTGTAGCTTCGCGCCTTCTGCAATTGTACCTTTCGCAATAATATCCCAATAAAACTGGACGGAGTCATCTACGTTGGTAGACAGCTCACCAATCGCGATATGAATGTCTGTGACGCGTTTGGCCCCGGCGTCTTTAGCATGGCGCAGGACAATATCCAGAACAGATTGAGTTACTGCCAGTTCGTGCATACATCAATCCGCCGCGCGAAGTTCCTCGATTTGAGCTTCTTCCGTTGCAGCCATCTGGGCGCCCTTCTGCTCATCCACACGCCAAAGCATGTAAATTCCAAGGACGAAAAACACCGAGATGGAAAGGATGCTCGCGCGCGGGTCATGAGTGATCTCGCCGACAATTCCGTAAAGCAATGGGCCGAGGATTCCTGCGAATTTTTCGCTGAGACCGTAAAGCCCGAAGAACTCGCCGGATTTCGCGCGGGGCGTCAGCGAAGCGTAGATCGAGCGGCTGAGTGCTTGAGTCCCGCCTTGAACGGTACCGACCAGCCATCCGATCAGGAAGAATTCAGCTTGCGTCTTGAGAAAGAATCCCCACACTGGGATCAGGGTGTAAATCACAAGTCCAAGAATGACCGCTTTCTTGGTGTCCAGCTGCAAAGTGAATTTTGCAAAGAGATGCCTTCCTATGAGGAATGATAATAAAGCGCCCAGTAATTGATTGGCCAGAATTAGGATAAACGTATCGGCCACGCTTACCTTACCAGATAGATTTGCATACAATCCCATGAGCGGGAAAGTTACGCCTGTCCAAATCAACATCGAGACGAACGCACTTCGCCATTTGCTGTCGGCGGCAGGAATCTTCCCATAGATCAGCGCATAAGGGAACGCGACAAATTGCGTCATCAGCAGGGTGCCAATCAAGATCGCTGTATTCAAGCCCAACGCCGCTCCGTATGAAGTCGCCAATAAAATGATCGCGCCGATGCCTTCCATGTAGAGCCAGAAAGCCACAAGCATTTTGAAAAGTTCCTGATATTGACGCGCGGCCCTGATCGTGTTTCGCAGACGGACAAACGAATCAAGAACTGCGCTGCCGCGGCTGTTATGCGCCAATGGCGTGGGCGGCGGCTCTGGAACGTTCAACATCACAGGCAAAGTAAATAATGTCCACCAGATTCCCACCGAAAGAAACGCGATGCGGACGGCCAATCCGCTGTCAATTCCGATCTTGTCAGAAAACAGATACAGCGCAGTGTTCAAAGCAAGAAGCACTCCCCCGCCTACGTAACCCATCGCATATCCCAGACTGGATACCCGGTTCATGTCGTCCTGGCGGGCAACATGCGGAAGCAAACTGCTGCTAAACCCCAGGCAGAAATTCATCGTCACCTGCGAGAGGAAATAAAGCAGCAGCCCCATCTGCCACATGCCCGTTGTCAGGATGAACATCAGCGAGGAAAAAACACTCGCTCCGACAGTGGTGACAACCAGCAACTGTTTTCGCCTGCCAGTAATGTCGGCAAAGGCGCCAATGATCGGCGCAAGCACTGCGGCGACAAACAACGCCAACGAGACGCTCAACGCGAAAATATTGGAGGCAGTATCACGCGCCAGTGCCTGAGCAGTTTGGTCGGTGGCCGCGGCTCCCGCCGCGATAAAAGATGGCGCGGCGATGGCTATAAAATAAGGCGGGAAAAAAGTCGAAGCGGTCGTCGTAATATAGGCATGATCAGCCCAGTCATACCAGGCCCAGGATAAAACGCGCTTGTTGTATTGATTTGCAGGTTGAACTTCGGGAGCTGAGAGCGGAATCTCGGTAGCCATATACCTCTCCATGCATCAGAAATAACCATCTACCAAATTCAGCCAATGATACCCGATAATGACAAAGTGGTGATTAACGTCAGTTTGAAAACAAAACCAGGACAGTTAAAATAGGAATATCTGAATATATATTCATGTGTTTGTTTTATGAGTAACAGCCATATTAATCCCCGCACATTGGATGAAAGAACCGCCGCCGGTGTGGCGGAACTGTTCCGCGCATTCAGCGATACCAGCCGCGTTCGCATCCTGTCCACGATCATCCAGAACGAGATGAACGTCAGCGCGATTGCCGAGGCGGTTGACATCAGCGAATCAGCCGTTTCGCACCACCTGCGAAGCCTCCGCCAAATGAAGATCGTGCAAGCGCGGCGGGACGGCAGGGAAGTTTTCTACAAAGTTGACGATGATCACATTGTGGCCCTATTCAGGCAAGGTGCCAACCATGTTCAAAATGAACGGTAGCGTCGGGAAACCATTTCCAAACAAGCAAACCATCCTCAGCCTGGTCTTAATATGCTTTTGCCTTGCCGGCTCATCCGCGCATTTTCTCTCCAACCCAATTTGGGATGATGCAGAGGTCAGTCACTCCTTGGTGATAGAGACCTACGAAGAAAATGAAGACGGCATCATTTTGCCGTTGATCCAAAGACTCCAGCCTGAAAAACAGATGACCAGCATTTCGATCTGCCGATATATTTTTCGGGCAGTTCCCCTCCTCGCCCCACAACTTCCCCCTCCAAAATTCACATAACGCTTCATGGGTTGTCGTTTGCAGGGCAGATGCATTCGATTTCAGAGTCCGTTAAATCGTCAGGCTTTGCATTAGTCTGCCCACATCCGAGCAGATAAGGTTTCATGTGCCGTTTTGCTAATAAGATTTGAGTTTGTTACACCTGCATTGCAGAAATCAAAGGAACCGTAAATGGACAAGAAGGCCAACAATACAACAATTCAAGGTCTCACCGAACAGGAAGTTGCGGAAAGACTTGCCGAGGATGGGTATAACGAACTTCCTTCAACAGAGAGACGGACAATCTTCCACATCCTGCTGGAAGTCATGCGTGAGCCAATGTTTTTACTTTTGATCGCATGCGGGCTTCTTTATCTCCTGCTGGGAGATCGCGAAGAAGCCTTGATGTTGATGGGATTTGTTTTCGTCATTATTGGCATTACATTTTATCAGGAGCAGAAAACGGAAAGAGCGCTGGAAGCGCTGCGCGATTTGTCGAGTCCGCGCGCATTGGTTATCCGCGATGGAATCCAGCAGCATATCGCGGGACGTGAGGTGGTGCGGGACGATATTCTTCTCGTGTCTGAGGGCGGACGCGTCCCGGCGGATGTTGTGCTTTTATCAGGAAGCAATATCAGCGTGGATGAATCCTTATTAACCGGCGAATCGCTCCCGGTCCGGAAAAGAGCGCAAAACGGTCAACAGGCTATCAGCCGTCCCGGTGGAGATGATCTGCCATTCTTATATTCTGGCACGCTTGTCATTAAAGGTCAGGGTATCACACAAGTTTGCGCCACCGGCACGAGGACAGAGATTGGCAAGATTGGCAAAGCACTGCAAATCCTTGAACCGGAAGAGACCAACCTGCACCTCCAAACATCGAGGATTGTCCGCAACTTCGCCATTCTCGGATTGAGTTTATGCGCCTTGATTGTTGTCGTGTTCAGCCTGACTCGGGGAGATTGGCTGAACGGCTTCCTCGCAGGAATAACGCTGGCGATGGCAATGTTGCCAGAAGAATTTCCAGTTGTGTTGACCATCTTTCTTGCGCTCGGCGCATGGAGGATTTCACTTCGCCATGTTTTGACCCGCAGAGTCCCTGCGATTGAAATGCTTGGAGCGGCGACCACATTGTGTGTTGATAAGACCGGCACGCTGACGCTGAACCGCATGACCGTGACACAATTAACGGCGGGCAATGAAAACATGAAAGTAGACGGAAGGCAAACTTCATTGCCCGAAGCCTTTCATCAATTAATCGAGTATGCGATTCTTGCCAGCCCGGTGGATCCATTTGACCCAATGGAGAAAGCCATGAAAGAATTGGGCGGCCGCACGTTGATCAATACCGAACATTTGCACAAAGATTGGGAACTTGTCCGCGAATATCCGCTATCAGAAAATCTGATGGCAATGTCGCATGCCTGGCGATCTCCCGACAAAACCAATTGTGTTCTTGCGGCAAAAGGGGCGCCGGAAGCGATTGCCGATTTATGCCACTTGCCCGAAGAACAAATACAAACACTTAATGCCAACATCAACCAGATGGCAGGCCGCGGGCTGCGCGTGATTGGTGTGGCGAAAGCTGAGTTTCGAATTCAAAGCCTGCCCACCAGTCAACATGATTTTCCTTTTGAATTTATCGGGCTGCTTGGGCTGGCTGACCCAATCCGCCCGGAAGTTCCAAATGCCATTAAGGAATGTTACACCGCCGGCATTCGCGTCATCATGATCACTGGCGATTATCCCGGAACCGCCCGTAACATCGCAGACCAAATTGGGCTTCAGCCTTCAGACAACATCATCACCGGTCCTGAACTGGATTCGATGAGCGACGAAGAACTTCAAGAGCGAATCAAAACCGCCTGCATTTTTGCTCGTACCGTGCCAGAACAAAAGCTGCGAATCGTCAACACCCTCAAAGCAAACGGTGAAGTCGTTGCCATGACAGGCGATGGCGTCAACGATGCGCCCGCGTTGAAGTCCGCACACATCGGCATCGCCATGGGCGGGCGCGGTACGGATGTTGCGCGCGAAGCCGCCGCGCTGGTTCTGCTCGACGATAATTTTGCTTCCATTGTTCAGGCCGTTCGAACGGGCCGGCGGATTTATGATAACTTGAAGAAGGCCATGTCATTCATCTTTTCCGTACACCTGCCGATTGCCGGAATGTCACTCATCCCGGTCCTGTTCAATTGGCCGCTGGCGCTCTTCCCGGTTCACATTCTTTTTCTGGAATTGATTATTGACCCGGCCTGCACCATCGTCTTCGAGGGCGAATTGGATGAGCCGGATATCATGCAACGACCACCGCGTCAAATCAACGAGCCGCTCTTCGGACGATCCATGCTCGTCTCCGGCCTGATTCAGGGATTGGGGGTATTCGCCGTAACGCTCGCTGTCTATTCATACATCCTGACAAAAGGCTACGGCGCAGGCGAAGCGCGGATGATTTCATTCGTCTGCATGGTCATTGGTAATCTCGGCCTGATCTTCGCCAACCGTTCGGTGAAATTTTCGATCCTGAAAACTCTCCGCGTTCCAAACAAGGCGTTGTGGTGGGTTTCAGGCGGCACCGTCTTTTTCCTTTCAATGGTTCTGGCGGCTCCGTTCCTGCGTGAACTCTTCAAGTTCGCACCACTTCATCCATGGGAATTCATTTTGATCGTAATTTCAGCCTTCACCAGTCTGGCAATTTCAGAAAGCGTAAAGAACAAAGGCCTTCGAAAACTGTTCGAAACAAATGGCAATAAAAAAGAAACGGAGAAAGAATGAACAAATTCCTGCGCCTCTTTTTCCTTATAGTCGGAAACGCACTGGCACTGACCCTCTCCCTGCTCGCTCTGGAGAGCACCGCGACAAATTTTCTGGGGTGGTTCCTGCTGGGCGTTGGAATCTTTTACGGAGCAGGCGGCGTGATTTATCTGTGGTGGGATCGCGGACAAACCGGTTCCATTCGGACCGAGGCTGGCAACCGTTCATTTTGGTGGATCATCCCCGGATTCGCCGCGGCCTTCTTCGCACCGGTGCTCGAATATCAATTCCTACCAGCCTTCCTTCCGCGCGCCCTCGAATTAGAAATGGCAGGACTGATTATCATTTTGGCAGGACTGATCGTGCGCGTTTGGTCACGCGCTGCTTTGAAGAATCAATATTCCGGATATCTCCGAATCAAAACAGGGCATAAATTAGTCACCGAGGGCCCGTACCGGTTTGTACGCCATCCCGGATACAGCGGTTTGTTATTGATCGCGCTGGGAATATCCATCGGATATTCCAGCATCATCGGCCTGCTCGTGATTCCACTAATGCTATTTCCGGCATTGGCTTACCGAATCAACATTGAAGAAAAACTCCTCACCGATGAATTTGGTGATAGATACCGCGCCTATGCTCGTTCTACAAAACGGCTGATTCCCATCCTTTGGTAATAACGGTTGGCCTGGATGATTCCCACAAATGGGTCATCCCCAGAATCCTTTCTTGTGGTTAAATTAGGAGCCAAAAGGTAAGATTTACAAATTCCAACGCCAAAGGAAGGAATCAGTCATTATGGTACAACCAGCTCAAAATGTTTCAGATGCAGTGGAACGCCTGAAGTGTAATTGGTGTCAGGGACTCAATCTCAAGACAGCTTTATCCTGCCAATTTTGCGGTGCGCCGCTCGACCTGAAGGATGTGGTCAGCGAATCAGGATGGCGCGAAGCGCCGCGGCTCAAAGACATGACTGAGTTCCATTTTGCAAATAGCACATGTCAGGTCGAGGGCGAGATCGTTCCAGTCGCGGAGATCAATCTGGCGCAAGGCGACGCGGTCTATTTCGAGCATCACGTGATGCTCTGGAAAGATCCGCAAGTTCCGATGTCCACAATGCAATTGCCGGGCGGCACAAAACGGATGTTAGCCGGGATGCCATTTTTGATCAGTGTCGCGCAAGGCCCGGGACGCGTCGCGTTTTCGCGCGATGCAACTGGCGAGCTGGTTGCACTTCCGCTTCATCCCGGAATGGAAATTGATGTGCGCGAACATGCTTTTCTTCTGGCTTCTTACAACATCGCCTACAGCTTCGAACGCATCAAAGGATTGCGAAATATTCTGTTTGGCGGACAAGGCATGTACATGGATCGCTTTGTCACGACCAATCAATCTGGTCTGCTCTTGTTACATGGATACGGCAACGTTTTCGAACGCACCCTGAAACCCGGAGAATCGATTTTGATTGAACCTGGCGCTTATCTTTATAAGGATTCGTCGGTACAGATGAATGTCCAAATGCAGCAATTGACGACCGGCATCTTCGGCGGGACAGCGATGAGCCTGGCACAAATGATCGGGCCTGGCCGCGTCGGCATTCAGTCCATGTACGTTCATCACACAACGGAATAGACGGCCATGAGCGCAACACCTTCTGCTCCCGTCGCGGGACGAAGCTACACCTGCAATTGGTGCGGCACAGTTTCAGACGGCACTACGTTAAGTTGCCCGGCCTGCGGCGCGGTCATCAACATCAAAGATATCGTCACGCCGACCGGCTGGACTGAAGTTCCCGGCCGCAAAGACATGACCAAATTGCAGATCGGCAAATCGTCGTGCCAGATCGAGGGTTTGTACGTTCCGGTCGCGGACTTCAATCTTTCTCCTGAAGATGGCGTTTACTTTGCCCACCACGTTTTGCTGTGGAAGGAAAACGCGGTCAATGTCACCATGATGTCCATGAAAGGCGCATGGAAACGCGCGCTGGCAGGCATGCCAGTCTTCATGACTCAAGCCAAAGGTCCCGGTCACATCGCGTTCTCGCGCGATAACCCTGGCGAGTTGTTGCCGATTCCTTTGCAGCCGGGGCAGGCTGTGGATGTCCGCGAACATTTTATGCTGGTGGCGACCAGCCAGGTTGATTACAGTTGGACCAATACAAACATCTGGTTTCAAACCCAAAATGGGGACGAAACCGAAACCCATTATCCCATTGGACAAATGCTGGACCGTTTCACGGCAGGCAAAATGCCCGGGCTTCTATTGCTCCACGCTTCAGGCAATGTCTTCATCCGAGACCTCGCTCCGGGACAGTCCGTCCTGATCAAGCCGACTGCACTGATCTTCAAAGATCCGACCGTAACAATGCAGCTTCATTTCGAGCACCCCGGTGTCGGCTTTGGCGGCGCCCAGCAAATTGCTGGTTTGTTGTTGGGCGGTCTGGCGGCGTTCTCATTACGTTATCTTTGGTTGCGCGTCACAGGTCCCGGAAGAATCGCCATCCAGTCTGCGTTCGAGCCAGTTGAAGACAATGGCCGCAATATAACCAGCCACTCACCCGCTACTCGTCAGAATTGGTAAACAATTTCAAACGCAAGTAAAAACAAAATGGCCGCGACGTCAAAACGTGTCGCGGTCATAATTTTTTCTACAAAAGCAGACTATTTCTGTTTCCGACAGTCTGCACAAACGCCAAAGAGGGTCAGCGAATGCCCCTCGATGACGAAATCCGTCTGGCGCGCAATGGAATCAAATTCAAGCGGTGGGCAAATATCAATATCCACCACGCAGTGACATTGCACGCAGGTGATATGATGATGGTGGTGGTCACCGCAGGCGCGGTAACTGTGGCTACCGTCAGGAAAATCAATTCGATTCAACAATCCCTGACTGACCAACATCTCGACCGCGCGAAATACGGTTGCGCGTCCCAAATGCGGGTTGGAGCGGCGAAGTTCGCGCCACAGTTTTTCCACAGTGAAATCGGCATGGCTGGCGCCCATCTTCGCGAGCCGCTCCGCTATTTGACTTTTCGCGGCCGTTTGGCGCTGGCCGTTCGCTTCGAAGGCCGCTCGAATCTTTTCGCCCATCAGGTCAGATTTAGAATTCATAATTGAATTCCTCCAAAAGATCTCCTCGGCATTCCATATTATCCGCTTGTCTGCTCATCAGCATCACACTTCCCGGCTGGGATGCGGTAATTCCCGGTACCTGCCCGGAATACGGAAACGCGGGGCAAGGCGTGAAATAATATAAAACAACGAGGTGAATGCCACAATATAAAAACTGGCGGGTTGATGTCCAACAAGCGAAAGCAATAGGCCCGACCAGGTGGAAAACAAGCTGATAACGACCGACAGGATCAAAACAGAAAATGGCTTTATCGCAAAACGTTCTGCCGACGCAGCCGGGACTATCAGCAGCGCAAAGACCAGCAACGCACCGACCACTTCGACCGCCTGCGAAACGGTCAACGCCAATACAAACAGGAACAAAATCGAAAGAGTTTGCACAGGCACGCCGCGCGCCTCCGCCGCAACAGGGTCGAGGGAGGCAAAGAGCAAAGGGCGAAATAGGATAATCAACACAATCAAGACAACAACGCTTGAACCGAGAGTCAACATCACGTCTTCGCGCGTGACGCTCAGAATCGAACCGAAAAGAAGATTGACGGCCCTCGTCGCGTTTTGCGTGTAAAGGCTCAGAAACAAAACGCCGAGACCGAGCATGAACGAAAGCACCATGCCAACTTCGATATCGCGTCCCTTTACGCGCTGGCCGAGAGTTCCCATGCCAATCGCCGTAAGAACCGTGAGAAAGATCATACCGATCAAAGAATTGATTCCGATCAAGGCTGCGCCCGCCGCACCGGCAAACCCAACGTGCGACAACGTTTCAGTCGCAAAGGCCTGACCACGCAAAATGACGAAATATCCAACAATGCCAGAGATGACCGCGATGATCGTCCCAGCCAGGAATGCATTCTGCACAAATCCCTGACGGAGCAAGTCAAGCATGGACATTCTCACCTCGAAAGCCGCGTCCCCACCAGTGCGAAGAAAGCAAGCGCACGGGCAAATAGACAACAAAAGAAAGCGCGGCCACAAAGAAACTGACCGGGAAAACAGTATTGGCAGCAAGTATGATTCCAAGCCAAATGTAAATCAAGCCAAGGACAATTGCCAATCCCATCGCCCGCGCGGGACGTGGAGTCAAACGATTGGCGGTGGCCGCTGGGCCAACCAGCAAGGCAAAGACAATCAAGACTCCGACGATTTGCATCGAAACCGAAATCGCCAGAGCCACAAGAATCAGAAAGATAATATCCAATGTACGCACAGGCACGCCGCGCGCCTCGGCAGCTTCTGGATCAAACGAACTGAACATCAACGGCCGCGCCAAATATCCAAACCCCAAAATGATAATCAAACTGAAGAGAGCAGTCACAATTACATCGCTCTGGCTAATTCCGAGGATCGAGCCAAACAAAATACTGTAAGCACTCTCGGCAAATCCATGATAAAGCGACAGAAATAAAATACCCAGGCCAAGAGCAAATGTCATGACCACGCCGACGGCCACATCGCGTTCGCGAATTCGTTTTCCAAGAATGGAAATAATCACACTTCCCGCGACCGTAAAGATAACCAGTCCATACACCGGCTGGATACCGGCGAGAACTGCTCCGGCTGCGCCCGCAAAGCCGACGTTGGATAAGGCATGCCCGGCAAACGTCAGGCCGCGCACGATCAGGAAATATCCAAGCAAAGCCGCGACGACCGCGACAATCGAACCCGCGATAAAAGCATTTTGAATAAAACCATATTGGAAAATATTGAACATAGGTCTATGCAGCGTTCACAATTCCGCACCGAGGACGAAGAAGCGATCGGCTACACGCGCAACTTCGACAGGCAAGCCATATAAACGACTCAATGTTTCATTGTTGATCACTTCCGACGGCGCGCCAATGGCAGCATGGCCGCGAGCCAGAAAAAGAACGCGGTCGGTTGCCTGCAATAATGGATTGATGTCGTGCGATACCAGCAAAGTGGTCACGCCGCGCGTCCTGCAAATTCTTGAGATCAAGCCGACCACTTCCTGCTGATGAGCCAAATCAAGATTCGCTAAAGGTTCATCCAATAATAAAATTTTCGGATCGGTCAACAAAGCTTGGGCGATCATCAAACGTTGCTGTTCGCCGCCGGATAATAACCCGACCGGAGATTCTGCCAGAGATAATGCGTCCACTTCCTCCAGCGCGCGGTCAATCATTTCGGTTCGCGCGCGGCTCGGTAAACCTATCCCCCAGCGGTGACCGTCCAAGCCGAAGCCGACCAAATCCCGCGCGCGAAGCGGCGTCTCCGGTTCAATGACGCGATGCTGCGGCACATATCCAATCGCTTGATTCCCGCGTCGAGGCGTTCGTCCCAGGATTTGAATCTTTCCCGCGCTTGGATGAATCAATCCCAATAAAAGTTTTAGCAGCGTGGTTTTGCCCGCGCCATTCGGTCCCAACACAACAATGAACTCGCCCGCGTGGATGGACAGGTTTACGTCGTTCAGGATGGACAGCTCGCCGAAGCGAACGCCGACATTTTCGAGAATGATCGAATCCTGCATAATCATTAACCACCTAAAGCCGTTTGAAGTTCTTGGAGTTGATCGAGCATCCACTGTTGATAGGTGTTGCCGGACGGCATGGTTTCCGAAACTGCGACGATTGGAATGTTCATTTGTTTGGCTTCATTTTGAAGATTGGTCGTGACCGGCGTGACAGTCTGGCTGTTGTAGATCAAGACTTTGACCTGCCGC